>JAFSKR010000071.1 GCA_017448825.1 Bacteroidaceae bacterium
AATATATATCGTTTTTCCTTACTCCCCCCTATTAGAATCCCCCCAAGCCCCAACGAATTAACAAATTAACTTTTTAACAAATTGACAATTTTCATTATCTTTGCCACAAAAAGCCCATGAAGACCCTCACCCTCACAGCCACCCTCGTGGCTGCCCTGCTGCTGGCAGCCTGCACCCCCGAGGACGACCCTGCCGACGAGACCCGTGCCGACAGGGCACGCACTCATGCCACTTCCCCTTCGGAAAATGTGCAAAGGGCGTTTTTGAGGGGCATAAAACGGGGTTGAACAATAAAAAAAGGGCGTTTTGTTTGGTGGTGTGCATTTTTTGTTCTACCTTTGCAGCCGTAAATGTGTTGAGGGGACTGAAAGGTTCCCTCTCTTTGATTTATCTTTTCAATTTATAATATATAGGTATTGTTTATGATTGACAAGGACAAGGTGAAGAATCTGGTGGAGAAGTGGCTGGAGGGCAAGGAGTATTTCTTGGTGGATGCCTCTGTGGATGACCAGAACAAAATCACGGTGGAGATTGACCACAAGGATGGTGTATGGATTGAGGATTGCTGCGACTTGAGCCGCTTCATTGAGGACGGCCTGGATCGTGATGTGGAGGACTTCGAGCTGGAGGTGGGTTCGGCGGGCATCGGGCAGCCGCTGAAGGTGCTGCAGCAATATGTGAATGCTGTGGGTTATGATGTGGAACTCCTGACGAAGGAGGGCAAGAAGATGGAGGGCTGCATGAAGTGTGCGGATGAGCAGGGCTTTGTGGTGACGGTGCTGGAGAAACAGCATTTGGAGGGCAAGAAGCGTCCGCAGTGGGTGGAGGTGGACAAGGCTTTTGGCTATGATGATGTGAAGTGGGTGAAGAATATCATTGATTTTAAGTAACAAACAAAATAATAATAATGGCAAAGAAGAATTCAGAACGTGTCAACTTGATAGATACCTTTAAGGATTTCAAGGAGACGAAGAACATTGACAGGACAACGCTGATCAGTGTGATTGAGGACAGTTTCCGTAGCGTGTTGCAGAAGACGTATGGCTCTGACGAGAATTTTGATGTAATCGTGAACCCTGACAAGGGTGACTTCGAAATCTATCGCAACCGTGTGGTGGTGGAGGATGGTGCCGTGCGGAACGAGAATGCTGAAATCGGCTTGACGGAGGCTCGGATGATTGATAAGGATTTTGAAGTGGGCGAAGAGGTGAGCGAGCGGGTGGAGTTTGCCAAGTTTGGCCGCCGTGCCATCTTGACGCTGCGCCAGACGATGGCGAGCAAGATTCTTGACCTTGAGCATGACAACCTGTACAACAAGTATGTGGACAAGGTGGGTCAGATTGTGAGCGGCGAGGTGTATCAGGTGTGGAAGCGCGAGATGCTGCTGCTGGACGATGAGGGTAACGAATTGTTGTTGCCGAAGTCGGAGCAGATTCCGGGGGACTTTTTCCGCAAGGGCGAGTCTGCTCGTGCTGTGGTGCTCCGTGTGGATAATTTGAACAATAACCCGAAGATTATCTTGTCACGCACGTCGCCTGACTTCTTGCGCCGCTTGTTGGAGCAGGAGGTGCCTGAGATTAATGACGGGCTCATCACGGTGCAGCGCATCGCTCGCATTCCTGGCGAGAGGGCTAAGATTGCAGTGGAGAGTTACAATGAGCGCATTGACCCTGTGGGAGCTTGTGTGGGTGTGAAGGGTAGCCGCATTCATGGCATCGTGCGCGAGTTGCATAATGAGAATATCGATGTAATCAACTACACGAGCAATATCAAGTTGTTCATCCAGCGTTCTCTGAGTCCTGCGGCGATTTCGTCCATCACGCTTGATGAGGAGAAGAAGAAGGCTGAGGTGTATTTGCAACCTGACCAGGTGAGTCTTGCCATTGGTAAGAATGGTGACAACATCAAGTTGGCGAGCATGCTGACGGGATATACCATTGACGTGTTCCGCGAGCTGAATGGTGATGAGCCTGACGAGGAGGATATTTATTTGGATGAGTTCAAGGACGAAATCGATCCCTGGATTATTGATGCCATCAAGGGCATCGGTCTGGAGACTGCCAAGGGTGTGTTGGGTGCACCGCGAGCCATGTTGGTGGAGAAGGCCGACCTGGAGGAGGACACGGTGGACGAGGTGCTCCGTGTGCTGAAGGCTGAATTTGAAGATTAATTTGCGAAACTTGAATCAAATTGTGAATAGATAGATGGCAGTACGACTGAACAAAGCATTAAAGGAACTGAATGTGGGAATCAACACCGTGGCTGAATTTCTGCAGAAGAAGGGTGTGGCATTGCAGGATGCCACGCCAAACGCAAAAATCACGGACGAACAGTATGACTTGCTGATTAAGGAGTTTGGTGATGACATGAAGAAGAATGCCGTTATCAAACAGCAGATTCAGAACCAGAAGGAGAGGGAGCTGCAAGAGAAGAAGGAACGTCAGCAGGCTCTAAGGGAGAAAGAGCGTCAGGAGAAGGAGGCTGCTGCGGCGAGGAAGCCTCAAGTGAAGATTGTCGGCAACATCAAGGATTTGCAGAGGACTCCCTCCAAGACGGAAAAGACCCTCCCCCATAATGGGGAGGGAGACCCTGCGGCAAAGCCCTCAACGACCAACACCCCGAATGCTCTCCCCATAGAGGGGGAGATGTCCGAAGGACAGAGTGGGGCTGGGGAGAAGCCCGTGGAGAGGCTTCAGGTGGTGGAAACTCCCGTGAGCGAGCCTGTGCATGAGGAGGCTCCAACAGCGGCACCTGCCGAGGCGGTTCCTGTTCCTGCTGCCGTGACGAAGGAAGCCGAACCTTCTGTGAAGAAGAAAAAGCTGTCGCCAGCTGAACGCTTGGAGCAGGATGAGAATGGTGTCTATCACTTGGCCGCTCCTGCCGAGGCGGGTGTGCAATTCAAGCAGGTGGGCTTCATCGACTTGTCGAGCCTGAACAGCAAGACGCGTCCCGACCGCAAGAGCAAGGCTGAACGTCGTAAGGAACAGAAGCAGAAGCAACAGGCGAATGCGGCTGGGAGTAGTGGCTTGCAGGGTCAGAACGCTCAGCAAGGTCAGGGCAATGGCCCAAAGAAGAAGCGTAACCGCATCAACAACAACAAGATTGATATTGATGCTGCTGCCAAGCAGAACAATGGGCAGAACCAGCAGGGCAAGAAGCAGCAGGGGGGCAAGCCCAACAATCAGCAGGCTCTGCAGAATCAGCAGAAGAACCAGCAGGCTCAGCAGGCAACCAGCAAGAAGAAGAAAAAGCAGAAGCTGCCTCCCAAGCCTCAGGAACTGAGCGAGGAAGAGGTGGCCAAGCAGGTGAAGGAGACGCTGGCACGTCTGACTGCCAAGCAAGAGAAGAGGGGAGTGAAGTACCGCAAGGACAAGCGTCAAGCCATCCATGAGCGCATGGCAGAGGAAGAGGCAGCCGAGAATGCTGAGAGCAAGGTGCTGAAGCTCACCGAGTTTGTGACAGCCAACGAATTGGCAACGATGATGGATGTGCCTGTCACGAAGGTCATCGGAACGTGTATGTCCATCGGCATGATGGTGAGCATCAACCAACGTCTCGATGCTGAGACCATCAACATCGTGGCAGAAGAATTTGGCTATACGACCACCTACGTGTCGGAAGAAGTCTCTCATGCCATCGAAGAAGTGGAGGACAAGGCTGAAGACCTTGTGAGACGCGCACCTATCATCACCGTGATGGGTCACGTTGACCACGGCAAGACCTCTTTGCTTGACTACATCCGCAAGACTAACGTCATTGCCGGTGAGGCAGGTGGCATCACCCAACACATCGGTGCCTACAACGTGAAGATGAAGGATGGCCGTCATATCACCTTCCTCGATACGCCAGGACACGAGGCATTCACCGCCATGCGTGCCCGTGGTGCCAAAGTGACGGATATAGCCATCATCATCGTGGCAGCCGACGATGACGTGATGCCTCAGACGAAAGAGGCCATCGCCCATGCACAGGCCGCAGGCGTGCCAATGGTGTTCGCCATCAACAAGATAGATAAACCAGGAGCCAACCCCGAGAAAATCAAGGAGCAGCTGGCAGCTATGAATCTGCTGGTGGAAGAGTGGGGCGGCAAGTATCAGAGCCAGGACATCAGTGCCAAGAAGGGCATTGGTGTGGAGGAACTGATGGACAAAGTGCTTTTGGAGGCAGAGTTGCTCGACCTCAAGGCAAACCCCGACCGTAAGGCCACAGGTTCCATCATTGAATCGACCCTCGACAAAGGGCGCGGCTATGTGGCAACGGTGCTGGTGTCAAACGGCACATTGCATCAGGGCGACATCGTGTTGGCAGGTACCCATTATGGCCGCATCAAGGCCATGTTCAACGAGCGTGGACAGCGCATCGAGAAAGCATTGCCTGCCGAGCCAGCCGTGATACTTGGTCTCAACGGTGCTCCGACCGCTGGCGACTCCTTCCATGTGATGGAGACGGAGCAGGAGGCGCGCGAAATCTGCAATAAGCGTGAACAGCTGAAGCGCGAGCAGGGTCTGCGCACCCAGACACGTCTGACGCTCGACGAACTGGGTCGCCGCATCGCGTTGGGCGACTTCAAGGAACTCAACCTCATCGTGAAAGGCGACGTGGACGGCTCCATCGAAGCCCTGTCCGACTCGCTCATCAAGCTCTCCACCGAGAAGATTCAGGTCAACGTCATCCACAAGGCAGTCGGCCAAATCAGCGAAAACGATGTGGAACTGGCACACGCATCCGAGAACGTCATCATCATCGGTTTCCAAGTGCGTCCATCCGCAGCAGCCCGTCGTTTGGCCGAGCAGTATGGAGTCGATATCCGCCTCTACTCCATCATCTACGATGCCATAGAAGAGGTCAAGGATGCAATGGAAGGAATGCTGGCACCGACCCTGAAGGAAGAAGTGACCGCCCAAGTGGATGTACGTCAGGTATATCACATCACGAAAGTGGGCACCGTGGCTGGATGCTGGGTGACAGAAGGAAAAGTGCACCGCAGCGACAAAATTCGAGTGGTGCGCGACGGCATCGTGATACATTCAGGCGAAATCCTCGCGCTGAAGCGCTTCAAGGACGACGTCAAAGAAGTGGGTCGCGACTTCGAGTGCGGCATCTCCATCGTCAACTTCAATGACATCCGCGAAGGCGATGTGCTGGAAACATACACAGAAGTAGAAGTAAAAGCTAAACTCTAATGGAAATACTGATATATGTAGTCCTCTTGGTTGGAGCCATCATCGGCTTCAAGCAAGGGGCTTTCAAGCAGATAGCCAACTTCCTGGGAGTGGGTCTGGGACTGCTCATCGCAGCCACCCTCTATCATCAGTTTGGCGAATTTCTGGCAGATAAGACAGGAGCCAGCGTCACCTTTGGGCACTTGATAGCCTTTGTGCTCATCGTCATCATCGCGCCCATCGCCTTAGGATGGATAGCAGCATTCTTCACCGAGTTCTTCAAGAAACTGAAACTCAATTTCATCAATCGCATCATTGGTGCCTTGGTAGGAGTGGTTTGCTATGCCATCATCCTCAGCGTGGCGTTCAACCTCTTCGACTTCATCGGGAGCAACGCAGGATTCAAGCCCCACAAGCTGGGACAGCGGGCAGACACTTTCTACAAAGTGAAGCACGCCACACAAGTGGTCATCCCTGACATCCTCATCGTGACAGACCAAACCGAAGAAGCAAGCGGCATGCAGCCCAAGCACGGCCTGCAACCTGTGGTAGAGAAGGCAACGCAGAAACTAAACCCATTGAAGAAAGACCATGAGTGAGACCCACCCAAACGGATTGGATGAGAAAGACAAAGCCCCATCCAACGAGTTTGTGCGCAGCGTGGCAGAAAAAAAGTACGAGTTTGGCTTCACCACAGATGTGCACACCGAAATCATCGAACGGGGGCTGAACGAAGATGTCATCAGGCTCATTTCGGAGAAGAAAGGTGAGCCAGATTGGTTGTTGCAGTTCCGTCTTGAGGCCTATCGCTATTGGCAAACCCAACAGCAACCCACATGGGGACACGTGCATCTGCCCCAGATAGACTATCAAGCTATCTCCTATTACGCTGACCCCACCGCCAAAAGCAAAAACGGTCCCAAGAGCACGGACGAGATAGACCCCGAACTCATGAAGACCTTCGACAAGCTCGGCATTCCCCTCGAGGAACGTTTGGCACTTTCAGGCACAGCCGTCGATGCCGTCATGGACTCCGTCTCCGTCAAGACCACCTTCAAGGAAAAACTCTCCGAAAAAGGCATCATCTTCTGCTCCATCAGCGAAGCCGTAAAGAATCATCCCGACCTGGTCAAGCAGTATTTAGGCAGCGTCGTCCCCCCCAAGGACAACTACTTCGCTGCCCTCAACAGTGCCGTCTTCTCCGACGGTTCCTTCGTCTATATCCCCAAGCACACCCGTTGTCCGATGGAGCTTTCCACCTACTTCCGCATCAATGCCCGGAATACAGGCCAGTTCGAGCGCACCCTCATCATCTGTGACGAAGGTTCCTACGTCTCCTACCTTGAAGGCTGCACCGCCCCCATGCGCGACGAGAACCAGCTTCATGCTGCCATCGTTGAAATCGTGGTGATGGACAACGCCGAAGTCAAATACTCCACCGTGCAAAACTGGTACCCAGGTGACAGCGAAGGGCGTGGTGGTGTGCTCAACCTTGTTACCAAGCGAGGCGACCTGCGCGGTGTGAACAGCAAACTCTCCTGGACACAAGTGGAGACAGGCTCCGCCATCACCTGGAAATACCCCTCCTGCGTGCTGCGAGGAGAAGGTAGCCAAGCCGAGTTCTACAGTGTGGCAGTCACCAACCACCATCAGGAAGCCGATACCGGCACCAAGATGATACATCTGGGCAAGAACACCCACTCTACCATCATCTCCAAAGGCATCTCCGCAGGACAGTCCCAGAACTCCTACCGAGGACTCGTCAGAGTGGGCAAGAGCGCTGGCAACGCCCGCAACTACTCCTCCTGCGACTCCCTCCTGCTGGGCAGCCAATGCGGAGCACACACCTTCCCCTACATGGACATCCACAACCACACCGCCACTGTGGAGCACGAAGCCACCACTTCCAAAATCAACGAAGACCAGCTCCTCTACTGCCGTCAGCGTGGCATCTCCACCGAGGAGGCCGTCGGCCTCATCGTCAACGGCTATGCCAAAGACGTGCTCAACAAACTCCCCATGGAGTTCGCCGTCGAAGCCCAGAAGCTCCTGAGCGTTTCTCTTGAAGGAACCGTAGGGTGAAAATCCCCCCATGCTGCAACCATGTGTTGCCATTGTTTATGTCCCGACCGCCCCGATTCATGAGGCGGTCGGGCTTTTTTTATGGACCATGAGGTTTTTTCTGCAAAATCCTTGGAGTCCTTTAAGTCTTTTTCGCTAATTTTACGTCATATAGGTAAACAAGACAAAAATGAAGTTGTTGAACATACATCATAGAGCCAAAGAAACGGAGCGGTTGATAGCGGCTGAACGACACGGACTGCTGCAATATGCATGTTACCGACTGGGCAATCTTGACGATGCAGAGGATGCCGTGCAGGACGTGTTTATTAGGCTGCACCAACGACTGAGCGAAGGTGATGTGGAGGTCAGGAACCTGTCGGCCTATCTCTACCGCACATTGGCGAACCTCTGTGTCAGTCGTCTGCGTGAGGCTGAACGCACACCAATCGTATCTCTGGATAGCCAGCCAGATATTGTCGCACCTGAGGCTGAGGACTTTGAACAGGAGTATCGCCGTATCAACCGTTTGCTGGCTGAGATTCCTGATGAACAGGCAGAGGTCATCCGACTGCGGTATTACGGTGACAAAAGTTTTCAGGAGATTGCTGACATTCTCGGCCTGCCGCTCACCACAGCCAAGTCACGTTTCGCCTACGGCATGGAGAAGATAAAACGAGGGATGCGCGCCCCTCTTTCTGTATAAACTCACAAAACAAACGATTCATTATGGATTGCAAGGAATTCAAAAACATAGTGGCCGACCTTTTTGATAAGGAGGTTGACCCGCAACTCAAAGCTGAGTGTGAAAAGCACATCAGCCAGTGCGCCGAGTGCAAAGAGTATTATGAGAATCTGCTGACGACGGCAGAGTTTCTACGTCCCAAACATTCACCCGTCAGTCCTGTCGCCTATAGCAATAGGGCTTCACATCGCTGGATGAAAGTCGCTGCCATGTTTGCTGGCGTGGTTCTCCTTTCTGGTCTTGCCTTTGCTGCCATCCGTTTGATGTCGCCACGAACAACCGAAGGGAACGTCCAAGTGGTGGAATCCAACTCACAACGCTCGATGCCTACCCCTCAACACTCCTCTCCCGTCCACTTTGATGATGTCCCTCTTGACAGCATCCTCACCGTTGTGGCAGCACATTACGGTAAGGCGGTCAGCTTCCGCAGCGAAGAGACAAAGGGCATGAAGTTCATCATGACGTGGAGGCCAGACGCACCACTTGCTGACTTCATCGACGGGCTGAATATGTTCGACGGGCTGCAACTTACCCTTCTGCAAGATACCATCTTTGTTGATGCACAAGACAGAAAGGAGAATGTGCAATGAAACGGTTGACTCTCTTTTTTCTTTCCGCATTGCTGTTCAACCACGCAATCGCTCAGATAACCCACGACTTCCATAACACACCCCTGACCGAAGCCCTCCGCACGATAGAACAAGGGCAGACGGATTTCACTATCGCCATTCTCTCTGACAGTCTTACAGACTTGCGCACTTCGGTCAAAGTGAAGAACCTTAACGTTCCCGATGCTGTGAAGCAAGTCTGCAAAGACCAGCCAGTGAAGGTGAAGATGCGTGACAAAGTTATCTCGGTACAATACAAACCGCAAGCAGACAACCGCAGACTGTGGCTCTCGGGGAAGGTGTATGACCACTTGACTCACCTCGAATTGCCTCATGCCATCGTTCGTCTGTTGGATGCCGATAGTCAGGTTCTTGATACCTGCGAGGCCATCTCATACATGCAATACGGGAACAACCCTCCCATTGAGCATTCCGACTTCGCATTCCGAGTGCCAGCCCGCCCAGCCAACTATTTTATCCAAGTCAACTATGCAGGTTTCGAGACAACGAAGATGCCCTACGAGTTGAACAACATCTACCGACGTGAACAAAGGCGAGAACTTCCCCCTGTCTATGTGAAGCGTGAATCCACTTTGCTGCGCGAGGTAACCGTCACCGCTACCAAAGTGCAGTTCTATTACAAGGGCGACACACTCGTCTTCAACGCTGATGCCTTTGAGCTGGCTGAAGGGTCGATGCTCGATGCGTTGGTACGCCAGTTGCCAGGCATCGAACTGAAGGAGGGTGGACGCATCTACCACAACGGAAAGTATGTCGATGCGCTGTTGCTCAATGGTAAGGACTTTTTCCGTGGCGACCACACCATCATGCTGGATAATCTGCCCGCCTATACGGTGAAAGACATTCAGATTTACGATAAGTGGGGTGAGCAGAGCGAGTTCCTCGGACAGCACGTGATGGGCGACAACCGCTACGTCATGGACGTGAAGCTGAAGAAAGAATACTCCATTGGCACACTGGCGAATGTGGAGGCTGGAGGCGGAACGGAAGAACGCTGGTTGGCTCGTCTCTTCGCGCTGCGCTTCACCGACCACTCGCGCTTTGCTGCCTATGCTACGGCCAACAACCTGAACGGCGACCGCAAGCCTGGCGAGAACGGCAGCTGGAATCCACAACGTCTGCAGGAGGGAGGAATGTTGACGCAGCAACAGGCAGGAATCGACTACAACGTGGATGACCGCAACAACGTATGGAAGGTCGATGGCAACGTACAGGTGACGCACACCGACCTCGACCGCCAGACGCAGACCAACCGTCAGAACTTCCTGCCGACGGGCGACACCCACGACCGCATCCAGCAGGCTCAGCGCGACAAGAACCTGACGCTGAACACCAGCCACCACTATTATCGTAACTTTGGCATGTGGAACCTCGACGTGCGTCCCTCATTCAATTACGAGAAGTTCGACAACACCAGCGGCTACTCGTCGCTCACCACCCGAAACGACAGCACACTCAACAAGAACCACCAGCGCAGCCTCACCGAGGGTCACCAACTCACTGGCAACCTCCGCCTCGGCAGCACCTTCAAGTTCCGTCACAGCCCTGACTGGGCTGCGCTGAACGCCGACTTCTCCTACACCGACCGCGAGGAAGACCACTACCACCGCCAGCAAGTTTCCTATGCCGCCACATCTTTGCAGCCCAACGAAGGCATCAACCGCTACCACCGCAACCACCCCAACAACTCATGGAAAGCCGATGCGAAAGCCACCTACCAAATCAACTTCACCGACCTCATTCGCCTGCAGCTCATCGCTGACTACGCACACACCAACTATCGTCGCGAATCATCGGTTTTCGACATAGACACCGCCTATGCCCTCGGTCAACTGCCCTCCACCCACGAGTACGAACAGCACATCGACCACCGCAACAGCTACACCAGCCACCGCACCGAGGATGTCTATAGCTTCTCTCCGCGATTCTTCTACAACTGGTATCAAGGCAAGAACAAGAAGATTTGGGCACAGCTCGGCTTCCCTGTGACATTCAACCGTCAGCGGTTGGACTATCAGCGAGGTGCCGTTGACACCACCATCGTGCGCAACACCATACCCGTCGATATCTGGGACTGCTTTATCGAGTACGTCACCATGAACCCCGAAAATGGCAGGGCGCACAAGTTCTTCCTGCAATATATCGCCCAAAGTAGCCTGCCAGACCTTGTGAACCTTGTTGACATGCGCGATGACACCGACCCGCTGAACATCCACCTCGGGAACAGCAACTTGCACAATGCCGTCAATCATCAGTTTTCGTTCAGCCACGCGCTCGGCAATCGAGACCGACAAGAGACACAACACGAATACAACCTCCACTATACCATCCTGCAGAATGCCTTGGCAATGACCAGCCAGCACGACCCCACCACAGGCATACGGACATGGCAAGCCGACAACGTGAATGGCAACTATGATTTTGGTGCCGATTATATGTTCAACACAGTCGTTGGCAAGAAGCATCCCCTGCGCCTATACGTCCATCCGAGCATTGATTACAGGCACAGCGTGGACCGAGTGGACTGCCAACGGAGCATCGTCAACACGCTCTCCTTGGACAACACGCTCACGCTCTCCTGCAAATGGGGCGAACACTCCTTGAACTTCAAGAGCATCACCCATTGGCAACGCTACACCAGCGACCGCGAGGACTTCGTGACGATGCACCCCCTGACCCTCAACAACAGCCTGAGTGCCCTGCTGAAACTGCCCTGGAAGCTGGAACTCAGCACCGACATCGCCCTCTACACCCGCACAGGCTATACTGACGAACAACTCAACACCAGCGACTTCGTCTGGAACGCCCGTCTCTCGCGTCCTTTCCTCAAAGGCAAGCTCCTTGTCATGCTTGATGGCTTCGACATCCTCGGTCAGCTCGACAACGTCACTCGCACGGTCAATGCCCAGGGACGCACAGAGACCTACACCAACGTCCTTCCTCGTTACCTCCTGCTGCACATGGTGTATCGTTTCCACAAGCAGCCGAAGCGGAAATAATTCCATGTCGATAAAGCAGAAACGGTTAGTAATTAAAAGATCAGTTAAACACAAAGTCCTATAGGCATCCAAGCCCCGCTGCGTCGTGATGATGTGGCGGGGCTATGTCAAGCAGGTGTCTCTCAGTCCCTCAAAATCGGTCTGAGTCACACCGCCTTGCCGGTCTGAGTCACACCGCCTTGTCGGTCTGAGTCACACCCCTTATAGGGTATGAGTCATGCCGCTTTTGAGGTGGCGAGGAACCCGTGGCATTGTTGAACGCGCACCGCATGTCCTCTTCATGGCATTTTTTTTCTTGCCAAAGCAAAGGGCGTAGCTGTCCGTGTCACATTTTTGTGTGTTGATGGTGGGTGTTATCTGAAAAATTCGTATCTTTGCAGCCTGGAATAAAAGTAGTGGAACTATGTTGGAAATCAGAAATCTTCATGCCAAAGTGGGCGATAAGGTGATTTTGAGGGGGGTGAATCTTTCCATCAACGATGGTGAGATTCATGCCTTGATGGGTACGAATGGAGCTGGCAAATCGACGTTGAGCAATGTGATTGTGGGCAATCCTGCCTACGAGGTGACAGAGGGCAGCATCATGTTTAACGGTCGGGACTTGCTGGCGATGAAGACGGAGGAGCGAGCCCATGCGGGCATCTTCATGTCGTTTCAGAGTCCAGTTGAGATTCCTGGCGTGAGCATGACGAACTTCATGCGGGCGGCGGTGAATGCGCGTCGCGAGGCACTGGGCAAGGAACCGCTGAAATCGACGGAATTCTTGAAGCTGATGCGTGAGCGGCGGAAGTTGGTGGGGATGGACAGCAGGCTGGTGAACCGCTCGGTGAATGAGGGTTTCAGTGGTGGGGAAAGGAAGCGCAACGAGATTTTTCAGATGGCGATGCTGGAACCGACGTTCTGCATTCTGGATGAGACAGATTCAGGTCTGGATGTGGATGCCCTGCGCATTGTGGCTGAAGGGTTCAACAAGTTGCGCACGGCAGAGACTTCCGCATTGGTCATCACGCACTACCAGCGTCTGCTGGACTATATTCGCCCAGACTTCGTGCATGTGCTTATCGACGGCAGGATTGTCAAGACGGGTGCGGCCGAGCTTGCTCAGAAGATAGAAGACAATGGTTTTGACTGGATTAAGGAAGAACTGGCATGGGAAGCGAACAGCAATATATAGAGCTATATCGTGAGGCAGCCAATGTCATCAGGGCAAAGAGCTGTGGCGTGATGAACGCTGTGCGCGACGAGGCTTTTGAAACATTCCAACAGGTGGGTTTCCCATCCAAGAAGGTGGAACGCTACAAGTACACCGATGTCGATGCGGCCTTTGCCCCCAACTATGGCATCTCGCTCGCTCCTTTGACGGTCAAGCCCTCCTTGTACCTATTTAATATAAAGGACGCACCCGTCGATGTGACCCCTTACTACCACAAGCTGGCCGACACCTCCGATGCCATCACGGCGCTGAACACAGCGTTGGTCCATGATGCCTTGCTGGTGTATGTGCCAAAGAATACAAGAGTGGCCGACCCGATAGTGGTGGACAACTGGTTGCGCGGCTCTGCAGCCACGATGGTGAATCGGCGTGTGCTGGTGGTGATGGGGCAGGGTAGCGATGCCACGATGATTATGAATGACCATGCCGCTGACGGAGTGCCCTTCCTCTCGACTCAGGTGATGGAAGTGTTTTGCCAAGATGGTTCCAGTCTTGACCTTTACGAGGTTGAGGAGACCACGCCGCTGTGCAACCGCTTTTCGAATGTGTATGTTGAGGTGGGGCGCGACTGCTCGGTGAAGCACAATGGCTTAACGCTGTTTAATGGACGGACACGCAATCAGTGTGATGTGCGACTGACGGGTGAGCACTCAGAGGTGACACTGAATGGGTGTGCCATTGGTGGGGGTGACCAGTTTATCGACAACAATACGCTCATCGACCATCAGGTGCCGAACTGCCAATCCAGCGAACTCTACAAGTATGTGGTGGATGACCATGCGGTGGGAGCATTTGCAGGCAAGATACTTGTTAGGAAAGAAGCTCAGGGCACAGTCTCGCAGGAGACGAATGCCAACCTGTGTGCCTCGCCCGACGCACGGATGTTTTCGCAGCCCATGCTCGAAATCTATGCCGACGACGTGAAATGCGCTCATGGCTCCACCGTGGGCGTGATGGACGAGGCGGCACTTTTCTACATGTGTCAGCGCGGCATTCCCGAGGCAGAAGCGCGCTCCTTGCTCAAGAATGCCTTCATGGGGCAAGTCATCGAACAGATAAAGCATGAGCCACTTCGTCAGCGTCTTTTTGTGAAAGTGGAGAAGCGATTCCGTGGGGAACTCGAGAAGTGTGACGACTGCCGCCTGTGTAAAAGTTAAATAAGTGAGTATGTTTGATTTGGAAAAAGTGCGGGAAGACTTTCCCATTCTTGCGCGTAAGGTATATGACCGCCCCTTAGTCTATCTGGACAATGCGGCGACGACGCAGAAACCACGGCAAGTGGTAGAAGCCATGGTGGACGAGTATTACAACGTGAACGCAAATGTGCACCGGGGAGTGCACTACCTCTCCCAACAGGCAACAGACCTGCATGAAGCCAGCCGCGAACGGGTGAGAGCCTTCATCCATGCACGCAGCACGTCCGAAATCGTGTTCACCCGTGGCACGACAGAGGCCATCAACCTCTTAGCCTACTCATTCGGCGAAGCCCTTGTGCATGAAGGCGACGAAATAGTGGTCAGCACCATGGAGCACCACAGCAACATCGTCCCGTGGCAGATGCTCTGCCAGCGGAAAGGGGCGCGGCTGAAAGTCATCCCGATGAGGGAAGATGGAGCGCTGGACCTGGAGGCGTATGCCAGTCTGCTGACAGCGCGCACGCGACTGGTGAGCTGCACCCAGGTGAGCAACGTGCTGGGAGAGGTGAACCCCGTAGAGGAGATAGTCCGTATAGCCCATGAGCATGGAGTGCCAGTCCTGGTGGATGCAGCCCAGAGTGTTCCTCATATAGAAGTAGATGTGCAGCAGATGGATTGCGACTTCCTTGCCTTCTCGGGACACAAAGTGTATGGTCCCACAGGAGTGGGCGTGCTCTATGGGAAAGAAACATGGCTTGACCGATTGCCGCCCTATCAGGGAGGCGGCGAGATGATACAGACCGTCACCTTCGAGAAGACCACCTTCAACGGCCTGCCCTACAAGTTTGAGGCAGGCACGCCCGACTACGTAGCCACCCATGCGCTCGCTTGCGCGCTCGACTATGTCACAGCCCTCGGCATAGAGAACATCCACGAGCACGAGCGGCAACTCACGCAGTATGCGCTGGAGCAGATGCGGCAAGTGGAAGGCCTGCACATATTCGGCACCCCCCAGGCAGCCGTCATCAGCTTTCAGGTGCAGAGGGGAGGGCACATCATCCATCACCTTGACATGGGAACGCTGCTCGACCGCCTCGGCATCGCCGTCCGCACGGGGCACCACTGCGCCGAGCCGCTGATGCACCGCCTCGGCATCGAGGGGACAGTGCGAGCCTCCTTTGCCCTCTACAACACACGCAAAGAAGTAGATGCCCTGGTGGCAGGCATCCGTCGTGTCGCACAAATGTTCTGATTTAACTAAAAACTAAAAGTGAAAAGTGAAAAATTTGCTACCGCATAAAAAGTAAAAGGTATAAGTGAAAAGTGAAAAATTTGCTACCGCGAGAGTATGCCACCAGTTGGGAAACTGCTGCGGTAGCAAATTTTTCACTTTTCATTTTTCACTTTTCACTTTTCATTTATACCTTTTACTTTTTAGTTTCTAATTTTTTCCCCCCCCTCCATAAAAGCCTTCAGCTTTTCGTTAAACATCGTTGGTTGCTCCATGTGGATGAAGTGGCCGCAAGAAGTCAGTTCCGTATAGTCGAGATGAGGGTAGAGCCTCTGCATCCTCCCCTTGTTGTCGGGGTCGAGACCGCTATTCTGGGTGCAGATGACCATGACAGCGTTTGGCATGGGCACGTTGTGCCACCATTTCCGTTCGATGAGATGGCGCATGGTGCTTGATGCTACATACTGAGGTGTCGCAGGCATCACAGACATCGCATAGTCGGTCACCCACTGCGGAGTGTCCTTGCCTGACAGCGATGAGACGAAACCCGTGATGACGGCACGGCAGTCGTGTCCGTCAAAGGCATGACCGAAGTCCTCCACAGCAGCCACATATTCTGGCGTCTCCGTTCCGTCATAGAAACAGTACACGCCATCGACATCCACGAGTTTGCCTTGATGGGCAGTAGTCGTGAGCGTGTGGCGACAGACAGGAGTGCCAAGGCTGTGACCTATGAAGATGGCAGACTGGATGGCATTCGCATTCAGCACCTCGTCAACAGCATGGGCAAAGAAGTCAAGCGTATATTCCACGTGCGGCTTATCACTTCGGCCATAGCCAGGCAAGTCGATGAACAGGAGACACACGTTTTCCTCATCGCGGAACGCCTCGAACTGCTTCTCCCAAGTGTTCATGTCGCAGCCAAAGCCATGCACAAAGCACAAGGTCTTCCCCCCTGAGTCGGCAGACCTGTTCCATATCTTGTAATGAACCTTAATGCTGTCATCAATGGAAACGTATTCAGACCTCGCTTCGCTGAGCGTTCGTGGTTGCAGGCCACAGCCCACCAGCAACAAAACAAATAAATGTAATACTATTCTTTTCATCATAACTTCAATTGATTGATTTCATCTTGCAGGCACTGAAGGAAACGGGAGGCGTGACCACCATCCATCTGAACATGATGGAACTGGAATGAGGCAGGCAGGGTGGTCTTGAATAGCCCCTTGCGATACTTGCCCCACATCACCATCGGGTTGCAAAATTGGTCAGAGAATTGGTTGACGATGCAGTCGAGTTCCGTCTCAATCATGGCAGAGGTGCCGATGACCATGTGGTCTTCAAGGAAAGCACTCCTGCATCCATTCGCAGCCTGCTTGGTCAGAGCCAAATAGTCGCGAAAGAATTGTTGCAAATCATCGGAGCAAGGAATGTCGCAGGAGTTGATGCCACCCCTATTGTTCTCCACAATGACGTTAATGGCAAGTTTATCATAGCGATACAACCTTCCATCCACAGGCAACGTATAAAACTCCTCCACTTGACTCGCCGCCTTGCCGATACACCAGCACATCAGCGCCGTGAACTTCACACCGCGCTTTTTGCAGACATTCACCAAGCGGCTCACATCCAGCGTCTTTACCAGTGTTACCATCGGCATGGGCGATGACATCCACATGCTGAAAGCAGCTGCACGCTTACTCTCTTGAGGATTTATTACACTCTTCATTTATCTATCGACCTCTATTCTCATTTCACAATCTGTCCCACCACCCAAGATGGAATGACAAAGCGTTACGATGAAGTTCTTGTCTTTCCATAAATTGTGCAGCGAATAAATCACACTTTGGCGTGAACATTCACAGAGCAGAGGCGTAGTGACATATCCCTTTTTACACAACTCACAGGTGCATTTCATGAAGATAAGTCGATAAACATGACCTTTCTCAATAACCTCACCTTTTACTCCTGGCAAATCATTAGCTATCTGAAAGAACACATCCATGTTCCCTCTGGCATCCTCATAGAGTTTCTTGTAAACAGAAAGTGTGCCGTCATTTACACAGTTTTTCCCACATTCCGAGAAGAATGCAGACCGCTCCTCTGGGGAGAGCCGTGCTATGCCTTTCTCGAAACCCTTAAACCAATTTGATATTTCCATGACGATAATTTTTAAAACCAGGATAGTAGCACCACGCGATAAAAGCAGGGATGACAGATGAGAAGAATTGCAGCCAATTGAAATCCACCACACAAGCCCACCCTCCTGCCAAGGCTCGAAGGCTGTAGAGCACGATGATAACGATAATGGCTGTTCGAGTCAGTGGGAGCCTTCGGATGTCGCCTGTAGCTGAGAGGGCATAGAGTCCTGCCAAGGCGAAGGCCAAAGCAAGGCAGATGGTCAGAGCATAAAGCATCCAGACATGACCAGACACCATGTTGTGCATCACGTATTTGATGCCGTAAGCGTTGAAGGCTTCATCCAAAGCAAAGAGACAGCCGAGATGGCCAATGGCGATGATAAAGTGGAGCATGGCTCCAAGTCGTAATCTTCTCATTTTTTATTTACCATGTATGTATATTATTGCGTTCATTTTTTGACGTTATCGATTTCTTTCTGCAAATTAGCCAAGAACCTTCCGGCATGGGCACCATCCATTTGTGTGTGGTGGAATTGGAAGGAGATGGGCAATTTGTAGCGCAACCATTTCTTCCTGTACCGTCCCCAGATGAGGAAGGGATTGTTGAAGATTCCACTGTTCATGCCTACGGCTCCGTCTATCTCCGTATCAATAATGGCTGATGTGCCTATCACCATGTAATCATCGGAGAGATCTCTGTCCTGACATATTGCAGCAACCTGTGCTGTATGCTCTATATATTGACGGTTGAACTCTTCCAGATTCTCAGTATAGAAAATGTCGCAGGAACTGACTTCGCCCTCCTTGTTCTTCACAATCGTATTGACTGCAATCGAGTCGTATTGAATAAGTTTCCCATCGACGGGCAGTAGATAAAATTCCTTAACTGACGATGCCGCACGGCCAATGCAGTAGTCAAACAGCATGTTGAACTTCAAGCCCCTCTTCCTGCAGACTTTCACTAAGCGTGTCACGTCGATGGTCTTGAAAAACGTAACCATCGGGTTGGGGGCCTTCATCCATAGCTCGTAAGCCTGTGCACGACTTGTTTCTCTTGGATTAACTTCCTGTTTCATGTTTTTCTCCTTTTTCTTTTTTGACGCTGCAAAATTGCGAAGAATTTCGATTATTGCCAAATAATTATGCTATTTGATTACATTCTTGCCTTCTG
>JAFSKR010000072.1 GCA_017448825.1 Bacteroidaceae bacterium
CGCAGCAGCAAACAAATCATTGTCGTGCAAGTGCGGTAGCAAATTTTTCACTTTTCACTTTTCCTTTTTCCCTTAAAATTTTCCCTTAAAATTTTTTCACTTCCCAATCAGCTTCTTCATGGCGATGGCATCGCTATCACCATCGGCGGCATCTTCGTTGAGTTTCTCCACCACTTTGTCGCCGCCCTTGGGGTTCTTCACTGCCTTCAGCAGCCATGTCTTTGCCTTCTCGGTGTTCTTCTCGGTGCCTTTGCCCTTCAGGTAGCACTTGCCGAGCTGATACTGCGACTTGGCGTGTCCCTGCTGGGCTGCCTTGTCGTACCAAAAGAAGGCTTTCTTGTTGTCTTCGGGCACGCCATGTCCTTTGTCACAGCAACGCCCCATGCGATATTGCGCCTTCTTGTGTCCCTTCTGGGCAGCAGGCAACAATTTCTTCACCGCGAGTTCATACTTCTTTTGGTCATACAGTTTCTTACCCTCGTCGTATAGGGCATCTGTACTCTGTGCTCGCGTTGCGAGGCTGAGCAGCAACAGAAAGATGGAAAGTAGTGCTCTCATAAGTCTTGTTTTTTTTAGGTGAGATGAAAGTTTTGTTTGATTTTTGGGCAAAGGTACGAAATAATTCCTAATTCCTAATTATTTCGTACCTTTGTACAAAAATTTACGAAAATACATTATTTGCAGATGAAGAAGCAACTGAAGAAGGTGCTTGTCTTAGGCTCAGGAGCCTTGAAGATTGGACAAGCAGGTGAGTTCGACTATTCGGGTAGTCAGGCACTCAAGGCTCTTCGCGAGGAAGGCATACGGTCGGTACTTGTGAATCCTAACGTGGCAACCATTCAAACGAGTGAAGGTATTGCGGACAAGGTTTATTTCTTGCCGGTCAATACCTTTTTTGTTACCGAAATCATCAAGAAGGAGCGTCCCGACGGCATCCTGCTGGCGTTTGGTGGCCAGACGGCGTTGAACTGCGGCACGGAGCTGTTCCAGAAGGGCATCCTGAAGGAGTATGGTGTGGAAGTGCTGGGTACGAGCGTGGAAGCCATCATGAACACGGAAGACCGCGACCTCTTTGTGAAGGAACTGAACAAGGTGAACCTGAAAGTGCCCGTGTCACAGGCTTGCGAGACGATGGAAGAGGCCATCAGCACAGCTCGTCGCATCGGCTACCCCATCATGATTCGTTCGGCATACGCGCTGGGTGGTCTTGGTTCGGGCGTATGTCCTGACGAGGAGACCTTCATTAAGATTGCCGAGTCGGCCTTCACGTTTGCGCCGCAGGTGTTGGTGGAAGAGAGTTTGAAGGGTTGGAAGGAGATCGAGTTTGAGTGCATCCGCGATGCCAACGACCACTGCTTCACGGTGGCTTCGATGGAGAATTTCGACCCACTGGGCATCCATACGGGCGAGAGTATCGTGGTGGCTCCCACTTGCTCCCTCACCGACGAGCAGGTGAAGATGTTGCAAGACATCACCATCCGTTGTGTGCGCCATCTGAACATCGTGGGCGAGTGCAACATCCAGTTTGCTTTCAACGCTGAGACCAACGACTACCGCATCATCGAAATCAATGCCCGATTGAGCCGTTCTTCGGCTTTGGCATCGAAGGCAACGGGTTATCCCCTTGCGTTCGTGGCTGCCAAGATTGCCCTTGGCTACACGCTTGACCAGATTGGCGAGATGGGCACCACCAATTCTGCCTACGTGGCTCCGAGCCTCGACTACCTTATCTGCAAGATACCACGCTGGGACTTGACCAAGTTCGTGGGTGTGAGCCGCAAGATTGGCTCCAGCATGAAGTCGGTGGGCGAAATCATGTCCATCGGTCGCACGTTTGAGGAGTTGATACAGAAGGGTCTCCGCATGATTGGTCAGGGTATGCACGGCTTCGTGGGCAACGACCACACGAAGTTTGATAACCTCGACGAAGAATTGGCAAACCCCACCGACCTGCGCATCTTCGCCATTGCACAGGCACTGGAAGAGGGTTACACCATCGACCGCATCTACGAGCTGACCAAGATTGACCCGTGGTTTATCGAGCGGCTGAAGAACATCGTTGACTATAAGCATAAGTTGGAGACTTACAACGCCATCGAGGACATCCCTGCCGACGTGATGCGTCAGGCAAAAATCTGGGGCTTCTCCGACTTCCAAATCGCCCGTTTCGTGCTGAAGCAGACAGCTGGCAACATGGAGAAGGAGAACCTTGCCGTGCGTGCTCAGCGCAAGAAGCTCGGCATCCTGCCTGCCGTGAAGCGCATCCCTACGGTGGCAAGCGAGCACCCCGATTTGACGAACTACCTCTACATGACATACGCCGTGGAGGGGTACGACGTCAACTACTACGCGCATGAGAAGTCGGTGGTGGTACTCGGTTCGGGTGCTTACCGTATCGGCTCTTCCGTGGAGTTCGACTGGTGTTCGGTGAATGCCATCACCACGGCTCGCAAACTCGGCTATAAGAGCATCATGATTAACTACAACCCCGAAACCGTATCGACGGACTACGATATGTGCGACCGCCTCTACTTCGATGAGTTGTCCTTCGAGCGTGTGCTTGACGTGATTGACTTGGAGAATCCGCGTGGCATCATCGTTTCGGTGGGTGGCCAGATACCGAACAACCTCGCCATGAAGCTTTATCGGCAGAGTGTGCCCATCCTCGGCACCAGCCCTGTCAGCATCGACCGCGCCGAGAACCGCAACAAGTTCTCTGCCATGCTCGACCAGCTGGGCATCGACCAGCCCGAGTGGAGCGCGCTCACCTCGATGGACGACGTGAAAGCCTTTGTGGAGCGTGTGGGCTTCCCTGTGCTCGTGCGTCCTTCTTACGTGCTGTCGGGTGCTGCCATGAATGTGTGCTACGACTACGAAGAACTGGAACGTTTCCTCCAGATGGCGAGCGAGGTGAGCAAGGAGTACCCTGTGGTCATCTCCCAGTTCATGCAGGAGACCAACGAGGTCGAGTTCGATGCTGTGGCACAGAACGGTGAGGTGGTGGAGTATGGTATCAGCGAGCACGTGGAGTTTGCGGGCGTTCACTCGGGCGATGCCACGATGGTGTTCCCTGCCCAGCAAATCAGTTTCGCGACGGTTCGGCAAATCAAGAAGATAAGCCGCGCCATTGCGAGGGAACTGAACATCTCGGGTCCGTTCAACATCCAGTTCCTCGCTAAGGGTCGCGATGTGAAGGTCATCGAGTGCAACTTGCGTGCTTCACGTTCGTTCCCCTTCGTCAGCAAGGTGCTGAAGTGTAATTTCATTGACACCGCCACACGTATCATGCTCGATGCTCCCTATTCTAAGCCCGACAAGAGCGAGTTTGACATCGACCGCATGGGTGTGAAGGCAAGTCAGTTCTCCTTCGCCCGCTTGCAGAACGCCGACCCCGTGCTGGGCGTGGATATGAGCAGTACAGGTGAGGTGGGTTGCATGGGTGACACCTATGAAGAAGCCCTACTCAACTCCATGATAGCCACAGGCTACAAGATTCCTTCGAAGGACAAGGCCATCATGATTTCGTCGGGTGGCACGAAGGAGAAGGTGGCGATGCTCGATGCAGCCCGTGCACTGGTTGATAGTGGCTACACCATCTGCGCCAGCGAGGGCACAGCCAAGTTCCTCAACGACAACAACGTGAAGGCAACTGCTGTAGCATGGCCTGATGAGGAACAGAGCAACAAGCCGAACGTGATGAAGATGATTGCCGACCACAAGTTCGACCTTATCGTCAACATCCCCAAGAACCACTCGAAGCGCGAGTTGACCAATGGTTACCGCATCCGCCGTGGTGCCATCGACCACAACATCCCGCTCATCACCAACGCTCGTCTTGCTTCCGCCTTTATCGAGGCCTTCTGCGCTGTCGGCATGGAAGACCTGCAGATTAAGAGCTGGCAGGAGTATGAGTAAGGCGATGTGTTCTGTCTATATAAAATAATGAATATGATGAAGAAGTGTCAATTGCTGGTGCTCTGCCTGATGGCGGCGCTGGCATCTTGCAAGGACGGCAAACAAGCCGCCGTGTCTGCTGTGTCGGATGACTTGACGGATGGCACTCTTGCTTCTTCTGAAGAGGAGCAAGGGGGGCTGTTCATGGCCAAGGACATTGAGCAGTGTTGGCGTGACCGCACCATCCATGTGAAGGGAGAGAAGTCTGATGTGGTCACTGTTTTTCAAGCTTTCAATGATGAGTTTCCCACCAAAGAAGGTAACAGCATCGTGAAAGCGACGAACCCATGTGCTGTGCATGGTGAAGCCTATCAAGGGCAAGTCATCATCGACCTGGTGAACAACTATGTGGAGTCGCCTTATGTGGGTGAGGGTTCCGCAGTGTCTGCCGCTTTGTGGAACCGCAAGGACGGGCACAAACTGCTGGGTGTTCGTATGGGTATGCATAACGATGATGTGAAAGAGTTCGTCTGTTTCTACGATTTCGATCCTGCTACGCGCGTTCTCACACCCGAAGAGGGCCCTTGGAAGAAGGAAAACATGCTGTTTCCCGACAAGCGTCCCGTCTCATACGTGTTGCCTCGTGAGGGCAAGAACTTCATCGTGAAAGAGGGTGGGGCGATGCTCATCTATGAGGGTATGTACAACTATGACGGGCAGAACCTCCAGTTTGTGGGTTTCGACACAGGTTGGAACGCCAAGATGGAAGAAGAGTGCCACAAGGAGGAAGTGCATGAGACGATGACCAAGTTTGCCCTTATCGACATCGACGAGGACGGCAAGGAAGAGTTGTGGGTGCGTTCCGAGGACGACGAGGGAGGCGGTATCTTCTATGTTGAAGAGGGTAATCCTTATCTGCTCGTGACAGAAACTCACCGTATGCGCCCATCCTTCGCCAAGGGCAAAGTGTCGGTGGGTGGTCCTGCTGGCGGTCCTTCTTACTACACCTGTGTTGCGGTGGTGAAGAACAGCAAGCGGGAACACATCTTCACTGATTTTCAGGTGGAAGATAGCCACGAATACGTGCTTGACGGAAAGAATATGTCGGCAGCCGAAGGCAAGAAGTTCCGTGAGAGTTTGAAAGATGACTATCAACAACTGACCCCAAAATGGTATCCAATGGTGGACAAATATAAAGTTAAATAATCCAAGCTTCGCAAGTTGTATATCTTTGAAGTTAACGAAGTTAGCGAAGTTATCGGTTCTTTGCTCGCAAAGAACCGATAACTTCGGAAAAAAGCGATAACTTCGTTAACTTCGATAACTTCGAGCGAAGCGCTCACTTCAGAAAAAAGACTAAAATAACATGAAAAAGTTTCTATCTCTTATCCTTTTCAGTTGCTCGTTCTTCTTTGCCCATGCTCAGAAGTTCTGCACCATCGACGACATCCGTGCAGGATGGACACAGAAGACCATCACGGGCGTGAAGGATGGCAACATCCTCACGCTGGTCACAGCCTTCAACAAGACTTGGCATACCCAACCTGCCACTGACTTGTTGAAAAACCCCGTCACCAACGAAAGTGAAGGCGATGCCTACAACATCGTGGTGGATCGTCCCAACGGCTATGTGTCTGCCTACGAACTGGGCGACGATGGCGAGTCCTTCGAGGCTTGTGTGTGGAAGCGCAGCAACGGTCACAAACTCTTTGCCTATGTGTTCCAGCGTATGTTCGGTTTGAGCGTGCATCAAATCATCCTCTTCTACGATTATGACCCTGCTAAAGGCACACTTACGCCCGAACAGAACGAGCTGACCCGCTTCTCCGCTTCCTATGACCATCCCGATGGTCCCAGCGGTCTGGTGGTCACTTACCATCTGCCTCGGCAAGGCAAGGATGTGGTGGTGCAGGAATATCTGATGGAGTGGTACCTCTCCATCCATCATGTCTATGCATGGGACGGTATGAACCACCACTTCTATGGTGTCAACATTGACCAATTCGACCATCTGCAAAGCCTCTACATCCAGAAGTACGGTGAATTTGAGATGTCGAAGTTCACCCAGTACACCCTCTATGACTTCGACGAGGACAATAATCCTGAACTTTGGCTTTCCTCCGAGAATGGCGACTATCAGGCCATCTACTCCATCGTGCGTGGAAACACGGAGATGGTGGAGGCAACCTACTATAAGACCCACTTCTTATTCTATCCCAACACCATAGGCTCAGCTGGTGGTTGCGGCACAGGTTGCTTTGACGCACACTATGTCGTGCTCAAGGACAGCAAGCCCCTCCACACCTTCGAGGACTTCCAAGAGTGGAACTTCGAGAAGGATGAGATGAACCACACCTATAGTTTTGATGGGAAGGAAGTCTCGGTGAAGGAAGGTGAACGAATCCTTGAATCCTTTGGTAAATCAGTTGAGATTACTCCTCAGTTCCGTCCGCTTCAACATGAAGAAAAGTAGGGTGTGTTGCACCTAACAGCAGACGGGGCATTTCGAGACTTCCATCTTTATAGAGTACATAAAAAAAGGCAGGCTTGCATCTCTTCGCAAGCCTGCCTTTCTTGTATATCCCTTGGGGTGTGAAGTCTGATTAGTCGTTGTCGATACTTGCAGTGACGGTGCCGCCATTATTCGTGTAGATGCCACTCACCTTGATGCCTTTCGACTTCTTGCCTGTGTTATACACCGTGATGGTGCCAGCGTCGATGGTGAGGTTGCCATCGACTTTGATGCCCATGCACTTGTGGGGGTCATCACTGTCCTCTTCGAGCGTACACTTGCCACCTGCCGCCGTGATGGTCATGTTGGTGGTTGCGTCGGCTTGGCTGATGGTCATGTTGCCATCGGTCTGGATGCCGCGGCTTCCGTTGGCGTTCGCATCGATAGTGAAGGTGCCTCCACTGATGTCAATATTGCCTTCAGCCTTGATGCCCTTTGCATCTTCGCTGTTGTTCATCGTAATGTTGAGTGTGCCACCCTTGATGATGACACCACCCGTGTTCTCTTCGTCAACGATGATGGCATCGTTGTCGTCTGTCTTATACTCCGCCTGCACTCCATCGTTCACCGTGCTGCTGTTGATGGTGAGTGTGCCGCCGTTCATCTGGAAGTATTGGCCTGCATGAATGGCATCATTGGCTGCCTTGACGATGTTGACGGCAGTGACGGTCTTCTTGATTTGGAAGTACTCTTTCGATGCGATGGCATGGTTGTAGTTGCCGCTCACGTTGAGCGTGCCAGCACCCGACAACTCGATGTGCCCCTTGGTGTAGATACATGCCTTGTGGGTGTCGTCGGAATATACGGCTGAGCCATTATCCGCCGTATCGGCAAAGGTGTTCGTCGTACCGTCAGCCATGACGAGGGCGATGCGCTTGCCACACTTGAAGCGCATGGCTTCGCCCTTTGTCGATGTGAGCGAGACGCCATTCAGGTTCACGGTCATCTTGTAGTCGCTCGTGATGGTGAGCGAACCAGCCGTGCTGCTGCCGCTCACATTGTAGGTGATTTCGTCGGTGGTGTTCGTGTTGACGATAATCACCTGCGAACTGGTGCCGCTGGAGCAGGTTACTTCGTTGCTGAGGAACGCAGGGATGGTCACAGTGGCGGTGGTGCCGCTATAGACTATTGTGACGACTGGGGTGATTTGTGGCTTGCTGAAGGTGATGGAGTCAGGCAGGTCGGAGAGGTTGAGCGTGTATCCCTCGCTGAGACTCTGGGTCGTGTAGTCGCCATCCTTGCAGATATACACAGTTTGGGCATGGGAGGCGACAAAGGAGAAGCCAAAGAGTAAGAGTAATAATATCTTTTTCATACGTGTATCACTTGATGAGTTTTTTCTTTCCATCTATTATGTATATCCCTTTCGGCAGTTGGTCGAGTTCGGTAGCGAGACGGCGTCCCATGAGGTCATAGCAAGCTTTCGACTTGTCAGTTGGTTCGGTGACGGTTTTGATGCCGTTTGCCACATACTCCTCGTTGTAGAGTTCGATGCTTTGTATGTCAGAGAGGGACACCGTGTTGGTGGTGACGTTCTCCGTAGTGATGACATTCATCTGTCCGTCAGTGAAGGTGATTTTCTGAAGGGTGGAGGCATCCCACGAGAGAGTGTGCTGCACACCGTCACTGTCAACGTAGCTCAGGGTGAAGTCCTCGCCCCAAGCCATTCCGCCACAAAACAGCATGGCGGTTGCGTAAGTGATGATTTTTTTCATGTTGTGTCAGAATTTGAATTTATAGCCAAGTCCAATCAAGTGCCCATTCGGGTCTTCATCGTCGCTTTCAGTGATGAAGCGATAGAAGACATCCAGTTTGTGCTGCTTGTTCTTTGCGAGATTGATGTCGGTGCCCACGGTGAACTTCCACTTGTTGGTCGTGTAGTTCAGGCCGCAGCCGTAGTCAACCGAAGCGTAGGGGTTGACGGGGCAGTGGCGGATGTTGTACTGTGCTGTCAACTTTGAGCGGAGCACCGTGCGGTCTTTGGAAGGGTAATCCTTGGTGGAGGTCGATTTCAAGTAGAGCGACGTGGGGTCGTCTTCATCCTCCAGACGATACTTGTCCACCGTGGTGGAATCCTTGCAGAAATGTGTATATTGGAACGTTTCCTTCAGCTGGAAACTCCATCGCTTGTTAGGCTTATAAGTGGCAGCCAGGCTTACGCTGGTACGGTGACGGCCTCGCCAATAGGACTTCTTCTCGTTGTAGCCCTTGTAGTAAGTCTCTGTCACGGTGCCGTCAGTGGTGGTGTAGGTGTCCTCGCCATACTTGTTGGTAATTTCCTTGAGGTTATACCGCCACATATATTTCCAGCCCACCGAAGCCTTCAGGTTGAAAGTCTTCTTGCCGTTCTGGAAAAGGCGCATGTCAAACGAACCTCCCACCGTCCAGCGTTCCATCTTGCGAGTGTTGTCCTGTGTACGCGCTTCCCCTTCCACAGAGAAACTCATGCCTGGACGTATCCTCTTCTCAGCACCCAGCATGAAGTCCATGCCGAAGTCGTCGCTTTGGGCAAAAGAAGCCAAAAGTGACAAGCTAAAAACTAAAAGAGAGAGTAACCTTTTCATCTTGTTCATGTTCTGTGGTTATACCTTATGCATATTCCTTCGGCATCTTCTGTACAGACTCATCCTCCTCATCCGTGTTGTAGTAAATCTTGATGAGAGCCATGTCCTTCAGGAAGTCGATAGAGCCAATAGACACACTGGTGATGTCAAGACCCGTGCGAGACTTCAAGTCGTCAAGCAATTCCTGGCGGCATTCAGGTTTGATGAGGTCAATCTTGTCATACTTCACATACTTGGACGAAAGTCCCTTGATGGAGAGATTAGCCTCAGCAATCCACACACCGCCCACAAACACAAGGTCAGTCAGCAGCAACTCGCCCATGCTGGTGAGCAGCGGCCCTGCAAACTCGGGATGTTTCGGACTGATGTCAGCAGCCCAAGCCAAGCCGTTGATGGCAGCCAGCGAGATAATGAGGAACAAGTACGTCATCTCACGGATAGGCACAGACTCAGTTCTGTAGCGCATGATGCAGAAGATGGCGAACAGACCCATCGCAATGCCCGTCTTAATCTTCGCGTCGCCCATCAGGTGAATCAGCATAAAGATGCAGAACCCCACCAGCAGGTAAGTGAAGAAAAAGTCCTTGCGGCGAGCCTTCGGGAAATAGAAGGCACGGGCGATGAGGATGGTGAACACGGTGTTGATGATGAGTCGCAGCAGCAGGTCGAGGATTCGACACGTGTCACTTGACAGCACTGCAAAGAAGTCGTTAATAGCGTCCATTTATTTACAATTTTTAATCATTTACAATTCATGGTCAATAAATTTTCTTCCGTTGATTTTCTCCAGATTGCGGAGTTTGGGCTTAAAATTGTTCTGTTTCAGCCCAGGGTCGGTGATGGCCATGCCGATGCAGCACTTCGAGAAACCCGTAGGATGCACATGGATGTCTCTCAGCAAATTGCAAACAGGCGAGAACACATTGCCGTCCCTCTTCAGTTCGATGATGACCAACTGGTCAGTGCCGTGGTCATGATTCGTCTCGAAGTTGTGGAAACCAATGTTGAAGTCAATCGTCAACCGCTCCGTCTTCCCCTTGTTCACCAGCGTCACACGGTCAAATCGGTTCCTCACCACCGCATTCAGCCTGTCCAGATTCAGCCCCGTCTTCCGTTGCACCAGTTCGTGAGCACCCTCCGTCCCACGGAAGTCCTCTTGCGACGGAACCTCGATGCGCTTCTTCTTCGTCCTTGCGTGGTTATTCTTGTTCTTCACCTCCAGAAACGTCAAATCACTCGCCACATACGTCCTCACCCTCACCTTCATCCTCCGTGCCCGCTTGTTGTGGTGCATCATGTACATCAGGTGGTCGTTCGTGTCGTAGTAAGTAGTCAGATAGGGGATGATGCGTCGCTCCAGCGTCTCCTGCACATAGTACTTATCCTGTACCATTCCCAGCAACTGCACCAACTGCGCCTTCGATGCCACATATTTAGTGTCAAGGCGGTTCATCAGTCGGATGCCCGACATCTCCTCCAGAGTGATAGGAGTCATCTCGTTCAACAAAGCTTGGATGTCATCATCAGAATTTCGCATGGCGATTCGCTATAGGTTTTAGAGTTTATAGGTTTGTTAGTTTTTGAGTTAGTAATTCAAGTTTCTGAAGTGAGCGCTTTGTTCGAAGTGAGCGGTTCTTTGCGAGCAAAGCGCTTCGCGATGACGCTCGAAGTTATCGAAGTTATCGACGATACTTTTTGCGGTTGTTTTCGATGCTGTTTCACTGTCCGTAACTATTGTCGTTAACTTCGAGCGAAGCGATAACTTCGCTAACTTCGTTAACTTCAAAGATATACAACTTGCGCAACTTGAGTTAGTAAAAACAGTTGCAAATATAGCGATAAAATTCGGAACAGCCACGCTTTTTGTCTGAATTAAAGTTTTTTAGCATGAAAAAGATAGAATTTAACTTTCAACCATCAAAATTATCATTTATCATTTAGGCAAAGCAGCCGTTAAGGCAAAGCCGCCGTCAAATCAATCTCAACGATGCGGAGTTCATTCCTCGTCTCTCCTCCGTTTTTAGCCTTGAAGAGGTCAAGCTCACCTGCGGCAGGTTCTGCCACCTCGACGATACCGCCAAAAGCATCCCTGTCCTTGCTGGCACCCTTCAGTCGGATGGTGATTTCGTCCGTCTTCACCCGCTTGGTCGGTTTCAGGTGGATGTAGCCAAGGCTGCGCTCCGTCTCTCCGCTCCAGATGAGTGTCTTGCCCGCATAGACCTCAAGGGGATAACTGCGTAGGCGCCACCCCGTGAGTTTGAGGCAGATGTCATCGATGACCTCCCTCCTTTCAAGTTGGTAGGTAATCCAAGCAGTGGAAAGTCGTCCATCGTTCTTCCATTCCGACAGCTCATTATCATCAAAGCTGCGGGAAGCATTCTCCGAGTCGAAGCCAGCCTTGGCAGCAACGATGTTCACGCCACGAGCCAGCTCCGTGTATGCAGGAGCAAGCGGAGTCTCCCCCCGATTCAGTCGTCCCTTGAGCGTCAGTTGTGGTACGTACCCTTCACCATCCACCCCTTCGCTCCTCACCTCGATGCTGGCAGGCCTCACGCCATCGGCAGAAGCCGAGAGGGAGATGACGCCAGCATGGGTGGTGGTGCGGACAAGGACGCGGTTGACCCCACACTCCACGGGCAGGTCAGTCGCACCCACATAATTATCAGAGACATTCCTTGTGGCAGCAGCATCGAGGAGCCCCTCAGGGCGGTTATCGTCTGGTTGCTGCAAAGCCCGATTATTGCGAGAGGCGATGCCGCCAATCCACGAAGCCTCACCCTGCAAGTCGAAATGAATCATGCGGTCGTCGAGCGGACAGCGATGCCCCTCTTGGTCAAGCACCTCCACCTCAAACAGCACCATGTCGGCACCGTCCGCCTTCGTTCCCTCAGGATTCTCGATGGCAGAAAGCCTTAGTTCGTAAGGTTCACCCGCAGTCTCCACCCTGTAGCGGCTGCCATCAGAAGAGACAGCCTCCAGCGTTCCTGGCTCAAAGGGGACATTGTCGAACGTGAAGAGGTAGCGAAAGCTCTGACGACCTTTCCCCAGGCTTCTTCCATTCAAGAAAAGTTCCACCTCGTCACCCGTGGAAACCACATAAACAGGCTTACCCCCCAGTCCCCTCTCTCCATAGTTCCAATGCCCGACGATATAAGTCCTTGCCACCTTAGGCTCCACCCAACCGTTCCACATCACCTGATGCACGAAGAAAGCATCCTTAGGGATGCGCATGGCATCAGTGACCCCGCTGGTGCGGTAGTTTGACTCGCCTCGGTGGTGAGTGTTCGTGTCGGAGAAGACAATCTTCACGCCCCCCGACGACACACGCGTGCCAGTGCCAGGACGCTCGCGCCAGTAGTCATACCAGCGGCGCACCATCTCCACGGCAAACTCATCCATGTTGTGGTTATAGTCCGTTGCAGGATTGCCACGATAAAGGGGACCCTCCCCCTCCTTGTGAAAAGGATAGCTGTACTCGTCCCAATACTTGCGCAGCCCCTCGTCTCGACAATACTCCATCGCCCACATCGGATGCTTCCTGCTCTTGTTGATGTACAGCATCTCGCCACCATACTCCGCCTCGTCAATGTCCAGCATCTCACGGCTGCCCATGGCACGTCCGCCGTACGGGTCGTATGCGTCGCGGATGGCCTTCATCTCCAGCATGTGTTCACGACTGATGCTCTCATTGCCACTCTCGTAGAACAGGATGCTGGGGTTGTTGCGGTTGTAGATGATGGCATCGCGCATCAGCTCCGTGCGCTGACTCCAGCGAGCACCCTCCACATCCTTCTCCGCGTCGCCAGCAGGCATCGCCTGGATAAGTCCCACACGGTCGCACGACTCAATGTCCTGCTTCCACGGCGTGACGTGCATCCAGCGGACCACATTACCGCCCGACTCCACCATCAAGCCGTTAGAGAAGTCGCTGAGCCATGCAGGCACACTCAGCCCCACGCCAGGCCACTCGTTCGAAGTGCGCTGCGCGTAGCCATGCACCATCAGCACACGGTCGTTCAGCCATATCTTGCCCTCGCCGAAGCGCGTCTTGCGGAAGCCCGTTCGGGTGACGACCCTGTCGTTCCCCGCGGCATCCGTTTCCAGATGCTCCCTCAAGCAAGATTCCACCGTATAGAGATACCCGTAGCCCCACGACCAGAAGTGCAGCCCCTGCACCTCCTTCACAGCCTTCGCGACCACAGTCTCCCTGGGTTGAACAGTGATAAGCTCCCCCCCGTCGAACTCCGCCACCCGCTTGCCATCCATGTCCTTCAACACGACCGTCAAGACAAACCTACGCTCGCGAGCGTCCTCATTCCTCACCTCACTCTCCACATGAACCACCGCCCTGTGCTTGGCGATGTCGAAGTCCGTAGCATAAACATACGTGCCCGTCGTCCCCAGATTCGAATAGAGAGGCAGCGTCTGGTAAAGCCTGTCCGTCACGTGCAGCCACACGTTCTTCGGGATGCCGCCATAGTTCGCGTTAAAGTTGCGGTCGTTCCACTGGTAACGGCTGTCGTGCTGGCGCGAACGGTACGTCCAACTGTTGTCACAGCGCACCGCCAGCACATTCACCCCCTCCCTCATGAACGGCGTCAAGTCGAAGCCGCACGCCATCACCCCATTCTCGCTGAAGCCCAAGAGGTGACCGTTCAGGTAGAAGTCTGCCCCCTGCCTGACCCCCTCAAACTCGATGAAGAACTTCCCATCCTTCACCCTTTCGCCCTCCACACAGAAAGACTTTCGGTACCAGCACACCGTGTCCGTCAAATCAACAATATCCCTTCTGAACGCCTCGTCGCCGTTGAAGGCGTAAGGCAGCGTCACCCGTTGCCACCCCGAGTCGTCATACTCAGGGTTCAAGGCCTCCGCCACGTCGCCCACCTTCAGGCACCAGTCCCCGTTGAAATTAAGTTTCTCCCGTTCCGCCGCCTGTGCACCAACGGCAAGAAACATGGTCATGCCGAAAAAAAGAGTCCGTCCCAAGCCCAGCCAGAGCAGGGGAGCACACATCGTTAGCCTTAGTCGTTTCATCATCCGATAGGTTTTGAGGTAATTTCTGCGTGCAAAGGTACGATTAAGTGAGAGAAAACACAAATTTTGGAACAGTGAATGCAGAGAAAGTTCACTTTCAACCTGCGGATTCTGACAAGAGACTACGCCATTGTGCTCTTGGGGTTATTGACCAGGTCCCCCGCCTCCGGGTTGGTTGCCACCTCCTTGGTTACCACCAGGTTGGTTGCCTCCACCTTGGTCACCACCAGGTTGGTTGCCTCCACCTTGGTTATTGCCGCTGTATTCAGAGAGAGTAACAGAAGAGCCTCCACTGATGGTGCCGCCGATGTTGCCCACGCCACCGAAGTAGGTGGTGCCGCCGCTGACGGTGACGCCTGACTTGAGTGTGGTGGTGCCTGACGTGGAAACTACAAGGGTGGTGCCTCCGCTGCTTGGTGTCTGGAAGGCCAGTGCCAAATTGCTTCCGTTGTAGAGGGCATACCAAGTGCTCTTGCTCCAAGAGGACGATGAGTAGCAGGTCTGAGAGATGCTGGCTCCCGACTCCAATCCACCGATGGCAACAAGTGTGCCCCCCTGGAAGTAGAGTTGCTTCTGGTCTTCGCTGTTGGTGTCGATGGCCACTTCGGGGCTGGTGGTGCCAATGGCATAAACGACTCCACCTTGGATGTAGCAGTTGCCGTTGGCGTCGATGCCGTCGTTGTTGGTGGCACGGGCATAGACATAGCCGTCAGTGATGGTTAAGTCTTGTGCGGAGTTGATGGCATCGTCGTAGGCGTTGACTGTGATGTGTCCGCCTGTGATGTTGAGGGTGTTCTTGCTTTCGATTCCTTCAGCGTTGTGTCCAGAGGTGGTCACGCTGATAGTGCCACCACTGATGACGATGGCTCCGCTGTAGGTGGTCGTGTTGCCCGACTCGTCCTTCACACCTGCCTTGATGCCCTTGGGCGATGAGTAGTAGTTACTGTCTACGTTATCGGTGTCACCAGTGTAGTTGGTGTTCTCTGTCGTACCATTATTATAATATAGGCCTCCGCTGGTGACTACGGTGATGGTGGGGTCGTCGCTGATGGTGAGTGTGCCGTCACACTTCATGCCCTTGCCGCCCGAGCCAGTGGCGGTCAGGTTGAGTGTGCCACCGCTGATGGTCATGTCGCTGTCGCAACTCAAGCCGCAGGCCGCCTTCGTCTCCGAGTCGTCGCTGTCCCACTCGCCGTTGCCAGTGGTCGTCACCGTGATGGCGCCGTCGCTGACGATGATGTCGCCTTCGCTCTTGACGCCTTTGGCGGCAGTGGCTGTGCAGGTAACGTTGAGTGTGCCGCCTTCGATGTAGATGTTGCCAGAGTCTTCATCTTCGTGGTCGGTGGTTTCACCTGTGGAGGTTGTTCCGCCGAGGTCGCACTGGATGCCGTCGTCGCCCGTGCCGCTGATGGTCACTGTGCCGCTCTTCATCTGTATATACTCTTCACAGTTGATGCCGTCACCGACCGCTGAGGTGATGTTCAGCGTCAGGTTCTTGATGGTGATGTATGATGCGCTCTTGATGGCGTGCTTGTAGTTGCCCACCACGTTTAGTGTGCCATTGCCTTGCAGTTGCAGTTGGCCTTTGCTGTAGATGCAGGCCTTTTGGGAACCGCTGCCGTCGGTGATGGTATTGGTGGTGTTCTTCTTGGCACTGAGCTGGATGCGCTTCGAGTTGGTGATGTTGATGGCTGCACCGCTTGGGTTAGTCAATGTCACGCCAGCCAGTGAGACGGTACACTTGTACGAGCCGCTCATGGTCAGTGAGCCGTCGGTCGTCGTTCCGCTGAGCTGATAAGTGATTTCGTCGTCATCGACGGCTGCCGTGTTCGACTGCGCGATGGTGACGTGTGCTCCGCTGATGGTTGGGGTGACATACTGTGCCACGTTGCCAGCCACGGTGACTGTTGCTGACGTTCCGCTGTATGCCACGCTCACCAGGTTGTCGGTCACTTCGGTGGCATCAATGTAAGCCTCTGTAATGTCGCTGATGGTGAACGCCTTGCCCATGATGGTCAGCGTGGTGCCGTCCGTATAGGTCATGTCACCCGTTTGGCTGGCAGGAAACTGATAGGTCACGCTACCGACTGTTACGTTCAGCGTCTGGGCACTGACTGATATGGCGGTCAGGCCGATTGCCATGATGGCTGTTGCTATCTTTTTCATAGATGTCATGTTGCTATTTGATGTAAAGTTTCTTGCCATTGCAGATGTAAATTCCCTTTTGTGGGTGGGTCACACGGCGACCCTGCAAGTCGTACAGTGGTTCGTTGGCTGTATTCTCCACCTGCTCTATCGTCATCAGCCCCGTGCTTATGTCCTCCTCATCCACGACATAACGTGTTGGGGCATTGGATGCAGAGGTCTGATAATAAGCCTTGTTGGCAGGTATTTCCACGCCTGTGCTCACTTTTGCAAAGCCCACCTTGTTGTCAATTTGTGTCAGGGCATAATAGGTATAGGCTTCTGTTGTGGTCAGGGCGGTCAGGGTTCCAGACAAACTGTTGTTGGAAAGTGCCGAAGCGGCCACGTTTGTGGGAATAGCGTATGTTCCTGCGTCGCCTGACAGCACAAGACCCGACTCGGCTGGTATTGCCAAGGAGATGGCACTGAGGCTCACTGTTCCTTCGCTGTCGTTGAAGGTTGCCTTGTAAGGTGTCAATCCCGTGCCAGAGAAATCGAGGATGTATTTTGAGCAGTAGGTGCCCCATCCTGTGCTGCCGATGGTGATGGACACCGTCGCAGGGCGGAAATACATGGTGCTGAGGTTGCTCAACGTGTAGCTTGTACTGCTACTCCCAATTGTCAGTGTCCCATTCGAGAAAGTCAGCGGTATTTTACTGCTGTAATCACTGATATCAACTGACACAGGATAACCACCATCCACCAACGTCAAATAGTAGGTTTCATCTGCGTGTGCTGTGGCCGTTCCTAATAGGATAATCATCCACAAAATAATTTTCTTCATGTTGATAGGTTTTATAAGATGTTATTTTTTGTTTCGGGCTTCTGTTTTTTTCGTAAGAGTGTGGCATCGAAAGACGCGCCCTAAAGAATTTCCTCTGGGTCAGTGATGAAATGCTCTTCCTCGTTATCGATTTCAGAAGAGAACGAACTGACCAACAACTCGTTTCCCTCTATTGCGATGAAAGCCATCGTGGGGCTTAGATAATACCATCTTTTTTCCATGGCTTGATTCTTTTTGTTTTTTATAAATGTTAGTAGTCAAGTAAAGTGTTGGCTACAAAGTTAGCCCCTTTCCTGTCAATGATGCTTGACCAAAAAGGGGAAATGTTTGACAATTTATCGGATAGGGGGGGGAGAAATTGCAGAAAAAATGTTTATCTTTGCCACGTCAAATTAAACAAAAAGGGAAATGGACGTAAAGATAGACCTTCAGCATCCGTATATCCAACAGCTAAAAAAAATTGACGAGCAGGGTGTGGTGGTGATTGACAACATATCGGCTCCGCCAGCGATTGGCGATGCCTATATTGCCAGTAACCTGCTGATTATCGTGTGTTATCGGGGGGCCATCATCAACGATGACGTGTCAGAGTATCGGCTTCGGGCGCATGACGTAAGCGTGCTGATGCCCGACCAGTTGGTGCTGCCCACACGGGTGACTGATGACCTGTGTTGCACCAATGTAGCCATCTCGCGGCAGTTTTATGATCGGCTGCTGCAGCAATACCCCTATACCCGTCATGGCGACCTCTTCCGCCGTCGCCCGCCCTGTCTGCTGACCGAAGAACAGTTCCGAAGCGTTCTCGATGCCGTCAACTTGACACGCACCATCTCGCAGTCGGAGAGCCCACACCGCCTAGCCCAACTTGCCCAATTGCTGAGTATTCTGCTCAGTATGCTCGGTGAGTATCATGTAGCCAACTATTCCGACGAGATGCCTAACAGCACGAACGTCTTCAGTCATTTCTATGATGCCCTTGCTCGGCACTACTGCAAGTCGCACGAGATGGCTTTCTATGCCAACATCTGTTGTCTGTCACCGAAACACTTTTCTGAGGTCATCAAGCGCGAGACGGGCATCAGTGCCAATAAGTGGATTGCGACCTACGTGACCATACGCGCCAAGACGCTGCTCGATTCGCGTAAGGACTATACCGTCCAGCAAATCAGCGACAGTCTTGGCTTCAGCGAGCAGTCTTCTTTCGCTCGCTTTTTCAAGAAACAAACTGGCATGAATCCTTCCGAGTACAGGAACAGGTTTCTCCTCACTTGAGCAGCGCAGCAGCTGCACTTCCTGTATCGACGAGTCCTTTTGCCAGGGCTTGGGCATTGAGTTGTGCTCCTTTGAGTGAGGTGTGGGTGTGGTCGTGGTTGAAGTAGGCGGCTGCTTTCTTGGGTCCTATCTTGTCGAGGGCATCGGCGGTGATGTTGTGGACATCGACGAGGGTGATGCCTGTCTCTTTGGCGACGGTGCGGCACCATTTGCCGTAGGTCTCGTTGCGTCGCTCGATGTAGGGCTTGCCTGCTCGTTCGTTGACTGGATAGATGAATCCTCTGGTGTGGCCGTCTCCTTGGTGCCATTCGTTGCGTGGGGTGAGGGTGAGGAGGATGGGGGTGGCTCCTTTTTCTTGGGCATCGCGTATCATTTTCTTGAGGTACCATCCGTAGGAGTAGATGACTTTGTAGATGCCGCTGCTTTCCATGCAATAGACGGCACTGGAGTCTTTGGCGGTGGCGATGACTCCTCGTTCTTTGTCGTTCTTGATGGGGCCGATGTCGTTGTGGCCGAACTGGAGCAGCACGTAGTCGCCTGGCTCCAGGGAGTTGTAGACTTCTTCCCAGCGGTCTTCGTCGATGTAGGTGCGGGTGGAGCGTCCTGCCTTGGCTTGGTTCTGGAAGACGCACTTGGTGGAGTCGAAGACGGTGTATGCCTGACTGCCCCAGCCCCACATGCCGTCGGGGTTTTTGTCTTCGTTCTTGCCGGTGGAGTCGCCGCACAGGAAGATCATGGGCTTTCCTGGCTTGCGCTGCTGGTCGCAACGGCGGGGGTGCACTTTGTCGTTGAGGCAGGCTTTGAGGGGTGCCACTTGTGGGTCGCTGGAGGCGAGGATGCCTTGGGCGGCGCTCTGTGCGTTCATGCGTGCTCCGTAGGCGGAGGTGTGTATCTTGTCGAGGTAGAAGTGGTAGTTGGTCTTCCAGGGGCCGTATTTTTCGAGTTTGGTGGCGGAGATGTCGCCCAGGTCGATGACGGGCACGTTCATTTCTTTGCCGATGGCGAGGATGGCGGGGGTGAAGTCGGTGAGTTTGCGCTGTATCTTGGTGGGGTCGTTGGGTTCGTAGTCGTTGCGTGGGGTGAGGGTGAGGAGGATGGGGGTGGCTTCTTTGGCTCGTATCTGGTTGATGAATCGGCGGGTGTAGCCTCCGAAGGTATAGACGGTTTCTTGCTTCTTGGTCACTTTGTTGAAGATGGTGATGGAGTCTTCTTTCACTTCGAGTGTGCCGTTGGGACGATAGGAGGAACGGGCTCGGATGGAGTCGATGGGTCCGTTGTCGTTGTGGCCGAGTTCGAGGAGTACGAAGTCTCCTTTTTGGATGGCGGCGAGCACGGGGTGCCATAGTTGGTTGTAGAAGGTGCGTGGGGAGGTGCCTCCGAGGGCATGGTTTTCGACGGTGATTTTGTTTTCGTCGTAGTATTCGTGGGCGTAGTAGCCCCATCCCCACTGGCCGTTGTTGCCGTTGCCGAGGGTGCCTGTGCGCATGGTGCTGTTGCCTATGAGGAAGAGGACGGGGTTGCCTGCTTGGCGACTGCTGCCGGGGATGGGGCGTGCTTGGTTGGCTATGTCGATGGAGTCGGCTGTGAGGTCGCGCACGCCGTTGATGTCTATCCAGATGTCGTGCTGGGTGAACGCTACGCTAAATGATAAATGATAATGTGAGTAACTTTTTCATAAGTGATAAATAGGTGATAGTTAGAGGTTATTGATTAGTTTTACGCGCTTGAGTTCGCTTTCGAGGTTGGGGGTGAAGATGCCTTTCCCGAGGTTTTCCTTGATTTCGTGGGGTGTCCAGAAGCGACCGCCGTCAAGTTCGTCGGAGGGTGTGATGGTGCCGTCGTAGAGGGTCTTGTGGACAAAGACGAGTTCTTTCTCGCGGTCGCTTTCGAAGACGTAGTGTGTGATGCGTTGGGGGGTGAAGTGGGTGATGCCGAGTTCTTCTTGTGCTTCGCGTCGGAGGGCTTCTTCGACGCTTTCGCCTAAATCGACATGACCTCCTACGGCGGTGTCCCACTTGCGGGGCTGGATGTCTTTCCATTCGGGGCGACGTTGGAGGTAGAGTTCGCCACGGCTGTTGAATACGTGCAGATGCACTACGGGGTGTAGGAGTTTGCTGCCGCTGTGACACTCGCCTCGTGTGGCTGCCCCGATGATGTTGCCGTCGGCATCGACGATGGGGAGCTTTTCTTGGTTGTTGTCTTGCTTTCCTTGGGGGGCTGAGGGGCATAGGAGGGAGGTGTCTCCGTAGCTGAGGAATCGGAATTCGTGTGCCAGGGCGTAGTCATAGACTTTTCGCCAGTCGCCTTTCAGGAAGGCGGAGACGAGCAGCAGGAGTGTGGATTGTGGTTGGTGGAAGTTGGTGACCATGCGGCGTACGATGTGGTATTCGTAGCCGGGGGCGATGATGATTTGTGTGGAGGCATGGAGCACGTCGAGGTGATGCTGCTTCATGTGGGTGAGGAGGGACTGGAGGGCTTGTAGCGTGGTTGGCTTGGCTGTGGCTGTGTGGCTGCTTTCTGATGGGGTTTCGTATGGCATCCATTGGGGCACGTGGAGGTCTTCCTTGCCTTGTGAGGCGAGGATGCCCATGTAGTAGAGGCTTTCGAGGGTGCGCACGCTGGTGGTTCCTACGGCTATGGCTTCGCCTCTGTGTGCAATGAGTTTCTCGATGGTCTGACGGCGCACGGCGATGTGCTCGGTGTGCATGTCGTGACTGCCTATTGCTTTGCTCTTGACTGGCTTGAAGGTGCCTGCGCCTACGTGGAGGGTCAGTTCTTCGCGGTCGATGCCTGCTTCATCGAGGGCACGGAGTACGCGCTCGGTGAAGTGCAGTCCTGCGGTGGGGGCGGCTACGGAGCCTTTGATTTTGGAATAGACGGTTTGATAGGTGTGCTTGTCTGACTCTTGGGTCTTGCGGTTGAGGTAGGGGGGGATGGGCAGTTCTCCTACGGCATCGAGCAGTTCTGCCCAGGTGTAGTTGCCGTTCCAGGTGAACTCGATGATGTGGGATGTGCCGTGTAGTGCTTTCTTTTCGCAGGATAGGGTGACTTGTTCTCCATCTGGCATCTGGATGTCGCGATGCAGTTGCCCCGTTTTCCACTTCTTCAGGTTGCCCACAAGGCAGTACCACTGCACGGCACCTTTTTGTGAGAAGTTCAGTTGATAGTCGTTGGGAACGGCTGGTTCGAGGCAAAACACTTCGATGTGGGCTCCAAGCTCGCTTGTTCCCAAGGGGGAGCTTTTCCTGAAATGCAGGCGTGCCTGAATGACTTTCGTGTTGTTGAACACCATCAGGGCTCCGCTGGGGAGATACTTTGGCAAGGAGGTGAAGACATCTTCGCTGACCTTCCCTTGGTTGTATATCAGCAACTTGCTGGCATCTCGCTCTGCCAAGGGGAACTTGGCGATGCGCTCGTCGGGCAGGTTGTAGTTGTAGTCGGCTATCTGTATGTTCTTGGGGTTTTGCATATTTCAATCTTTCAAAAATTGTACTTCCTTGAATGCGTAACGCACCACGGTTCCGCTTTCGAACCGCAGCAGCAGGTGTCCTGTGGGTTCTACATCTGCTATCTCTGCCCAGAACTCGCCACGCACGTCGCTGTAACGATGGACTCCTTCACGGCGGTAGAGGTGGGTCTTGTATAGGAGTCTCACTTCGTCGGTGCCTCCTTGGCGCAACAGTTCATAGAGGTGTTGGAAGTGGCGAAGCACTTCGGAGAGGACGGCTTCACGGTCGATGGTCAGACCTGTTAGCAGTTGGAGAGAGGTGGGGTTGGGGGCATCGCTGCGGAAATGCGTCTGGTTGATGTTGATGCCCACGCCGATGATGCAGTTGGCGATGCGTTTGCCCTGCAAGTCGCACTCGATGAGTGTTCCGCTGATTTTCTCTTCCCCCACATAGATGTCGTTGGGCCATTTCACCGTCACTTCCTTCACATACTGAGACAGCGTTTGGGCAATCGCCAATGCCATGCACTGCGAAAGGAGGAACTGGCGGGGTGGGGGGATAAAGTCGGGATGGCATAAGAGGGAGAAAATGAGGTTTTTGCCCCGTTCCGTCTCCCAAGAGTTCCCTTGTTGTCCCCTGCCTTGCGTCTGCTCGTCAGCCACCACGAGGGTGAAGCCAGGCAGCGACCGAGCAGATTGAACCACTCCTGTTCCTTCTTCTGCCAACATCTCGCGAAGGAACGTGTTGGTGGAATCGACAGTGGGAAGATTGATGCGGGAAATGCTTTCCATACTTTTATATTTTCATGCAAAATTAGGGAAAAAAGAACAAAAAGCGGTACAAAACTGGCATTTTTAGCGTTTATTCAAGAAAAAAACGCGTTTTCGTGATGTTTTTCACCAACAAATCCCTACATTTGCGGGCTAAACGCATCGAGGCGTGAGGACAGCACCCCGCCTTCTCTAACCTAACTATGCACAAACTTTACCTCATCATCCTACTGCTGGTTGCGATTCCATCCACCCTCTCTGCCCAACGAGAGCAGCATGACAAACGGGAGATTGAAGCGTTGCTGTTGGAACTTGACAGTGCCATCGCCAACAAGATGACCTATCAAGCCATGCGACAGTCGCGTGCCGACAGTTTGGAGAAAGAAGTTGCCGCAAGCAAAGACCCTAAAGACTATGTGAAAGCTTGCAAGGCCCTATATGGAGCATTGTGTGACTTCGACGGCAAACGGTCGCTCGATGCCCTCTACCTGTTAGAGAAAACAGAAGCCTACAACACCGATTCGAGACTGCGCACATGGGTGATGCTGAATCAGGCACGAGTGTATGCCACGATGGGACTCTACCACCGCGCCAACGACATCATCAACAACATAGACCCTCGCAAGCTCGTGAAAGACGACCGACTGGAGTATTACCACACCTGTCGGAGCGTGTTCGAGAAAATCTCCGACTACATCTCAGACAGCCGTGTGGCACAAGTTGAAGCCACAAGGATGACCTCCTACTTCGACAGCATCCTCGCCCTCCAACCAGCAGGCATCGGACGAGACATCACGGTGGCCAACAAGAACCTCTACCTCCATCGTCCCCACGAAGCATGGGAAGCACTCCAGTACGATTTGCCAAAAGCCAAAGGCAAAGAATACCTCTATCTGTGCGTGGCAATGGCCGACATCTACCGACAACAAAACGACCGGCAGAACCAGATGTACTATCTCGCCATAACATCCATAGACGACATCAAGAACGGCACCACGGAGTATGCAGCCCTGCCATACCTCATCAGCAACCTCTACGAAGAAGACGACATCGAACGAGCCTACCGATACCTGATGTGCGCCATGGAAGATGCCAACTTCTACCCCGCCCGCAACCTTGCCGTCGAAGTGTCCAAAAACTTCCCCCTCATCAACAAAACCTACAGCAGTCAGCAAGCCTTCCTCGTCAATGCCGAAAAAATGAAACGCAGCTCCTTAGCCATCACCTACGGACTGTTGGCACTGACCATCTGCGTCACATTCTATCTGGGTTGGAGGCATTACAACACACAAGAACAACGGAAGCGCACCGTCGAACTGCAAAAAGCCCTCGACCAAGCCACCATAGCAGACCGCGTAAAGACCGTCTTCATCCAGAATATGCGCCATGAGATACGTACCCCCCTCAACGCCATCATGGGGTTCGCGCAACTCATGACCAACGACCTCAGCGACGAAGAACGCACACTCTACATCAGCTATATCATGGAAAGCAACAACCATCTGCTCTCCACCCTCGACAACATCATCGACGTCAGCAACATGGAAGTAGGCATCTTCAACTTCAAGTTCGACCAGATAGACCTCGATGAACTATGCCAAAGCAAGATAGCCGAAAACAAAGGAAGACAGCCCGCAGGAGTCAACCTCCTCTATCAGCCCAGCCAAAAAGGACTCCAGCTATACACCGACAAGAAGCGCGTCGGGCAAGTGCTCAACAACCTCCTTTCCAACGCCTGCAAAAACACCGTGGCAGGCACCATCATCCTGAGCGTCTCCTACGACACCGTCAACGATACCGCACAATTCATCGTGACCGACACCGGCAAAGGCATCCCACTAGACAAGACCGACCTCATCTTCCAGCACTTCGAAAAAATAGACCACTACAGCCCAGGATTAGGACTCGGCCTCTACGTCGGTCGCCTCATCGCCCACGCATTAGGAGGAGAAATCTACCTCGACACCAGCTACACAGACGGAGCCAAATTCGTATTCACCGTGCCCAACGCCAGAAAACCGAAAATTGAAAAATGAACATACGGCGCACCACACACCTGCTACTAACCGCCATCCCCCGCGCCATCCATCGGCACGGATACGGCATACAGTCCCCCTGGGCATACCAACTCGTGCGCGACGTGCTCTTCGAACCCCTCCCCTACTATGCCTACCAAGAACAGCACCTCACCACCCCCATGCAGCAGCAACTCTTCAGGCTGCGCAACCACTACCGCCACCAACCCCTCGTCATCATCCACGAAAAAGGCCAAGCCGCCATGCAACACTACCAGCAACTGCTCCCCACCATCACCCAAGACACCATATTAATAATAGAACACATCAACGACCAAAACTACCCCCTGTGGGAAACCATCCTCAGCCATCCCCACACCACCGTCACCTTCGACATGGGACATCGCGGCATGGCAACCTTCCACCCCAAACGCATCAAACAAAACTACCTACTATGAAAATATATACCCGAACAGGAGACCACGGACAGACCTCCCTCGTAGGAGGACAGCGCGTCAGCAAGACCAGTGCGCGAATCGAATCATACGGAACCGTAGACGAACTCAATGCACACATAGGACAGCTCATCGCAGACAACATCAACCAGCACGACCGTGACATCCTGACAGACATACAAAACCAGCTCTTCGTCCTCGGAGGCTATCTTGCCACCGACAACACAGCGCGCGACGTGCGGCCATGCAACATCCTCAAGCCCCAAGCCGTGACAGCACTCGAACAAGAGATAGACGCCATCAACGCCACGCTGCCACCCTTCCGTCATTTCATCCTTCCAGGAGGAACACGAGCCGCCGCCCTCAGCCATGTGTGCCGAACCGTGTGCCGACGGGCAGAACGGCGCATCCTCGCCCTGCGCGACCAAGGAGCAGACGTGGACGATACCGTCATCGCATACGTCAACCGTCTCAGCGACTACCTCTTCGTCCTCTCCCGAAAACTCAATATCGACGAAAATAAAGAAGAAAAAATTTGGCAGAGAAACTGAAAAACCATACCTTTGCACGCCAAAAGAACTAAAACAGAACAAACACCATGTATTGGACACTCGAATTAGCATCAAAACTTGAAGATGCCCCCTGGCCAGCCACCAAGGAAGAACTCATCGACTACGCCACCCGTTCAGGAGCACCACTGGAAGTCATCGAGAACCTCGAAGAAATCGAAGACGAAGGAGACATCTATGAATCCATCGAAGAAATATGGCCAGACTATCCCACAAAAGAAGACTTCTTGTGGGACGAGGAGGAGTATTAGAGAGGGGATTTGCTCTTCCTCAATGGAGAATGAGAGTCTTCCGTCAAGTTCACTTGAGTGAGGCCAAGCGAGGGACGTAAGGCATAGAGCTATCACTGCAACCAACGATATACCTGTCGTTGGTTGCAGTGTGCTTAGATGGTGACGAACGGGGAGCATCTTTGAGCCTTCTATTTGGTTATTTGGTTAAAATGAGTTAAATAATAGTACTATGTATTGCAAGGTATATAAATTATACATAGATTTGCACCGTTTTTTAGAACTCACCATTTTCAAATCAATTACTCAACCATTTAGAAAGGAGACAGAACATGAACGTTGACAATGCGAAATCGCAGATGCGGAAGGGGATGCTGGAGTACTGCATCATGCTGCTGTTGGCAGAGAAGGCATACTACACATCTGACATCATCAAGCGTCTGAAGGAGGCAAACCTGCTGGTGGTGGAGGGCACGCTGTACCCGTTGCTCACCCGGCTGAAGAACGATGGTTTGCTGGGTTACGAATGGCAGGAGAGCACACAAGGTCCTCCACGAAAGTATTATGTGCTGACCGACGAAGGTCGCGAAACGTTGGAGCAGCTGGACACAGCGTGGAGCGAACTGGAAAGCACCGTCCGCAACCTGAAGAACAGGCGGTTGCTCATCGAGAAAATTGAAGACATGAAAAATTGAAGACATGAAGAATTGAAGAAAAGAAAACGTCGAAAAAATAAAAGAATATGAAGAAGAATATCACAATCAACCTTTGTGGCCGCCTCTACCAGATAGACGAGGATGCGTATGAGTTGCTGAGCCACTACACGGAGACCCTCCGCAACTACTTCCTGAAGCAGGAGGGTGGCAAAGAAATAGCTGACGACATCGAGGAACGTGTGGCAGAACTCCTTGACGACCTGAAGGCACAGGGTACCGAAGCCATCACCATCGAGCATGTGCAGGATATCATCCATCGGATAGGGCAGGTGGAAGAGATTGCAGGCGAGGAGGCCACAACCTCCACCGACTCCTCTCAAGCGAAGGATAGTACGGATGGTCATGCTTCCTCATCCAAAGGAGGTCAGGAAGGAGCTACGGTGGGCAAGAAGTTCTACCGTGACTCGCAAAACAAGATGGTGGCGGGTGTGCTGGCAGGCTGTGCACAGTACTTCGGTGGCGATGTGAGCGTGTGGCGTTGGGGTTATGCGGCTGTGTGCCTGTTGTGGTGGGTGTTCAATGGGGTTGCCCCCTTCTCTGTCGGCCACATTTTCGCTTTGCCTATCATGCTGTTTGTGGCTCCTATTGCCCTCTTCCCCCTTGTGCCCTATCTGCTGGCGGCCATCTTCGCTCCCGAGACGAAGACACCCGAGGATGTGCTGAAGATGAAGGGTAAGGAGGTGAATGCACAGAATTTAGTCGTCGAGGTGCAGGAACATACGGCCAAGAAGAAAGAGGGTGGTGATGGCAGTCAGTTTTGGAACATCTTCGTGGGGGTCATCTCCATTGGCGTGAGCACGTTCTTGACCATCGGTTTCATCGTGGCGTTGTGCTTCTTTGTAGCGTTTGTGGCGGCTTCGGAGATGATGGCAGACAACTGGTGGAACATCGACGAAGTCAGTGTGCTGAATGCCATCGGGGTGCCTGTTGTCATCTGTGGCATTCTGCTGCTCACCTCTATTGGCATCTTGCTCTACTGCTCCATCCATGCGGCGGTCAGTTCGTTTGGCAAGACCCCTTCGATGAGCACCCGGCAACGCATCCTCTGGTTCCTCCTGTGGGTGGCATCGCTGGCTGGTTTTGTGGGTAGTGTGGTGTACGCGATGGGCAAATATAATAAGGCTAATCACTTGGTCAGTGAAAAACGCTGGAAGGAAGAACAGGCTTGGAAACAAAGTCACACGCATGGTCGCTTTGTCTTCAACGACGATGATTGGAATTTCTTCCAAGAGAATGGGTGGCGGCTGACAGATGCAACCCATATCGACCGCTACACCTACAGTGGGGAGTACATGACGGGTGATGAAGATGTGCGCTATCTGGATGCCTGCAACTGGAATGAACCTTTCCTCTACTCGGCACGAAAGTCTGAAGAGGTGAAGCCAGGCATCTATCGCCTTTCTGCTGCTGTGCGAGCCAGCCATGCGGGTATGTTCGTTTTCTTGTGGGGGCACATCATTGACCCAGAAGGGAACTACGTCCCCAATTATGTGGAAGAAGAAAGAGAGATTCCCAGCAATGGCAACGAAGTGGGAAACATCTGGGAAGTCTTGGCATTGCAGCGAGGCGATGTGTTCCTCCCTGCCGACCCCAAGACAGCGAACGACCCTGTGCTGAAAGAGTTGGTGCTTCATCGCATCCCTGCTGAAGACCACAACGCCATTCTTGATGCCAACGACGGTGATGGCTACGGCTGGAATTATGTTTATATCGACAGCGTCCGTGTGGACCAACCTTCGGAAATCACCTACGGTGTGAGCAACAATCTGGAGAACCGTGTTGACGTGACGGGTTGGTTCTCCGCCACCGACTTCAAGCTGGAACGCATAGGAGAGATCTCCTCAAAGCAGTGATGAAGGATTGATTAGTTAATAATGAATACCAACCGGTTGAAACCCACGTATGGCTGTGAAGCTATTGCGTGGGTTTTTCATGGGGGAGTTTCGATTGAGGTAACAGAAACAACAACTTTTGTTTCGTGGGAAAAAGTGTAGGTGAAAGAATGTACGTAATTTTGCAGCGTAAATATGTAAAACCTAAAAAAATTGTATGATGAAGAAGCCGATTCTTATATGGGTGTTTGCTGTGTTCATGCCGTGGTTGGATGGAATGGCACAAACAACCGACTACAAGCAAGTGTGGACAGCCGACCAAGGAGACGGCACATATGTGAATCCAATCATTAACGCCGACTTCCCCGATCCCGATGTGATTCGGGTGGACGACACATATTATTTGGCCTCTACGACGATGTATCACTTTCCTGGAGCCACAATACTGAAATCGAAAGACTTGGTGAACTGGGAGTATTGTGCCAACCCCTTGAAAATGATTGTTGACAACGATGCCTACAACCTCATGAACGGCAAGCATCACTATTCACAAGGTATGTGGGCCTCGTCGCTCCAATACCATGAGGGCAAATTTTACTTCTACTTTCCTTGCTCCACATGGTCAGAAGACTCGCGCAGTCTTCTCCTTACGGCAGAAGACCCCGAGGGGGAATGGGAGGTGACTCAACTCCCAGAGTGCTATCACGACCCAGGGTGGCTCTTTGACGACGGTGAAGATGGCGATGGCTTCCTCTATGTAGTGTGTGGCATTGGTGACCTTTGGGTGAATAAGTTCAACGCAAAGACCTTGAAAAAGCTCAGTAGTACGAAGGTGGCCAGTGTGGGCAACGGTTGTGAGGGCAGTCACATGTACCACATCGGCGACTACTATTACATCTATTCCACCTATGGTGGTACAGAGGGCAGTCAGACGATTTTTCGCTCGAAGAACCCAATGGGACCCTACGAGGAGCACGACGGACGTGTATTTGCTAACCAAAACATTCACCAAGGTGCACTGGTGCAGACTCAGACGGGTGAGTGGTGGACCATCCTCTTCAAAGATATCTATTGGTATGGTGGTGCCATTGGCCGTATGCCCTGTCTGGAACCGGTGACATGGCAAGACGGTTGGCCCATCATCGGCAATAAGGGTACTGATGTGTCGAAGAACGGCAAGAGTTACAAGAAGCCGGATGTGGGGCAGACATACGAGAAAACCTATCTGCCCACCAACGATGCTTTTGTGGATGAAACACTGGGCATGCAATGGGAGTGGAACCACCAGCCAGATAACACGGCTTGGTCGCTCACGGAGCGTCCAGGCTATCTGCGCCTTTATACCGCCAACGTGACCAACGAGCTGAACACAGCGCACAACTCGCTGAGCCAGCGCATCCTCGGCTACTCGTCCAGTGGGACAGCTTCGGGCAGCTATAAGAATTCTTATGGCACGGTGAAGATGGATCTCACAGCCATGCAGGAGGGCGATGTGGCAGGTATCGCAGTGTTCCAAAACCCCTATTCGTTTGTGGGTGTGAAAATGGTGAACGGCAAGAAGAAACTCTATTCGGAACGTTGTACCTTTGGTGGTCAAACATTGAAGAAAGTCGAGGCAAAGACGGGTGTAGAGGTGAAGGACGATATTATCTATCTGCGAGCTACCGTGAATTTCGGTACCAATTCGTGCAAGTACTCGTATAGTTACGATAACAAAAAATGGACGAATTGGGGTGTGACCATGACCATGGGTTACACGCTCGACTATTTTGTGGGACAGCGGTTCTATCTCTTCAACTACGCCACCAAGCATCTGGGCGGTTATGTGGATTTCGATTGGTTCACCACTGAGCAGGAGTACACTGAAGAGATGTTCGGTATTTCCAGTCCGCAAGAGGCTTTGACGGAAGCAGACCGAACGATGGTGTCACTTTCGTCGGAACAGTCACAGTTGTCGGTGCTGGCAGGTGGTGTGCAGCCGATGGAGGTGACGTGTGTATTTGAGTCTGGGTTGAAACGCAATGTGGCGGCTTCTTGCACCTACACCGTCACCCATCCCGACATCGTTACGGTGGTAGGAGGACACTTGATGGGTCGTCAGGAGGGTGAAACAGATGTCACAGCCACCTATACCGATGCCAAAGGCCTGTCGGAAAGTGTGGTTTTCCATGTGACGGTGGCATATTTCCCGCTCACTGCTGAATGCTTCAATCCTTCACTTTCGGGTGTGGGCACCTTTCATGCAAAAATTGCATCCGTGAAAACGGCTGAAGACGGTCTCGCCGGGTGGCGATACCCTGCTGGTGTCGATTGGTCTAACCATCACTATCTCGTCATCCGATTGATGCGCAGTTCCACTTGCTCCCCTTCATTCCGCATTTACGACGAAGACAACACATCTGGCACACCTTATATCTGCGAGATAGGTTCCAGTAAGGAGGTTGTCATCCCCTTGTATGAGATGAAGAGCGAGGAAGGAAAGACCATTGATCCTTCCCACATCCATTTGGCAGCCTTCTCTTCAACTGGTGCCAACTCCATATATATTAAGGAGGTTTTTCTCTCCGACGATGGAACAACCCCCACAGACATCCTCGTACCTGAAGTGATGGATGAATCGTCGGGGGTGTTGAGGCATCAGTCCACGGGTCTGTTGTATGATTTGACAGGGCGTCCAGTCGCTCATCCGACCAAGGGCGTCTATCTGATGAACGGGAGGAAAATGCTGGTGCCATAGGGCTTAACCATAAAGTCTCCTGAAATGAAACAGAATCTAAAATAGTTGTTTCACACGTGGAAGCCAGCCATGCGGGATGTTCTTAACTTTGCATCGTCAAAATACTAAAAACCAAAACTTACGACGATGAAAATTAAGAACATCCTGTTTTTTTGTGCGTTGGGTGTGATGTCGGCTACGGCTCAGGCTCAAGTGGTGGCATACGGCAATCTGCAACCGCTCCATGTGGATGGCAACCAACTGAAGGATCCGTATGGCAACACGGTGGTGCTGCATGGCGTGATGGATACGCCTAACACTTATTTCAATGGCGGACGCTGGCAAGGTTCTAAGGCTCAGGGCTGGTGGGACGACTATAACGATACGGGTGCCAAGAACTGTCTCAAGTACTTCGAAAAACTCTTCACCGCCATCACTGACTCTACCAACGGGGCGTATTGTAACCTGTTCCGTCTGCATCTCGACCCTGCATGGACTAATGGGAGTGCGGGGGCATGGAAGGTGGATAGCCGCGAAACGGGTGATGGTGAGGCGGACTTCAGCAAATATACGGGCACAAGACTGACGAAGTTTATGCGGACGCTTTATTTCCGTCTTGCCGAACAAGCCATGAAGCATGGTCTTTACGTCATCATGCGCCCACCAGGTGTATGTCCTGGCGATATCTATGTGGATGGCAGCTACCAGAAGTTTTTGTTGGACGTGTGGGACAGGGTGACGAAGAATGACTCCATCTTGAAGTATTCGGGTCAGATTGGCATCGAATTGGCGAACGAGCCTGTGCGCATTCACGATGCGGACGGGGGCGATTCGGACAAGAGGATGCACGACTTTTTCCAGCCTATCGTTGACAAGATTCGCGAGAATGGCTTCAAGGGCATCATCTGGGTGCCAGGAGGAATTTGGCAACAGGAGTATCGCCCTTATGCCAAGTACCCCATCACGGGCGACCAGATTGGCTATGCGGTGCATGACTATGTAGGGTGGTATGGCACCAGCGACACCAGTTACGACCATCAGCATGCGATTGATGAGTTTGGAAAGTCGGTGCCTGTGGTGAGGACGAACCCTGTGGTCATCACGGAGGTGGACTGGAGTCCGAAGAATGCGACGTCAGGTCACTACAACGAGAGTGGCACTTGGGTGGAGGGCAACTACGGCACGTGGGCTACCGGCTCTACGTCGAAGTGGGGGCTTGCGTATAAGGCGATGAAGGATTTCTATGGTAATATCTCGATGACGCTGTCGGGCACGGCGTGCTATATTGACATTGATGACTATGTTAACAAGAAGAAGGTGACTCCTGCTTTCAAGACGGCAATGGAGAAGAATGGGGTTGACCCCTACGAGGCAAGTGGTGTGGCGTGCTTTGAGTGGTATGCTGACTATGCGAAGGTGAACTACCCTTCAACGGGGCGTTATCAGCCTGCTCAGGTGGTGCCTGATAACCCGTTTGAGCGAAGCAAGGAGTGGTTTAATCCCACGATTCTCTACGAGAACACGGCGACTCATACGAGTGCGATGAGTACGTTGAAACTGAAACAGGGCGGTTGTGCTGGTTGGCGATTCACGGAAGAGGAGGGCATTGACCTCTCCGACTATCAGTATCTGGTTGTCCGATTGGTGCGCAAGGCTTCGAAGGGTACGTTCTTCCGCATCTACGACACGGCTAACTTCTGGGCTGAGCCGTTTCTGTATGATATGGGTCTTGAGAAGGAGTTCAAGATTGACCTCCACAACATGGTGACGGCTTCGGGCGAAAGGGTTGACCCTGCCCACATCCGTATCGTGGGCTTCTCTTCGGCAGATGCTGACCAGTCTCTTTATGTGAAGGAGGTGTTCCTGTCGATGGATGGCGAGACTGATGCAACAGCTATCGAAACACCTGCTGTCAGCATTGTCAAGGCCAAAGATGTTTACTTCGACCTTTCGGGCAGACGGGTTGCTCATCCGACAAAGGGTTTTTATATCGTGAATGGCAAAAAAGTTTTCATTCAATAAGTGCAACGCACATTTTGAAAACTAAAAACTAAAAGTTAAGAACTGATTATCAATATCTAACCATGAATCGCCTTTTGTCTTTATTTTTATATTTGATGGCTTCATGTTCCCTTCTTGCTTCTCCTCCAATAGGAGAGGCAGGAAGGAAAGTTGTTGCCCCCCTCGCTAAATCTCCTAATGGCAATTTGACGTTACAGTATCAAGATGGGCAGTATCGGCTTGCCCTCCGTCGTCAGCCTGTGTTGACGCTGACCGATGTGGGTGTGACGACTACGCATATCGGCAAAGACCTGACGTTTGTGGAGATGAAGGAGGAGGGTGCTGTTGAGGCTCGATACGAGATGTTGGCTGGTAAGAGGCATTACTGCAACAACAAGGCTAACCGCTATGTGAGCTTGTATCGGGATGGGCAGGGTCATGAAGTCCGTGTGGTGTTCTGCCTGTGGAACGATGGGCTGACTTTTCGTTACGAACTTTCCATCCCTAATCAGGAGGGTGAACGTTTGGAAGGTGAGCAGACGACGTACCGCATCCCAGAGGGTATGCCTCGATGGATGCTACAGTGGTCGGACGGTTATGAGGGCTTTTATCCTTTGACTACTACGGGTGAGGGGAAAAACCGTCACTGGGGCTATCCTGCCTTGATTCAACCAGCCAAGGGAGTGTTTACCCTCATCAGCGAGGCGGACATCCGTCGTCGCCATAGTGCGTCTTCCCTCAAGAACGATGTGGTATCTACCGACTATCGGGTATGTCCTGATGTCAACGAGGTGCTGCTCAAGGACGATTGGCAGTCTCCGTGGCGAGTGGTCATCGTAGGTTCCTTGGCAGATGTGGTGGCATCGACGCTGGTCACGGATGTGTCCACCCCATGCGTGTTGCAGGATACGAATTGGATACATCCGGGCGTCGTTTCGTGGGTCTATTGGGCATACAACCACGGTTCCAACGATTACAACATCATCAAGAAATATGTGGACATGGCGGCAACGCTTCATCTGCCTTACGTGCTGATTGATGCCGAGTGGGACGAAATGAAGGATGGAAAGACGGTGGAGGATGCTGTCAACTATGCCAACCAACACGGTGTGAAGCCCATGATATGGTACAACTCGTCGGTGGGATGGGTGAACGGTGCTCCAGGTCCTAAGTTCCGTCTGAACAAACCCGAAGACCGCGAAAAGGAGTTCGCTTGGTGTGAACGTATTGGGGTGGCTGGTGTGAAGATTGACTTCTTCTCGGGCGACAACCAGATGAACATGGATTATTGCCTCGACCTCTTGGAGTGTGCTGCGCGCCACCACTTGCTGGTCAACTTCCACGGAGCCACTATCCCTCGCGGATGGCAGCGCACCTATCCTAATTTGTTGTCCACTGAAGGTGTGTATGGTGCTGAATGGTATAATAATGTGCCGACTTTCACCGACAAGGCGGCAGCTCACAACGCCACGTTGCCTTTCACCCGCAACGTCATAGGCCCGATGGACTACACCCCCTGTGCCTTCTCCGACTCACAGCATCCTCACATCACCAGCCATGCTCATGAGTTGGCACTGACGGTGCTTTTCGAGAGTGGACTTCAGCATTTGGCAGACCGTCCAGAGAGTTTCCTGTCACAGCCCCAGCAGGTGCAGGACTTTCTGGGGCAGTTGCCCGCTGCATGGGACGAGACCTGTTTGGTGGATGGCTACCCTGGGGAGTTTGTGGTCATCGCCCGTCGGAAAGGACGGACTTGGTATGTGGCAGGCATCAATGGAACGGATGAGGAGAAGACCATCCCCGTGAATCTCAAGAAAATCATTCCTTCTTCGGGCGTTGCCACTATCTTTGCCGACCGAGCCGACAAGACCGCACCGTGGAGCATCAAGGAGGTGTCCATCAAAGAAATGCCCACCCAAATGGTTTGTCAGCCAAGAGGAGGTTTCGTGTTCGTCATCAACCCTGTGTTGAGCAGATAAGATTTGTAGTTATGAAGAATCGCATCATCGTTCTTTTTACATCCTTGTGCCTGTTTGTCCTCTCGGCTTCAGCCAAGTCGTATCCTTTCGGCAAAGGAACGTTGACGGTGAAGGTTGTTGCTGAAAACGCTGTCAGAATACAATATACCGAAGGGAGTCCCTTGCTTGCTTTGCCTGACTATGTCTATGTGAAGGATGAAGAAATCGACACGAAGCAAGTGTCGGTGAAGGTGGATGCCAAGAAGGGTAGAGTGGAAGTGAAGGACAGGAAAGGGAAAACGGTCTTTACAGCGACAGAGCATCGCTTGAAGTCAAGCGTGGTGGCAGGACAGCCAACTCTCGAAGCACAACTTGCGTTCGTGTCTCCCGAAGGAGAATGTCTCTATGGTTTAGGCCAGTTCCAGGATGGTTACAGTAACATTCGGGGGCTTTCCCGTCGGCTCACGCAGGTGAACACCCAAATCAGTGTCCCCATGATGCTTTCGAGTGGTGGCTACGGACTTCTGTGGAACAACTATGGCTTGACGGAGTTCAACCCCTGCGACCATCATGTGTCCCTTCATCGGCAAGCGGAAGGAGGGCAGCGTGAGGTGGTGAATGTGACATCGACCGAAGGTGGGAAGCAGGAAGTGAGGGAACGGAACGTGTATGTCGCCACCATCGACGTGACCGAGGATGGCGATTATGCCCTGCTGCTTGACGTGGGACAAAAGATGGCAAGAAGGCATAACCTGAGCATTGACGGGGAAACCGTCATCGAGATGCAGAATTTGTGGTTGCCGCCTACGGCTTCCACGACAGTTCATTTGACAGCAGGTCAACATACCGTGGCTGCAGAGCTGACCAAGGAGGATGTGCCAGTGCTCTTCTATAGTAAGGTGCAGAACCAAACCGTGTTCCGTTCGCCTGTGGCGCAAAGCGTTGACTATACGGTGTTTGTCGGCTCACCTGATGAAATCATTGCCGCTTATCGTCACCTGACAGGTGAGGTGCCTCTGATGCCTCGATGGGCGATGGGCTATATCCATTGCCGTGAACGTTTTCATAGCCAAGACGAACTGTTGTCGGTTGCCCGACGCTTCCGCGACGAGCAGTTGCCCGTCGATGTCATCGTGCAGGACTGGCAGTATTGGGGGAAGAACGGATGGAACTCCATGACCTTCGATGCCGACAATTATCCTTCACCCCGACAGATGACCGACAGCCTCCATCGGATGAATATGCGACTGATGCTTTCCGTGTGGTCGAAGATAGACAAGAACTCGGTGGTAGGGAAGCAGATGGAGGAGAGCGGCTACTATATTCCCGGTACTGACTGGATTGACTTCTTCAATCCCGAAGCGGCACGGGCATATTGGCAACAGTTCAGTACCCGTCTCATCCCCTTGGGCATTGATGCTTGGTGGCAGGATGCGACAGAACCAGAAAACGACGATTTGGCTGGGCGGCGTGTGATGAACGGTCAATATCCGGGCGAACTCTTCCGCAACGTCTATCCCCTGTTGGTCAACAAGACGGTGTATGAAGGACTGAGAAAGGACAACGCTGACCGCCGTTCGATGATTCTGACTCGTTGTGCCTTCCCTGGCATTCAGCGTTATGGTGCCGCACTATGGTCGGGCGATGTGGGTAACGATTGGGAGACCCTTCGTCGTCAGATTGTGGCAGGTCTTGGGATGCAAGCTGCAGGGCTTCCTTGGTGGACTTATGATGCTGGCGGTTTCTTCCGTCCTGGCAACCAATACACCGACCAAGACTACATCGAGCGGATGCTCCGTTGGATAGAGACGAGCGTCTATCTGCCGTTGATGCGTGTACATGGTTACATCAGCAATACCGAACCGTGGAACTACGGTACCGAAGCTCAAGCCATCATCGCCAACTGCTTGAAGGAGCGTTACCGCTTGCTCCCCTACATCTACTCCAACGCGGCAGCCATCACCTTCGAAGGCTCCACCATGATGCGCCCCTTGGTCTTCGACTTTGCCGACGACCCCGAGGCTTTGCAGCAGAAATATGAGTATATGTTCGGGACATCCATGCTCATCAGTCCTGTGACCGAGCCTCATGTCACTTCATGGCGCACTTATCTTCCGAAGCATCCAGCAGGATGGTACGACTATCGCACAGGAAAACACTATGATGGTGGGCAATATGTCACAACACCTGTTGATGCGGCAACCATCCCTGTCTTTGTGCGGGGAGGCAGCATCATCCCCTTGGGACCCGCACGTCAGCACACCGCCGACCAGCCCGATGCGACCTTGGAAGTGAGGGTGTACCCCGGTGCCGATGCCAGCTTCACCCTCTATGAGGACGATGGTGTGACCCTCGCCTACGAGAAAGGCGAGTACAGCCAGACAGCGTTGACATGGAACGAGCAGAAACGGCAGTTCCATCAGCAAATTCTGAAGGCTTATCATGGCAGCGATCCATCAATACAGCGTCCTGTCAAGGTCGTCGTAGTTGGACAATAAGCGAATATGATTGAATATATTTTTACCATTAAAACCTATTGTATATGCGAATTAAAGCAAGCATTTCTTTACTTCTTCTTGCATTATCGGCGAACGCACAGAATCCCGTTATCCGAGACCAGTTCTGTGCCGACCCCACCGCGCGTGTGTTTGGTAACAGGATTTATGTGTATCCGTCACACGACATCACTCCTCCTGAGGGTCAGCGGCAAGACTGGTTCTGCATGGAAGACTATCATGTGTTCTCGTCCGAGAATCTGACCGACTGGACAGATCATGGTATGATTATCAGTCAGACGGCTGTACCTTGGGGGAAGTCCGATGGCTATTCGATGTGGGCACCCGAGTGTGTTTGCAAGGACGGCAAGTACTATTTCTACTTCCCCAATGGCCCGAAAAATGGGCGTGGTTTCGCCATCGGTGTCGCCACTGCCGACCATCCTGAAGGCCCCTTCACTTGTGAACCGGAGCCTATCAAGGGCATCAGCGGCATTGACCCTTGTGTGCTGCTCGACGATGATGGCTCTGCCTACATCTATTGGAGTGGTATGGGTATTCGTGGTGCCAAGTTGAAGGCTAACATGAAGGAAGTGGATGGCGAGTTGAAGGAGATGCGGTTTCCCCAGCGGCCTGATGCCCAGCAAAACACTAACGCTCAGCAGATGCCGCCCATGCTGGTGGCAGGCGAGACAATGGAAGGACTGCCCGACGGGTTCAAGGAAGGCCCCCATGCTTTCAAGCGCAACGGCTGGTACTATCTCACCTTCCCTTGGGTGCGTGTAGAGAACGGCACTGAGACATTGGCATACGCCATGTCGAAATCACCGCTTGGCCCGTGGGACTTCAAGGGCATCTTCATGGCAGAACATCCCAATGGCTGTTGGACCAACCACCATAGCTTTGTCGAGTATAAGGGTCAGTGGTATCTCTTCTATCACACGAATTTCTTTTCACCCAAGGACGACAAGCGTCGGTCTGTCTGCATCGAAAAGGTAACGTTCAATGCTGACGGCACCATTCAGGAGGTGAAGGAGACCATGCGTGGTGTGGGCATCAACCAAGCCACGGAGAGAATCGAGATAGACCGTTTCAGCACGAGCAGCGTAGGTGTGAGCACGGAATATGTGGATACAGCCAACACCACACGGGGAGGCTGTGTCACATTGCCGCAGAAGGGCAGTTGGGTGAAGTATAATGACGTGGATTTCAGCAGCATTACCGACGGCTATATGGTGATATCCGCCAAGGCCAGCGACAACACCGAGTTCTTCATCCGTGACAAAGCTGCCAATGGCAAGGTGATAGCCCGAGTCAAGATGACCGTGAAGCCTGAAACGCCACAGGGAGCTGCCCCAGCGATGTTCCGTCGCGACTTGAGCAACCAGTGGTTGACGCAGACCGCTTCGTTGGAGTACACACCCAAAGGCGTGACCGACTTGGTTATCACCTGTGAGGGGGCAGGTGTGTCCGTTGATTGGGTTCAGTTTAAGAATCGTCCCGAATACTTCGCCAAAGCCAATTCTCTGGCGAATATGAGTGCCCCTGATGCCGAGGGCTACATCCACCGCTGGATGCTCTTGGAGCCTATCAAGCAGGATATCCGCTCGAATGTCGTATTCACCAATACATGGCTTCGTGAGGCGTTCTCGAAAACCTATTTCAAGAATCAGTTGACCGTTCTTCCCAAAGACGGGCAGCAGGTGAAGGTGGGTGCCCAGACGTTGAAGTGGCATGCCCTCGACAGTAAGAACTTTAACGTGAAGTTGTTCCGTTTCGCTGAGAAATGGGGCGACCAGACTTACGGTTCGCTCTTCTGGGGTGTGACCACCATCGACTGTCCTCAAGACTACGAGGATGTGCGATTGGCAGCTGGTTCCAATGGTGCCTCCATTTGGTGGGTTGACGGCGAAGAAGTGCTGCTGTTGGAAGGCGACCGCCGTATGGTGGAAGATGACGGAATGTCCAAGCGTCTCCAGTTGAAGAAAGGTACGCATACGATACGTTTTGCCCTTATTAACGGCCCTGGTCTCAGTGATTTCTGTGTACGTTTCCTTGACGAGAAAGGACAGCCGGTTACAAACTACACCATCAAACAACAATAATCCACATAAAAACTAAGAATATGAAAACTATCATACAGAACATCTTTGCATTAGCCCTCTCCCTTTGGGGCTTGTCCGCCACGGCTCAGGTGGGGGCACCCTATATCCATGACCCTTCGACCATTGCCGAGTGTGACGGCAAGTACTACACTTTTGGCACGGGTGGCGGAGGTCTTATCTCTGAAGATGGCTGGTCGTGGCACAGTGGAGCTGAGCGTCCTGGTGGCGGTGCTGCCCCTGATGTGCTGAAAATAGGCGACCGCTATTTGGTGATTTATGGTGCCACGGGTGGTGGATTGGGTGGAGGCCATAACGGCCGCATCCTGACGATGTGGAACAAGACGCTCGACCCCAAGTCGCCCGACTTTAAGTTCACCGAGGCCATCGAAGTGTGCGCATCCGATGGCATGGAAGACCAGGACGCTATTGACCCCGGTATGCTGTTGGACCCCACAACGGGTCGTCTGTGGGTGAGCTATGGCACTTATTTTGGCACCATTCGTCTGATAGAACTGGACCCTAAGACTGGCAAGCGAGTCAAGGGTAACAAAGAGAAAGACATTGCCATTGACTGTGAGGCTACCGACTTGATTTATCGCGACGGGTGGTATTACTTACTGGGCACCCACGGAACTTGCTGCGATGGTGTGAACTCTACTTACAATATCGTAGTGGGTCGCTCTAAGAGCGTCGAAGGCCCCTATGTTGACAACGTCGGTCGCGATATGTTTCATGGCGGTGGCAAGATGGTCATCAATGCTGGCGACCGCAAAACGGGTCCAGGTCATTTTGGACGTACTATCGTCGATGAAGGCGTAGAGGTGATGTCGTGCCACTTCGAGGCGGACTTTGACCGTAGTGGTCGTTCCGTATTGGGCATCCTTCCGCTCCTCTGGAAGAACGGTTGGCCATACGCAGGCGAACCCTTCAAAGGGGGAAACTTCGAGATAGAGTCTGAGCGTCGTGGTTACAGCCTCGAACTGGCGGTGGATTTTGTCCGCATGGAACAGGAACGTCAGCGTTTCTGGCAAATGGATCCCAACGAGCCTCTCAAGGTTTTGCCTGAGCAGAAACTCGAAGACGTGATAGGCACTTGGCCAGAAGGTGAGATAGGCGTTCGTTGTAGCGATTATATGTTCCGCCCTCATCAGCACTGGACTATCACCCCTGTTCCTGAGGCAGGTGGTCGTCTGACAGGTCCCCTCTATGAAATTAAAATTGAAGGCACCAACCGCGCGCTGACAGCCACTGCCGATTTCGAACTCACCACAAAGGACTTCCAAGGTGAGGACAGCCAACTGTGGTGGATTGAACAGCTGACAGATGGCACTTATCGTATCATGCCGTTCGCCATCCCAGGGCAGAAAGGCTTCAACACACGTTATTGCCTCTACTCTGCTGGCGACAGCACACCTACGTTGGCTCCTTACGATTTCTCTTCTGACAATTCTAAGTGGAACTTCCGTTCTCACTAATCCTTCCCAATACCTATTTTTACCCCATTAAACCCTATTAAAAACTGCAAATGAAACGATTTTCACTTTTCATCTTCTTCGCTCTCCTCACATCCTTGGGCATCCATGCCCATAAGAAGGAGAGCATCGACATCACCGTGAACGGGCAGAAACGTAACATGGTGGTCTTCACTCCTACTACCAAAAAGGACAATATGCCGCTGATGATTGTCACCCACGGCATGAACCAGAATCCTGAGTATCAGTATGATTCTGACAAGTTCTACAACCTCATCGACACGGCAAAGTTCGTTGTGGCTTATCTCCGTAGCGATGGCAACACTTGGGACATCCAGGGTACCAAAGACCAAGACTTTGTGCTCCAGACAATTGACGAAATGGTGTCGCGATATAAGATTAACACCAACCGCGTCTATTGGTCGGGCTTCTCTATGGGTTCCATGCTGATTTATCACTGTATGGCCAACGTGCAGGACAAAATTGCCGCCTTTGCACCTACGAGTGGTGTGCAGTTCAGCGAGCAACCTTGGAACGCCTGCAAGAAGCCTGTCAATCTCATCCACTGCCATGCATACGACGATGATGTGTTCAATTATAAGCAATACAGCATCCACGACTATGTACAGAACATGGCGAAGATGAATAAGTTCACCACTTACATCAAGCTGGAGAACTACAACCCAGGTTCCTGGTACACGGGCGACAAGGAGGTGTGGAGCAGTGATAAGAATGGCTCCATCGTCGAACTCTTCTCTTACAAGAATGGTGGTCATTGGCCTATGGACGGCAATGCCAAGGAAATTTGGAACTTCTGCAAGCGTTTCAGTTTTCAGACCCTCGTCGAGCAGTACAATGAAATCTACCAGCAGGGCCTCGACCTCATCACCGAGTGGAAAGACACGCCAGAGATGACAGAGAAGGTCGTCTATAGTACCTTGAAGGCTGCGCTTGAGACTTATTCTCCAGAGAATGTGAATACCGACAAAGAAATGGAAAAGGCTATTGACAAACTTTCCGTTTACATCAGTTTGTTCGAGAAGTTTTCTGCCAATGTAACGAAGAAGACCGATGGGGGAACGACTGACCAACCTGAAGGTTTCGACCCCAATTTCCACATCTATCTTTGTTTTGGCCAATCCAACATGGAGGGTAATGCCAAAATCGAGGCACAAGACCGTACGGGCGTATCTCCCCGTTTTAAGATGATGGCAGCTGTTGATATGCCCTCGTCCAGTCGCAAGAAAGGTGAGTGGTACACCGCTTATCCTCCTCTTTGCCGTGACTGGACAGGACTCACTCCTGCCGACTACTTTGGGCGTACGATGGTGGAGAATCTGCCTGACAGCATCACCGTGGGCATCATCAATGTGGCAGTGGGTGGATGTGCCATTGAGCTTTTCGATGAAGACCAGTGTGCCGACTACATTGCCAATGCTGCTGATTGGTTGCAGGGTTATTGTAAGGAGTACGATAACAACCCCTACCGAACCCTTGTCACGCTTGCTCAAAAGGCTCAGAAAGATGGAGTTATCAAGGGCATCCTCCTGCATCAAGGTTGCTCCAACAACACCCAGAAGGATTGGCCTGTTAAGGTGAAGCGTATCTATACCAGAATGCTCAACGAACTCAATCTGAAGGAGGAAGAGACGCCTTTGCTTATCGGTGAACTGCTTTCTCAGCAGATGGGTGGTGTTTGTTGGGGACACAATGCCGTCATTGCCACGACACCATCTGTCATCCCCAATGCACATGTCATATCATCTGCCAACTGCCCAGGTGCTGCCGATGGACTCCACTTCACAGCAGAAGGTTACCGCATGATTGGCAAGCGTTATGCGGAGACGATGATTCAGCTGCTCGGTAAGACCCAACCAATCGGTTTCGATACAAGTGCCGACCCCTTCCCCTTGACAATCGAGGCGTTCAATCCCTCCTTGTATCTTCAGGGAAAATTCTCCAAGGTGGGCGCAGTTGCCTCGTTTGCAGGCTTCGATAAGGGTAATTTCGGAGGCTGGCGCTATCCGCATGGCATCGATTTCTCTGAGGCCAACTACCTTGTAGTGAAACTCATACGTGCTGCGGCTTGCCATCCGGTCGTGAAAGTGTTTGATACCGATGATTATCTCAACCCTTGTTATTCCTACGAGATGGGTGGCTCAAAGACTGCCATCATCGACCTTCACAACATGAAGACTCCCGACGATGCCCCCATCGACCCTTCCCACATCTATTTGGTAGGTCTCGAGACGGATGCCTCCCAAACGCTCTACATCAACACTGTTTTCCTCAGCGATGACGGAGAAAATCCCATTGCCAACGCCGTCCTTGCTCCTTCTGCCTATGTAGGCAACGGCCTGGGAGACCAACGCCAATGCTATGACCTGACAGGTCGTCCAGTCACTCGTCCCACACGCGGTACGTACATCATTGGTCACAAAAAGGTTTTCGTGAAGTGATGCTGAATGTTAAGAATGAATTCTCTTAACTCCTAAGTGGTTAGGTGCGGATTCGAGGGTAATAGGGAAAGAAAACAGATTGCTCGTTAATAGCGAGGATATGATTTAATCACTACCGAGTATTGAATAGAATAAGTACGAGGTAGTGATTCTTATAAGAACGAGGAAGTGTCTATGGGGTGTCCGAAAAGACCAATACGATAGAAAAGAGGTATAAACCAATTTGCTAATAAAATAGTCTGTTTTTCCCTTTTAGGGGGGGGGTAAAATGTTAAAATTAACCATTTTTGACATTTTTTCTCCCTATTATTGTGTTTGTTATTGAAAAATTCAGTACCTTTGTACTTCAGTTGGTAAATTTTATAATTGCTAAGCGTCGTTGAAGCTTATCTTTTTAGGAACGAAGAAATGAATACGCGCGCATACACGGAAACCACTTTTGATGAAAAAGCCGAGGTACCGGTGTCATCAAAATGGATGCTTGGAGTGAGGAAAATGACTGCACCGAAGTGGACGATTGCAAAAGAAACCGCCACACTGAAATGGGTCGTATTGGGCGTAGTGTTTCTTTGGAGTGTCATGATTCAAGCACAGCAAGTGAGTGTGAGAAACAATGTGGTGTATGATGCGGCTTTGACTCCCAATCTTGGATTTGATGTGGCGGTGGATGAGCATTGGTCGGTAGGTGCCAATGTGGGTTTCCGTCCATGGCCTACCGATGACAACAAAGAGAAAAAATGGCGACATCTGTTGGTCGCTCCCGAATTTCGCTACTGGAATGCACCTCAAAGTGCTTTGCGACTGCCGAAGAGTGATTCCCTTTATCGGGCACATATGGGGTATTGGGGATTGAACTTGATTTATAGCCACTACAATGTGGGTGGCGTGAAATTTCCATTTGGACTTTATAAGACGGTGCGTAACCATCGCTTGCAGGGTGACTTGTTTGCTGTGGGTGCTTTCTATGGTCATACATGGCGTCTCAGCCCTTGGCTTCGCTTGGAGGTGGAGGCTGGTATGGGCTTCGGTTATGCATGGGCAGATAAGTATGACTGCCCTCATTGTGGTGCTTATCTGGGCAAGCACAACAAACCGTTCCTGTTACCTAAGTTGGCACTGAATCTGGTGCTTGACCACCAACAGAAAGAAGTGGTAGCACCCTCTCCGCCTTTCGTTGCCCCGACAACGCATCAGAATGTGGAAAAGTAATAGAAGAATCAATAAAAAAGCATAGAACAATGAAAAGGATTTTAGAACAGAATGCAAAGACACTGCTTTCTTTAGCCATCATGTTGATGGCAATGCTCTTCACTGCCTGCTCCAGCAGCGATGACGAGGTGAACGCTGAAGGTTCGCGAGGTGTCGTGAAGGCTGAGTTCACCATTTCTTTCCCCAACAAGGTGGGGTCAACCAGAATGAGTGCGGCTACCGTCCAAGCAGCTGGACAGACGTTCAGGGGCATCAAGGATATTGAATTGTATCCGTTCACTACTCAAGCAAGCGGAATTTCCTCTTCGACAACCATTCCCAGCAAAATTACGCTGGCAGCAGGTGTGGGTACTATAGGAACCACGGGTGCAAGTAGCACGAATGCGAATGAGATTGTCAATGGATCACTTTTTGCGACCAATAATTCTCATCTCTATCAGAACGTTGACATTCCAGTGGGGACGAGCGCCTTCATGTTCTACGGCGAAGCCATTCCGTCAGCAGGAGACGATGCCGTCAACGGTGCCCTTACGAAGGTGCAGGCAGCAAGCAGCACGACACTTGATGGGATTACATTCAGCCTCAAGCAGATATGCCCGAACAGTGCACTTGGCAATAATGCCGCAACAATAGAAACCTACCTGACAAATATCGCAACTGTAACGGGATGGGCTTCCAGCACTAACGTGTTGCTGCAAAGCTTGTATCAGTCGTTCATCTCCATGAAAGCCGGTTCATGGGCCAGCATCAAGGGGGCAGTGCAACAACTCTATACATCCTTGAGTGGTAAGACAGATGCTGTGTCGGTAGCCATCATAGCTGCGATAACTAACGATACATACGTTTCTGCTGTTACTGACGGTACCCTCACATTCGTGGAATTAGGCAACTATCCAGCAGATATCAACCTGCCTGATGGTGCGGCATACTTGACTTGGGATGATACGAACAAAAAGTTTATGGAAGTAGCAGACAATTCTAATACAGGTCTCGATACTACGCCCATGTCTTCTTACGCTTATCCGGCCCCGCTGTACTATTATGTGCTGAGTAACATCGTGACGGCAGAAACATCGATGGAATCTGTGTACAATGGCACTAACACATGGGCAGACATCACAAATGCCTATGGTACGGCCAATACTTCAGTGACAGCCAATACTCGCTCCATCGCCATCAAAGACCAAGTTCAGTATGCGGTAGGAAGACTTGATGTCACCGTGCAGGCTGATGGAACGAATCTTACCGATAATAAGAAGGATATTGCCGTAGGCACCATCAATTTCCCATTGACGGGTATCCTTGTTGGTGGGCAGAAACCTGTGGACTACAAGTTCCAGCAAACTGAAGGAACTGCTTATACAATCTATGACAAAGGAGTCTCGGGCATATATCTCACTTCTGCTAAATCTGCCCCGACCTACACTTTGGTGTTAGAGACGAAGGAGGCAACAGCAGCAGATCAGGCAGACGCAATTGTCAAAATAGCCTTGGAGTTTGAAAATAAATCTGGTCAAACGATTGTAGGAAACAATAATCAACTGATTTATCCTAATACCAAGTTCTACCTTGTTGGTACGTTAGACCCCTATAAGAACACGACCCAAAAGTATTCGGGAACAGAAACCGTGATAAAAAAGGCTTTTGTACAAGATTATACCACTACGGCCAACATGGTGATAAAGAATTTGAAAAAAGCGTATAATACGATGCCCGATTTGCAGGCCCCCCAACTGGAAATGGGACTTTCGGTTGATTTAGGCTGGAAAACGGGTATCGAACAAACCATCGAGATTCAGTAAGCGACGCTTCGCTAAATGATAAATGATAAATGAAAGATTTGCGATATGAAGAAATTTTATGAATATGCCTTGATGGGCGCGATAGTATTCACGGGTGTAACAGCTTTTACGTCTTGTTCGTCGGATGAAGAGATAATTGACAATCCCGACTATGACCCCGTTGAGAACACGGTGAAGGCTCATTTGGCTTTCTCTTTGTCAGAAAACGCACACATCGCTGATACACGTATGACCACTGCGGTGGTGCAGGGACAGACCATCCCAGTGTTCCGTGGAATTCAGGACATCAAACTGATTCCATACGAGGCCTTTGTGCCCAGCACGAATCCCGATGTTCTTCCTCTTCGGGACAAAGTTTATACCTTGGCAAATCTCACCGCTTTCGATAATGACGGTAAACAGAATGCCAAGGTGTATAACGAACTTGCTATTCCTGTGGGCACAGGTGCATTCATGCTCTATGGACAGGCAATGAAGATGGACGACAAGTTTGAAAATGGCTCCATCATCGCTCCAGCTGATTTCGTTACGTCTGCTGCCAACTATGCCTTCTCGCTGGAACCCATTTATCCTTCGGGGGCTATCAATGAGCGAGCAAACGCTTTGTTGGAATACGTGAAGGGTATCCGTTCCGTCGTGACTGAGGTCACCAATCACACCCTCCATTCTTACCTTGTGGCATTCCAACCTATAGCTGGCTCTTCTGCCAGCATCGAGGCAGCTGTTCAGGACTTGTGGAACAAGACTTGTGTCATCACAGACGATGCCGCAGGTGTAGCTGCTGTGAGAAACGCCATCATTGCGCAAGGAGGTATCACCTATGCTACTATCAGTGAAGACGAGAAAGTGACCCTTATCGATGAGAAAGTGCTGGGTTATCCTGCAAATATCAACCTGCCTGATGGTGCTGCTTCTATCGACTGGTCGGGTGAAGAACCTGCCATCGTGACAGGAAGCCGTGAGGGATTGTATATGGCATCGCTCAACAGTTACACTTATCCTGCTGCACTCTACTACCGTGCCAATACCGCTATCGGTGTGTCTGACGATGATAGAGTGTCCGAACGATTCAACGGTAATTCTTGGCAGGAAATTCTGGATGGCAACTATTATTCATGGAATAAGAAGGTGACGGGCAACACTCATTCTATCGCCCTGCAAAACCAAATACAATATGCAGTGGGTCGCTTAGACTTGCAAATCAAGGCGGCTGCCTCAACGCTCTACGATGCAAAGGGTGAGGCTGTCACTGTCAGCACATCAGGCTTCCCTGTTTCCGCTATCTTAATCGGACATCAGAAGAGCGTGAACTTCCAGTTCCAACCCATTGAGACATCTTCAGAATACACCATCTATGACAAGGTGATGAACGGCACTCTCGCTGCTACTGCCGAGGTTCCCACAGGCATCAACCACACGCTGGTGTTGGAGACGGCTGAAGACATGAAACAGGTGAACATCGCTGTGGAAATGACCAACAACACGGGCAAGGACTTTGCCGGCAAGGATGGCATCGTGCCTGCTGGTGGCAAATTCTACCTCATTGGTGTGCTTGACTTGGAGAAGGAAGGGGAAATGAGCGGTAATGCCAGGAGCAAGATATTCGAACAAGACTTCATCACCAAGGTGGTGTTCACCATCACTGAAGGTACACTGGGTACGAACAACACCGGACTGGGTGCTGCCTACAACGTAATCCCAGACTTGAAGACACCGCAATTGGAGGTGGCTTTCTCCGTCAACCTCGAATGGCAGGAAGGCATCACTTTCATCAAGGACATCTAATCAACAAGTCTTGACATGAGCACAAGAAAGTCATACGACCTACAACATGAGAAACGCATACCCTTGGTATGTGTTCTTGTGTTGTTGTTTGTACTCATGACAGGCTGCTCCGCCATTGATGATGATTTAAGCGACTGCGGGAATGAGCACCAACTGGACTATGAACTCCAACTGGTGACCAATATGAATACCGAACTGCAAACGGAACTGACCACACAGACGGAAGTGGCCATTGCAAATTCCTTACGTTTGCACCTGAACGACATCTTCACTGATTTCGCCCACGATGTGGACTTATCGTTTTACGACACTGAAGGCGACTCTCTCCGCTTGCAGCATGATGAGCACATCATGGATGCCAATCAAGCCAGTTATACGCTTCACTTGCCCATGCGGAAGTATATGCATCTTGCCGTTGCCAATGTCGTGGACAATCCGATTGTCGCGCTTGTGAATGACGAACGTTGCCACACGTCTCTGCTTCGTCAGACAGGGAATGGTGGTACTACATCACATCGCGACACCATCTCCTCACACACCACGGGCATCTTCACGGCACGCCAGCCAATGGATGTGCTGGAAGGTGTTAACCAGACGTTTAATGTGCACCTCTATATGGCGAACTGTGCCGCAGTGTTGGTGCTTGACCCACGAGGACAGAACATTGATGGTGTACGTGTTTTCAGTACAGGCTTTGCCACGGCTTTCAACATCGCTGACAGCACCTACATCTATTCAGAAAATCCCCCTATCGTGCGCACAGAGACCATCACACTCGATGAGAGTGCCTTGCAGGCTTTCTGTTCGGTGAACTTCCCCTCGCGCGTACATTATAATAATAATAACGAGGCAAAAGAGGATACCCGATCCATCATTCAGACTGAAGAACCCTCCATCGTTCCAATAGGTGAAGAACCATTTTGGAGTTTTGAAGTTTATATACGTGCTGCCGATGGCACCATCACCCAAACGTGCCTGGGCATCAAGGAGCCACTGCAAGGTGGACAACTGAAAGTGTTCAAGTGTTGGGTCGATGAACAGGGAGCAGCGAGGACTGATGACCAAGAGGTGGCGGTCAGCGTAAAACTGAACTGGAAAGAAGGTTCTGAATTTAATCCAGACCTATAAAGGAGCTTCGCAAAAGGATAAAAGATAAGGATGCTTCGCTAAAGGAGTGCTGAAGAAAAAAGAAGGGATGAAAAATAACGTATTGTACTTTGAAGAGTAGGATATACATAATCATATTGACTCTGTTGACAGTTTGTGGATGGCAAAGTTGTTCAACAAGCGATGACGGTGATGCCCCCATCACCCACGAGGGTTTCGTGACTGTTGATTTGGCGTTGAATGTATCTACGAATCAGCAAACACAGGACGGCACCCGTATGTCGGCAGACATCGTGCAAGGAGGGACGACACCTGCTTATCGTGGCATTCAGGACTTACGGCTCTTCCCTTTTGGTGCTGCTGAATCTGTCAGCAGTTCAGACCAACCGTTGCAAGGTGTTACAGATGTAACAGAAGGAGAAAAAGTTTCTTCTGACAATCAAAACTATCTGAAAGAGGGTATAGACCTTTATATAGGAACAAAGTCATTTCTTAGTTATGGCAGGGCTAAAACACAGATAGTCAAGACTGGAGGTGGTGATACGGATGAAATAGCAACCAAATTTAAGAATGGCTCTGTGATTGCCCACTATCCGACAAACATAGCCAAAGCTGGTGATGTCACTTTCGATTTGGAGCCTATCAAGGCCACAAATACAGCAGATGCCAAGGCTACAGCCATTGCTGAGTCTCTGACAGAGATTGCCAATGTCGAGGCTACGGTCGGAGGAGTAACCAAGAGCTGGAAAGACATACCAACAGGAAACCTCAAACTTTATTTCGAGAACTTCACTGGTGGTGGAAATCTTATCGCTGGTTCCAGTGCAAATGCCCAAAAACTTGTAGCGCAGTTGAACGCGGATCTTGTGAACCTCGTTTTCTCAACAGATGATACAGAAAATCAAGCGGTAAGGGATGCTATTGTGACAAAAATTGGGACAACGACCATCGAAACTGGTTATCCCGCCAATATGTATCTCCCTGATGGTTCCGCTGTGCTCAAGTGGGATGAGACTACTTCAAAGTTTCAGCCAGTTGTCACAAAGTCTTCCACTGATGCGTTGGATATGAACGACCCAAGTCGTTACGTATATCCTGCAGAGTTGTACTACTACGGCAATAGTCCTATTAGAACCTCTACGAATAGTCAAAAGGACAAATATACCCAGACATGGGAAAACGTCTTGAATCATTATTCCTCCGCAACAGAAGTGGCAGTATCCACTCAATCGGTAGCTATTGAGAAGCCTCTCGATTACGGAGTGGCTTGTTTGGTGGCTACCATCGTGAGCAGTAGCGATGAATTAAAAGATGCTGATGGTAACAATGTGAGTGTTGCCAATTCTGTATTCCCTCTAAAGGCGATTCTGATTGCGGGTCAATTATCTCAAGCCTTTAATTTTGAGCCAGTTGAAGATGATGAGGACGAACACATCATCTATGACATAGACATCCCCAGTGTGGCACTCTCAACAACAGAATCCACTCCCATCTATACACTGACGTTTTCGAGCAGGCTCAACAAGCCTGTGAATGTCGTGCTGGAGTTCGAGAATAAAAGCGGAGCACTGTTTCATGGTTACAACGGTGGTATAGTCTATCCCGACACCAAGTTCTATTTGGCGGGTAGAATCACACCATCAACGAATGTCAATGAGGACGAACACAAACAGCGGGTGTTCACTCATGACTATCAGACTACGGTTCAGTTGAAAATAGGCAGTTTGAAGAATGCCTACAATGTGATTCCAGACTTGAAGTCCGCGCAGTATGATGTGGAGGTCGTGAACTTTGGCGTCAAACGATGGACTGATGTCAATGCAGACAATCCAGAAAGGCACTCCTTTTATAATTGGTAGGGGCGCTTCGCTAAATGATAAATGACAAATGACAAGGATAACGAATAACGGATAAAGAGGCAATGAAGATGATGCATACATATATTTCTCGGTTGGCAATCCTGCTCGGCATGACGCTCATGCTGTGCTGTGCCTGTTCCAATGACGATAGCAGCGAACAGCACACACGGCAAGAACGTGAGTTCCACTTCATACCCTGCTGGCAGACACTTCCCGACATCAATGCCTCTCTCACACGTTCCATCCCCACAGGTTATGACCTCTATAGCGGCCAAGACCCAGTCAGCATCCGTGGCTATATCACCACCAGCAACCGCATAGACTTCTATGGCGATTTCACTTATGATGGGGAGATTTGGTCTTCGAAGGTGCCTATTGACGATGACACTTACTACATCTATGGTCTCATGCCCAGCCTATATGCAGACAACATCTCTGTGAGAACACGCACGGGTGATGACTTCGCTAATGGTGCTACGCTCACACTTTCTGGTCTTGATGCAGTGATGGCAGATGACATTTGCATCATCACAGGGGTGGCGAAGAGTGAGAATAGGGCGGAACCGACGATGGAACTGGGAAAATTTAGTTATACGACCACCACAACAGCGGGTGGGCACAACTATGTTTACCTGTTGCTGGACCACCTCTATGCCGCCCTTCACTTCAAGATAAGTATCGACAACGAATATAGCAAACTGCGCACCATCAAGGTGAAGTCGATGAAATTGACCCCTGAAGCAGAATCCTCGACCGCGACGGTGCGCACAGTGGATGCAACGGTGACGCTTACGCCTACCTCTGATGGCAGCACACCAATGGCACTCTCCTTCACCAACCAGACAGGTGAGGGAAAGGGAATCACTCTCTATCCTGAGAATCCAACGGAGGCAAAAGATTTCTATGCCTACATAGCACCGCTGACCACGACTGCCTCCAACAGACGTTTCCTTCTGGAATGCACATACGATGTGTATGACAGCAAGGGCACCCTTTTGGTTAGAGAAAATGAAACGTCAAAGAACTACTTGACTCTCAATAGCAACACACTTTTGTCGGGTGAAAGATACATGGTTGAAATAACCGTGATTCCTACATACCTCTATGTACTTTCCGACCCCGATTTGGACAATCCAACGTTTATCCTAAGTAATTGAAGAATAAGCTATGCGTAAAATACTGACCATATTGTTTTTTTGTTTGTCTGCGTTGCTGATGCAGGCACAGATAACCATTGGCGGTAGCGTCTATGGCGGCGGCAACGAGGGTAAAGTCGGTGGCAGCACTACCGTCACCGTCAGAGCTGGCGACCTGCATAAAGTATTCGGTGGTGCCCGTATGGCTGATGTCGGTGGCAGTGCTTTTGTCAATATCGATGGTGAACACGCCTCTGGCTATATTCTCATTGACTACGTCTATGGCGGCAACGACATATCGGGAACGATAGGAACGTCGGAAACACTTCCTGCTGGACTGGAAACAGAAGAACTGACTGAATATAAGGTTGACAATACATGGAATGCCTTCGTGCATATCAGCCGCTCAACAAAGACTGTTACGACGGGTGAAGGCGAAGGTGCAACATCAGAGACTGTTGATGACCAGAAAATCTATATAGGTCAGCTATTTGCTGGTGGCAACGGGGACTATACCTATGGTTCAACGTCAACTACTACGGGGGAAGGTGATGAGGCTGTCACGACCACAACCTACACCGTCACTGATAAGAAAACAGGGGAGGAAATAGAGACGAGCAGCAGTGAATTCCTCAAACCCGACCTTGCCAAGACCTATCTGCAGCTGCATGGCGGTTCTATCGTCTATGCATACGGTGGTGGCAACAATGCCACAGTGACGGAGAAGACGGTGATATGCCTTAACAACCCGAGTACTGTGGTGAACGAAATCAAAGTCGATGATAACGGAGAGTACGATGAGAACGGTACGGATGCCATCACTAAGGACAACCGCACTCAGAATAAGATGGATCTTAATCCGACCTATTCTTATCCTTCCAGTGACAAGTACCAGATAGGCAGCTTCTTCGGCGGAAACAACACGGCTGAGATGAAGATTCGCCCAGAGTGGCATCTGAAAAAGGGTAAGATTCGCAACCTCTACTCAGGTGGTAATCGTGGTACCATGACCAGTCCTGATGGGTTGCTGTTAGTTATTGACCCTGCATCTGACGATGACTTGGAAATAGAGAATGTCTATGGAGGTTGCCGTATGGCTGACGTGCGCCCCCAAGTAAACGGAGTCGATACGCCTACCCAGAACTTGGCAGGTTACCATTTCCCCGACGAATTTTCTGCCCGTCTGCTGGTCAAAGGTGGTAAAATCACCAATGTCTATGGTGGCAACGACATCACGGGAAAAGTGTATGGCGGTAATGCGGTGGGTGTCTATACCAGCATCGAAGGAGATATCTATGGCGGTGGCAACGGCTCGTATCCCTATACCGACAACGGCAACCTGACCCCCGCTGCCAAGCAGATATACGAGGACTTCATATACGACCCCAATGAGAAGGACGAGGACGGAAACAGCATCTTCGCCTCTTCTCTCGATGCCCTCAACGCCTATCGTCCCAATGCCGAACAGGTGTCCATCCGTGTGTGGGGACCCAGTGAAAATGACCCCACTATTATCCGAGGCTCCATCTACTGCGGTGGTAATAGTGCCACGCTGAAACCCAAGGATGGTAAAACCAACCCCACAGTGGAACTGAAGATTGGCTCTCACGTCATTGCTCAAAACGTCTTCCTTGGCAACAATGGCGAGAATATGGTGAAGACCAATGAAGAAGAGGGTGACAATTATATCCATGAAGGTGTCCTGCGAACCATGCGGAGAACCGACTTGACGAATGATGGTTCAAAATTCTGTTCTTTAGACTTGACGGATGAAGCCACCTTCGCCTCCTATATGAACGGTGCAGCCATGGACATCATGCCCAGCGTGGTGTTCGACAAGAAGAATGATGACGGCACAGGAGACCCCGAGACCTATCAGGATTATACCTCCTATTTTGGCTCGTTCTATTGTGGTGGCAATGTGGGAAGCATCACAAAAGCAGGATGTGAAGCCATCAACTTCAATTATAAGGTAGTCATCTTCGAGAAATTGGTGGGTGGGTGCAACAACGCGATTGTGGATGCACAATACGATGAGAGTAACAACCAGTATAATGCTCGCTATGAAGGAGGTCTTATCGGTGACCCAGAAGCCTCGACAGGCAATAAGATGATGCTTAATCTTTCAGGTTTGAAGATTGAACCAAGACGATGGAAGACAACCCCAGACAACAAAACTTTTCCAGATAATTATCTGGAGTGGAACACCTTCCTCAATGGCAACACGGTAGATCCTGTCACCGAAATAGTTTACGACAATGAGCAAGACGAGAATGGTCAAGTTGTAACAGATGATGAAGGTCACCCTGTGAAATTGAACTATCAGCGGTCAACTGACGACGACCTTGCTCGCCGCTTCGAGGGTGGCAACATCTTCGGCGGTTGCTATACCAGCGGTATTGTGAGGGGCAACGTGGTCATCAATGTGGATGCCACCCTCGTAGAACGTGAGAAACTCTTTGACGAGGTGGAGTCAGACGAATTGGGAGAGGAAGTCAGTCTCTATGGAACAGACCAGACTACTGAAACCACTTACCACATCACTAAGCGCAACACTGGTGTCATCCTTGGTCAGCAAGGTATGGACGTGCTTGGTCGTGCTCTCAGTGTATTTGGCGGTGGCAAAGGTTCTGGCACTGAAGTCTGGGGCAACACGACCATCAACCTGAACAAGGGTTACACTTTTCAGGTATTCGGTGGCAGTGCAGAAGGCGTCATTGGCAAACCTGACGATGGTGACGGCAATCCTTACTCCTTTAATAGTAAGACCTTCAAATACAATCCAAATTACAGTTGCTATGTCAACTTGAGAGGCAACCATGCTGGTGTATCGAAAAAAGCCGACAGCAGCGAGGATATGGCAGAGGCGGAGTTTATCTATGGTGGTGGTTTCGAAGGCCCTATCTGCGGCAATACTGTCATCAACTTAGGCAAAGGCCGTATCTTCAACTCCTTTGCCGGTAGTTGTAATGCTGACATCTTAGGACATACCGAGACCTATATCGGTAGGCAGGTGCAGGACGATTATAAAAACGACCTCGGTTCCCATGTTGATAGCGATAATACCTATGCAGAAGGCTTCCCTTGGATTCGCGACATCGTGTATGGCGGCAACGACTTGGGTGGAGAAATTCTTCGCACAGAAGACTTCTCTGGGCGAGTGAGCGATTTTGCCAGTACCAAAGTGTACACCTCGACCAGTGCTGAGGCCGCTGCACTCACCACAGCCTCCTCCTACGTGGAGTACCTACAGGGGCGTGCTGATGCCATCTTTGGTGGTTGCTATGGTACCTACGATTATACCGACGAGAAGTATAGTGCCTACACTTATACAAAAGGGGAAGATGGAATCCCTTCTGGCAAAACAGCGGGCGACCCTCGCGAAGGCTCAGGCTTCAAGAAGCCCTATATGCCCAATGCTTTCGTCAACTTCTGCCCCACCTACACCAATGACAACAACGTGGTGAAGAAAGTTTACGGTGCGGGACAGGGCTATCCCGAAGACCGTACGGGCGACAAGTTGCAGGATCACAGTTATGTGCTGATTGATATCCCGGAGGGTATCGGGAATTTCGCCAATATGGAGGTCTTCGGTGCCGGTGCCTATAACGGTTTGGGTATGCGTTTCACTGCAGAGGGAACTTTTGCAGAAGAATTTGACCTCAACGAGGCCTCTGCTGTCATCGACTTGATGCGGGGTCAGGTGGGCGCGGCCTACGGTGGCAGTTACGCGGAGGGCATCACCCGTCGTACCTTGGTGAATGTGCCAGAAGGATCCACCATTAAAATTGGCAGCATTTTTGGTGGTGCCTATGGTAGTGATGACTATTTGCTGCCTTGTGATGTCTATGAAGCCAATGTGAACTATCTGACCAAGAGTGAAGATGCCTACTTGATTTGGAATCCCGAAAGAACTGATCAGGACGACAATACGATTGGCAACAAACTGATGAAAGGTGCCATCTATGGTGGTAACAACAATTCACGACGCACCCTCTATGGCAAAATCAATATCTCTGCTCCCGTCAGACAGAAACATCCAACCTATGGCATGACCACTGCTACCATCTATGGTGCTGGTTGTGGTTCCTTGACCTGGAGTGAATATACAGAGGTCAACTTGAATGCAGATGCCAGTGTTTGGGAGGTTTATGGCGGTGCTGAGGCTGGAAGTGTGATGAGTGCCGAAAGTGTACAGAAATACATTAGTATAAATCCCAATAACGTTGATCCAACCAAGTGGCAGGCCGCATGGACCTTAGGAAGTGGCTATGATCCCACGTCGTTGGCTGAAGGCTATGCCAATAATCAGTACACCAATCTGAGCAATCAATTGGTAAGAACTGCCGAAATGGATGACAGGGAGAACAAGATTTATCGGTATAACACCAATGTCATCATCAACAAAGATGCTTATGTTGGTAATTATGCATACGGTGGTGGACTTGGTAAGGAAGGAGATGCTTTTGTGGGTAGTGGAGATATCTACGGCACAACCTATATAGCCCTCCTTGGCGGCACGGTGAAAAAGGACCTCTATGCAGCGGGTACGCTGGGTGCCGTCTATAACCTGTTTGGTGCGGAAAACTACACGGTCAGTTCCAATGCCTACATCGCTGGCGGCACGGTGCGTAACGTGTATGGCGGTGGCTGGAAGGGTGATGTCGGCTATACGACAATGACTGTCGATGACGAAGGGGAGACCGCCACTTTCGATGATGCCAACGAGAAGCCTGGAGAGGCACATGTGGTCATCGGTATCCGTGAAGACCAGACCGACAAGCCCACCGATTACGGCTTCTATAATGGTGTGCCCGCCATCCAGCGTAATGCCTACGGCGGTGGTGAGGGCGGTGCCATATTCGGTCAGGCTTACCTGACACTGAACAACGGCTATGTGGGCTATGAGTATAAGGACGGAACCTATCAGGAGAAAATCGACGACGATACCTACTATGTCAATAACGAATATGCTGGCGACAACCGTCTGAAAGACTGCGGAAATATGTTTGGTGGCGGTTATGATGTACGAAGCAGCGTGGATGTCACCAATGTCACGATGTGGGGCGGTATAGTTCGCAACAGCATACATGGTGGCGGTGAGATTGCCACTATCGGTCGTGGTGCCATTGAGGCCAGTGGCCCCTTAAACTCCGTTCGTAAACTGAAAGGCATCTACAAGCCAGGAAAGACCAACGTCGAGATGTTCAACGGTCATGTGCTTCGTAATGTCTTCGGTGGCGGTAAGGGCTACAATACTTTCGGTTATGGTCAGCAGGGTACGCTCTATATGGATGGCTACGTGTTCGGACAGACAGAGGTGCATGTTCATGGAGGTGAAATCGGTACCGATGAGGGCTTGGCCGATGGCTATGGCAACGTGTTTGGCGGTGGCGATGTGGGCTACGTTTACAGTTCCAGTGTGTATAGCGACAAGACCAAAGCGAAGACCAGTACAGGCTCTCCTGGACACATCTATTATTATAATAGTGCTGGCAATCTGACGGAAGACTGTAAGGTGGTTGTGGCACCGTATCTGCAGGTGAAGAATACCCCCGTCGTCTATGCTGGTCAGACTTATAACAAGTATGACTATGTGCCGACGGACTATCTGAACACCTTGCCGAAGAAAGACAGCGACGGTAACTATACTGGTGGATGGGAAAACCTCTTCACAGGCGATGCTGATGGTGAGGAGGAACGTGGCATCTATATCCACAACGCAGTGTTTGCTGGTGGTAACGTGTCATCGAACAGTGACCAGACTTACGCCAACGCAACGACCGTTTACGGCAATACCACCGCTACGCTCTACGATGTCTATCATCGTGACTTCATCACCGTGGGTACGGAGCATACTGGTGGACTTTATGGTGGCGGCAACCTCTCCGTGGTTGATGGCTACCGTGAGTTGAACATCACCAACTATGGCACCGACTACTACGGACTGAAGCAGACCATCAGTATTGATGAGTACCGTGGTCTCTCTAATCGTGAGCGTGCCTACTTCCAACTGGAGTATAAGTGTATTGCCGCCTCTGAGACCAATGCTGCTGGCAAGACGGGTATCACCATCGACGGTGTCTTCTATGAAACAGGAGAACGCTTGGAGGAAGAGAAGTATCTGAAACTGCTGAATAATGAGGATGAGGCCATTGCCCAGAGGGTGAAGGACAGTTTCGAGCCATACGGCTTTTGCTCTATCTATGCCGGTCGTCTGCTGAACACCATCCAGCGTGCCGACCTCTGCGGTGTGTTCGGATCGCGCATGGTGCTCCAGGGAGCCAAGGACCGTGTGGCAGAGGTGGGTGAGGACATCGACTACACCATCAACCGTGTGGGCGAACTGTCGCTCAACCAGCAACATTCCGTCAGACTGGCTGATGAGGGTACCGATGCCACGCATGGAAACTATTTCGGCATCTACAGTCTCGTGAACTATCTGGGCAACCTGACCAGCGACGTGCGCTTCGGTAACTCCTATGTCAACGGTAATGGCGTCACGGATACGGAAAAGACCTATTACAGTTATAAGTCAGCGAACCCCACCAGCAGCGACCGTAACAAGGGACAGAGTTCCAATCAAGTGGCTTTGGCATCGGGTGTGTTCTTGGAACTGACGACAGAGAATAGTACGAAAGAAAAGAAAGACTATGGCTACGTGACGGGTGTCATCGAGTTGGACCTCATCAATGTGAAGAAAGATGATGTGGGCGGTGGCTTCGTCTATGCCAAGAACGAGCATCGCGTGCCGAAGTACTATCCCAACAAGAGCAATGTAATCCTTTCGGAATATAATAACCCCAAGACCGTGGGTGATATTGAGTTGCGTGACGAGGCACGTACATATAAGCGTTACTATTATACCAACGAGAACCTGCCTACTGGCGATGAGGCCGAAGGAGCCACTGTCATCAGCGGTGATGATTCTCACGTCTTCCAGACGATGGCATGGCAGACCTCTGGCAACTTCATCCATCCATCGAAGCGCATTGTTGACGATTGTTACCCAACCAACAACGCCTATATCATCGGTTCGGATAATTATTCCGAGGCTCACTATTGGTACGTGAAGGGTGAGGTCTATATCTACGACCAAAAGGTATCGGCCTATACGGGTTCAGCCAATGCCTACTCGAAAGAGGTACACCTGCCGCTCACCATTACCGCCGCCTCCCACGGCAAGTTGCAGTTGCTTAACGTGAAGCCCAACCTCTATGCCTACAAGACAGACAAGGATGGTCAGACGGTGAAGATAGGCACAGCAGGCTCCGATGGCAAACCCATTGACAAGGTGTGGGTGAACAACGAGAGCGACAGTTATGGGCTGAACGATGTCATCTCTTGGTGGGATTGGCATCAGTTGTCGGCCAAAGACCGCCAGTACTTCGTCACCCAGACCTACGTGAACTGCGTCACCTGCATCGTGGATGGTGTTGAGTATGAGCAGGGCACCTATGTCATGGATCAGAATGACTACGACCATTTCATGGGCGAACCCCATGTCATCAGCGATTCTCAGGGCGAAACGTTCCAGGATGATGGCGGTCACGACATCGGTAAGACCTTCGTGTTCCGTTCGTCTAATAACATCAGTCACGAGAATGGCTATGTGCTCACCTTCGACATGAATAGCCCGAAGGTGTGGGATGACTATTTCTCACCTGTCTCTGGCAGCAGTGCCACTGGAAAGATGATGAAGTCGGACTATCAGGCTCTGTTCACAGACGGTCTGTCCGATGCCCAAAAGCAGGCCATCATCGATGCTTGGCGCGAGGGTCCCACCTTCACACCCACGGAGACAGGTGTCTATGGAAAACGGTCGTATAATGTAGGTGAGATTATCACCGAAGCCACTTATCTGGATGCGGGTGAGGGTCAGGACAAGATGGAGAGAGCCTACGTGGCAATCGAGTCAGTCACCTATTCTTACAATGGTACGATGAAGACGGTGAATTCTGGCACGGCCATTTCCTTAACAGAATTCAACAGCATCGGCACCTCTCAATCCTCGTTCAGAGAAGCCTTCTTCTGCACCAACTCCGTGAAACTGACCAACGAGAATTATATGCTCTATGGCGAGTTGAAGACGGCTGACGAGATTGCCGCCATGAAGGCCATCGAAGGCAAGTCTGCCACGGATGATGAAATAGATGCTGCCCTCACCCCAGCTTATATCTGTACCCAAGATGGAGAATATGGTGGGCAACGCTTCGAGACAGGCAAGAACTATGGTGCCATCCAGGCTTGGAGTTCACTGCCAGAGGCCGACCGTACGAAGTTCAACTATAATTTCGATGCGCTCGACCTGTTGACCAACACCGATTACTTGAAGGTTTATCCGGATGTCATCACGTCGCCGGCAACCGAGACTACGGTGGCTGCCTTCCATTCACCCTACACCGACCAGGTGAAAGTGGAGTATCAGGCTGTTTTCAAGAAAGATGGCGTTGACGTGAAGTTCAATGGTGCCAACCTTGACGATGGTGCCATCCTCACCAATGAACAGTTTGAGACCATCCGCAACGACAAACGACACTACACCCATGTGGAGACCAGAAATAATGGCGATAATGTCTATATTGCCAAGGAAAATTTCATCTATCTTGGAACGCCTTATGGCATCGGACAAGTGGTAGATGCCGATGTTTACCGTGCCAACACCCAATATGTGGAAGTCGTCGTCTTCGAGACGGCAGGCGAGTGGTACTACTGTTATGAAGACTACAAGGACGAGAACGGTCAGACGGTGGCCAAGGGCACCCAAATTACCAAGGCCGACTATGGCAATGTGCCCAACTACCAGCAGTACTTCATCATCCAAGGTCAAGAGCCTACGGAGACCACAACACTCTATGTCAGCCGCGAGTCGAATGCTTACGATGTGCTGAAGGAGAAGATTATCACTGTGGTCTATCAGTACACCTATTATGAGGATGAGGACGACGGCAGTGTGAAGATGACCAACGAGCTGCATGTCATCAATGTCCATCTCGACTTGGAGAGCGGTGTGCCTCAAATCGGTACGCTCAATCCGCCAGCCACCGTATTGCCGGGCAACGCCATCGGACTGAAAGCCCCTGATGTGAACCCCGGACTCTATGAGGTGCTCACCAGCGGATGGGAGCTCTATGCCACACACGACGATGCCTACAACCATCGCAATGGCATGGACTTTGAGAACAACAAAACGCCCCTCTATTGGTACCAGAACCAGAAGAATTATGTGGCGTTCTATTCGAAGACTTACCTCGGCAAGACCTACTCCAACCCTGTGCCGCTCTCGGTGGCCAACTATCACGACCTGGATGCCGTGATGCAGGACAAGGAGCACCATTTGTATGTGGACCGCTCTGACGTGGATCGTCCCAGCAAGATATACATTGACAACCGCCAATGTAAGAGCGACGAGACAAAGAACGAACTCGACCTGCTGAAGGACTTCTACGACTTGAGTGTGCTCAACAGTTCATCTACGGGAGTTGCTGACGGAAAGGTGACGGCCGAAGGTGCGCTGAATGGTCATGCCCTGTTGGGTAACCATGTGTATGCAGGCAACAACTTGGAGTTCTTCCTCAACAGTGATGTCAGTCCGAAGGCTACCTACACGGTGGATGAAAATACTGCCACCTGGTCGTCCATCGGCAGCGGCTCCAACGATCCCTGCTTCTCGGGCACACTGCACGGTGATGGCCATACCATCAGCGGACTCGACCACTCGCTGTTCGACAAGCTCTGCGGCGAGGTCTATAACCTTGGTGTCACAGGTTCGTTCACGGGTGCTGGCGTTGCCGAGACTGGCGAAGGTTATGTGGAGAACTGCTGGGTGACGACCACTGGAACACCAACGCAAGGTGAGGGTCACTATGCCGTCTTCGGCAACCCATCAAGAGAGAGCGGGGATGAGCGAGGACCCATTCAGGTGGTGAACTGCTACTATCCCGAGAGCAACGCCTACACCGAGCCGACATCCACCATCCACGGTCAGGCTACGCAGATGCCCGACAAGGCGTTCTACAACGGTACCGTGGCATACAACCTAAACGGTTTCTACCTGAAGAAGCGCTATTACGATAATACGACGTGGACGGGCGATAAGACATCGTACAACTACCTGCCGTTGGCAGCCGATGGCAGTCTGGCCGAGACGATGAGCACCGCCTGGTATCCCAACACCTACGCGCTCTATCAGCCCAAGGGAACAGAAGAAGCACCTTACCTCGGCTATGTGGAGAGTCGCTTCTACGATGGCGATTTCGTCTATGCCAACGGCACTATTCCCGAAAGCACGAACGTCCGTCTGAGGACAGTCACCGTGGGTGAGGGAGAAGACGCTACGACCAAGACGTACTACACCCCCATCTGGCCCGACGACTACCTCTTCTTCGGACAGACACTCACCTACGGACACGTGGATGGTCGCACCCATCAGGCGACCCCGTCAGCTATCAGCCGCAGCAACGAGCGTGTGGTGACTTCTGCCGATGGCAACCGCGTTTACCGTGCACCAGCCTATTACCAAAACGGAACGATGGGTGTGGCTCACTTCAATTCGAATGCCGTCTTCGCCCAAACCAAGAAGAACGATGCCAGCGTCACCGCTTACCAAAACATGACGGCCATCGACTTCACTGGCTACCACGACGATGGCTACCAATATGGCAGCGTGACAGCATCGGGCAGTTTCTTCCCACCGCTGCTTGACGACGATGGTCTCACCCGTTTCCAAAACGTTGACCTGACACGTAACCTGCTGGTTTATACCGGCACCAGCACAGCGGCTGCCCAAAAGACGGGCAATACGGTGAGCGCCTACCTGCCCGATGGAACCTATCAGGAGACCAACAGTACCTACCACACGGTAGCAGTTTGGGACAGGTATGCTGATGCCATTCGTGGACACTGGGTACAACTGCAGGAGGGACAGTATGTGGCACCTCGTGACCATCTGTTAGTGGACAAGGCAGACTTCAACTGTCCTATCAGCTACACCTTCGCCGATGGTAAACGTATGTGGTACCAGCGTGAGCCCAGCAACTATGCAGGTCAGAAGACGGTGACGACCGAAGAAAGCGGCACAACAACAACGACCGTGGTCTTTGACAGTCGTGCTGGTTGGGAAGGTATCAGTCTGCCGTTCAGTGCCGAGCTGGTGACCACACAAGACAAGGGTGAAATCACGCACTTCTATAAAGGTAGCACCACGGGACATGAGTACTGGCTGCGCACCTACGAAGGGGGTACACTCTCGGAAACCGTCTTTGAGGCGGCCTTCAACCCTCTTGATGCAGGTGCCAACACCAAGGACTATACCAACACCTTCCTGTGGGACTACTATTACAGCAAGGATGACTATCAGGACAAGAACAAGGATCAATATCAGCAAGACTATTACAGCAGCGACTATCTGCAAAGCAGGTATCCTGTCACCGACTATCCTTATGGCGATGCCGGTATGCCTTACCTGATTGGTTTCCCAGGTAACCGCTATTATGAGTTCGACCTTAGCGGTGAGTGGACTCCCGATTACCGTCTCCTCGATAAGACCATCGAGCATCCGGGCAAGCAAGTCATCACCTTCGCCTCGGCAGAGGGAATCACCATTGGCGTGAGCGATAATGAGATGGGAGGTGTGTCCAACGATGGCTACACCTTCAAGCCCAACTACCTGAACAAGGAGATGACGGATACCTATATGCTGAACGACGAGGGCAGTAGCTTCATGAAGCAAGCAGCAGCCACGGCAGCTGTTCCATTCCGTCCATACTTTGTGCTTGCCAGTGCAGGTGCCAAGAAGCGGGCGGCAGAGCAAATCGTCTTTAACACGGTAGATTCTTCTTTCGACCATGAAGAGGAAGCCGACCCGACAGAAGGAGAGAGTGGTCGTCTGACCATCACGGGTAAGAAGCACACCATCATCGTGTCATCGTTGCTCCAGAAGGAAGTTCCTGTGCGCATCGTGAGTGTCAGCGGCATCACCATCGCGACGTTCACCATCCAACCAGGCGAAACCATTGAGACCCATGTTCCGATAGCTGGTGTTTACATCGTCAATCGAACGAAAATCTCGGTGAAATAGCCTCCTGCGGTTTGAGAGTGCATCGCAAACTCATTACTTCTGAGGAAGTACTAAGAAGGGAAAAGGAAAAAAAGAAATTGCCCGCAAGGGTTCAAAGATAATGAAGATGAAAGAACAAGGATTTTTAAGCAGATATTACATAGGAAAACTCATGGCTGTTTTGGTCATGATGGCTACGGTTGTGGGAATGCGTGGACAAAATTTTTCTGGCATCTGGTATATTGCCAACAATACCAATCATAACTCAACCACAGACCAGCGATGGTATATGGTGCCAGCCAAAGACCCACAACAACCCAATGCTATTGATGCCTATTATTCGCCCAACCACAACACCACCCCTGGCGACTCCGAAAAACCCTTCCTGACCACCTACCAAACGAACAAAGACTCCAACTCCATCTGGATTATCGCACCCAGTGGTGTGGAAGGCAACTACTATATCATACATGCTATAACAGGCAAATACGTAATCTATGAGCCTCCTCTACCTAATGATGGTGATAATCAACGCAAATCGATGCACCTGCAGACCATCGATAATAGCACATATAACCCTGGCACAAACAATAACTTCACATTCAAAGTCACTGGTACTTCTACCAGTAGCCCCATCAACATACAACCCCAAAGTCGTTCTGACTGGTATTTCAATCCTGCGGGCAGCAACAAATCTACTTATTATGGTCAAGATTCACCGCTATATCGCAATGGAATCATTGGCATCTACAACAGAAGCGATGGTGACTCCTGGTGGTTTCTTGAGGATGCCAAACTTCCTGCCCCCACAATCCATATCGACGATGAGGCAGGAACCTATACTTTCAGTTATCCTAACAACATTCTGCCTGATGGCTACTCGTTCCTCTTTACTACCAATGGCAATGACCCCACGGTAGACGGTACAGGTGTCACCACTTGGGATGCTACACCTCAGTCTATTGTCGGCGATTGCCACATCAAGGCGGTGATTGCCCGTTATGGTGTGGTACTATCGGAGGTGGCAGAGCAGATTGTGGATATGCCTGACCCGCCAACCATCACTTACGACAACACGACAGGCAATGTGACCATATCGTCAGCCACGACTGATGCCAGCATCTACTATACCACCGACGGAAGCACAACTCCTACTTCATCTTCTACTTTGTATAGTGCTCCTTTCAGCATCACAGGCGAAACTACCATCAAGGCCATTGCCGTCAAGGGTGGCTTTAGAAACTCTGAAGTGGCTACAGTGACCATCAGTAAATTGGCAGCCCCAACAGTTACATTCAACGATGCCAATCAAACAGTTAGCATCACCAAGAACAGTGATGTGGAGGGAGCAACGACCTACTATACCGATGACAGTACAGATCCGACGGCAGCATCCACAGAATACACAAGCCCTATTTCCCTGACAGCGACAACAACCATTAAGGCAAGGAACATCAAGGACGGATATATCAATTCTGATGTGACAAGCCTGACTGTTACCAAGTTGGCTTCTTTACCGACTATCACAATATCGGGCAACAGTGCTACATTGTCTTACGCAGGAGATAGTGATGCCACCATCCATTACACGACCGATGGCACGACACCCACATCGGAGTCAAGCACATATACCACGGCTATTTCTCTAAGCGGTGACCAGAAATACACCATCAAGGCCATTGCCACAAAGGCTGAATACCTCCATTCTGACGTAGCGACGGAGGTGGTGGATAAGCGTACCTCCATACCAGCTCCAACCATTACCGTTGATGGCAACAGCGTAACCATTACTGCAAACGATGCTGGCGACGAGATATACTACACCACGGACGAGACAGAGCCAACGACTTCCACTCTGACACACTTCACGGGCACAGGAACCTTCAACCTTGTAGATGGAAGTAATTATACTGTCAAAGCCATAGCCTCTAATGGCACTCTCTCTTCGTCAGTGGTTACACAAACCGTCGATTTGAGTGATTTAGGGTACTCCGGCATCTATTATATCCAGAGCAGCAATCGGGAGTACTATATGTATCCTGTAGGTGGCGAAAGCACATACGTCAAAACTGCTAAGAATGCAGATAAGAATGCTATTTGGAAAATAGAGAAGGTGGGCGACTACTACCGCATCATCCATTATGAGGATGGAAAATACTTGGTGGCTGCGGACGCAACGGTAGAAACGAACACGGTGTCACTTGTCGAGACAAATAGCCCAGGCGAGACCGCTCTGTTTGAGATTACGCGTAAAAGCGGCAGCGAGACAAATCTCTTAGACCAAATCATCTTGTTCAAACCGAAAGCAGCAGCCAATGATAATGGTCATATCTATCTGAACACGACTCAAGGCAATGACGGCACCCATACCATCGGTCTATATGATAATACTGGTAGTTCGGAATGGAGACTGGGAAGAGTTCCTGCAAAGCCCACGTTCACGGTGGCAGATCTCAAAGTAACCATGACGAATACCTTGGGTGATATCTATTACACCACAGACGGAGCGGATCCTACGACAAGTTCTACAAACGGAAAGTCTGTGATGCTGGCATACGGACCATCATATACCGTGAAGGCCATTAGCGTCTATACGGATCCCAAATCAGGCGGAACATGGCAATCGGACATTGCGAGTAAGACTGTAAAAGTGGACGTGTTAGCACCTACATTCTCTGTCTCAGGGAACACTGTCTATCTAAGAAGCTCGCAGGCAGGTGTAGAATTCCGTTATACGACTGATGGGGGTATTTCTTTGACCCCAACAACAGGCGAATCGTATGATAATAATACAGGCATAACCTTGGCAAGTGGCAATGTGTACACTCTTAAGGCTTTGGCATATAATACAGTTTCAGGTACCGTCTATCCTTCAGTCGTCAGTACTATTGAAGTTGATTTGCGTGAAGCCACCGAAATATCCAGCCTTACAGAAATTACCAGTGCAACGGGCAATTATAAGTTGACAGCCAACAATACCTACAGTTCAAGCAACAAGCCCGCTGTCACTACTTTCAGCGGCATCCTCGATGGCGGAGACTTCATCATCAGCGACCTTACAGCCCCTCTCTTTGAGACATTAGACGGCGGTACGGTGCACAACGTCACATTCGACAATATTGAAATCAGTAGTGGCAATACTAATGGTGATGCCGGGGCTGTATGCAGCGAGGCCAAGGGAACGGCGCGTATCTATAACGTCGGCGTGCTTGCTACTGGCAGTACGGTAGATGAGAACGGTCATGTAACCACTAATAGCAGTACCATTGGCGCAAGTCGCTATGTGGGAGGCCTGGTGGGTCTGCTTGACGGCTCTGCGCGCGTCATCAACTGCTACAGTTATGCAGACATCACAGGTGGCGACAAAGTGGGCGGCATTGTGGGCTATAACAACGTGGCCACTACTGCCACCAATCTCAAGACTATGGTGATGAACTGTATGTTCTATGGAGACATCACAGAGGGTACGAATAAGGCTCCCATCTATAACGGGCAGATTATCACAAACATTAATAATAATAAGGGCGTGAGCAACTTCAATTTCTTCTGTGCAGAGGCTTCTTACGTGCAGAATCTGGATATTGACACCTACAACTGTGCCCTGATGGCTGAGAAACGCTTCTTGCAGCGCTTCGAGTTTTTCCGCCACCTGCTCAACAGCAATCGTGAACTGGCGGCATGGTGGGCAACGGGCAATATGAACAAAGACCAGATGATGAAGTGGGTGATGGAGCCGTCGCAAATAGGCACCGCTAAGCCCTATCCCATCTTGAAAGAACCAGGCAGGTATCATTCCGTGGTTAATATCGACAACCTTGACGTGGATAACGCTACATCAAACAGTATCGGCACCAAGTTGGCGACACTGACTGTCCACATTCAGATGGGCAGTGGCGGAGCCAAGTTCGGCGCTCCTACAGGTGCAGGTATTAAATCGGGAAAAGAAACCCTTTACCTCGACATCACAGATAAAGACCCCGGCCACTATAATTTCAACTACTACAAGGTACAACTGCCCTATTATAACGATGTGGGAACAGGTAATTATACCACAGCCTCTGATGGGACAAGCCGTGTGGTGGCAGGTTGGAAAATTGTCAATTTCCATGGTGGCGGAACTGCTGGAACCTTTACCACAGGCAGTAATGATGCACCGGCTTACAACTTTGCCGACCGCAAATGTACCAACAAAGACTACTATGGCACTGGTGGCAGTAACCGCATCTTCAATCAGGGAGCCTATTTCGACGTACCTGAGGGAGTCTCAGAAATCACGATTGAACCTTACTGGGCAAAGTGTGTCTATCTCTCTGATGCCACTCCTGATGTGGTGTATAAATCAGATATGACGGCGGCATATAACGTAACAGCCGTTGCTGGAGGTCAGCGATATGTGGACGGTAGTAGTTACAGTATAAATGGCGTGAGCCAAAAGGTCTATACTTCGATGAACACTGCGGTGAGTGCGCTTTCGACCAATTCGTCGTACACCCCTTACGACTATGCTGTGGTGTTGGTGGGCAACTATCATCAGTACAACGGTATTGAGGGAGAAAAACCTTATACCGTGATGTCCATCGACCTTGATGGTGATAACGAACCCGACAACTCATTTTTGCTCCGATTTGACGGACGTACAGCCTTCCACCCCGTAAGATACGACTTCCTGAACCTGATGGGTCTTGGTATGGCACAGAAATCTACTAGCGGTACTGGTTCCTACAATTTCGGTATCATGCAACCTAAGGGCTGGTTCGAGGTGACTAATACTGCCTTGTTCCGTGTCACGCAATTTGAATACAGCCCTTCTGGTCGCAGCAAGAAGCCAATCATCCTTCATGGCGGTGTGATGGAACAGTGGGTATGCTTGCAGGGTAACCCTGGCGACCGTGTCGAATACTTCCATGTAGGTGGCAACGTCTGGTTCAAGGAGTTCCATTTAGGCATACATCAAGATAATCAAAATAAGACGCCACATCCACCAGTGTCAGTAACAGGTGGTGACTTTGACTATTTCTACCTTACTGGTGCTTATAGGGCGGACGTCGAAATTTATGATGACAATGCTGAGTGTTATATCAATGGTGGGCGTTTTGGCATCATGGCAGGGACTGGCATGGAAGGACTTGGCACAACCTCTGACAATGGTAACATCACCTGGCAGATAGACAATGCTGACATCACCGAGTTCTACGGTGGCGGCATCAATGCCGCACACCCAGCTATCGGCAACATCAGCACCACTATTTCAAACAGCCGAGTCACCCTGTTCTGTGGTGGCCCAAAGTTCGGTGATATGACAGGTGGCAAGACAGTTACGACGAATGCTACTAACTGTACCTTCGGCACCTATTTCGGTGCTGGCTACGGTGGTAATTCCTACAGCCGTGAGGCTCCAAATAATCGAACCCAGACAATGAATACAGATTGGAACAATTGGATAACAACAAATTATAAGCAGGAATACAAATCGGGATTTGGCGGTGTTTCCACCCAATTCGATTACCAGTTCCTGCCCATGTCCGGCAATGCTAACAATGTCTGTCGTATCTTTATAGAATATGTAAAGTTCTCCTTGGCCACTACTCACAATGTCATTTCAAACCTTACGGGCTGTACGGTGACAGGCAACTTCTATGGTGGTGGCAATCTTGGCAAGGTAGATGGAAATGTTACATCAACTCTTACCAACTGTACTGTAAATGGTGATGCCTTTGGCGCAGGTTTCTCAGCTTCTCTTCCTTCTGTCGAAGTCGATAGTATCGGCTTTAGGACGGAGCCTTACTACTATCAGAATCTCGGTAATTACCGAATAGGTGTGAAAGGCCCAACCGAGACTTATACTTGGGAACATGCCGAAACGGTCAATAATACGGCATCGGCAATCAACAAGGATGACCATATTCTTTACACCACAGAGAATCTGACGACCCTTGGAACCGTTACTGGTACTGCTACGCTGAATATCAAGGGTGCAACCACGGTGGAGGGTAGCGTCTATGGCGGTGGCTGCGAGGCTGATGTGATGGGAAATACTCGTGTGGAGATGGAGGATGGTTATATCTTTAACGGTATCTTTGGCGGCGGACTTTCCGGTTCGGTGGGCACGTTCACAAGGTCAACGGCAGATGCTGATGTGACAGTTTTTGGCCATGAAGCTCATGAAGGCTGCATTGGCAAACCTGTGTCATGTGCAGAAAACACTGGCAAATGTACGGTTGTTGTTACTGGCGGTCAGATTGGTCCTATAGAGGTGACAACAAAAGGTATGACAAGGTCTGTCGAGGAAGGTGGCCCTGTTTCGGAAGGCTGGGTATGGGGCGCAGGCTGTGGTTTAATCGAGGATCCAGCGACTCACCCAGATACGCACTTCAAGACATACGTGAATGAAACTGAAGTGACCATCGGTGGTGATGCCTTTATTCTGGAGTCCATCATAGGCGGTGGTGAGTTCGGACGTGTGCTTGGCAATACGCACGTAACGATTCAGGATGCCTGTCAGATTGGTGTGGGAGAAAACCAGACAGAAACCGTGAATGGTGTGCTCAAGCCCAAGCGCTATGCAGATGAAAAGTTCATCAATCCGCTCGAAACACCTGTCACCAATTCGAATGCTCTGGTCGAGTGTTCGCACTTCCCTTATGGAAGGAATGTCGGCACTACAGAATCCCCTAATTGGGTATATGAGACTTTCGACCCTTACTACGATAAATATTATGTAACAGGAGCATACAAAGATAACATTCCCGAAGACTTCTCCCTTGGCAGCACTTCGCATGCATCGGACGGTAAGACGTGGATTGGCTGTGTGTTTGGCGGTGGTTCTGGCTATTATCCTTATGAAAAGAGTGATGGTACAGGCTACGGATGGCTTCGTTCGGCAGGTTGGGTGGAAGGCAATTCCTTGGTAGAAATCAAGGGTGGTCATATCCTGACCAATGTCTATGGTGCGAATGAATATACCGACGTTAAGGGCAGTAGTACGGTGAGGATGTCTGGCGGTACAATTGGTGTGCCGCGTACCTTGGAACAGATAAAGGAAAGCCCAAATACAGGCAACCTTTATGGTGGAGGAAAGGGTGACCCGCGTACTTATTTCAATACGATGACCAACGTCGGAAGCGTGGAAATAGAGGTTACCGGCGGTATCATCTACGGCTCTCTCTATGGTGGTGGCGAGGACGGTCACGTACTGGGCAATGTCGTGACGACCATCAGTAAGGAAACTGGTGAAGGAACGTCAGCACCTGTTATAGGCTGTGACGGCACTTCTGGAGACGACGGCAATGTGTTTGGTGGTGGTAAAGGTGCCTCTACCGCACTGACTGCTGGAGTCGTGGGTGGTAATGTTAATCTTACCATTTTGGATGGTTCTATTAAAGGTTCCGTCTATGGTGGAGGACAAGTAGCATCGGTAGGTACTCACTTCACAGCCCCTTATGACGATAACTATGGCAAGATGCAGGAGGGTGAAGAGCATGGTTGCATCACCGTCAATTTGAAAGGTGGCACCATTGAGCAGAATGTCTATGGCGGCTGTATGGGTATGTTGGAAAATGCTGCTTTGGGCATATCGAAGGATGTCAGTGTGAACTTGAATAAAGATGTGGATGACACAGCACGAGGGTGTGCTGTGAAGGGGGAGATTTTTGGCTGTAACAACGTGAACAGCACCCCTCAAGGCGCGGTGACGGTGCATATCTATAAGACTCAAAATGCAGCGGCAGACCAGATTGTCAATACGGCGGCTTCTGGTGAAACACCTGCTGTAACTAATGCTAAGGTGTCAGGAAGATATGATGTGAAGGCTGTTTATGGTGGTGGTAACTTGGCTGCTTACGAACCAACAAAGGCTACTGCTACCACTGATGATGAGAAAGATCAGGCTTATGCCCATGTTATCATAGAGGGTTGCGGCAGTACCAGCATCCAGCAGGTGTATGGTGGTGGTAATGCAGCTTCGACTCCTGCCACGATGGTGGATGTGGATGGAACGTTCGAGATTGAAGAGGTGTTTGGTGGTGGCAATGGTAAGGATGATATATCCAAGGACGCCGGGAAGACGTATATCAAAAATCCTGGTGCTAACGTGGGTTTCAAGGATTACTGGGACTATGAGAAGGATGAGGATATAGAAGACTATAACACCAAGGCGAAACGACAGAGTGACACATTCCTAAGTAATTATGTCTATGGCTCTGGCAAGGCTCGTGTAAACATTCATGGTGGCAAGGTGCATCGTGTGTATGGTGGTTCCAACACCAAGGGCAATGTACGCATTACGGCGGTGACCATGCTGGAGGATGAGAGCGGTTGTGATTTTGATGTGGACGAGGCATACGGTGGCGGCAAGAGTGCTCCAATGGATGCTGAGTCGAGATTGGAGATGGCGTGCATACCAGGTTTGAAGGTGGCGTATGGTGGCGCAGAGAATGCTGAAATCGAGGGTGATGTGAACCTGACCATCACTAATGGAACCTTCGACCGTGTGTTTGGTGGCAATAATGTGAGCGGATATATTAAGGGCACCATCACTGTGAACATTGAGGAGACAGGATGCAAGCCTATCATCATCGGACAACTTTATGGTGGTGGCAATCAGGCACCTTACACGGCACCTTTCAAAGAAGGCTCCACCACAGAAAGAGAAGACGGCCCAACCATCAATGTGCGCTCCTTCACCAGTATTGGTGAGGTGTATGGCGGTGGGTATGGAAAGACGGCTGTGGTGACTGGCGACACTCATGTGAACATCAACGTGTGCGAGGGCAAGTATAAAGATGGTACCTATACCTATTCGGATCATTCTACAATAGCGGACAAGACTGGTAATCAGGCGATTCAATTCACTGAGTATGCTCGTACTGACGATGGCGATTTTGTTGAGGAAAATGGTAGCCGAAAAGTGGAGACCATCACAGAACATCTGTATCTGCCTCTTCATGATGCAAACAAAATTGGTGCTATCAACAGGGTGTTTGGCGGTGGTAACGCAGCAAAGGTGGATGGTGATACGTATGTGTATATTGGCACGAAAAGCAATGAGGTGTTCAAGACGCCTGTTACGAAAACCGTCAAAGTGAATAATGAAGACCAAGAGGTGAATACTACAGACGAAGACCGTACACAGGAAGTCAAGGGCGCTGATATTAGAGACAATGTCTATGGCGGTGGCAACAAAGCGGAAGTGACGGGAAAGACGAACGTGACTATCGGCAAAGAGAAAGAGTAGGGAAAGATGCTGAGGAGAAGCTTGTTCTTGGGAGTGCTGTTGGCTGTGTCGTTGGGCACGCGTGCACAGGGAACGTTTCCTTATGTGTCCATCCCCGACTCGTTGGTGGACGGGCAGGAGCGGCTGGCCTATATGTTGGAGCATTTCTGGTGTTCATTTGACTTCGGCGACTCCACGGAGACGAACCTTGCCGTGGCGGAACAGGGCTTTGTGGATTATGTGAACTTGATGCAGCATGCCGACTCGGCGGTGGCTGCACGGAGTGCTGCGGTGTTTGTGGCAAGCCTTGCTGACCAGAAGGGATGGCTGAGCCGTATGGAGGAACTGATGGATCACTATTTGGGGAATCCTCAGTCGCCCGTGCGAGACGATGGCGTGTATGCCCATCTGCTGCGTGCCATGCCTGTCACGCCTCAACGGACTTACTTGCTTGGTCGGTTGAGCCAAAACCAACTGGGAATGGTGGTGAACGACATCCCGTTGATGGACGGGCAGGGGCTGCTCCGCGGCGAAGACAAACAATCCCTTCACTCCGAAGGCTGGAATTTTCTCCATGAAGTGGAAAGCCCTTTCGTCTTGCTGGTACTCTACGACCCCGACTGCGAGCAGTGTCGGGAGTTGTTGGCTCAGATTCGTGAGAACCAACCACTGAACAGCCGCGCGAAGGAGGTGAAGGTGTTGTATATCGATACAGCGTTGCATCCGTCTGTGAACAAGGCGTTCTATTTGCCGTCGCTGCCGTCGCTCTATCTGCTCGATGCACAAAAACGTGTGTTGCTGAAGGATGCCAAATGGATGGAAGTTCGTGAGTTTTTGGGGTTGTGAGTCTTTAAGTTCTTGGAAATCTGAAAACTCGCAAACTTACACGCTGAAAACTTGCAAACTCATAAACTTACAGACCTAAAAACAGACAAATTCATAAACTCAAAAAATTACCCCCTCATGAAGATATGTTATGTTGTGGCGATGGAGGCAGAAGCACAGCCGTTCATCGCGCGTTATGGAATGCGGAAAGTGGAGAATGCCTTTGCCCCTCTTCCTTGCCAGCTCTACGAGGCAGAAGTGAACGGGCATACCCTCCATGTCGTGCTCAACGGTCAGCAGCACCAGCGTGACCTTGTGGGTTGCGAGGCTGCCGTGGTGGCCACACTGAGTGCCATCCAGCGGTTGCACCCCGACCTTGTCATCAACTCGGGTACCTGTGGCGCGTTTCGTGCCCACGGAGCCGACATCGCCCAGGTCTATATCGGCAACGGTGCCATGTTCCACGACCGCCGCGTGCCTGGCGACGATGCATGGGGCACACAGAGCCTTGGCAACTATGCCGTGTGGGACGGCAGTGCAGCCTTGGCGCAAACGCTGGGACTGAAGATGGGCAAAGTGACTACGGGTTCTTCGCTGGATATGCAGCCGTGTGACCTTGACCTCATCCGTCAGCATGGTGGCGAACTGAAAGATATGGAAGGTGCTGCTGTCGGCTTTGTCTGCTCGTTGTTGAACGTGCCTATTCTCTATGTCAAGTCTGTCACCGACCTTTGCGACAGTGGAACCGAGACCTACGAGGAGTTCTCGCGAAACCTGAACCATGCATGTGAGGCACTGAAGGTGGTCAACGAACAGGTGATTGACTACCTCACGGCAAAGTGAGTGGCTGGTGGGCTGACTGGTGACTGGCTACCTCACAGCAAAGTAAGTGGCTAGAGGGGCTTCGTCGGTACCAGTGCTGACACCAAGAGGCTGTGCCAAAATAGCGAACACTATTTTGGCACAGCCTCTTGGTTGTTATACGTCCCTTGGTATGTTGTTGCTCCAGGTTCTTGGACTTATTAGCAGTTGCGCAACTTGTCTCCGTTATTTGACTGTTACGGCTTTACCGCTATAAGTGATGGTCTTTTCGGTGCCACCAATGACCTTCACGTGGAAGGTGCGAGTGGGGAGCATCCCCTCGAAGGAGCCTGTGCGCTTGCCGATGGTGAGGGTCTTGGCGCGGTCGTTCCATGTGAGGGGGATGGTGGTGTACTGTCCCTTCTCGTAGTTGTAGTTGTCGCCTTCGTCTTCGTAGAGGGTGAAGGTGGCGTTGGCTCCAGGATAGATGACGAGGTCGAGGTTGTCGAACTTGTTCTCGTTGGCATACTGCACGTCGGGACCGAGGGGCAGGATGGAACCAGCCTTGATGTAGAGTGGCGAGTGGCTGAGGGGTGCGGAGGCTGTGACGTTCTGGCCGCCATCGAGTTTCGTGTTGGTCCAGTAGTCATACCATTGTGCCCCTGCTGGCAGATAGACGTTGAAGGTCTTTGTGGCTTGCCAATCGACGGGCGTATAGGTCTCGCGCTTCAGTTCTTGCTTGTCCCAGCCCGACATGGGGTCGGTTCTCACGATTTTCTCTTGGGTGTAGAGTGGGTCAACAACGGGGCATACGAGCACGTTGTGCCCAAACATATACTGGCGGTTGTTGTTCCATGTCTGGCGGTCTGCCTTGAAGTCCATGAAGAGGGCACGCATGAAAGAGTCGTTGTTCTTGGTCACCTGCCATGACTGGCTGTAGATGTAGGGGAGGAAGCGGTAGCGAAGCCGAACGGCATCGACGAGTGCGTCGTACACGGGTTCGCCCTGCTTGCCGAAGTAGTAGAGCTCGCGGTAGATGTCGGCTCCGTGACTGCGCATCATGGGCGTGAAGGTTCCGAACTGCATCCAGCGCACGTAGAGTTCCTGAAACTGTGGGTTGCGGGTGGCGGAGTTGAAGCCTTGGGTGCTGTAGGAGCCTGCGAAGAAGCCGCCAAGGTCGGTGTTGACGTTGGGGTTGGCAGTCAAGGTGTAGTTGAGGCAGATGGGGACTTGCTTGCGGAAGGTGTCCCATGATGAGCCTGTGTCGCCACTCCATGTGTTGGCTCCGTAGCGTTGCTGCCCTGCGAAGTAGGAGCGTGTGAGGATGAAGACGCGCTTGGATTCATCGACGGCGCGCTGGTTGTCATACACACCGCCCACAGTCATGAGTGGGAAGGCGTTGCGCACACTGCGGTAGCTGCCCATCGCGGTGGGCTGGTCGCGCTGCTCTTCGGTGAGATCCATCTGGTCGGGGTCGGTGGAGTCCATCCACCAGGCATCGATGCCCATCTTGTGGAGACGAGAGAGGTTCTTCCAGTAGATGTCGCGGGCTTCCTTGCTATATACGTCGTAGCAACGCACACCGCTGGGATAATCCTTGCGTGGAGGCCATTGGGAGAGTCCACTCTGAGGCCAAGTGTCGAAATCGAGCATCAATCCTTTCGGCTTCATCTCCTTGAAAGCTTTGGTTTCGGGACCGAAGGATGCCCAGATGCTGATGCTGATATGGGCGTTCTGCTTGTGCACCTCATCAATCATGTCTTGTGCACGACCGAAGTCGGGGTTGAGGAACTCCATCGCGTTCCAGTTGTAGTTGCTGCCCCAGTACTGCCAGTCTTGGATGATGCCGTCGAAAGGTATCTTGAGGTCGCGGTACTTGTGCACCACTTCGAGCAGTTCCTGCTGTGACTTGTAGCGTTCGCGGCATTGGTGGAAACCATACGTCCAGAGGGGGAACATGGGCACAGAGCCTGACAGATGGCGCATCCCCGCAATCACGCCGTCGGCATCGCCACCGTAGATGAAGTAGTAATCCACCAACTTGCCCACTTCGCTCTCCAGTTCGATATTACCTGCCTGTCCTTCGGTTGGAGTGACGAGACGGGTGGGGGAGTAGTTGTCCCAATAGATGCCATAGCCCTTGATGGTCTGGTAGAAGTGGGCGTAGTCTTCGAGGTTGCTCTGTTCCATGCGGCGGTTCTCTCCCCGTTGCGACATCTTGCCGTTTTGCAGGAGTCCCACACCGTAGATGCCTTCGTCGCCCTCCACGGAGAAGGTCTGTTTCACCTTGTAGGCTCCTGTGTCGGGTCCCTTCGTGATGGGGGTGAATGCACATTCGCCCTCACGGGTGAGGAGGTTGCCCTTGGGGTCGAAGAAGGCCACCTTGCCATCTTCCACCTTGACGGTGAGTGCCGACGATTTGTAAACCGTGGCGTTGCCCTCACGGCTCTGGGAAACTTTCACCTGCTCGGGCTTAGCGATGACCACGAGCGAGCCTCCCGTCCCCTGAAGAGGGAGGGCATCTGCGTTGCTTGTCTGTGGGTTATTACTGCGTGAGTCCTCCCCCTTTGGGGAACGGGGGGCTTTCACGATGTGGACTGTCTGGGGAGTGTAGAACTCCACTTGCTGAGCCTTCGCGGTACTCATGCCCACGAATGCCAGTGCTAACCATAACGTTTTCTTCATGTCTTTATATGTACATCAAATTAGTTTTTAGTTTGCGGCCAAAGTGTCTCAGTAGCCGAAGTGCTTTTCCAATCGCTTGCGCTCCTTGGCGGTGATGGGGATGACGGAGCCATGGCGTGGGGTGAAGTTGCCTTGGGTGGGTGTGTCTTTCACGTAGTCGAAGTGAGTGAGGTCTCCTTGACAGAACTGGTAATGGCCGTTGGCATAGCAGTCATACATGAGAATGTACTGTGTGGGAGCTTTCTTCGACTTGGGGATGAGGGGAAAGACACTGGAACCTTCCACGGGGTATTGCCCAGGCTTTTGCAAGTGTCGCCACTCCACGGTGTAGGGCCCAGTGAGCGTCTTGCTGGTGGCGCGCATCACACCTTGACGGGTGCGCCATCCGCCGTTGGGTCCTGCGGGGTTGATGACGGAGCGGCCTTCGTCTTTGAAGAAGAGCACGTATTCTTGGTTCTTGGGGTCGTAAACGATGTCGCCATCGATGGATGCCTTGCCGAAGTCGAAGAGCAAACGGGGTTCGGTGATGTCGGTGAAATCGGCATTGGCATAGGAGTAGTAGATCTTGAAGTAGGGCTGGTTGAACTTCGGGTCGTCGGTGGGGTATTCCCAATCGTGGCGACCGATGCTGTAGTATATCATGTACTTCTTCTCCACAGGGTTCCAAATGGTCTGCGGTGCCCACACGGCATGCAGGTTCTGGCGGTCTAAGCCTGCCAGATTCGGGAATCGGGTAGGGAAGTCGATGGCGGTGTGTTGCCAGTGGATGAGGTCTGTGCTTTTCATCAGCACTAGTCCGTCGTTGGACTGCCATCCTTCGCTGGAGCGCATATCGGTGAGCACCATATAGAAGGTCTTGCCGTCGTTGGCGCGGAGGATGTGGGGGTCTCGGATGCTGTGCTTGAGCGAGATGGTGTCGGATGTCACCACTGGTTTGCCGTCGTTGAGGGAGCGGTAGTTGAAACCGTCGTCGCTGATGGCAAAGCGGATTTGTTCGCCCTCAGGGGTGTTGTTGGAGAAGAAGGCGAAGAGATAGGAGGTGTATTTCTGAGCATAGGCTCCCCCTGCCCCGAAGGGGAGGAAGAGCAGGAGGGTGAGGATGAACTTTTTCATTTTACGAAGACCTTTTTGCCGTTATTGATGAGGATGCCTTTATCAGTTGCGGTGGCTGGGCGACCGTTGAGGTCGTACGATGTACGAGGTGTGGTGTGCGATGAGCCATCGGATGCTTTTCCGTTTGTCACGTGTATGTCGTCGATGCCTGTGCTGACTACTTCCTCATAGGTGTCGTTGATGTCTTTTGATACGGTGTCGAGGTCGGTCATGATGGCAGCAATCTCGTCGGCTGTAAGCGCATAGTTGTAGATGCGGAAGTCGTCGATGTTGCCATTGAAGAGCGGGTCGGCGGTGAACATGGAACGCCCGATGTAGCAGAGGGACGGGGCGATGTCGGAAGGCTTGATGGTGAAGTCATTGCTCTCGGCGATGTTCTCGCCATCGAGGTAAAGGATAGCTTGCACAGCCCCCTCCTTCTCTCCCGCAGGGGTAGTGATGGGCTTGAGGGTAACGGCTACGTGGTGCCATGATGCTTTGCTTAATGCCTTGCCGTTGGTAAGTATCTGTTCGTCGCCTCCGTTCTTCATGACAAAGCGCATTTCGCTTCCGCTGGTGGGGGTGAGGAACATATATTGGTCGGTTCCGTTGCCGAAGTCGAAGATGCGCATCCAGTTTCCTGACTGGCTTTGGCGCACCCAAGTGGCAATGGTGATTTCGTCTTGATGGGCCACGGAGTAGGGGAGCATGACATAGGCGTTGCTCTCAAACTTGATGCTGTGGCTGCCAGACTTCATCAGCAGGGCGGATTGCGAGAATTTCTCGGTGCCATAGAGGGAAGCGTCAAGTTGGTTCGCTGAGTTGTCGGTCAAGTCGCCGTCGAATTGCCACTGGCCGATGAGTGCCTTCTGGGTGAGGGGTGCGGCTTGCAGCATTTCTGAGGCTTCGGAGCGGTTGCCAGCATAATCGACAGCGATGACCTTGTAGGCGTATTGTTGCCCTGCAATGGCGGTGTTGTCGATGAAGGTGGTGAGGGTGTCGCCACGTCCGATGGTGTTGTATTCGATGGGCGAACCATCGAATGCCGAAAGTTCGGAGCGCAGGATAGTGTAGGTGAGGGCATCGTCGTCGGTGGGTGCTGTCCATGAAAGTTCCACGCTGCCGATGCGCTGCTTGGCAGAAAGTCCAGATGGTGCCTCGGGAGCCTTGGTGTCGGCCTTTGCATCGAGGGGCATGAATCGCCACAGGTATTTCTTCAGGTTGCTGGTGGTGGTGCTTTCATCGGGTGCATTTTGCAGAGTAATGTTCGACCCCGACGTGGTGCTGCCGCAATAGAGGTATTTGTTGGAGAGTCGGCTGATGATGTAGTAGTAGCCGTCTTGTGCATATTTGAGGTACCACTGCTCGTTGGCACTGTGTCCTGCATCGTAACAGATGACTCCAGCGCCTGCACTGAGGCTGTTGTTGAGCACGTTGAGGTTGACTTTGGTGATGCTGCTGCTGGCGTTGGCGTTGTCGATGAACCAGTAGGAAATGTCGCCGTCGGTGTAGGAGGGATAGACTTTCCACTGCTGGCTGGTGCCCGAAGTCTTGCGGGTGACACTCTGCACGTTGCTGGTGCCGTTGTAGGTCAACATCTTCTTGCTTGAAGCATTCATAATTTGATAGGTGCCATCGATGACTCCTGGGGCGACGTCTTCACCCCACGTGATGTCGAAGAGACGTTCGGCATTGATTTGTCCCTTTTGGTAGCCTGTGCCTCCAGGTACGTCATAGACAAACATACGGGTGGGGCCATAGCCGTTGAAGAACACATCTTTGGTTTGGCTGATGAAGGCGAAGGAGGAAGAGGTGGCCTGACGTTCAGACGAGCCAAGGTAGCCATGCACTTCGCCTGTGGTCTCGTTACGATAGACGGCTCCACTGGTCCATGCGTCAGCGTTTTCACCATAGCCAATGCGCACTCCCTCGTTGGAGTCGATGCAGAACTGGCCGCGAGCCTTCGAATCGAAGCCCCACCAGATGCCGTTCTCCATGCCGTAGTTCACACCCACGATGGCTTCGCCCACGTTGTGCAACTCATCGGCAGTAGCCACCTTGCCGTCGGCTTTCACGGTCTGGAAGAAGGTGGCGTAGTTCTCTAACGAACCTGCCAACTGGTGGGTGTTGCCTTCGTCAACGTAGTCTTTCAGGGCATTATACCACGGCAGTGCCTGGTCGCAGTTGAGCGTGTTGCCGCCACTGATGCGGATGCCGTCGAAGAAGGAGTCTTCGCGAATCCACTTGCACACTTGCAGGAAGTCGCTCTTGTTGCCTTCCAGCCATCCCCATGTGTAACCGTCGCCATAGTCGGGTTCGTTGAAGGGACTGACAGAATAGACTTCCATGCCCAGTTCTTGGCAGTATTTCACACTGGCCTTCAGACACTTGTACCACTCCTTCCAGTTGCCCAGGTAGTTGGTGCGGTATTCGGGATGGTCTTCGTTGAGGTAAGCATCTTGGTCGGCGGTGATGTTGATGCGTGTCACGCCCGTCAGTTTCTTGATGTTGTCACACCGCGACTTCATGGCACTCTTCTGAGCGGCCGTCAGTTCGTAGGTGCCATCGCCGTTGTCAATCACCAGTTCTGTAGGCTGGTATGCTACACGCCCGATGGCAAGTTGTTCCTTGCCGATGAAGGCAACGCCACGATTGATGTTCCAATCCCAGTTCCACGCAGCATCCATGCCCCAGTTCACGTGGTAGGCTTTTCCCTCTGCGTTCACGTCGAAGGCGATGTTCACATCGGCAGCCTTCATGGCCTTCATGTAGTCGGCACCAGTCTGTGCGTATGCGGTCATGCCAACCAGCATCGCAGCCGTCAGTAAAAGATTCTTTTTCATATTGATAGGTTTTAGTAGGTTTCTATTCTCGTCCTTTTTCGTCTAAGTAGGAATCTTTGAATCCCAAGAAGTAGAGCACACCGTCCAGTCCAATCGTGTTGATGCTCTGCTGTGCGTTTGCCACCACACGGGGCTTGGCATGGAAGGCAATGCCGAGACCAGCCTGAGAGAGCATGGGCAGGTCGTTTGCCCCGTCGCCCACGGCTATGGTCTGTTGCAAGTCCACCTTTTCCACCTGGGCAATGAGCTTCAAGAGCTCTGCCTTGCGACGTCCATCCACAATCTCGCCCACATAGTTGCCCGTCAAGTGCCCAGTCTCGTCAATTTCTAGTTCGTTGGCATACACATAGTCGATGCCGTAACGCTTCTGGATGTACTCACCAAAGAAGGTGAAGCCACCAGAGAGGATAGCGATTTTGTAGCCATACTTCTTCAGCACATACATCAGCCTATCGACTCCCTCGGTGAAAGGCAAGTTCTCCGCAATCTCTCGCATCACCCCCACATCCAGTCCTTTCAAGAGCTTGCACCGCTTCGTGAAGCTCTCCTTGAAGTCTATCTCGCCCCGCATGGCACTTGCCGTGATGGCTGCCACCTCGTCATACACTCCATGCTTCCTTGCCAGCTCGTCGATGACCTCCGTCTGAATGAGTGTGGAGTCCATGTCAAAGCAGATGAGTCGGCGCATCCGTCGGTACATATCATCCGTCTGGAAGGAACCGTCCACTTCTAACTCGCTCGACATACGGAGCAGTTCGGCATGTAGAGCCTCCTTGTCCTTCGGAGTGCCACGCACGGAGAACTGGATGCAGGCACGTGTCTTCTCTTTGGGATGGCGGATGCTGGCACGTCCCGACAAACGTTTGATGCCGTCGATGTTGAGTCCTTGCTCCACAATCAGTTTGCTCACAGCCTCAATCTGTTGTGCACTGAGTTGTCTGCCCAGCACGGTGAGGATGTAGCGATTCTTACCTTGACGTGCCACCCATGCTTCGTACTCGTCCATTGTGATGGGATGGAAACTGATGTTCACACCCAACTCGCTCGCCTTGAAGAGCAGTTCCTTCATCACATAGCCCGACTTCTCTTCAGCCACCCGAATTAGGATGCCAAGTGAGAGAGTCGAATGGATGTCTGCCTGACCGATGTCCTGAATGTCCACATCGTAACGTGCCAACACGTCCATCACGCCAGCCGTCAGTCCTGGGCGGTCTTCGCCTGTGATACGCAATAAGATAAGTTCCTCCATGGCTATAAACAAAGTTAAGAATTGGTTTATTCAACTTTCTGAAGTTATCACTTTTTTCGAAGTTATTTTTTTTTCGAAGTTATCGCTTCGCTCGAAGTTATCGAAGTTAACGAAGTTATCGCCGATAGTTTTTGTGGTTGTTTTCGATGTAGTTTCGATGTCCTTAACTATTGTCGTTAACTTCGAGCGAAGCGATAACTTCGCTAACTTCGTTAACTTCCCAAAGCGCTAACTTCGTTAACTTCAAAGATATACAACTTGCGAAAGTTGAATTAGTTTAGCACTTTGCTATGATCAAACTATACTTCTTTTTGCCTTGCTGAATGAGAAGGTATTTCTCGTCCAACAGGTCAGCAGTGGTGATGAGTTGGTCAGCTTGTGCCACCTTCTCCTTGTTGACACTTACGCCACCACCCTTCACGAGCGTCTTCACCTCACCCTTGCTGGGGAAAACTGCCGCATGGTCCACACACAGGTCTGCCAGTTTCACGCCATCCTTGAAGAGCGTCTTGTCCACCTCGAAGTGAGGCACGCCGTTGAACACATCCAGCAGCGTCTGTTCGTCCAGCTTCAGCAAGCTTTCCTTCGTCGATTTGCCGAAGAGAATGTTGCTCGCCTCCACAGCCATGTCATAGTCCTCCTTGGAATGCACCATGATGGTCACCTCCTCTGCCAGCCGTTTCTGCAGCACACGGCGACCCGGGTCAGTCTTGTGTTCAGTGATGATAGCGTCAATCTCCTCCTTCTCCAGCGAAGTGAATATCTTGATGTAACGCTCCGCATCCTCGTCAGGCACATTCAGCCAGAACTGATAGAACTGATAAGGCGACGTGTAGCGTCTGTCCAGCCACACATTGCCACTCTCCGTCTTGCCAAACTTCCTGCCGTCGCTCTTCGTCACCAGCGGACACGTCAGCGCGAAGCACTCCTTGCCATTCATGCGGCGAATCAGTTCCGAGCCCGTCGTGATGTTGCCCCACTGGTCGGCACCACCCAACTGCAACTTGCAGCCCTTATGCTCATTCAAGTAATAAAAGTCATACCCTTGCAGCAGCTGATACGTGAACTCCGTGAAGCTCAGTCCATCCCTCGCCTCACCATTCAGACGCTTCTGCACACTCTCCTTCGCCATCATGTAGTTCACCGTGATGTGCTTCCCGATGTCCCTCACAAAGTCGAGGAACTTAAAATCCTTCATCCAGTCGTAGTTGTTCACCAGTTCCGCACGGTTAGGCGCATCGCTGTCGAAGTCCAAGAAGTGAGAGAGTTGCTTCTTGATGCACGCCACATTATGCCGCAGCGTCTCCTCATCCAGCAAATTCCGCTCCTGGCTCTTGCCAGAAGGGTCGCCAATCATGCCCGTCGCCCCTCCGATGAGTGCCAGCGGTTTATGTCCGCACCGTTGGAAGTGACGCAGCATCATCACACCACACAAGTGACCGATGTGCAGCGAATCAGCCGTCGGGTCAATGCCCAAATAAGCCGTAACCTGCTCCTTCTTGAGCAGTTCGTCAGTGCCTGGCATCATTTGGTGAATCATGCCACGCCAAGTAAGTTCCTGTACAAAATCCTTCATCATATTTTTAGTTTTTAATTTATTGTTTTTAGTTTTTTTAGGCTACAAAGGTAGTGAATTTTCTGTACTTACCCCCTATTTTTTCCGTTTTTCTTGCAACCCCCAAACATATTTTTCCCCCTTTACCTGTAACATTTTTCATATTTTTCTTGCAAGATGAGTGTGAAAATGCTACCTTTGCATCCGATTTTAGTATCAAAAAGAAACAAAAACAAATAAAACACCTTCATTATGTGTGGTATCGTAGGAATCTTCGGAGTGAAAGAACAAACCCCCGAATTGAGAAAGAAAGCCCTGAAGATGTCGCAAAAAATACGGCATCGCGGACCCGATTGGTCAGGCATCTATGTAGGAAAGACAGCCATCTTGGCACACGAACGACTCTCCATCGTTGACCCCGAGTCAGGAAGACAACCTCTCTTTTCGCCCGACAAAAAGCAGATTTTGGCAGTGAATGGAGAAATATACAACCACCGTGACATCCGTCGCCGTTATTCCACCCTGTATGAATTTCAGACCGGCAGCGACTGCGAAGTCATCCTGGCACTCTATCAACACCTGGTAGTCCCAGCAACGCCAGCAGAAAAGCCCGCCAAAATCAGAGAACTCTTTGAGCAACTAAACGGAATCTTCGCCTTTGCCCTCTACGATGAAGCAAACGACACCTATCTCATAGGTCGCGACCCCATAGGCGTCATCCCACTATATATCGGTCACGATGCCGACGGAAAAGTCTATGTGGCATCCGAACTAAAAGCACTCGAAGGATTCTGTGAAAAATACCAGCCCTTCCTGCCTGGACATTATATATATGGAAACGAAAAACAACTCACCCAGTGGTACGACCGTTCGTGGATGCACCAACTTCCGACAGACTGCACCGATGAAACCCGTGAAACCGCACGCCTCACCTACAAAGAAAGTGTAGAAGCCATCCACGACGCACTCCAAGCCAGCGTGAAGCGACAGCTGATGAGCGATGTGCCATACGGAGTGCTCCTCTCAGGAGGGCTCGACTCCTCAGTGACCAGTGCCATCGCCGAGAAATTCGCCTCACACCGTGTGGAAGCCGATGGAAAAGAACCAGCATGGTGGCCACGTCTGCACTCCTTCGCCGTAGGCCTGAAAGGAGCCCCCGACCTTGCCAAAGCCCGAGAAGTGGCAGACCACATCGGCACCGTCCATCACGAAATCAACTACACCGTGCAAGAAGGCATCGACGCCATCCGCGACGTGATATACTTCATCGAGACCTACGACGTAACCACCGTACGCGCCTCCACCCCCATGTACCTCTTGGCACGAGTCATCAAGTCCATGGGCATCAAGATGGTGCTCAGTGGCGAAGGAGCTGACGAAGTGTTTGGAGGCTACCTCTACTTCCACAAAGCCCCCGATGCCAAAGAATTCCACGAAGAGACAGTGCGCAAACTCGGAAAACTCTATCAGTACGACTGCCTCCGAGCCAACAAAAGCCTGTCCGCATGGGGAGTCGAAGGACGAGTCCCCTTCCTCGACAAAGAATTTCTGGACGTCGCCATGTCGCTCAACCCAGCCTACAAACTCTGTCCAGGCAAAGAAATCGAGAAGAAAATCGTCCGTGAAGCCTTTGCCCACATGCTCCCCGAAACCGTTGCATGGCGGCAAAAAGAGCAATTCTCCGACGGAGTGGGCTACAGCTGGATAGACACCCTCAAGCAAATCACCTCCCAAGCCGTCACCGACGAACAGATGGCACATGCCGCCGAGCGGTTCCCCATCAACACACCATTGAACAAAGAAGAATACTACTATCGAACCATCTTCGAAGAGCACTTCCCCAGCGACTCCGCAGCCCGTTCCGTGCCCCACGAAGCATCCGTCGCCTGCTCCACCGCCAAGGCACTCGAATGGGACGAAGCATGGAAAAACATGAACGAACCCTCAGGGCGAGCCGTTGCAGGAGTACACGAACAAGCATATCAATAGTGCTTCATTTAGCGAAGCGCCTAATATGTTACATGTCTGCAAAAAAATGTTACCTGCCTTATAATGTGAGGCGGGTTTTCTTTGTACCTTTGCATCGCACATTTGACTTTTTGCATTATCAATACCTAAAACGATATGAATATACACAACACTTGTCAGGTTGTGGCGTTGGCGGCAGCTCTGATGGCACCTTCGGCTTTGATGGCTCAGGGGGTGAAGGCTCCAGCAGGGGGCAAGCAGATTAGTAAGGAACTGATTGGCATCTTTTTCGAGGACATCAGCTATTCGGCTGACGGAGGTCTGTATGCCGAACTGGTGGAGAACGGCTCGTTTGAGTATAACCCCACGGAACGTGATGGCTGGGGACCTGGAACGGGTTGGAAGCAGGTGCGCCCTGGGCACTCGCTGGGTATGTTGGAGATCAGGAAGGACAGTCCCATCCATCCGAATAACCCCACCTACATGAGGCTGCACACGGAGCGTGTGAAGGAATTTTACGATTATGCAGGTTGGAAGGGCTTCGGACTGGAGAATGGTGGCTTCGACGGCATCAGCGTGAAGGCTGGGGCGAAGTATGATTTTTCGGTGTTCTTCCGCAACTTCGGCGATGCCAAGCAGGTGCGCGTGGTGCTGGGTGTGCCGCAGGGATGGGGCAAAGACCCGAAACTGCTGGCTGAGGCTACGCTGGACGTGAGTGGTGAAGTGTGGAAGAAATATGAGGCAGTGCTGACTCCGAGTGAGGATTGCACGAATGCCATCCTGCAAATTTTGGTGCTGAACACGGGCGATGTGGACGTGGACATGGTTTCGTTGATGCCACAGGACACCTACAAGGGGCATGGCTTGAGGAAGGACTTGGCGGAGGCTCTCGAGGGGTTGCAGCCGAAGTTCATGCGCTTCCCGGGTGGATGTGTGGTGCATGGTGGCGGCGACGGTTTCTGGAACACGTATCGCTGGAAGACGACGATTGGTCCGAAGGAGCACCGTCGTGGCTTGAAGAACACGTGGGGCTATCACCAGTCAATGGGTCTGGGCTACTATGAGTATTTCCAGTTCTGTGAGGACATGAACATGGAGCCGCTGCCCATTCTGCCTTGTGGTGTGAGCTGCCAAGGTACTAATGGCGGTTGGGGCATGAAGGGTCAGGCGCAGGATGTGGTGCCTATGAGCGAGATGGACGAATGGGTGCAGGATGCTCTCGACCTGATTGAGTGGGCTAATGGCGACGTGAACACTACTTGGGGCAAGAAGCGTGCCGAGCAGGGACATCCGAAGCCTTTCAACCTGAAGTATCTGGGCATCGGTAATGAGGAGAAGATTTCGCCTGAGTTTGAGGAGCGCTTTAAGTATATGTATGAGAAGATTATGGCGAAATACCCCAATATCGTGATTGTGGGCACAGCGGGTCCCGGTTCTCACAAGGGGAATCCCGATTTCGACAATGGCTGGAGAATTGCTGAAGAGACCAATCTCCCCATCCTCGATGAGCATTATTACGAGCCTCGCGACTACTTCCTGAACAATCAGGACAATTATGACAAGTATCCACGCAATCGTAAGACAAAGGTGTATCTGGGCGAGTATGCTGCCAAGGACAAGAAGATGGCTGATGCGCTCTACGAGGCTCTTTATCTGTTGGGTGTGGAACGTAATGGTGACGTGGTGGCCATGACGAGCTATGCACCGCTTTTCGCTAAGAAAGACCACATGAGTTGGAACCCTGACCTCATCTACTTCGACAACCAGCGTGTCATCCTTACTTGCAGTTATTATGTGCAGCAAATGTTCGGCACTACTGCTGGCGACTACTACTATGGCGACGTGGCGAAGTTTGAGGGTGGCGACAAGTATCAAGGCACTTCGTGTGTGCTGAACACGGAGAAGGGTGAGTTGTACATCAAGCTGGTGAATGCCGCTGCTGAGGCAAAGGAGGCTACGATTGACTTGGGCAAGTTTAAGGGACTGCCATCGAAGGCAATGGTGAGCACCATCAGTGCTTCTTCTCTCGATGTGGAGAATAATTTTGACGCTCAACCCGTGGCTCCGTTTGGTAAGGAGGTGAAGATTGCCAAGAAGATGACCTTCACGGCAGAGCCTTATTCAGCCAATGTCATTAAGTTGAAGTTGAAGTGAAAAAAAGGAGCGGCTTTGCGAGGCCGCTCCTTTAGTTTTTCAAAAAGTTTTGAATATGAGTGCGGAGCCGCTGGTAGGTTTCGCACTCTTTGTATTGGGTGTTGCGACGAAGCATCTGTTCTGGCTGGAACTGGCTGTGAGAGTAGCAGGAGAGTTCGTTGTTCATCTGTTGGGAGTTGCCCTTTGCCAGCATCTTGATGTTCTTCTCACGTTCACGGCGAAGGAGGGTGCATACGGGGGTTATGGCAGCATCGACAACGTTCTCCATGAGGTGATGCCCTTGGATGAAAAGGTAGGTGTTGTCTTTCTGCAAGCCCAGGTCGGCGAGTTCCTGCTTGAGGGGGGTGAGCTTGCCCTTGGCCTCTTTCACGTGCTGCTGGAGCCAGGCGAGTTTGCGGTTCACGCTCTTGCGTACTTTTTCCAGTGCTTCTTCGGGCTTGAAGACGTTGAGTTGCTCGACAGCGGTGATGTTGTTGAAGGAGTTGAGGGGGAAGTCGTTGTAGCGTCCCTTGCGATGCAACCACACAAGCCACACGAAGAGTTCATAGACAATTTCGGAGTACTGCCGCAAGTACTCCTCAAAGTTGAAGATGTTGCGGTCGTTGAGAGTTGCCATCACACAGACGTTGTGCAGGCTTGGGGCATAACATTGATAGTTTTCAATAGAGTATGCGTAGGTGTGTACCACGTAAGGGTTGCTGAGCATTCGCAAGGAGGAGGGGGTGGAGCGTTGAAGCAGGTAGTCGAGGTCGGCATCCACACAAGCTATCATGCAGGTTCCCAATGACTCGCCAAGTTGATTCATCATGGCGGTCTTCTTGCCACGGTTGAGGTTGGTGCGGCTGGGCAGCATGACCTCGAAGGCCGTGTTCTCATCCTCGAACTCGCTCAGCACACTGCGCCAGAAGAAGATGTCGTCATACGATTCGACGTATGCCACAATCTTCCGTTTCTTCGTTTTGGGGCGAAGGCGGTTGGCGGCCTCGATGTAGGCAGAGGTGATGTTGGAGGTGAGACGTTTCATTTTAATTTGACATCGTACGTGATGTGATTTCTCCCACCTCTGTCACATTGCTCATCCAGCCGTCCATAATGAGGGCAGGGGAGTGGGTGGAGAGAATGATTTGTGCATGGGGGTTCAGTTGACGGATGAGGTCGATGAGCCGTTGCTGCCAGTCGATGTGGAGTGAGATTTCGGGTTCGTCCATGAGGAGGGCGTATGGCTCGCGGTTCTCCACCAGCACGGTGAGCAAGATGGCAAGCATCTGTTTCTCGCCGCTGGAGAGCTGGTAGGGGGTGATTGTCTCGGTGCTGCCTTGGTCGTTTGTCTGTATGAACTGAATCTCGTTGTTCTTGCGGTCAATCTTCTTGTGGGTGTCGGCAAAGAGCTCGTCAATCATGTCTTGGAACTGCTTCTTGGGGGCACTCACCTCGGCAGCCTTCATTTGGTCGTCGGGGGTGCCACTGGTGAGCAATTCGATGATGCGGTTGCCAATGTTCACTTGATAGTCGAGAAAGCGCTTCTGCAGACGATAAATTTGCCAGTCGAGTTCAGTCTTCACCCGAGAGTCGGAGAGTTTCTCCAGCAAGTCGCTGTGCAGTAGTGGGCGGTCGAACGAACGGATGACATCGAATTTGATGTAGGTGGCATCCTCAGGCATCAGTTTGATGGTTACGCCCTGTGGAGCCTCCTTGGGCACGATTTCATCGCGGTCTATCTCTGCCAATGTGCGTGCTGAGTGGTTGATGATGGTGCTCTTGCCCACCCCGTTGATGCCGCTCAGGATGTTGACATCAGGTTGCAGATGCCAGACAATGTGTCTTCCACCTTTCCATAAAGCCTGTATCTCTATGCTTTGGATGTATTCAGCCCTTTTTTTCATGGTCGTATGCTTTTGTTTTTGCAAAGGTAAGGAAAAAAGTGAAAAAGTGAAAGTGAAAAGTGAAAAATTTGCTACCGCAGCAGTTGACAAACAGTTGTAGTGCAAGTGCGGTAGCAAATTTTTCACTTTTCACTTTCACTTTTTCCCTTTTTTCCGTACCTTTGCACCAAATTTCAACTCATTATTTTATTTATGGGAGGTTTTTTCGGAACCGTATCAATGGAAAAGTGTGCGGCTGACCTTTTCTATGGCACAGATTATCAGTCGCACCTCGGCACTCGGCGCGGAGGTATGGCTTCTTACAGCAAGGAAAAGGGATTCTACCGCGCGATTCACAATTTGGAGAGCACGTATTTCCGTACTCGCTTTGAGTCGGAACTGCCCAAGTTCGAGGGCAAGGCGGGCATCGGCATCATCAGCGACACCGATGCGCAGCCAATGCTCTTCAACAGTCACTTAGGGCGATTTGCCATAGTGACTGTGGCGAAAATCAACAATATGGAGGAGATAGCAGACCGGCTATTGGAGGAGAATATGTACCTGTCGGAGTTTTCTTCAGGCAAAATCAATCCTACGGAACTGATTGGGGTGCTGATTGTGCAGGGGAAGGACTTTGTGGATGGCATCGAGAACGTATTCCGCACGGTCAAGGGTTCCTGTTCCATGCTGTTGTTGACGGAAGATGGCATCATCGCTGCTCGTGATGCATGGGGTCGCACCCCGATTGTCATTGGACAGAAGGCAGGTGCGATGGCTGTGACGAGCGAGAACACGGCGTTTGCCAATTTGGGCTACGAGACTACCTACTATGTGGGTGCGGGCGAGATTGTAAGGCTACGTGCCGAGGGCATGGAACAGTTGCGCAAGCCCAACAAGCAGATGCAGATTTGTTCCTTCCTGTGGATATACTATGGTTTCCCCACATCGTCGTATGAGGGCAAGAATGTGGAGGATGTGCGCTTCTATACAGGTCGTGTGATGGGCGAGACCGATGAGACAGAGGTGGATTGTGTGGGAGGCATCCCCGATTCAGGCATTGGCATGGCAGTAGGTTACAGTGCGGGCAGCCGCATCCCCTACCAGCGCGGCATCAGCAAATATACCCCCACATGGCCACGTTCCTTCATGCCGCCCAGTCAGGAAGTGCGCAATTTGGTGGCGAAGATGAAGCTTATTCCCAACAAAGATATGTTGCGTGGCAAGCGTTGTTTGTTCTGTGACGACTCCATCGTTCGGGGCACGCAACTCAGAGAGAACACGAAGGTGCTGAAGGAACTGGGTGCTAAAGAGGTGCACATGCGTATAGCTTGTCCACCACTCATCTATGCCTGTCCGTTCGTCAACTTCTCGGCCTCCAAGTCGGAACTGGAACTCATTACACGCCGAGTCATCAAGGATTTGGAGACCCACTCTCGCACAGCCACCATGCTGGCCGATGCACAGACTGCACAGAACGTGGAGGTGCCTGCCGAGCGTATCAAGGCATACGCCACAACCGACTCACCCGAATACAAGACGATGGTGGCAGAGATTGCACGCCGACTCAATCTTGACAGTCTCAAGTTCTCCTCACTCGAAACCATTGTCAAGGCGATAGGCTTGGAAAAGTGCCAGATTTGCACCCACTGTTTCGATGGCAGTTCGTTCCACACCCTGTCGGAGGAAAACAATTGACATTTCACATCATGCATAATTTCTATGTATAAAATACTCAAAACCATCAGTGACACGTTGAGCGGCAAGGCCAGCATCTTCATCATCTTGACCGCACTTGTCACATTTTTCTTTCCCGTCCTGTTCGTGTGGGTGAAAGGGAACACCCAGACCATCATCCTCGGCATCATCATGTTGACCATGGGGTTGACGCTCACCCCCGACGACTTCAAGTTGTTGGCAAAACGCCCGCTTGACATCCTGATAGGTGCAGCGGCACAGTTCACCATCATGCCCCTCGTTGCGTTCACCCTCTCGTGGCTGTTCAGCCAAGTGCCAGCCTTCGCGCCCTACAGCACGGCGATGGCTATCGGCATCATCCTTGTGGGCTGCTGTCCAGGGGGCGTTTCGAGCAACATCATGTCATTCCTCTGCAAGGGCGACGTGGCATACTCCGTGGGCATGACCTGCGCCTCCACCCTCCTCGCCCCCGTGCTCACACCGTTGCTGGTGCTGTGGTTGGCAGGAGAAAGAGTCGATGTAGATGCTTGGGGAATGTTCCAGCAGATACTCATTGTCACCATCATCCCCATCGCCATCGGCTTCATGCTGAACGTTTGGCTGGGGCACAAGGACGTGTTCAAGCAGATACAGAGCTGCATGCCTGGAGTGTCGGTGCTCAGTCTCGCCTGCATCGTGGGCGGCGTGGTCACCACGGTGCACGACCCCTTGGTGGCGAACGGCCTTCCCCTCTTCCTCCTCACCTTTGGCATGGTCTTCTGCCATAACACCATCGGTTACGTGTTGGGCTACTTCGTCGGCAGCCTCTGTCACTTTTCCGTGCCGAAGAAACGCACCCTCTCCATCGAGGTGGGCATGCAGAACGCAGGGTTGGGAACCAACCTCGCCATGACCTTCTTCGTCGCCACCAACCCGATGGCGGTGGTGCCCTGTGCCATCTCCTGCGCATGGCACAGCATCAGTGGAACCATCCTGGCAAACATATTCGCGCAGACCAAAGAAATAACATCAATAAAAAAGTAGAAAATCTCCCCCACCAACATTCTACTCCTCCCCTTGGGGAGGCGGGGGAAGGGTCATTTATATGGTACTCAACTACATTTGGATAGCATTCTTCCTGCTGGCAGCCGTGTGTGCCGTCGTTCAGAGCCTTATGGGCAACACAGGTGTGTTTGCCGACATCATCAATTCCACCTTCGACAACGCCAAGACCGCATTCGAGATATCCCTCGGGCTCACTGGCGTGCTCTCCCTCTGGATGGGCGTGATGAAGATAGGCGAGAAAGGCGGCATGGTCAGTGCCCTCTCCAAGATGCTCAGCCCCCTCTTCACGCGACTCTTTCCCGACATTCCCAAAGGACACCCCGCCACGGGGCACATCTTCATGAACATCGCCGCCAATATGCTGGGGCTGGACAATGCCGCCACCCCCCTCGGGCTCAAGGCAATGGAAAGTATGCAGGAACTCAACGTCGCCCGAAACGAAGAAGCGGGCAGGAAGGGAGGATGGACAACCCAGCGGTTGGCAGAGCAAAACGCCACCGCCTCCAACCCCATGATTATGTTCCTTGTGCTCAACACCTCGGGACTCACCATCATCCCCGTCAGCATCATGGTCTATCGCGCCCAGCTCGGAGCCGCCCAACCCACCGATGTGTTCGTGCCCATCCTCCTCGCCACCTTTGCGGCGACACTGGCAGGAGTCATCATCTGCAGCATCTACCAGCGCATCAACCTCCTCAAGCCCGTGCTGCTCGGCACGCTTGGCGCACTCTGCGCCCTCGTCTCTGCCGTCATCTGGGCATTCAGTCAGATGGACAAAGAGACCATGGACACCGTGAGCACCCTCACCGCCAATATCATCCTCTTCGGCATCATCCTCGCCTTCATCCTCTCAGGCATGGTTAGGCGCGTCAACGTCTATGAAGCATTCATCGAAGGAGCCAAAGACGGATTCGCCACCGCCGTGCGCGTCATCCCCTACCTCGTTGCCATCCTCGTTGCCATCGGCGTGTTCCGCGCCAGCGGAGGCATGGACATCCTGATTAATGGCATCAACTGGCTCGTCCAGCTCTGCGGTGGTGACACCGACTTCGTTGCCGCCCTGCCTACCGCGCTGATGAAGCCCCTCTCCGGCAGTGGAGCCCGAGGCATGATGGTGGACACTATGACCACCTACGGGGCCGACTCCTTCGCAGGTCGCCTTGCCTGCATATTCCAAGGCTCCACCGACACTACCTTCTACATACTCGCCGTCTATTTCGGGTCAATAGGCATCCGCCACACACGCCATGCCGTCACCTGCGGACTCCTTGCTGACCTTGCCGGCATTCTCGCCGCCATCGCCATCGCATACTTCTTCTTCGGCAACTAAATGCGCTTCGCAATCCGTCTCGTCACGTCAATGGCACCCGTGGGGCAGACAAGGCGGCAGAGGTGGCAGCCGACACATTTTTTCCCCAAGATGCGGGGCTGGCGCGTGGCTGCTTCGAAAGAGATAGCCTGATGACCACCGTCCATGCAGGAAGTGTAGCAGCGTCCGCAGCCAATGCAGCGTTCGCGGTCAATCTTAGGATAGACGATGGTGTCGCGGTCGAGGTCGGTAGGCGTGACGAAACTGGGAAGTTCCTCGCCCACCAAGTCAGCAAGGCTGCCACAGCCCCGTTCCGCCATATAGTGCTGAAGACCGAGGACAAGGTCATCGATGATGCGGTAGCCATACTGCATGACCGCCGTGCACACCTGCACATTGCGACAACCCAGCTGGATGAACTCCAAAGCATCGCGCCATGTCTCAATACCCCCAATGCCGCTCAGCTCCACCTTCTTTCCGTGCGAACCCATCAAGACCGCATTCTGTGCCATCTCAAGAATGAAACGCAGGGCGATAGGCTTCACGGCACGGCCAGAAAGCCCCGAAATAGTTCTGCGCCCCGACACCTCGGCTCGACTGCCCATCGTCACGCTCTTGATGGTGTTGATGGCAGAGATGGCATCAGCGTCAGCAAAGAAGCAGGCCAAAGCTGGTCTCACCATTTGTGTGATGTTAGGCGTCATCTTCGGAATCACAGGAATGCTCACGCTGCGCTTCACGTAGGCTGTGTAGCAGAGCACCAATTCGGCATCCTGCCCCACATCGCTGCCCATACCAGCCAGTCGCATCTGCGGACACGAGAAATTCAGCTCCACAGCATCGCATCCAGCCTTCTCCGCCAGCTGCGCCAACTCAATCCAATCCTCCTCAAACTGCCCCATGATGCTGGCCACAACCACCTTCGTGGGGTAGTTCTCCTTCAGGTGGCGCAGAATCGCGAAGTCCACCTCGTGAGGATTCTCGCTCAACTGCTCCATGTTGCGGAAACCCGAGAAGTCGCTCCTGCCACCCTCCTGAAGAGCGTCGAAGCGGGGAGACACCTCCTTGATTTCCTGCATGCAGATAGTCTTGTAGAACACGCCCCCCCATCCCATGTCGAAGGCACGTGCCACCATGTCATAATTGGTACATACGGCCGATGAGGCGAGGAAAAAAGGATTCTCGCAGTGGATGCCGCAGAAGTCGATGGCAAGCGAGGGAAGCCCCTCCTCCGCAGCTGTCGGCGCAGCGGCAAACGGAGCCACCAGTTCCTTGATGCGGATGGGGCGGTCATAGTGAATGCAGGCTCTCTCCGCAGCCTCCAGCTCCTCATGAGTACACTGAGCGACCCACCTGCCAGCCAGCCTCTCGTTTCCGAAGCGGATGGCACGGATGGCACGGGCGGGGTCACCATTCTTGCAGGCTTTCGAACATGGAGCCTCTGCGCACAACAGGCATCTTGAGGCCTCTTCTTGGATGTGTAGCATATTCATATCATTTTGGTAAAGAGATGGTAGCTCATTTGTATGAGCGATGGCACAAAGGTATCACTTTTTTTGTATTCCTGCAATAGTTAAGTAAAAAACACCCCCATATTTAACACTTTTAACCTTTGCTGCCCTCCATGCCCCCATTGAGGACACCTGTAAAGGGCTTAGCTCAGTGTGTGAAGGGAGGACACCTAAGTGACAGACGCATGGACACCTAAGTGACAAACGCATGGACAGCCAAGTTATCCGAGCTGGGCAAGCAGGGTGCGGTGGGGTGTCAATTTGTCAAAAAGTCAATTTGTCAATTTCGCGTGCGGACGCGCGATTATATATAA
>JAFSKR010000009.1 GCA_017448825.1 Bacteroidaceae bacterium
AAGGGGAAATAAGGTGATTTAAGGGAACACCCTACGAACCCTCTGCTCATCCACCCGAGGTACAATGGCGGTACAAAATTACTCTAAAAGGGGCAAACGCGCAATAGGCGAAGAATAAGGTTAGTTAAGCGGAGTTAATTGTGTAACAGCGTTTTACACGCATCGATTTAAGGTTTGTTTCGGTCTGTTTAGACCTAATTTAATCGGTGAAGAATTGCAGGCTGCTGAAAACAAGAACCCCATAAAACTGCACCAACTTGGTGCAGAAATAGCATCTTCCAATCGCATAACCACCATCCTTGACAATGGCGAAATGCTACCACTCTTTGGCATCGTCCCTTGGAAGCATCATGTGTTGATTGCATCTAAATGTCAATCAATAGAAGAGGCTTTCTATTACCTGCGACGTATCATCGACGAGGGTCTGAGTAGAAGTGAACTGGGAGACTTGGTAGCCGATGATGCATGGTCGAAAGAAGGGAAGGCACTTACAAACTTCCACCAACGTTTGGACGAGGTTCAAGGAGCATTGGCCAACAACGTGCTGAAAGACCCTTATAATTTCGACTTTATTCAGTTGCAGCGTCATTATGACGAGCATGACCTTGAAATAGCATTGGCAAGGACATCACCCGTTTCCTTCTGGAATTGGGCAGCGGATTCACCTATGTGGGCCGTCAAAAGGAACTTGTTGTTTCGGGAGATGACTATTTCCCTGATATGTTGTTCTATCACATCCGCTTACGCTGCTATGTAGTCATTGAACTGAAGGTGGTGGAATTCATGCCTGAGTTTGCAGGAAAACTAAATTTCTACGTCTCGGCTGTCAATCGTTTGTTGCGTCAAGACGATGACAACCCTACCATTGGCCTGCTCATCTGCAAGTCAAAAGATCAAACTAAGGTTGAATGGGCTTTCGACAGCATTCAGAACCCGATGGGGGTTGCAACCTATCAAGGCATCAAGGTTACCGACAAACTACCCAGCATAGAAGCCCTCCAAGAGCGAATCAAACTGTTGGAAGCGCAGTTGGAACAAAGTGCTGGAAGGGAATGAAGGCATAAAACCATTAAAACAAAACGAAAAAAGATATGACAAATAAAGAACCTGGATATGTTTATATACTCACTAATCCCAGTTTTCGTGAGGATTGGGTGAAGATTGGCAAGAGTAGCCGCCCTGTGGATGTGCGCTCAAAGGAACTGGATAATACCGCCGTTCCCTTGCCCTTCGAGATATTCGCCACAATGAAAACCGCAAAATACAATGAGGTAGAATAACTGGTACACAAGACCATTGACCGCCTTACCGATTTACGTATCCGTCAAAACCGTGAGTTCTTCAATGTCGCCCCACAGATGGCACTCGACATCTTCCGTGATATCGCCATGACGATAGACGATGCAGAAGTGACACTCTATGAAGATAACAAGCCCATCGTGGAAAGTGAGCACAAGGAAACTCAGAAGCGAGAGGTAAAACGTCCAAGGTTTAAGTTCTCTATGTGTGGCATCAAGATTGGCGAACAAGTTACCTTTAATCCTACGGGTATCGTCGTAAAAGTGGCTTCTGATGACAGCATTGAGCACGACGGTCGCATCTATAAACTCTCTCCCTTTGTTGGAACTTTTATGCCAGAAGACCATCGCAACACCTCTGGTGCCTATCAAGGTGCCAAGTATTTCTCGTATAACGGGAAGGTGCTGGACGAGATAAGGAAAGAAAAAGAAATGGAAGTAGCAAACATATAAAACGTTGTATAACATGAGTAACATACAGAATAACAAAGTTTCTTTCCTAAGTGACAAGCAATTTCCCATCTTATATTCGCAAGTACAGAGTCATATCATCGAAATTAGACAGACACCGATTATCGTCGATGCCGATGTTGCCGCCTTGTATGGCGTTGAGACCAAGAGAATAAATGAAGCGGTGAGGAACAACCCAGACAAGTTCCCCAAAGACTATATGTTTGTGCTTACCACAGAGGAGTTACAAGATTTGCGGTCGAAAAATTCGTCCACAAAAGTCTCCACCAAGAGCCGCACATTGCCCAAGGCTTTCACGGAGAAAGGCCTCTATATGCTAGCAACCATTTTGAAGAGTGAACAGGCGACAGCAGTAACCTTTGCCATCATAGAAACTTTTGCGAAGGTCCGCAGCTTGAAACGTGAACTCGTTGAACTCCACAAAGAAACTGACAGCCACAAGCAGAAAGATAAAATGCACCATTTCGGTGAAGTGCTATCTGACATTGTCATGCCAAACTTGGAAACCTCTGAAACAGAATCCACATTGGAATTGAACTTCTTTATTGGCAAAATAAAGCATACGGTGAAGAGAGTAAAGAAAAATAAAGATGATAAAAGAGATAATCAGTAAGCTTATTTTATGTATTCTGCCCCTATGTGCCAAGTATTTCTCGTATAACGGGAAGGTGCTGGATGATATAAGGAAAGAAAAAGGAAATAACACAACAGTATCTGAACATGTCTAACCATGAGGCTTTTCTATTAAATATTGTATAATTTCTGCAACGAATGGTATTATTCTCAAAAATAAATTGTAATTTTGTAACTGAATAATAAATAAAAACAATGAAAGCGAAACCATTCGTCAAATGGGTTGGTGGCAAGACACAACTCATCGACCAACTGGAAGCTCTGCTTCCCGCTGACTTTGACAAATGGGAGAATGTCACTTACATTGAGCCGTTCGTCGGCGGAGGAGCAATGCTCTTCTATATGTTATAAATACAAGGGCTATTCCCCTGTGCATTAAAACACGAAGATTCATGGCAAAGATAAAAGTTAATAATACAGAGATTACAGTCGTTAGTGTACAGAACGAAGACTATATCTCCCTAACCGATATGGCTCACAGCCAGATGCAAGAGCACATAGTATTCAGATGGATGAGTTTGAAGAGTACTATTGAATATCTTGGTGAATGGGAGATGCTGTATAATCCAAATTTTAATTGTACCGAATTCGATACAATTAGGAATGCCGCAGGAAGCAACAACTTTGTTTTGTCTGTCAAGGCATGGATTGAGCGAACGGGTGCAATCGGCATTATGGCTAAAGCAGGCCGCTATGGAGGCACATACGCCCACAGGGATATTGCCTACCATTTTGGCATGTGGATTAGTCCGCGTTTCCAACTTTTGCTCGTCAAGGAGTATCAAAGGCTCAAATCAGAAGAACAGAAGCAACTTGCATGGTCAGCTAAGCGCGAACTCTCGAAGATTAACTACCGCATACATACCGATGCTATCAAGAATAACCTCATTCCTGCAGAAGTAACTCGCGAGCAAGCAGCGATGAAGTATGCAGAGGAAGCCGACGTGCTGAATGTGGCGATGTTTGGCATGACTGGATGCAGGTTTTGGAAGACAACAGTGGTAGAAATTTGTTGAAATAAGCTGATATGAAAGAGAACAAATATACACAGACTCAACAAGTCATTGATACTCTACGACTACAAGGTGGTTATGCGACATTGGGCAATTTATACCAACTTGTAGATACTCCGTCATGGGCAACAAAAACGCCTCATGAGTCCATTCGCCGCATTGTACAGCAATCGCCGGACATTTTTAAGATTCAGCCAGGGCTTTGGGCTTTGGAAGAATACCGAGATGAGGTGATGAGAAGATTTGAGTTGAAACCCGGCAATAAGAAGAGTGAAGAAGTATTTACTCATGGTTACTATCAAGGATTGCTTGTGGAAATTGGCAAATACCGTCGTATGACAACTTATATACCAGCCCAAGACCAAAACAGACTATTTCTTGATAAGAAACTTAGTGAAATAACGGACACAACACATTTACCCGATTTTACTTACGACAACTTGAAGAGACGTGCTCGCACAATAGATGTCATCTGGTTCAACGAGTGCCACATGCCTTCCGATTTTTATGAGGTGGAACATACAACCGACATCAAGAACTCCTTGTCTAAGTTTTATGAACTTCAAGATTTTCATGCAGGCTTCTTTATCGTTGCTGATGTCTGTCGCAAGAAGGAGTATGAAGACAAACTGCACGTGTCAATGTTTTCACCCATCGAGAAACGAGTGAAGTTCTTGAATTACACGCAGGTTGTGGACTTATATGAAGGACTGAAAAAGGTTGAAGGAAATCTGTGGTAATGGGGCAAATGATCTGTCTCTACATGGACAGCGTGAGTCGCAACAAGATGGGCTATGAGCCTATCCTGCCCTACTTGAAGCAGGTAAGAGCTATCAAGACCCGCGAGGAAGCCCTGAAACTGATGGCAGCGTTCGATGCCAAGGGCTTTAACACGGCTCCCTATGGTATCAGTCTGAGCACGAACCCCTTCAACTCTTCAGAGTACCTGATAAGCGCAGGAGCTGGCGGCACATCACTGCCTCAGGAATATTATGACAATCCCAACGAGTCGCAGCAGGCTGTCGTTGCCGTCTTCAAGAATCTTAACAAGGATTACCTGAAGCTGGTGGGCAACAGCGATGACGTCGCCGAGCGCATGATGCAGGCAGAATGGGCCATCGAACACAGGATTGGCATCAAGAAACTGAATCAGGTGGATCAGCGCGACCCGCAGAAGACCAATCATCTGATGACGTGGGAGCAACTGTTGCAGGATTTCAAGGGCATCGACTGGATAGGTTATCGTGACGCCCTTGGCTATCCTCAGGATATAGACAAAGTGAACGTCAGTCAGCTGGAACCATTGCACGAGGTGGAAAAGGTGCTAGCCGAGACAAGTGTTGAGGACTTGAAAGCCTATATGGAACTCCATGTTGTCAAGGCCTACAGCAATTACCTCAGCGATGCCTTTACCGACTGCCAGTTTAATGCAATCGCGGCCATCGCTGGTGTGCAGGAACAGGAACCTCGCTGGAAGCGTGCCGTCTCCGTCCTCAGTGACAATCTGGGCGAGACCATCGGCAAACTCTATGTCAAGGAGTACTTCCCCGAAAGCAGCAAGCAGCGTGTCTATCGTCTGGTGAAAGACCTGCAGCAGGCCTTCGAGGAGCGACTAAAGGAAAACTCCTGGATGAGCGACTCCACCAAGGCCAAGGCATTGGAGAAACTACACGCCATGCATATCAACGTGGGCTATCCCGACAAGTGGCAGGATATGGAGAAGTTCATTGACATCCGCGAGAATGATAACCTCATGGAGAACTTTATCCGCATCAAACAGGAAATGCGTCAGGCCAGAATCCGTGAACGTTGGCACAAGCCCGTCGATAAGACCAGAATGCCTTGCTCACCACAGGAGGTGAACGCCTTCTACCACCCACTGTACAACAGCATCAACTTCCCCGCAGCCATCCTCCAGCCCCCGTTCTTCGATCCTGATGCCGATTATGTCTGCAACTACGGCACCGTTGGAACTATTATCGGGCATGAGATGAGCCACGGCTTCGACGACGAGGGATGTCTGTACGACAAGGATGGCAATCTAGTCAACTGGTGGACAGCCGACGACAAGGCCAAATTTGACGAACGCGCCAAGGTGCTGGCCGACTGGTTCTCCAAGCAGGAAGCCGTGCCGGGACTCTATGTCAACGGAGAGAAAACCCTGGGCGAGAACATCGGCGACAATGGTGGACTACAGATAGCCTACCGCGCCTTCGAGAACCGCCTGAAGCAAGAGCCTCTCGCGACCGCAGATTGCTTCACCCCTGCCCAGCAGTTCTATCTCTCCTACGCCCGTATCTGGGCCTGCAACGCTACACCTGAGTATATCGCTTTGGGAGTCAACAGTGACGTACACGCTCCCAACATCTTCCGCGTGAATGCCGCCCTGCCGATGATTGACAGCTGGTATGACGCCTTTGGCATCCAGCCCACCGACAAGATGTTCATCCCCAAGGATAAAAGAGCATTGGTGTGGTAACGGAAAGAAACCATTTGAGAAAATAACATAGTGGGACGATTCTTCTGATATAACTAAAGAACCGTCCCACTGTGTTTATAAGCTTCAAGATATAATCCGTAAATAGACAACAAGTTTATGTCAGACAATTTTCATCAAACTGACGTCATTTTACAGTCATTCTGCGTTAATCTTTCCGAATCCGTTGTTCTTTACAAGTTTTATTCGTATCTTTGCACTCATTATGAGCATTTCCATAGAACTGAAGAACCTCTCGACGGGGTATAAAGTGAAAGGAGGCGATAAGGTGATTGCCTCTCGACTGAACGCGACACTGAACAGTGGTGAGATGACTTGCCTGCTGGGTCCTAACGGTGCGGGCAAATCAACGCTGCTCCGCACATTGGCTGCTTTTCAGCCAGCGTTGGGCGGAACGGTGGAGGTGATGGGACAGGACATCAGAAAGTATAAGAGTCAGGACTTGGCACGGTTGGTCAGTGTGGTGCTGACAGACAACTCTGGCATCAAGAACATGACTGCCGAAGAGGTGGTAGCTATGGGCAGAAGCCCCTACACGGGCTTTTGGGGCAAGCTGAAGGACAAAGACAAGCAAATGGTAGATAAATGTCTGGGATGGGTTGGCATCAAGGAACTGAAAAGCCGAAAGATACAGACGCTCTCCGACGGTGAACGACAGAAAGTGATGATTGCGAAGGCTATTGCCCAAGAGACTCCTGTCATCCTGCTGGACGAACCGACCGCCTATCTCGACTACCCGAGCAAGATTCAGATGATGCTCCTGCTGCACCGACTGGCAAAAGCACTGAAGAAGACAGTCTTCATGAGCACACATGACCTCGAGCACGCCTTGCAGGTGGCTGACCAAGTGTGGCTGCTTGACCACGACCTGGGTCTGACAACTGGATTATCGGAAGACTTGAGCATCGATGGCAGCATCGAACGATACTTCGCCAAAGAAGGGCTGACGTTCAACCGCGAATTGTGCTCATTCTCCATCGAGCATGAGACAGCAAGAGACCTCTTGGTGGAAGGTCGGGAAGACACCCTCGACTATCACCTTTGCTGCAAAGCACTAACGCGCAACGGCATGAGACCCGTCACCCAGCGAGAGGGCATACTGGTCAACGCCGACGTGAAAGTGCGCATCCCTGGCGATGGCACCTATCGCCTGTTGGAAAAGGGGAAAGAAACTATCAAAGTAGAAAAAATTGGGCACTTGATTCACATGATTGTGCCTACCATCACAAAATATCAAATCTCCGCCATTCGCGAAGCAGCAGACATGAATCAATATGAATAAGTTCTTAGCAACAATTAGTTTCTGGGCATGGTGTTTAGGCATCATGGCCATCCCAGCACGGCGAACACCGTTTACCGTCCGGCAAAGTGACAGCACCGCCCTGACCGTCACATTAGTGGGCGACGAGTCTTTCCATTTTATGGCCACACTGGATGGTACACCAGTAGTAGAGGATGGAGAAAGGTTCTACCGCCTGGCTCCCGAACTGAAAGAGGCGATGGCCTCGAAATGGAAGGAACGGAGGGCACGACGTAATGCCCACCGACTGAAAAAAGCAGAACGACTTGCCAAGGAAAGAAAAGAATTTGGCTTCCCCACCCAGTATGTGGGCGAGAAAAGGGGAATTGTCATCCTGATCAATTATCTGGACAAAGCCATGAAGAGTACCAGCACACAGGAAGCCTGGAACGACCAATTCAATCAGAAAGGCTACAACAAGAACGAGCACATCGGCTCTGTGCGTGATTACTTCTACGACCAGTCCTACGGCAAGTTTGACATCGAGTTTGACGTGGTGGGGCCTGTGACGGTGAGCAAAGAATGCAAATACTACGGCGAGAACGATGAGGAAGATAATGACAAGCATCCCTGCGAGTTGGTGATTGAAGCCTGCCAGTTGGCCGACGCAGAGGGCGTGAATTTTGCCGACTACGACTGGGACGGCGACGGCATGGTGGACATGGTGTTCTGTATCTATGCTGGCTACGGTGAAAATGTTGGTGCGGCATCCTATACCATCTGGCCCCATGAATGGGTACTCTCCGGAGGAGAAGAGTCTGGCGACGGAACGGGTGCGCTAACGCTGGATGGGGTGACTATTGACACCTACGCCGTAAGCTGTGAACTGTCGGGAATAAAAGGCAGCAGGATGGATGGCATCGGTACAGCTTGCCACGAATTTAGCCATTGCCTTGGATTGCCTGATATGTATGACATATCCTATTCGGGTGGTTTCGGCATGGGATGTTGGGACTTGCTGGATGATGGAGCATTCAACGGACCCAACTCAAACGGAACTGTTCCAGCAGGATTTACTGCCTACGAGCGATGGTTTACGGGCTGGCTCAACTTCAAGGAACTGAACGAGGCGTGCACAGTGACCGACATGCCCACCCTACAGGAATCGCCCGTAGCATACCTCATCAGAAATGACAACTACGAAGACGAGTACTTCATCTTGGAGAATCGGCAAAACACTGGTTGGTTTCAATATACAGGTTCCTCAAAAACCATACATGGAATGCTGGCATATCATGTGGACTATAACGCTACAGCTTGGAGGGAGAACGAAGTGAACGCGATAAAGGACCACCAACGCATGAGCATCATCCCGGCCGGTAAGGACTATGGAACGTTCAACTCGACTTATCAACAATACACTCCATCCGATAGCCAACTTGCCACCCAAGTCTTTCCTGGTACTAAAAACGTGACGGATTTGACCAACACGTCCCATGAGGACTGGAACGGCCGGTTGTTCCACAAGAACACCGATGGCACCAACTACATGAACAAGCCCATCACCAACATCACAGAGACCGATGGACTTATCTCGTTCGACTTCATGGGCGGAGGAGCCAACGCCATCCATTCGGTAGCCACCACAACGGAAGCAGAAGCAACGTACTTCACTATCAGCGGCACCAAGGTGGAAGCCCCCACCCAGCAAGGCATCTACCTGAAAAAGGAGAATGGCACCACCCGAAAGGTGTATATATATAAATAATGTGTGTAAGACAAGATGAAGACGATGTACAAACTGCTGCTAACCCTCACCTTCCTGTTCGCTGCCCAGACATTGATGATGGCACAGAACACGGAGATGGAGCAAGATATGTTTGAGAATATGCGCGATGGTGACAAAGCGGTTGTAGTGGCAGTCCATACGGGTGCCGACGATGCAGCCACCCAACAATGCATCGACCGATTCAATGCCCGACTGCGACAAACCTACCCCAATTATGCCTTCAAAGAGGCATGGACTTCACACACCACCCATCGTGTACCCACACCAGACGAACTGCTCAGTCAGTTGGAGAAGGAGGGCTATACCCACGTGCTGGTGCAGTCGTCTCATCTCATTGACAATACGGAACAGCAATACCTCAGTTATCTGACTGATGCCAACAAGGGACGCTTCAAGCATTTGCGCTTGGGGAAGCCCTTGTTGAGCGACCCATCTGACTATGAGTGCGCCATCAGCATCATGAATGAAACCTACGGGAAGCCCAAGGAAGTGAACGTACTGGTGTGCAACGACACCGAGGGGAAAACTCATCCTCAATATGCCATGCTTGACTATGCCCTACACGACCACGGCCTCAAAACATGGCACGTGGGTACGATTGACGGTTATCCCTCCCTCGGAAGCCTCATCAAGCAACTCAAAGCACAAAAAATCAAGAAGGTGCACCTCATTCCCTTCATGTTTGCAACAGATGCACAAACCACTGCCTACATCACCAAAGACTGGGTACAGCAACTACAAAAAGCGGGCTATAAAGTGACGGCAAACATCCATAGCCTTGGCGAATTGGATGCCATTCTCGACCTCTTTGAGAGCCACATCCGCCATGCTGAGAAATTCCGTGCCCTCACTGCCAAAGAGTTGAAGATGCTGAAATAACATCGATACGTCATTCTCGCATCACTCACCCCTTTTTCATCACCCTCATCAAAAAACGCTATGCCCTCCCCCTGTCTCGAAATCAGAAACCTCACGAAGCGCATCGGGCATCGTGCCTTGTTCGAAGACATCTCGTTCACCATCAACGAACGAGAGCACATCGGACTGATTGCCAAGAACGGAACGGGCAAATCGACCCTGCTGAGCATCATCGCTGGACAAGAGGGAGACGATGGAGGAAAGATGGTGTTCAGAAATGACCTCAAAGTGGGGTATCTGGAACAGACACCCACCATCGACAGCAAGGAAATGGAAGGGAAGAGTGACGAGTACCTGCAACGTTACAAGCAGTACCTCACCCAGATGAAAATCACGGAGGAAGAGTCACAACGCCCAACTTCGCAACTGAGCGGAGGGCAGGTGAAACGCATCGCCCTCTCCCGTGTGCTGGCCGACCAACCCGACCTGCTCATTCTGGACGAACCCACCAACCACCTTGACCTCGAAATGATTGAATGGCTGGAGAATCGACTCTCGCGCAGCACAATGGCGATTCTCATGGTGACGCACGACCGCTACTTTCTCGACCGCATCTGCTCCGTCATCATCGAGATGGACAACTCGCGCATCTACACCTACCGTGGCAACTACTCCTACTATCTGGAAAAGCGGCAGGAACGCATCGACAACATGAACGCAGAAATAGCCCGTGCCAACAACCTCTACCGCACCGAACTGGAATGGATGCGCTCCACTCCCTGTGCTCGCAGTTCGAAAGCACGCTACCGCATCGAGTCGTTCTACGAGTTGGAGAAGCAAGCCAAACGGCGCGTCGAAGAACGCAACGTGCGACTGGAGCTGGGCGGCACCTACATCGGCAACAAGATATTCGAGATGAAAAATGTCTGCAAGACGTTTGGTAACCTTACCCTGCTGAAAAACTTCAACTATAACTTCACGCGTTACGAGAAGATGGGCATCGTGGGCAACAACGGAACAGGCAAATCGACCTTCATCAAGATGCTCTTGGGACTGGAACCTCACGACAGCGGCATCATCGACATCGGTGAAACCGTGCGCTTTGGCTATTATTCGCAAGAAGGCATGGCGTTCCGTGATGATCAGAAAGTGATTGATGCCGTGCGCAACATTGCCGAATACGTCGATATGGGCAACGGCAACAAACTCTCTGCCAGCCAGTTCTTGCAACACTTCCTCTTTCCTCCCGAAGAACAACATAGTTACATCTACAAACTGAGTGGAGGCGAACGCCGACGGCTCTATCTGTGCACCGTGCTGATGAAAGCCCCCAATTTCCTCATCCTCGACGAGCCGACCAACGACCTCGACATCGTGACCTTGCAAATTCTCGAAGACTATCTGAAGAACTTCCGAGGCTGCCTCATCATCGTCAGCCACGACCGCTACTTCATGGACAAAGTGGTTGATCACACCCTCGTCTTCCACGGTAATGGCGACGTGCAAGACTTCCCTGGCAGTTACAGCCAATACCGCGACTGGAAAGAGCAGGAAGGAGAGTCTTCCTCCGACAAGCAGCAACCCAAGAAAGAAGAGAAGAAAGAGGAACGACGCAACCAGAACCGCGCCCGAAAGCTCACCTTCAAGGAGAGACAGGAATTCATCCAGTTAGAGAAGGACATCGCTGCCCTCGAGACGGAAAAGAAGCACATAGAGACTGCCCTTTGCGGGGGCACCACCTCGGTCGATGAAATCACCCGACTGAGCAAACGTCTCCCCCTCCTCACCGAAGAACTGGAAGAGAAGGAAATACGTTGGCTTGAACTCTCTGAATTTGCCTAATCAAACGGGCAAGAAACTCCCCATACATCCAAATATACCCCTCAAAAAACATCACCCAATGAAAATAACTTCTGCAACTTACATTTCTTCCCATCCACGTCAAGACCTCTGCCCCACTGACGGGCGACCCGAATATGCTTTTATCGGACGAAGCAACGTGGGCAAATCATCCCTCATCAATGCTCTCACCCAGCGACGCAACTTAGCCCTCACCTCTTCCACCCCAGGCAAGACCATGTGCATCAACCATTTTCTCATCAACGAACAGTGGTATCTGGTCGATTTGCCGGGGTATGGCTATGCACAACGTGGTCTGAAAGAAAGGGAGAAGCTGAAAAACATGATAATCCACTATGTGCTCGACCGCGAACCACTTATTTGCCTCTTCGTGCTCATCGACATCCGCCACGACCCGCAGAAAGTAGATCTCGCCTTCCTCCACTTCCTCGGCAGCAACGGCGTTCCCTTTGCCATCGTCTTCACCAAGGCGGACAAACTGAGCCCCAACAAGGTGAAGCCTGCCGCTAAGAAGTATCTGGAGACACTGAAAGAAGAATGGGAAGAACTGCCCCCCTTTTTCATCACCTCCGCCACCAACAAACTCGGAAGAGAAGAATTGCTTGATTATATCGACCATATCAACAAAAATCTATAAAAAAGACACTCAGGAACACTTTTCCTGAGTATTTTTTTTGCAAAAGAATTGGAGGTTTCTGAAATAATCACTAATTTTGCACCGTCTTTTTGGGACAGCAACTACATTCATCAACATAAAGTAGTCACAAAAGGACAAGATCTCTCAATAAATTCTCAAGAAATTTCAATCAGTGATTAGTGATTGGTCATTGGCAGATTAGGTCTATTCAACCTTGCCAAACCACTCAACCGCTAAACAACAGACAGCATATTATGTACAATTTAGAAGAACTCAACAACAAGGAAAAAGAAGAGCTTGTTGGCATCGCCTCTGAACTGGGCATCAAGAATCCTGAGAAAATGGAACCTACCACCCTTCGGCTCACCATCCTTGACGAACAGGCCACCAATTTTGCCTCAACTGCTACATCAGCAGAAAAGACATCACGCAAGCGTTCACGTGTCAGCGTGAAGAACGTGGACCGTGTCTATACCGCCAATCAAGAAAAAGCAAGAAAGATAGACAAGAATATGAAAGTGACCAAGGATGAATCGCTCTTTGCCGATCTCTCAGAAGAAGAAAAAGCCATGCTCTCCACTTCCGACACCGAAGCAGAACCAGTAGTAGAAGCTGCTCCAGAGCCCAAGAAGCGTGGACGCAAACCCAAGGCCAAAGCAGCAGCAGAAGAAGCAGAAGAAGAAGTAACTGAAAAAGAAGTTCCAACTGCTGAAGCAACAGCTGAACCCAAGAAGCGCGGACGCAAGCCCAAGGTGAAGGCAGAAGAAGCCGTCGTGGCAGAAGAAAAGCCCCAAGCAACGCCTCTGGAAGAGAGCCCTGCTGTACCCGAGGAGACTTATGTCCCTTCACAGGAAACAGTTCATCAGGAATTTACGCTGACAGGGGAAACGACAGCAGCCGACTTCTCCACCTCAGACTTCATCATCCTCGAAGACATCCCAAGGGAAGAAGAGTTTTTCGCTCCAATGGACATGATGAACCGCTTCGAACAAGAGAGCCGTCAGGCACAGGTGTACGAAGCTCCCCTACCTTATGAGGCATACACAGAGCCTGCTCCACAGCCCAGCAAGCGTGAACGTCCAGAGAAAGAGAAACCCTACGAGTTTGACAACATCATCCGTGTGAGCGGTGTGCTTGAGACGGTCGATAACTATGGTTTCCTGCGCAGCAGCGACTACAACTACCTGCCCTCGCCCGACGATGTCTATGTGAACCTCCAACAAATCAAGCACTACGGACTCAAGACAGGTGACGTGGTGGATGGCTTTGTGCGCCCACCTCGTGATGGCGAACGTTTCTTCCCCCTTGCCAGCATAGAGAAAATCAATGGGTGTGAGCCAGCCCGTGTGCGCGACCGCGTAGGCTTCGAGTTCCTCACCCCGCTCTTCCCCGACGAGAAGTTCAAGCTCTGCAAGGGCTACGACGACAGCAAGTCCTCACGCGTTGTCGACCTTTTCTCGCCCATCGGCAAGGGGCAGCGCGCCCTCATCGTGGCACAACCCAAGACGGGTAAGACCATGCTGATGAAGGACATTGCCAACTCCATCGCCGCCAACCATCCCGAGGCTTATCTGATGATGCTGCTCATCGACGAACGTCCAGAGGAAGTCACCGACATGGCACGCACCGTCAATGCCGAGGTCATTGCCTCGACCTTCGACGCACCAGCCGAGAACCATGTGAAAATTGCTGGCATCGTCCTCGAAAAAGCCAAGCGCATGGTCGAGTGCGGACACGACGTAGTCATCTTCCTCGACTCCATCACCCGCCTCGCACGTGCCTACAATACCGTGTCGCCCGCATCGGGCAAGGTGCTCTCTGGTGGTGTCGATGCCAACGCGCTGCACAAGCCCAAGCGATTCTTCGGAGCTGCCCGCAACATCGAGAACGGCGGTTCGCTCACCATCATCGCTACCGCCCTCATCGACACGGGCTCCAAGATGGATGAAGTCATCTTCGAGGAATTTAAGGGCACTGGTAACATGGAGTTGCAACTCGACCGTAGCCTTGCCAACAAGCGTGTCTTCCCAGCCGTCAACCTCACGGCTTCTTCTACTCGCCGTGATGACCTGCTGCAAGACCAAACCACGCTCAACCGCATGTGGGTACTCCGTAACCACATTGCCGACATGACTTCAATGGAATCGATGGACTTCGTCATGAAGCAAATCGAACGAACGAAAAATAACGAAGAGTTCCTTATCAGCATGAATGGGTGATTGATGGGGGTAAAACAAAAAAGGCGGTGACCGACTGGTCACCGCCTTTTTTTGTTTGTCCCTATCAAGCCTTATCTACCCTCGCATAAACTCATATACTCCTTCACATCCTTGTTGTTGCGGAAGGACTCGGGTGCACGCCCATAGATTTCGTCTATCTGAGGTGTGGTGGTAGGATAGCCAAACTGGTTGTAGGCATTATCGCAAAGGACAAGGAAATAAGTGATACCCAATACGTTATCATAGTTGGAGGTGATGAAATCCGTTTCAAGATGGTCGATGGCTTGGCGCAACGTCCCTTCTTCTTCGCCCAACTGACGAAGAATCTCGTCATGGTCATAACCATCCAATATCATGGAACTCTCCTTGCGAGGCAATTCCTGTAAGAGGAACATCAGCGAGTCGCGTTCCGTCATGAAAGCATAGAACTTATCGTTCAGCGGAGTACCCTCCACTTTCATGGCATTATTGAGAGCTATCACCTTGATATTACCCTCCTCCAAAATAATCGGGATATTGTCGCCACTATTGCCGAAGAACATACGCACACACATCACCGAATCAACAGGACCATTCATCGCAAACGAGCCATGCAGAATCTTGCACGAATCGACCGCCTTGCCATCCTCCGCATCCAATGGGCGCAAAAACACCATGTCGCCATCATAAATTGACTGCAACGAAGTGCCCGTGATGTTATAGTTGGTGGAACATCCCACCACTGTTACCATCAGCACCGCCTTTGTTATCACGCTCAATATCTGTTTCATGTTGCAAAAGTACAAATCATTCTGCAACCGACAAAATATTTCACATTCCTTCAACCACAATTAAACGTAGTTTAACAATTTAAGCCCTAACACACCCTACACGTCCTCTTCCCTATCCATAAATCCACGGTTTGACAGACAGAAACAATGGCAGCCAATCATCACGACTGACTGCCATCATACCAACAATAATAATATGTGTACAAACTAAATAGGAAAGTTATGCGTCGCCATAAGCGGTTTCACCATGTTCGTAGATATCGAGACCTTCATCTTCGATGCGAGCAGGAACACGGAGACCGTGAACCTTATCGATGGTCTTGAAGATGATGAAACCCACGATAGCAGCCCATGCACCAACGGTAAGAGTACCGAAAACTTGTGCACCAAGGAACCCCCAGGTGTGGTCGCCATAGAAGACACCCACCATCGTGTCGTTCACTTCACCCGTGGCAAAGAAGCCTGTAAGAATGGTGCCAAGCACACCACAGACACCATGCACAGAGCTGGCACCGACAGGGTCATCAATATGTAGCACATGGTCGATGAACTCAACCGAGAAGGGCATCACGACACCTGCAATGGCACCGATGATGGCAGCACCACCGATGCTGACAAGGTCGCAACCGTCAGTGATGGCAACAAGACCTGCCAAAATGCCGTTGAGGGTCAACGAGAGAGAAGGTTTGCCATAACGGAGCCATGACACAATCAGGGTAGCCACACCAGCCGTACAGGCCGCCATATTGGTGGTAATGAATGTATGGGAAATGGCAAGACTGTTGACATCTCCGTAGGCAGCCAACTGAGAGCCCGGGTTGAAGCCGAACCAACCGAACCAGAGGATGAACACACCAAGAGCTGCAAGGCTAAGTGAGTGACCTGGGATAGCACGGCTCTTACCGTCCTTTCCATACTTGCCACGACGAGGCCCCAGCACCATCGCACCGACGAGTGCCAACCATCCGCCTACAGAGTGAACAACTGTAGAACCTGCGAAATCGTGGAAGCCTGTGCCAAAGAGGTCATGCATGAAAGTACCTTCGCCATTGTCGTTCAGCCAACCGCCACCCCAACTCCAATGCGCCTCGATGGGATAGATAATCAGAGAGATGAGGAGTGAATAGACCAAGTACATGGAGAACTTGGTGCGTTCAGCCATCGAACCAGAAACGATGGTGGCAGAAGTGGCACAGAAGACCGTCTGGAACATCAGGAAACCCTCAACGGGCAGACCGTCATCGCGTGTCATGAAACTGATGTCACCAAAACTTGGCATACCCATGAAGCCTGCCCCGTCGCATCCAAACATGATGCCGAAGCCGACAAGCCAAAAGCAGACGGAACCCAACATGAAGTCACAAAAGTTCTTCATCAAGATGTTGGCGGTGTTCTTTGAACGAGTGAAACCTGCTTCGCAAAGTGCAAAGCCTGGCTGCATGAAAAACACCAGCATCGCTGCCAAAAGCATCCAAACGGTGTTGAGGGAAGTCTCTGCCACGGGGTCGGCAACCGCTGCGGACACCTCTTCAGCATGAGCAAATATCGGGGTAATAGCCATGAGAGAAGCTATCGTGAGCTTCTTATAATCAATCCTTTTCATGTGTCTGTGTTTGTGTGTTGTCCTACTTTTATTTCTTGTCTCTCAAAACGGTGTCGCCATGCTCACCTGTGCGGATGGAATAGGTGTCAATCATGTCGCTGACGAAGATGCGTCCGTCACCGATTTCCCCTGTGTGCGCCACTTGCAGAATCACCTTGATGGTGGGTTCTACGAACATGTCGCGACACACAATGGTGAGTGCCACCCGTTCAATCACGTCGGTGCTGTACTGCACACCACGGTAGATGCGCTCTTGACGACTCTGACCGATGCCATGCACGTCGTGATACTCAAACCAGTCGATGTCGGAGTGGAGCAATGCGTCCTTCACCTCCTCGAACTTTGTCTTGCGGATAATCGCTTCAATCTTTTTCATAATGTGTTGTATTTTGTGTTTGTGTATATAGTTGCATCTATAGTGCCTGTATCATATAGTTGCCGATATAGCATGTCAGAACGAAATGCCTGCCGTGAAGTACAGTTTCTGGGTGCTCGGATTGGCAGAAACGCTGCCGAAGAGGGGCACCGTGAAGGTAGGCGTAATCTTGATGTCCTTGCTGGTCGCGAGGCCGATGTTGGTGACCGCGAACTTGTGGGCATCTTCATAGAAGTCGGTGGCGTATGGCACTGCCCCGAGGGTGAAGTCCCAATCAAGACCGCCGAGTTTGAAAGGAACACCCAGTTCCACATAGGAGGAGTAGGCGCGGTCGCCCGACTTGTTCACACCGTCTGCCCCTGCAAAGTTGGTGTACCAGTTGAGGGAGAGGACATCGAAATCGTAGCCGATGTTTGCCTCAAACGTGTGGGCAGTCTTGTGGGCATCGTAGAGGAAATACTTATGAGGACAGTTGTCGATGCCATTCACACAGAAATAGTCGGTGATGCCGATGGTGAATCCGCCTGTCGTGTAAGCCAATGTGAGGTCGAACTCTTTCGTGTCGTCACGGTCAACCAAACCGTAAGAGCCCCACCCTGTCAGGCTTAAACCTTTCCATGCCACACCTACCAAGGGCTGAATGGCAGCCGAACCGAGGTCTTGTCCCCTCCAGATATAATTCGACACGAAGTCGGCACCCAGCGTTGCTTCCACTTTGTCTTGTGCACTTGCCACCGTTGGCAATGCCATTGCTGCCATGAGAGCAGCTACCTTAAGCAATCTTTTCATAATCCTTTTCTTTTAATAAATACTTCTTTTACATCTCTCTTTACTTGCGCAAGTGTTGTCGTGTTTTAATTTTGTGTTTGTGTTGTTTGTCTCCTAAAACAAAAATCATTTTGTTATTTGACGATGCAAAGTTAATAACTTTTTGAAACATAAAACAAGTATTTTGCTTACTTTTTGATAAAATAATTAAATTTTCTCTGTTTTTCTGCCATTTTGTTGTAAAAAAAACGTGTTTTTAAGCACAAAACGACAAAAAAAGAGGACACGGCGTGCTCAAAGAATCTCTCTCTGAACACATCGTGTCCTCCTTTGTGTTTGAAAAAAGCGTCCTTATCAGAACAGTTTGTTCGGATAAACGCCGTCGGCAACGAGTTTAGCGATGCGCTCCACAGTTGCTTCGCGGTCGGCTGCATAGGTCACGCCGAACCACACAGAAGTGGTGTCGAGCACCTCGACAGTTGCTGTGCCTTCGTTGATGAGTTTGTTCACCATCAATGGGATGAAGAACTCAGCCTTGAGGTTCTCCATGTTCTTCGGGTCAGACAAGAACTCCTTGAAGTAAGCCTCGCTGTACTCGAAGTAGTCGGGTGTGAAGCCCCACATATTCATCGAGACAGGCACGTTCTCTTCCAGTGGCTGCCACTCACCTTGTTCGTCCTTAAAACAGATGGCATTGCCCTTGTCAGCCTGACGCATGATTTCGGTGCGCTCCACCACATCAGTAAGGTGACGGTTGTTGTCATAGACACACACACCGCGAGCCACCGAACCATTCTCCGACAGCGTGTTGCAACAGCGGAAACCGACCATCGCATACTTGTTCTTCGAACCTGCTGGCAGATTGGAGAGGAACTTACCGATAGACATGAAGGCGTCGCGTCCGTAGAAGTCGTCGCAGTTGATCACAGCGAATGGCTCCTTGATGACATCCTTGCCCATCAGCACCGCATGATTCGTACCCCAAGGCTTCACACGACCTTCTGGGCACTTGAAGCCCTCGGGAAGGCTGTCAATGCTCTGGAAGCAGAGTTCGCAGGGCACCACACCCTCATACTTGGAGAGGATCTGAGTACGGAACTGCTCTTCAAAATCCTTACGAATCACCCACACGATTTTGCCAAAGCCTGCCTTGACGGCATCGTAGATGGAGTAATCCATGATGGTTTCACCGTTGGGTCCAAGACCGTCAAGCTGCTTCAAGCCACCGTAGCGGCTGCCCATTCCCGCAGCAAGGAGGAATAATGTTGGTTTCATAGTTAAAAAGAACAGACCCCCTCTGTCCTTCGGACATCTCCCCCTCTATGGGGAGAGCCATCCGGCTTGTTAGTCCTTCAGGAGTCTTCTGGTTAGTTAATTATTAATACTTTATTATCTCTCTTTTCCTGTTTTCTATTTCCCAACACCCCGCATAGTCCCCTCCATAGAGGGAGGGGTGTCCTTTAGGGCGGGGTGGGGTCTTCTTATTCAATCACCACGCGTGTCCATCCATGCACATCGGGTTCTGTGCCGTACTGGATGCCACGTAGTTTATTGTAGAGTTTCTCGGAGATAGGGCCTGGCTTTCCGTCCTTGGAGATTTGGAAAGACTTCTTCTCTTCCAAGTCATCAATCTTGCCGATGGGCGAAATCACGGCAGCCGTGCCACAAGCACCAGCCTCCTCAAACGTGCCGAGTTCGTCTTCTGGAATCTGACGACGCTCCACCTTCATGCCCATGTCTTCTGCCAACTGCATCAGACTCTTGTTGGTGATAGAGGGAAGGATGGAGGTGGATTTCGGAGTCACGTAGGTGTTGTCCTTGATGCCGAAGAAATTGGCAGCACCACACTCGTCCATGTACTTCTTCTCCTTGGCATCGAGGTAGAACTCACAAGCATAGCCAAGGTCGTGCGCCATCTTGTTGGCACGGAGGGATGCGGCATAGTTGCCACCCACTTTATAGATACCTGTGCCGAGCGGAGCGGAACGGTCGAACTCGCGGATAATCACATAGTCGTTGCAGGAGAAGCCGCCCTTGAAGTAAGGACCCACAGGGGTCACGAAAATCATGAACAGATACTCTGTGGCAGGATGCACACCCACCTGTGCGCTGGTGCCAATGAGCAGCGGACGGATGTATAGCGTGGCTCCTGTCTCGTAGGGAGGGATGAAACGCTCATTCAGGCGCACCACCTTGTCCACCATCTCGTTGAACTTCTCCGTAGGCAGTTCGGGCATGAGGATGCCACGGCAAGTACTCTGCAAGCGAGCCGCATTCTCGTCCGAGCGGAACACCCTCACCTTACCGTCGGGACAACGATAAGCCTTCAAACCCTCGAATGCCTCCTGTCCGTAGTGCAGACAGGTGGCTGCCATGTGGAGTGGGATGGTCTCTTCGGAACACACTTCTATCTCGCCCCACTTGCCGTCACGATAGTAACAGCGAACATTGTAATCAGTCTTGCGGTAGCCAAAGCCAAGACTTGACCAATCTAATTTTTCCATATCTTCTTTGTTTTTGCAGTTTTACGCTTTTGGGAGTTTGGCGGTTTTGAAGTTTTATGACCGCCAACCATTCAATTTGCAAAGATAGAGAAAAAATGAAAAACCAAAAACTAAAAGGCAAAAAAAAGCGACTTCACAAGTTAAAAACGAGATGATGAGCCACAATCGTACCACCCAAAAGCAGAAAAGAGCCTGTTGCGCAACTTCCAGAGAGGCAAAGTCGTAGAGTCACAAGGAGCAACGACGTAGCCCTACAGAGATTTACATTTTTACTCATTTCCTCATTGGGTAAACCTCCATCTACCATAAACGTGGTAGATGGATACCCCACAAAAGGGATTTCGGGAGCGGCAGATAGTCCGTACCTTTGCAGCGAAAAATCAAATCGGCACAAAAGAATCGCTATACATTATTTAATTTATATATAGACATGAAAAAGAAAGCTATTTTGATAGCAACATTTGCAGTGGCGACACTCACGGCAAGTGCAGCCACCGCACAAAATGATGGCATAATTACCATCAAGACGCACAAGGCGGGCCGTGCCTTGGTGGAAAAGTGGATTGAAGCCTACAAGACGGTAAATCCCGACGTAGAGATAGCCGTGGTGAGCGGCAGGAATGCAGACGCAGACCTCACACTGGTGAGCGGTCATCAGAAGGGTGCACAGGTGACCCGCGTCGGTCGTTACGCCCTGCTGCCCGTCACCTCCACGGGAAACCCTTTGCTCAGCGACATTCAGCGGAAGGAATGGCGGAGCAAGGACCTCAAGCGTCTCTTCTTCACCACCGAAGACCTCGACGAAGAGTATGAGGAAGAAGCAGCAGGAAAGCACAACAAACTGAAGGACAAGCTCACCGTCTATTCAGGCAGCGGGAAGGCATCGTTCTCACCCGTCTTCGCTGCCCACTTCGGGCGCACTGCCGATGACCTGCGCGGCAACCACATCGCGGGCGATGACCTCTACCTGCTCTCCGCCATCAGCGACGACAAGGCATCCGTCACATTCAATGTCCTCAGCAACCTCTACAACCTCTCCACACGCACCCTCCGCAGCGACCTCGCCCTGCTGCCCCTCGATGTGAAGAAGACGCAAAGCGAGGTGCTCCTCTCAGGCAACCTCGACGAAACGCTCGAACTCATCGAACGTGAAGACATCGACCTCATCCCCGTCGAGGACATTGGCTTCACCTACACTGCCTTCGACCGCGATATCGACCACTTCCTCCAGTGGATTGTCCGCAACGGCCAGCAGTACAACCATGCGGCAGGTTTCCTTCGCCTGACAGAGCAAGAAGTGGAAAGCCAGCTGCACGTTCTGACACAGACCCTCAACAACTAAACAACCATTCACAACAGACTTCATAGAACATGACACAGAAAAGACTCTTTTTAGCGGCGGCACTAAACGCCGCTTCCCTTTTTGTTGCCTCAGCACAGAAGATTCAGGGCATCATCGTGGATGCCACAACAGGCGAAAGCGTCATCGGGGCGACGGTGAAGTATGCCGAGGGCAAAGGCGTGACCACCGATTACGACGGACACTTCACGATTGACGTGAAATCGCTGCCCGTCAAGTTGAACATCAGTTACACAGGCTACCTACCCCAGACCATCATGGTATATGATGACGAAGAGGACATCCATGTGAAACTCACAGAGAAACATAGTTACCTCAACGATGTGGTGGTGGTGGGCTACGGCACGCAGAGCCGCACGCAACTGACCGGCTCTGTCACGACGGTAAAGGCGGACGTGTTTGAGCACAGCACCTCCAGTACCCTTGATGGCGCTCTGAGCGGGCAAGTGGCGGGACTCAATGTCACGGCGGCAAGTGGCCAGCCAGGGGCGGAAAGCAGCATCCGCATCCGTGGCGGCAACTCGGTCAATGCCTCGAACGAGCCGCTCTATGTAGTCGATGGTTTCATCTACTTCAAGGACGCTTCAAGCAGCAGCACAGGACTAGGTGCCATCGAATGCTGCCTCAATCCTCTGGCTACCATCAACCCCAGTGACATCGAGAGTATCGAGGTGCTGAAAGACGTGAGTGCCACAGCCATTTATGGGTCGAGAGGAGCCAACGGAGTCATCCTCATCACCACCAAGAAAGGCAACCACGGCAGCCACCAGCCCCAGATTTCCTACAGTTACAGTCTCGGACTGAGCACCGTGAGCAAGGAACTCGACCTGCTGAACGCTTCCGAATGGGCGCGTTACCAGAAAGATTACTGGAGCAACAAGGGGAGCTACACCGACGAGCAGATTGCCACGCTGGGCAAGGGCACGGACTGGCAGAACGCCGTGCTCAGGACCGCCGTGCAGCAGGAGCACCAACTGAGCGTGAACGGCTGCACCTTCGCGCCGCAGGGGCACACCCCGAACGGACACTACTCCTTCTCGGCGAACTACACAGACCAGGACGGCATCATCCTCAACTCCGGCTTTCAGCGCTACAACTTCCACACGAACGTGGAGTGGGAGTTGCGGAGGAACCTGAGGTTTGGCATCAACGCCACCTACGGACGCAGCAAGCAGACGGGGCTGACGACGACGGAGGAGCAGGTGTACAACTCGTCGCCCTACTCCGCCGGCATCACGAACAGTTTCGTCTATGCCCTGCTCATGCCGCCCGTGGTGAGCGTGTACAACGCCGACGGTTCCTACAATTTCAGCAATCCCTATGAGTATGCTTACTTCGCCATCGGCGACCACGCCGCCAATCCCGTCTACGACCTGAAGGAGAGTGTGGCAGAGAACATCAACAACTACCTGCTCACCAATCTCTGGGCAAGCTACAAGATAGGTGACTTCACGCTCAAAGCCGCTGTGGGGCTCAACAGCGAGAAACTCACCCAGAACTACTTCTCTGGAGCCTACACCTCACTGGGTCTGGCGACCGAGGGAGTGGGCGGCGTGGGCAACCGCCAGACGGACACCTGGCAACAGGAGTATACCATTACTTATAATAAGGACATCAGCGACCTCCACCACATCGACGCTTTGGCTGGCTATACGAAGCAGAACACGACGTCGACCTATAGCGCCATCCGCACCAACCACTTCACCAACGAGACGCTCAAGCAGTACAACCTAGGAGACGGCTCTGGCATCTACACGCCGCGGACGGGCATCGTGGAGTCCACCCTCAACTCGGTCATCGCCCGTGTGAACTACACCCTGCTCGACCGCTACAACGCCACGGCCACCTTCCGTGCCGACCACTCCTCACGCTTCTCCAGCAAGCACCGCTGGGGGTACTTCCCTTCGCTGGGCCTTTCGTGGAACGTGGACAAGGAGCGCTTTCTGGCAAGCGCCCGCCAGCTCGACTACCTGAAGCTCCGCCTCACGGGCGGTCTGGTGGGCAATCAGGAGATTAGCGACTACGCCTTCACCACGTCCTACAGCACAGGTTCCTACGCTGGCACTTCCTCCTATGCCAAGCAGAACACAGCCAATAATGAGTTGAAGTGGGAAACCACGGCAAGTTATAACCTCGGTGCCGACCTCGGACTCTTCGGCGGTCGCCTCGCTTTCGTGCTCGACCTCTACTACAAAAAGACCTCCGACCTCCTGCTCGAAGTGCCTCTCGGCTTTGCTTCGGGTGTGACCAGCCAGATTCAGAACGTGGGCAACGTGACCAATAAGGGCATTGAACTGGCGGTGAACGGAACCCTGCTCAAGCGTCGCCACTTGCAGTGGACAGTTTCTGCTAACATTGCCCACAACAAGAACGAAATCACCGACATGGGCACGACGAACAACGTGCTACAAGGTGCTGACAGTCAGCAGATTCTCCGCAAGGGTGAGGCACTCGGTTCGTTCTATGGTCTAAGGTTCGCTGGCATCGTGCAGCAGGGCGAGGATGTGAGCCAGTTGCCCACCGTGAACGGGCAGACACCTACAGCAGGTGATGTGAAGTTTGTTGACGCTAATGGCGATGGTAAAATCGACGGCAACGACCGTGTGGTGCTCGGCAGCATCCAGCCAGATTTCACATACGGTCTTTCCACGCAGGTACAATGGCGCGACTTCGACCTATCCTTCGTCTTTTCCGGCAGCTACGGCAACAAACTCTACAACGCCCTCGGTCGCCGACTGGAACAGACGGGCGACTCCTACAACGTGCTGACCACCGTGCTGCATTCTTGGACTGCTGCCGACGGAGGCAACACGCTCCCCCTCGCCAGCACCACACGTCCCTTCTCCTACATCGACAGCCGCTATGTGCAGAGTGCCTCCTATCTGAAACTGAGGAACTTGACCATCGGCTATCGTCCTCGTCTGCCCAAGACCTTCCCTGTCGGCATCCGCATCTACGCCACCGCCTCCAACCTCTTCACGCTGACTCCCTACAAAGGCTACGACCCAGAGGTCAGCAGCGGAACTGACAGCGGAGCCTACCCCTCGGCACGAAGTTTTGTATTCGGCGTAAACCTCACATTATAAACAACTTAGAGAAGGGTAGAGTCAAGGCTCTACCCTTTTTATGGTACAACAAATACCACACAAGAAGGATTTCCCACATGGCAGAAAGTCCGTACCTTTGCACCAGATTTCAGAACGGAATCAAATTATCAACAAAATAAAACACGACAAACATTTATTAAAGGTAAAAGAAAGGAGACAAAAACATGAAAAAGAATTTACTCCTTGCTGCCATTGCAGCAGCAACCCTCTTGCCAGGGTTCACGTCATGCTCTAACGATGACGACGACAACAACAGCAACAACAATCAAGTGACAGACGAGAACGTGGTGGCAGACGATGCCAGTGCCATCGCACTGGTGAACGGCATTTATAGCCACTGGCAACCGCTCAGTTCCTCGTTCACGTTTATCATCGAGAGCAACTCCAACAAGCTCATCTCGTTCGAGGGCGAAGAGAATGAACCAGGTCCTGTGGTGAGTCGTTTTGAGCAGGAACCGACGACGTGGTACCAAATCAAGATTTTCAACCACCTTTTCCTCGGCATCGTTCAGGCAAACGAAGCTATCGCAACGGTGGAAGATTCGTACAAGGCTGGCAAGGTGACTCAGAGTGGTTACAACGCTGCCGTGGGTAAAGCAAAGTTCCTCCGTGGTCTTGCCTACCTGAAACTGGCGCAACTTTGGGGTGAAGTACCCGTCGTGACAGAAGAAGGCGGAAGCACCACCGAACGTCAGTCCATCAACACGGTGTTCAATCAGATTATCAGCGACTTGACCACGGCTGAATCTCTCTTGAAAGACTACGATGGCGACCCACGCATCCCGTCGAAGCAGGCCGCACAGGGCATTCTGGCACGTGCCTACCTCGTTTGGGGCGACAATCCGCTCTCTTCTGCCGAAGTTGCAGCCATCGCCAACAGCCAGACCGACCCTGAGTTTACGACCACTCCTTCTCGTCTGGAAAAGGCTGTGGAGTATGCTGACAAGGTCATCAGCAGCGGCAAACTGAAACTGGCATCCGACTACTCAAAACTCTTCGGGCGTGAGTATGAGAGCAACAAACTGGGTGACAACGAGCACCTCTTCACCATCGCTCACGATGGCGACAACTACGACGCTCAGGGCAACCACCAGACCCACTGCTCATGGACATTCCCCTTCCAGAACGGCGAGAACGGCTCCACCCTCACAGAGAACCACACCGAGGTGGCAGACGACGACCTCTACGACAACTGGTATGCCGAGTTCCCCAACGACAAGCGTCTGGCAAAGACCTACTTCACCAAACTCACCAACCCCGAGGACGGCTTCACCTACACCTACTACTCGCCCATCTACACGCCCATCAACGGCAAGGGTGTTGACCAGAGTTACGAAGATGCCGAAAACCTCGAAATCAGCTACAACTCCATCGACCGCATCGAGATTCGCTATGCCGAAGTGCTCTTGACCAAAGCTGAAGCCCTCGTGCAACTGGGTCGCAACAGCGAGGCAGCAGAGCCATTCAACCAACTCCGCACCCGTGCCGGCATCGCCACCGTCAGTGCCCCGACTTTCGAGCAAATCAAGCGTGAATGGGATTACGAGTTCACCTACGAGCAGTTCGACCTCCTCAACCGCTATCGTTGGAAGGATCTCATCTCGTCCATCAAGGAGGTATCGACCTACAAACACTTCGACGACTCCTACGCCACCGCTGGCGCAACAGGCAAGGACGGCAGCACCGTCAGCGCTTTCTTCGCAAAGGTTTATAAGCACCTCCACGCTAAGTACGACAACGTTCGTGGCAAGCACTATCGCCAACCCATCCCAACAGGACTCTCTGGCGAAGACCTCGGCATCACGCCACAGAACCCAGGTTACTAAACGAAGGTTACATAACATATTATTTATCGGTTCATGAGAGGGCTGGCACACTGAGCACAACTATGTGCCAGCCCTTTTTACACCCAACAAGAAACAAACACTTTATTATCACACAAAATAAAACACGACTATGAAACTCAACAAGTATCTCTTTCTTGCAACCGCTGCACTGTTCAGCGTGTCTTTCACCTCATGCAGCGACGACGATGATGACAAATCCTCTTCTGCATCTGTAGAATACGACGCACATGCCGTTGACCTCGGTCTGCCCAGCGGCACCCTCTGGTCTGACCAAAACGTGGGGGCAAACACTCCCGAAGAGTTTGGTGACTACTACGCCTGGGGCTCTCTCGTCACCTACTCCGCTTACACCGCCGAAAACTATGTGGTTGACACCAAGAACACTGGCGACGATTGGGGCGGCAACCCGCTCTACGATGTTGTCACACAGAAGTATGGTGGTGCATGGCGGACACCAAGCTCGTCAGATTTTGGAGAACTAATCCTCAACACGACCAAAGAGTGGACCACCGAAAATGGCGTGAAAGGGTTGCGATTCACAGGTCCCAACGGCAACAGCATTTTCCTCCCCGCAGCAGGCTATGCAGTCGATTCCAACAAGCAACGCGTGGGATTCCTCGGAGCGTATGTTACCAGTTCTATTGACCCAGGCTATGAAGGTGTGGGTGTAAGAGCCGAAATCAATGCGGGTGGAGCAGGACAAGCTGGTTATTATAGTTATCACGGATGCTCAGTCCGAGGCATCAAACGGAAGTGAGTCTCCCATCAAGGGACTTATTCATCCACACAACATATTATCCATTCATTCGAGAAGGGCTACCCAACACAAAAGGTGGCTCGTCTCCTGTTTTGCCCCACGCTCGATACCCCAAGAGGGGTGAGACTCTGACCGTTAAAGGGGTGAGAGTCTCACCTATGGTATAGGTCAGACTCTCACCCCTTTTGGGGCACTTCCTCACAGTACCAACTCCATGTGGATGCTTGTCGCCGTATGCCCCGAGTTGCCCAGCCGATGGGGCAAGTCGGTGAAGCCGTGACGGGCATACATCTTCACCGCATCGGCAAACTCGGGGAAGGACTCTATATATAAATAAGTGTACCCCGCCTTGCGAGCCTCGTCTATCACCAGCCGAAACAGCCGAGAGCCATACCCCTTGCCACGCACACGGGGCGAGAGGTAGAACTTCACCACCTCGGCATATCCCTCGGGCAGTCCCTCCGTGGGAAAGAACCCACAGCCGCCCATCACCTCGCCATCCTCTTCCACCACCCAGTAAGTGGCATCCTCTCTCTGCATCGTCTCACAGATGTGCCATGTTCTTGGGTCGTCATACACCGTATGTACCAGCGGTGCCCCATACTCCTCAAACACCGCCCTTATCAGCCTCGCCAACGGTGCCTGGTCTCTCATCTCAATCGGTCGTATCGTCATATCGTGTTTGTTTTTCTCGCCACAAAGGTACGGCTTTTTTCTCACACCACAAAAGAGTCTTATCAACACTTTCTGCGCTTAGAACACAAGTACGTCATTTTTTAGTTATGGCGAATATCCACTGTTGACCTTGCGGAACATCTACAACTGGTTTATCCGTGCTTCAAGCAGGTCGCCAGCCTCGTGCTCGTCTTAAAACATAAGTTGTGGTTGTAGAAATACAGATTGTGGTTATAGAAATACAACTTATGGCTTTACAAATACAACTTATGTTTTAAGATGGATATCGGCATAAGAAGGTGCTTTATACCTCATTTAGGGTAGTTCCCCGTGTTTTTTGCCAATTTTCACAAAAACACCGATTTTCATAACAAGCTATTTTACACGCATTTATAAGTTTTTGGTCTCGCCCCCTAAAAAAGGACACGGAAAATTGTTTTTTTTATCTTTTTTTGATTGCTAAATTGTTTTTCTCTAATTTTGGACGCTAAATGATAACTCAACATATCAGAAATCATCAATATGGCGACCCAAAGAGAGACAAAAAAATTGCACACCGTTGACTCCAAAAGTCTGGAATCGCACGCGCCGAGAAAATATTTTCTTATTTCGTGCGATTCCAGACTTTTTTGGAAAAAAAATTGCGAAAAATTTGGAAATTTCGGAATTTTGTTTTAAAAAATATTTTTTTATGCCGAAAAGTTATAGAGTAATAAGTAAGCTGTATAAAATCCGACTCCTCCAGAAGAGGTCGGCAGATGGCGAACGGTGGAACTACATCCTCGAGTATAACTGTGGGGGAACCCGTCGCCGACATGAGATGTTGCCGCTGTGGACATACGACGAAGCGAACACGGCAAGCAAGAAGCAGTGGAATAAGGACACGGCTGCGGTGGCAGAAAAAGTGATGACTGAGAAAGCACTGAAGATGATGAAGGACGAAGAGGGGTTCCGCATAGGCAAGGAGAGATACGTGGACTTCTGGCAATATGCCGAGGAATACTACCAGCGATACGACAAGGCCGACAAGGCATCCGTGAAGATGGGGCTTGTTCGGTTCCGTGAGTTCGTCTTTGAGAAATACCCCAACTATGTGGGGACGCTGAGCACTCAGTATATGACCCATCAGATGATGGCAGCTGCCAAGGACTGGCTGGTAAGCAAATATATCCGTGAGCAGCGAAGCATGTGGGGGGCAACGACGGCCTGGGAGCGGCTCCGCAAGGTAGTAAGAGCAGCCGTCCGAGCGGGATTTCTAGAGAAGGATCCCTGTCGGAAGCTCAGCGTAAGGACTGACCCTCATGAAGTAAGGAAAGAGATACTCCTACAGGACGAGTGGCGAAAGCTCATCGACACCCCCTTCCCAGACCATCCTGCACTTAGGAGAGCCTTTATTTTCTCTCTGTATACTGGTCTGAGGCTATGTGATATAAGGCGGCTGCGGTTCACCAATATATCCTTCGAGAATAAGAGGCTGCAGATTCGCCAGAGCAAGGTGGAGGGACACAGCAGCAGGAGTCTCCTCGACGTGCCCCTTGCTGATGTAGCCCTGCAGATGGCAGGTCGCCCAGCTCTTACAGACAAGGAACTGGTGTTCGGCGATGTACCTCATGCTGCCAACACCATCCTGCAAAGGTGGATTGCGCGTGCAGGCATCACCAAGCACATCACATGGCACTGTGCCCGTCATAGCTTTGCCGTCGCCGCGCTGACCAATGGGGCAGACATACAGACAGTATCGCGCCTGTTGGGTCATTCCTCTATCATGATGACCATCAAGTATCTTCATAAGGTAGACCCAAGCCTCAAGCAAGCAGTGGACAGTCTGCCCACTATATAGCCTACACATTATTTATATATATAATACTAACAACAAAAAAAATTTCAATTATGGAAACAAATCTACTGATTCATGAGATGCTGCAGAAGCTAATGGAGCAGCAGCAGTCGCTGCTCGAAATTATGAAGAGTGTTCAAAAGGAAGTTCTTGGCATGGGTCTCCATACCAAGCAGTACCTCACCGCCGACGAGGCAGCACATTACCTGGATTGCCATCGTTCTCACCTATGGACGATGAGCAATAGCGGACTCATCCATGTCTACCATCCCGGTCAGAGCCGAAAGAGGGCGTTTTACAAGAGGGAAGAACTGGATGAGTTCATCGATAAGGGCATCATCGAGAAACCCAAACGCGATGTAAAGAAGGAGGCTGATGCCATCTTGTGGGACACCATCTTTGGCAACAAGGCAACAAGAAAAGATAAGAGATAAATAACGTAGCCCCGAGTTCCAAGGGGAATCTGCGGGGCTACATTGTAGTAAACCAGGGCTGCAAAGGTAGAAATTTTCTATTTTTTTTACAAATTTTACACAAAAAAAATGTTGAAAATTTTATCTTTTGGCACATAAAATTAGCAAATTTTATGAAAAAAAATGATGAAAAAGACCAATTCCTCAGAATTGGCACGAAAATATACAAGAACTCACAACGCCCAGACGTTCATGGGGAGGTTCGCGATGTTCGTATAGAGTGGTCAGTGGAAGCTATTCGACAAGACTTCGGGAACGATGAAGCAAGGCACATCATTGATTCTATGCCCAAGTATGACGGAGAGATACCAGTGCCCGGGCATATCGACTACAAGCCGATAATCGGCAACTGGATTAACTCATACAAGCCTCTGAAATACCAACCCCAAAAAGGTGTGGATTTTCCTCACATTCGGGGGTTGGTCAAGCACATCTTCGGCGAGCAATATGAGTTGGGAATGGACTACCTACAGCTGCTATACTTGCAGCCAATACAGAAGCTCCCAGTTATCCTGTTGGTCTCCAGGAAGACAGACACAGGCAAGTCAACATTCGTTCATTTTCTCCACGAAATCTATGGTGATAACGCCATACACCTGACCAATAACAACCTCCGCTCGCAGTTCAATAGCGACTGGACGCGATCTCTCCTTATCATGATAGAAGAAACTCTCATGAACAGGAGAGAGGATTCGGAGATGCTGAAGAACATGGTCACTGCTTATAATTACCAGAGCGAGGCTAAGGGTAAAGACCGCGTTGGTGTACAATTCTTCGCGAAGCTCATTATGTGCTCGAACAATGAAGAGAACCCTGTAATTATAGAACCTGAAGATACACGCTTCTGGGTCCGGAAAATAGAAACACCCAAGGAACGTGACCCACGCCTGATGGAGAAACTTACGTATGAGATTCCTGCTTTTCTTCATTTCTTGACCAAACGCAATCTCTCCACACAGATGGAAGACCGCCTGTGGTTCCGACGTGACCTCATCGAGACTGATGCTTGGCGGTCTATCGTCAACGGCAATCGTCACAACTTAGAAAAACAGACGCTTGAACTATGCGAGGACATCATGGATTCTTGTCAGGTAGGGGCATTGTATTTCTGTTTGAACGACCTGATGAACCTCCTTAGCTACGCTGGCTACAAGGTCGAGCGACTACAGGTCAAGCAGATGCTCCAGAAGAAGTGGCAGTTATCGCCCTCTGTGGTGCCCAACACCTACAATACTTATCTTCCAGACGCGACAGTTCCGGAGAGATATAGCGCAGAACACCGACAGGGGCGATATTACACCATCACCCAAGAATTTTTACATAAATTAACAGTTTGATTTTCAGAAACCCCCAAAAATTTTGTAGGTTTTGTAGGTTTTGTAGGGACTCTTAGAGAATCAATAAGTTAGATACCCATTTTTACCTACAAAGTACCTACAAAACCTACAAAATTTTTGGCGGCAAAAAGAAAAAAAACCAATTTTGTAGGTTTTGTAGGGAATTTTTCACTTGTAACTATCTGAGTGACAGACGTTCCCTACAAACCTACAAAACCTACAAAATTTTTTATCTATCCCCCAGCTACGCGGAATATAGACATGAATATAGTACAACTAATATGTAATTTTGATAAAAAATGAATATTGAACAGGCTAAAAAAATCAACATTGTTGCCTGGCTCGCGGAGCAAGGCATTCACCCCAAGGGCAAGTCGTGCCAAGGAGAGCTTCTATATCTCTCTCCTTGTCGCCAAGAGAAACACCCTTCGTTCTCGGTCTCTCCGACCAAAAACGTATGGCATGATTTCGCCACAGGCGAGGGAGGGTCTATCGTAGACCTTATCATGTCACTGCGCCACGTCGATGTGCGTGGTGCACTCGCCATCCTCGCCAATGGTGACAATTCTCTCTATCCTTGCTGCCACCTCAATTCCACTCATTTCGTTGAGGTCGATGGCAACAAGGAAAGAATACAGATTCAGGCGGTGAAGGAACTGCGGCACCCCGCACTGCTGCGGTATATCCAGCAGCGGTGCATTCCGGAAGATATAGCTCGCCAATTCTGTAAGGAGGTACATTATACCAACGGCGACTACAGCTTTTTCGCGGTTGGTTTTCCGAACGCCAATAATGGCTGGGAGGTGCGCAATGAACGCGAGGGAAGCAAACGGACAATATATTCGAAGATGTATTCGTTCGTGCCGAACGGTGCCGATAACGTGGTCATCTTCGAGGGGTTCTTCGACTTCCTTTCTTTCCTTGCTGCTCTCCCTGATGACAAAAGGCAGAAACATGATTACTTAATTCTCAACTCGGTGTCGCTGGTTAAGTATGCAAGGGAAGTCATTAACAGCTATGACTACAGCACCATCTACACCGCGCTGGATAACGATGATGCCGGACGCAAGGCGACGGAGAACATCATCGGCTTTCGGCTTCATGGGGTGCAAGCCATAGACCTGGCACCCAGATATGCACCTTTCAACGACATCAATGAGTGGCTATGCCATAACCCTGATAGAGTCTTCGATGGACAAGTCCGAGCGTCGGGACTCTTCCCGTAAGGTTCAGTCCCTGCGTCGGTTCTTCTGGATGATTGCCTCTCTCCCTTTTTTCCCTTACTGGGACATCGGGCCAACGGCACGAGGAACTTTCTCTCTTCGTCGCAAAGTTAGGATGACCGCTACCATCCAAGTACCGACAGGCTATTTCCACATTTATTTTTTGGCAGCCTTCCACTTTTTCTTTCTTCACGCCAAGGCTAAAAGAAAAAGAGGTATTCCTAAAAATAAATGTGAAAATTCCTTGGATGCCTCGCTTTCCGTCATGCCTACTTAAAGCAACGAAGAGATTAAATTCCTCGTCTGCCGCACACCGATGAATAAAAAAAATGTCGAGGGTCAACACACAGAAGAGAAACTATTACTTCTCAACCCTTCGGGAAGAGACCTGTCGCCGACCCCGATAAATTAAAATACTCGCTACGATACAATAACTAAAACAGATGAGCCAACTGGATAAAACGGGCAACTACAATTATGGATACCAAGAACATCAACTACCCACACACAAAGCCTATTCTCGTTGACCTCGGACTCCCATCAGGCACACTATGGGCAGACAGAAACGTCGGAGCAGACACGCCTGAAGGATATGGAGACTACTCTACTGAAGACAACAAAAAAGAAACGAGTTGAATGTTGCGCCGATGAGCAGCCGACAGACTACTCAAATAGGTGGCAATGACAACATCAACTCTATTTCTGTTGCAAAGTTATATATTTTTTATTTATTCACCTCTAAAAACCTTAAAAAAATGGAACTAAAAAAAATTATTGCTGCAGCCGAAAACGTGAAGGCTGCTATTAAGAACCAAGCAGACAAGCACCTTCGTTTGCAGGGAGAACAATTTGATTATTCTGCTGAGAACGACGTGAAAGTTGACCTCAGTGACGTTTTCTTATTCGATGTGAAGAACGATGAAGACAACCCTAACGAGGCATTCCGCTACATAAGCGTCGGTGTCAATCGCGAGAACATCCCTCTGGGACAACTCTTTCGCTGGCTCAAGAAGATGGGCATCGACGAGAACAATTGCGATAACTACGAGCAGCTGAGCGTCAGTGAAGACATAATGGATGGCTTTAGGCTTGTTTTCTCCTTGGACGCAGAACGACTTTTTCGTTTATTCGACCCGGAAGACACAACAAAATAACAACATCCTCCATTCTTAGCCACCTTTCAGGGTGGCTTTTCATTGTCAACAAGAAAAGGGCAAGCTTGTAAATCTTGCCCTTAAAAGCCTCGCTTCGTCTGAATGGCGAAGTAAGTTTGCTCCTGTGCTACGATTGCTTTACTGGGGTCGGCATTTTGAACTATCAGATATCTGGACAATTTAACAGAATCAACAGGACGTTCTGCGCCAGAACCAATCTCAACCATTTCGAGGACATCCTCGAAATGGTCTTCAATTCTCCAAACAAATTCCTCAAAAATTGTTGTTGGAGTAAAGGATGGTAAAAGATATTACGACCACCGTTTACCAATTGGAAAAAACAAAGCTGATTGACTTTATAAATCAATCAGCTCAGGGTTTTACAACAGCGGGGGATTCACCTTATCCGCCTTATTCCGCTGGCAAAGATACGAAAAAATTTTGTAGGTTTCCATTTTTTTATCTTTTTTTTGTTGATTTCTTTTTTTGTTGTAACTTTGCAGCCACATCAAGGTTCTTAATTGGATTGGAGAGCCTGCTGGAATCCATAGCTGACCTCAGCGAGATTGATTCGCTGTTCGGCTACTACTGTAGAATTGATGGTAGCAATGCCATCAATTCTATTTTTTTTAGGTAATAAAAACAAGGCTCTCAATTGGCTGACTCGACTGCGGTCCAATTCCGCAGAGGCGGCCGATCCAATTAAGAACCTTGATGTGGCTGCAAAGGTAGTAGAAAATTTTGAGAATGTCAAACTTTCTTCAGAAAAAATCAAGGAACATCGTGCATTTTTATCTGAAACCGAAGAAACACAACAAAAGGCTTGGAGAACTGTTTTCCACTCATTATCGGATAATTTATCCTCAGAGATGCCCAGACGAACAATAGTTCCCGGAACTTCCTATTCAGTTCAACAGCCTTTGTCTGGTGCAAATTTAGGGAAATTACGTGGATTTTCCATGCAACTTAATGAAATTTTAAGAGAAATTAACAATAAGGATCTTTCAAGGGAATCTTTCGCAAATAGTCTTGCTGGTTCTTCCTCCTTGCAGGGGTAATCTGTATGATATTATCTCTTCTATCCTTCAGACTAATCATCCTTGCAGAAGTGTTGTACCTCATGTTAGTGGCAGCTTATCTATATCCTAATTTACAGATTGAAGCGGAACCCAAGGGAAGGAAACCTATCCCCAAAACCGAGTTACGTGAAGCTGCTTAAAAAGCAAGTTTTCCTGCAACAAACCTTACAAGTTTTAAGTTGCAGAGAAACTTGCATGATTCATTGTCTATATCATAATATCAAGCGAGAAAAAAAATGGAAACGAAAATAATCGAAGAACACCCAAAACACCCAGATTTCGAAATCGAAAAAATGGAAGGAAAACAGAAGCCATCCCTGAGCATCAAACTCAGATATGAAGTGTTGGCTTTTATTTTTCAGACGACCCCCAGAGAAGCTGTACTGAAGGTTGACAAAGCTGAAGCTTTCTACAGCCTGGTAAAACGACAGTATTACGCCATGCTGACAAGGGAGGATGAATACCTCGTAGGTTCAGTCAACTCTCTTGCACAAGATTGGGGATGGACAAGAGAGAAAGTGAAAGCATTCTTAGACGACCTTGTTCAACGAGGTGCTATCACCTTGACGAAGAAAAAAAACAAATTCCTGATTTGTATGAATGGCATATCTACCGACATGGATGAACCATAAACACCAGCCTCAATTCGTGGCCAAATTTCGCCTGTATCGCAACATCACTCTCCAGGGTGGAGAGGTGAAGGGGAGACCATCATAACGTGAGAGAAAAAACCTCCCGATTTGAGACAAGTAGAGCTTGCTCAAATCAAAAATCTTACAACGGGAGGTAGCCTAATACCCCCCTTTTACCAAAATCCGACAAAAATCGGATTGGAAAAGGAGGCACCATCACCCAGTCGGTGAGCAAGCTCGATGGCAAGAATTAGGCTGAGGGGAACTTCCCCCGAGACCCCCAAAATCAAAAAATTTAACGACTTAAATTTTGACGACTATGGCAGAGAAAAAACAAACGCAAGTATGCGACATTCAGGCCTCCAAGGGTGTACCGAGAAGCCTGAGCAATGAACACCTCCGAAACTTTTCGCAGAAGGCATACGAAGGTATGCGTTCTGCCAACTTCGACCCAACACGGGAACACCTCGACTTCGAGGTGGCTGCAGGAGGGAAAATCGTGCCGCTGGATAAGAAAAACGATATCCTAAAACGCATCAAGGCGAACCTCAAAAGTAGGGGTATCCTTGACCCTAACGAGGGGAAGGAAAAACCCAACGTGAGAACCGCAGCCTGCATTATCCTGAATGGCTCCACCGACACGATGCGGAAGCTGGCGTTCGGGAACCAGGAGGTGAATTGGGAACGGGGAGCGGACAATTCTGCCATAGAGCGAATGCCCGAAATCGAGAGGTGGGCACAAGATATGTACCACTTCATGTCACATAAATATGGTGAAGAAAACATTGCATCTTTTGTTGTTCACTTGGATGAGAGTAATCCGCATATACACTGCATATTACTACCCATCACTTCCAGCAATAAATTTTCATGGAAGGAGGTCTTCGTCGGAAAGGATAAATTCGAGTACAGTCAGAGGATGAAAGTCCTCCATGATGAGCTGGCAGAGGTGAACAAGAAGTGGGGACTGGAGAGAGGTGACCCTGTCGCACTGACAGGGGCAAATCATAAGAGCATGCAACAATACTTGTTGGAGAAGAACGAGGAACTGACGCACACCAACACTCACCTGACCTCGGTCAATGCCTCGCTGTGCCAACTCCCCCTAAAATGCAAAGTCGAGTTGTCATTTTAGTCCTTTTGGGGTGCTGGAACGCCTCTTTTTTTTTCTCTATTTTTTGACTCGTTTCGCATCCTGCTCATAAACATCTGATTCACAGCTATTTATAAATACATATAAAATACCTCATTTAGGGTATTGCGGATACCCTACAAATGGTATTGTGGATATGGGCGAAAGGCAGTACCTTTGTGCCGTTTATGACGACAGGAATAATGGAACAAGAGACTAGCAAAAGGTGGAGGGCAATGGGTGAAGGTGCTTCGTTGGTGCCGTTCGCCCTTTTTGTGGTGAGTGCCATTGGGCTATCCTTCTTCGGGGCGGTCGATGTGGACTTGCTGGTGGCGGTGGGCATCGGGGCGGTGCTGGTGGGGACATTTTTGGCAAATGATGCTGAAACGTACTGGAGCACGGTGTTTGAGTATATGGGCAGTAAGACCGCCATGACCGCCACGCTGCTGTGGCTTGTGGTGGGTGTGTATGGGATGGTGCTGAGAGAGGGGCGCATCGTTGAGGGGCTGGTGTGGGCGGCCGACTGGCTGCATATCGGCGGTGGGATGTTTACGGTGGTGGTGTTCCTGTTTTCGGGACTGTTTGCGGTCAGCACGGGGTCGGGGTTCGGGACGATTAGTGCCATGAGCCTCACGCTGTTCCCTGCTGGTGTGGCATTGGGCGGTGAGCCTGTGTGGCTGGGGGGAGCGATACTGTCGGGTGCGGCTTTGGGAGACAGCATCGCACCTGTTTCGGACACGGCGGTGATTGCAGCCACCACGCAGGAGTACAGCAATGGCAAGGGTGTGGCGGACATTGGAGGAACGGTGAAAGCACGGTTACCTTTCGTGGTGATGGCTGTGGCAGCGAGTGTGACGGTGTTTCTTGCTGCGGGAATTGGACTGACGGAGGTTTCGCAAGGAGTCGGTCAGCATACGGTGGAGGGAAATCCTCGTGGATTGGCGTTGCTGGTTCCCACACTGGTGGTGATTGGGCTGTCGTTTCGGAGGGTGAACATCTTTGTGGCTCTTGCGGTGGGTTTGGTACTGGCGGTGGTGATTGGGTTGTCGCTTGGATTGTTTGAGGTGAAGAGCCTTGTAGGCATAGAGGGAGGAACGGTGAGCGGTGCGGTGGTGAACGGCATTCGTGGCATGGCAAGCATCTGTATTCTGCTGATGGTGGTCGTGTCGCTTTCGGGACTCATCATCAGAAGCGGGTGCATGGAAAGAATGATTGGACGGCTGAACAGGAGGGTGATTCGTTCGAAAAGGAGTGCCGAGTTGACCATCTTCTCGTTGGTATCTTTGGCTGGTATTCTGATTGCGGCGGTGAACACGATTGCGAACATCTGCGTCGCGCCGTTCGTGAACAGCATCGGGCGGGAGCACGGGCTGCATCCCTACCGGAGGGCGACGCTGCTGGCGACGGTCATCTGCACGTTTCCTTTCATCCTGCCCTATGGGGGCTGTGTGCTCCTGCTGCTGAGAGGGGTGGAGGCGTCGGGCTGCGGTGTGCCGCTGCGGGCGACGGACTTGTTCTGGGCTGCTGTCTATCCATGGACGCTCTGGGTGGTGATGCTGGCGGCATGTATCATGAAGAAAAGAGAAGGATAGATGAGACGGTTGACACGGCTGATACGGGACGACATGAGGCCCGCCCTTGGAGTGACGGAGCCGGGGGCGATTGCCTTTGCTGTGGCGAAAGCGAGGGAGCATGTGAGGGGAGAGCTGAAGGAGATTCGCCTGGTGCTGAACAGCGGCATGTACAAGAACGCCTGCACCTGCGGCATCCCCCACAGCCGGGAGGTGGGCAACGAGCATGCCGCCGCGCTGGGCTATGTGGCTGCCGATGCGGAAAGGGGACTGGAGTGTCTGGAAAGCGTGAGGCCCCGGCACAACAGGGAGGCGCGGGCATTGGTGGAAGCGGGGAAGGTGAAGGTAGAGATGGGCGAGGTGGGCAGCCGCATCCACATCTTTGCGGAGGTGGCGGCAGAAGGGGGGAAAGCGAGCGTGACGATAAGGGATGGGCACACGAACATCGTGCGGATAGAGAAGGACGGCGTTGCGCTGCTGGAGAAAGGACAGAAAGAGGCGGGGAATGGGGACAGGCAGGACCAGGAGGCAGGGAAGCGGGAGGAAGGGCCGACCATCCATCGCTACACCCTCCGGCAACTGTATCATTACGCCAAGACCACCCCTTTGGAGGAAATCCGCTTCATCGGCAAGGCGTTCACGCTCAACCTTGCCCTCTCTGAGCAAGCCATCAGGAGCCGTCGGGCGACCTTTACACATTATTTATATATAAGGAACGGCGGAAAGGCCATCTCGGCAGACGAGCAGCAGTCCGCCTCCCTGCTCTGCAATGCCGCCATCGAGGCACGTGTGCTGGGCATGCCGAGACCCGCCATGAGCATCACGGGCAGCGGCGCGCATGGCATCATCGCCACACTGCCACTCTATGCCTCGCAGCAAGTGAACGGCTACACGGAGGAGCAACTGCTGCGAGCAACCGCCCTGAGCCACCTTGTGTGCATGTACATCAAGGAGCATTCGGGCAAACTCTCCGCCTTCTGCGGATGCGCCATTGCGGCAGGAACAGGCATGGCGTGCGGGATGGCTCTCCTGAAAGGCGGCACGCTCAGGACCCTCACGCTGGCAATCCAGAACATGGCGTCCTCCATCACGGGCATGATTTGCGACGGCGGCAATCACGGCTGCACCATGAAGGGCATCGTCGCCGTCGATGCCGCCTACCGCTCCGTCGCCTTTGCCCTCCAAGGCATCGCCATCGGGAGCGCACACGGCATCAACGGCTCCACACCCGAGGAGACGATGCGGAACATGGGACGGGTTGCCTCGCCCGGCATGGTGGAGACAGAAAGAGTGATTGTGGACATCATGCGGGAGAAAGAGAAAAGTTTAGCAAAATGACAATGCCTCATACCGCAATTATGGTATGAGGCATCGCCCATCAAGGGTATACCGCGCGCAGGGAAATGTCCGTACCTTTGCAGCGGAAATCAAATGAAGGACGAAGCAAGGGCAGAACCGAAACTGGTTTGGGTGATGACTTGCAAGCGGAAAAAAAAGAGGAAACAGTAAAAACAATCAGGAAAAGGTATGAAAAAGGTATTATCCTAAAATCCGCAACTATCATCCAATACACGATTAAGGGTAGATTTATGAGTCGTTAGTAGCAGCTTTCAGTAAAAAGCAACAGCACAACATCAATATGTAGCCACCATCCCCTTACCCCACGATGCGACTTGAGGT
>JAFSKR010000073.1 GCA_017448825.1 Bacteroidaceae bacterium
AGAAAATTTTTCTTTTCGGGAAATTTCGCTGGGGTATATATAGCGGCCGCCAGCTGTGTGCTGTATTTTGGGGTGTTTTTGAGGGGTTGAGGCCAGTGGGAATGGGCGTTTGAGGCAAATGAAAGTTACAGTTAACATAATTATTAATTTTAATCAAAAAACAGTAAAAATGGAAAAGAAAAATTTTCTTTTTTATGAGACCCCAGAAATGGAGGTGCTCATGATGGAAATCGAAGGCTCCCTGCTCGATGGAAGCCCTAACATGGATAATCCGTTGGATGACTCAACGGGAGATACAGAAGAAATGGAATAAACTTATTAATTTTAATTTCAAATTACTATGAACAAGAAACTTTTATTTGCTGCCATGTCGCTCGTAGCGCTCACGGCATGTACAACTGACGACTTCGAAAGCCAGCAGCCAGTGGCTGAGGGAGTTAGTTCCATTCAGTTCGAAGTGATCAACGACAACGATGCAGAGACAAGAGCATCCATGAATGGAAACAAGATCGCTTGGAGTGCAACCGACGGTGACCTCTTCACCCTCTATCACGGTGGAACTGGTCTTGCTGGTTATGAGAATGCAACATACAAGGCATCTGCAGCCGAAGGTGAACCCGCCGTTCTGACCACTCCTTCGATGATTAAGGCTGGTGCTGCCGTCATGGTTTGGCCTGCTGACACCACATTCCGCATTGGTCCTGCTGACAATCTCTCGATTGTGATTCCTGCTGACCAGACTGCTGACATTGAGAACAACATTCCCTATATGTCTGACCAGATTACTATCGGTGCCTACGCAGCATACAGCGAAGTACCACCTGTTACTGCTTACAACACTGCTGGTAAGGACAGAAAATACCCTGTCTTCATGCGTCCAATGGCTTCTCAGCTCATCGTAAAGGCTGACTATGCCGGAACAGATGCAACGCTCGCAACGCTTGTGGGTGGCGATGATGGTATCGATCCAATCGAAGTCACCAGTATAGAACTCCTCACCACTCCGGGAGGCGGTGTAGATGACTTCACGACAGGCATTGGTGTTAAATTCACCGCTCCAACTGCTGCTATTACTACTCAGTGGGGTGCAGTAGCCAACAACGCTTGGACAAATGTAACAGATTTCGATCTTACTGCTATCACTGCTAGCGCAGACAAACTGACTACAAAGTGTCTGATCGAGGATAATGGTGGTGCCAAGTTCCTCATTCTGCCACAGAATACTATTACTGGTGGTGTTGATGACGGTGCTGTTGTCGTAAACACCATTTATGGTAAGGTGGTTATTGCTACACCTGGTACCGCTGGTACTCTGTATACCGCAGCTGAGGCAGCTGACGCTTGGTATCGCTACATTTCAGCTGCCAGCAAAACTGCTGGAGCTGGTGCAGGTTATGATGCTACTGAGACCCCAGCCGCCACAGCTGGGAGCGATGGCAAATTCAAGACTACTTCCGCTATCGAGAACGGTATGATGCAGACCATCAACGGCTTAAGTACATATACTCATCAGGCAGCCGGTGTTGTAAAGGGTGAGCCTGAGGGTGCTGCTACAACTCGCTACGTGAAGGTTCTCCTGACCCACCTCGACATGACTGACCTGCACATTAAGACAGACAAGCAACTCCGTGATGCCGCTCGCGTTTGGAAGCAGATGGGTCTTAACCCTGTTACGGTTTATCTGGATGGTGACGCTACTACTGGTGAGTTCGAAATTTCTCAGAAGACCATTGAGGTCATCAACGGTATCAATGGCGCTTACAACGCAATTAGCAACCCCACACCTAACTTCAAAGTTAAGCCATGTACTGTTGCTGGTGAAGCCTGCGATATGATAGTCATCACTGGTTCAGACTACAAGCAGGATGTTCAGGACATCGCTTTCATCGCAGACAACGCTGGAACCAAGGTTAAAGTGGCACTTGCTGATGAGGGCACAGCCAAGCCTTGGATCTGGAATGAAGAAGTTAAGGTTGAAGCAACTGCTGTAGATAAAATTCGCAACAGGGGTACTATGGAGAATGCAGCAACTATGACGCTTCAGACTGTTGCGTTTGATGGAACTGCGAACAACGTTCCTCTCATCAACAACGGCACTTGGAATGTTAAATCTCCTGCAACACTCAACGTTCAATTCACTGTAAACAACAATGGTACGGTAGACATCGCTAAGGGTGCTCAGTATCGTCAGGATGGAACTGGTCATAGATTCCAGAACCAGAGTAGTGATAAGCCTTCACGCTTCGGTGGTGACGATTCGAAGATTGGTGTAGTTATCAACAAGGGTGTCTTCGCTACAGTGGACGGCGGTCAAATCAACAACGTTGGAGGTCTGATTGAGCATGCTGATGTTGATGCTAAGACTTACATCACATCGAACCAGACTGGTGGTAATTTCGCGACTGCATACGGCAGTACAAACAAGATGGGTAGAATCAACCTCCCATGGAGCAACAAGGATGAGGACAATGTCTCTGTAAGTTCAGCTCTTGATCAGGGATTCGTTTCCGTAACGGTTGACGGAGAAGTAACTGGTGCTCTCAACGCAACTGCAGTCGGCGCTAAGGTTAACTACGTCATCGTTAAGAGTGGCATCACAGAAATTCAAGCCATGCCTGCACAGGTTAAATATCTTGAGATCAACCAGTCTGGCACAGAACTCGCTTGGAACGTCGCTAATACGACTGTGTATGATGGTTTGATCGTTCTCTCTCCTGTAAACATCAAGCTTGGCACAAAGGTTATTGCTACTACTACTTATCTCGGTGCAGATATGTATGTGGGTGGTAAATTCAATAAGGCCGCTATCGCTGCTGAAGGAACAGATCCTGCTTATGCTGCTACTAACTTTAGCGGTTACTATGGTAACACTACTGCTAACGCAGCAAGCAAGTACATCACATACTAAGTATAAACAGACTCACGAAGTGTCTGACACGATGTGAGATAAACTAAGCCATCAGGGGCACAGGCAAATGCTTGTGCCCCCGATTTGTGTTTGGGGAGAGAGACGCAGCGGGGAAACCGCTGCGCGCTGGCAGACAGAAGGGATAGGAGGGAAAGGAGGGCTGTAAGGAGGGGGGCATAGGGGAAAGAGGCGAGAGGGGGGAAGAGGGAGAGAGGGAGAAGAAAAAGGGGGGGACAAAAAAACGGAGGTTGCTGGGTGTCAGCAACCTCCGTTTCTTGTGGTTTGGTGATCCGCTTGGGGCTCGAACCCAAGACCCCAACATTAAAAGTGTTGTGCTCTACCGACTGAGCTAGCGGATCTACCTGTTAAGCTTGTGGCGTTTGTCCGTGAGGGGGATGCCCTTCGGAGGGATGACGGGGTTTGTGTCCGTCGTTTGCCGTAAGCGGGTGCAAAGGTAGTACAATTTCGGGACTCTACAAAATAAAAGGGTGTTTTTTTTGTTTTTGTGGGTGTAAAAGGGGTGTTGTTGTTGATTTTTCGTGCTGAAGGAGGGGGTGTGAGTCACTTTGTAAGGCGGTTGACAGGGCGAGGGACTGCTCACCGTGTTGGAAAGAGGGGGCTGGCGTTAGCTTCGTGAGATTTGCAGTCCTTTGTCGGAGAGGGTCATCTCGACGAAACGGGATGATTCGGTGAGCGGATGTCGGTTCAGGGTCTCGCGTATTCGTCTTGCTGCATCGGGGTCTTTTGCCACCATGTAGAGGTAGCCGCCTCCTCCTGCCCCAGGGAGTTTGTAGCCGAGGCAGAGGTCGTCAATCTGTCGGCAGAGGTTGGCGACTGCTGCTGGTTCGGTGCCAGCGTCGAGTGCCTTGTTTTGCTGCCATGTCTTTCGGATGAGTTGTCCGTACAGCTGGAAATTGCCGAGCTGGATGGCATCGAAAAGGTTGAGGGCGTGTTCCTTCATCTGTTGGAGGATGTCCAGATGCTCTGCTGCGTTGAGAAACATGCCCTGCACGATTTCTGCCAGTATCTGCTTGGCGGTACGTGTGATGCCTGTGTAGTAAAGCAGGTGGCATGGTTGGTAGTCGGGTTGGCGGAAGAAGGTGTCGGGCAGCCACCGTACGACGGGTATCTGATGAAACCCGCTCTCGGTGTGCAATAGTTTGATGCCTGGCAAGATGCCGCCATATTGGTCTTGCCAACCTCCGCCCGTGGTGAGCAGCTGTTCGAGGATGAGTGAGCGGTTGCCTATTTCATATCTGTCCCAACCGAGTCCACAGAAGTCTGCCAGTGCTCCAATGACAGTGGAGGCGAGGATGGAGCTGGTGCCCAGTCCCGACCCTGCCGGTATGGCTGAGAGGAGGGTGATTTCGATGCCTGAGCCGAATGCTGCCAGTTGCTGCTGGAGTGATTCGTACTTTTCGGCACAGAATGCTGGCAAGAAGCCGCACAGCGCGAGGGCTGCCTTGGGGATGGAGAAGGGTGAGCCAACCTTGTTGAAGAGGGCGAGTTCTTCGTAAGTGGTGATGGTTTCTACGGCTCCGAGGTCGATGGAGCGGCACTTGATGTGCCGTTCGGGTGTGGATTTCACATAGACTTGCAGTGGTTGTTGCCCGTTCAGTTCGATGGCCAAGTTCACCACGTTGCCACCTCGCAAGAGGCAGTGGGGCGGTGTGTCTGTCCATCCGCCTGCTATGTCGATGCGCACTGCCGACCGTCCCCACACTATCTGGTCTTTGTAGGCGTTGAGTTGTGGCATCACGGGGTGTCTCCTTGCGGTGCCCACCAACTGTTGCTGGAGGAGACGGAAGGCTTTCTGCTCGTTGTCGTCACATGGTTCTCCCTTCAGCCGTTGGACTTGTGCCCGGAACATGGCATCGTGCACTTGCTGCATGGGGAGTGCGTCTTCGGCGATGGGTTGTGGCAGTTCGATGTTGTTGTCGGCATATTTGCGAGCAAGGTCTTTCAGGTCTATTTGATAGAAGACCGACTTGCGATAGTTTTTTGCCAGGAGCGGGATGTTTTGGGTGAGGAAGTCTTTGCGTTGCCTGCTCTGACGCTCCAGATTTGCCTGTGCTGCGATGTCGTTGGCCGACAGTCGTGGCAGCGATGCCCATTCCTCGCTGCAGTCTTCTGTGGGTTGTGCTGCCAGCATCCATGAGAGCAGCCGTCCCATCTGGGCGAGGTCGTGGCAGACAGGGAAGAGGTTGGCTGCCTGGGGGTCGTGGGTGTTCTGCACGGCATCCATGCTGATGTGGTGGTGTTCCATCCATCTTGCCACGGGTTGCCCCAAGAAGGTGGTGTCCTGTTCGTGCAGGTCGCCACGCATGGCGTCTCTGTAACCATAGGGACGGAGCACAAAGGCGGTCTCTCCTATCGCTTGGATGTCCACGCATTGTCCTTGCTGCAAGTGGATGTGCCAGTCGTTGCAGGGGATGCCTGTCACGACGTTCTGTGAGGAAATGCTCCACGATGCCGGCACATGGGCGTTCTCTATCCATATCTCCGAGTTCTGCTCAGTCAGCGGCGTCTCCACCACGGCGTTCTGCGTGAACACGGCAGGGTGTTTCTTCACATGTTTCTGGATGATGATGCGCTGGTCGAGCACAAGGTTTTGCAGGGCGAGTGTCGAAGAAATCATCTCAGGCGTTGTGCCGTAGTGGTAAAATTCGCCTCCTTCCAGTGGGAGGATGGCCACACGGAGTGCGTTGATGTCCTCATCGATGGAGGTGGGGTGTTCGCCGAGTGCGGTGCCGAAATCGGAGTAAAGGTCGTAGGGACGGTAGGTGTTGGAGGCTGTTGCGTTTTCCAAGTTGTCTATCGCCTCCAGATGTGAGCCGTCGTTGTGGGAACGTTGCCGCAAGAGTTGCACAGCACGGTCGTTGAACAGCCAGATACCGATGTCCATGAGGGCCAAGTGTGTCTGCGAGAGTTCTGCCATGCGTGCAGTGGTGGGCTTTTGGAGCACGAAGTCGAGGCGGTCGGAGGTGTGGCGATTCATGAAATAGACCCCGTGGTTCTTTGCCAACGAGGGGTCCACCCACAAGCCATAGCACACCACGTCTGCCTCGGGGATGGGTTGCAGTGGGTGTGTGGAACGGATGAACACGTCGCCCGACACAATCAGCGTGTGCAGCGAGTCGGGAGCGTTCTGCATGATGCGTTCATACAGCGGCAGCTGCAAGTCGAGCAGGGTCTGGTCGATTTTCTGTCCGCGCATCCATCGGAACACCGGGATGGGGATGGAGGTCTTGCCGCTGGCTGCGTAGGCTGGCAAGCGTCGCGACTGCCCTCCGGCATGAACCAGGATGCGCTTCTCTTGGGCAAGCCATGTGCTGAACGACGCGGCTCCTTCGTGAAGTGCCGCCTGTTCCAGCAGCCACGTGGTGCCTCCACCGCTACCCAATTTCTGATGGACGGGGTCGGAGGTGCAGAAGTATTCTTGCTCCGACAACTGATGTATCTTCAGATACTTCTCCACCGCATTGGGTGGCAACGAGAGCAACTTTTTCATAGGTGTCCTTTCTCTTCCTGCGTTTGTTCAGCTGATGTATTCTTTCCATTCTCATGCGCCCCGTCTTCCTCTTCCAACACATATCTTTTATAGTAGGACACAATCAGCGTCGTCAGCGGCAGGGCGATGATTAGTCCGATAAAGCCCAACAGACTGCCCCAGATGGAGAGCGACAAGAGGATGACAGCGGCGTTCAGCCCTGTCACCTTGCCCATGATGCGTGGGGTGAGCACCCAGTCCTGGATGGCTTGCACCACGCAGAACACGATGAGGGCTGCCAGCACAATGCCCCAGAAATTCTGCCCTGTGTCGTAGGCTTTCAGGGCTGCCAGCACGAGGGTTGGGATGAAGCCAATCACTTGCAAGTAGGGCACCAAGTTCAGCATGCCGATGAAGAGTCCCAAAGGAATGGCGAGCGGAAAGTCGATGATGAGGAAGCCGATGGCGAAGAGCACCCCCACACATAGGGCGATGATGGTCTGCCCACGGAAATAACCGTTCATGCCGTTCTTCAAGTCTGTCATCACGTCTTGCACCACATGGCGCTTGCCCTTGGGCACCAGTTTGAACAGTCCTTCTGCCATCAGCTCATAGTCCAACAGGATGAAAAACAGATAGATAATGGCTATCAGCGAGGCTATCACACCCACGATGGCACTCACGCTGTTGCTGACGAACGAGAAGAACTGGGGCACCTTCTCCTCCAGGAACTGCGACACGTCGCTCACGGTCAGTGCCTTTGTCAGCTCGTTGAGGTCGATGTTGTGTTTCAAGTACTCCTCCACTTCTGCTGACACTGATGTCACCGTGCTGTCGGTGGTCACGTAACTCACGATGATGTCCTTCAAGTGCGCCATCTCTTCGATGATAGGCGGTATAATCAGCCAAAAACCACCCACAATGATGCCCAGCACCAAGAGAATGGTGATGAGGATGCTCAGGATGCGCGACTTCACGTGGCACTTGTACTGGAAGAAACACACAATGGGGTGAAGCAAGTAGGCGATGAGCCATGCCGTAATGAAGGGGATGAGCACACCACTCAGGCGCAAGAGGAGGAAGTAAGCACCCACCATCAGAAGGATGCTCCCCATAATCCTCACAAATCGGTCGAACGTAATAATTTTGGTCTTCATCTTATGTAAAACGATTATTCCTTGCCGCTCAAATGGGCAAAATCAGCCACGAAGATACGCAAAAAGCACCATTTTACACCCCTCTAATGTGAAAAAAAGTTGTTTTTATAGCGAAAATGCACCCTATCCGTATTTTTATTTCTACTTTTGTAACCCAAAAACTGAACAAGATGGGAAAATTGTATGTGGTGCCAACTCCTGTGGGCAACATGGAAGACATGACCTACAGAGCCGTGCGGGTGCTCCAAGAGGCCGATTTGATATTGGCAGAAGACACACGCACGTCGAGCGTGCTCTTGCAGCACTACGACATCCACGGCGAACTCTTGTCCCACCACAAGTTCAACGAACACGAGACGGTGCAGGGAGTGGTGAAGCGCATACAGGGCGGATTGACCGTCGCCCTCATCAGCGATGCAGGCACACCAGGCATCAGCGACCCCGGCTTCCTGCTGGTTCGCGAGTGTGTCAGGAGTGGTATCGAAGTGCAGACCCTTCCGGGTGCGACGGCATTCGTCCCGGCACTTGTCAGCAGCGGACTTCCCTGCGACAAGTTCTGCTTCGAAGGTTTCCTGCCACAGAAGAAAGGACGGCAGACAAGGCTTGCACAGTTGAAAGACGAGCCGCGCACCCTCATCTTCTATGAGTCGCCACGCCGCCTGGTGAAGACCTTGCAGCAGTTTGGCGAGGTGTTTGGTACAGACCGACAGGTGAGCGTGGCACGGGAGATTTCCAAACTTCACGAAGAGCACGTCAGAGGCACCCTTGCCGAAGTGACGGCACACTTCACCGAGCAAGAGCCGCTGGGCGAAATCGTCATCATCCTGGCAGGAAAAGGCGACGACACCGAGAAAGAGAACGAAGTGAAGTGTGACGACCCCATGCAACTGCTGATGGGGACGGGCAAGAAAAAGAATAAGTATTTGGGACAACGCTCCTGAATACATATATATAAGTATTAAAAAGAAAAATTATGAAAAAAATTCTTTTAATGGCAGCAATGGCAGCCACACTGGTTGCCTGCAACGAAGGTACAAACAATGGTGCAAACGGTGAGCGTCAGCGCGACTCCTTGCAGAATGTGATTGACCAGAAAGACAACGAAATCAACGACCTGATGGGCACCTTCAACGAGATTCAGGCAGGTTTCGACCTCATCAATGAGGCCGAAGGGCGTGTCAACATGATGAAAGGCAATGCCGAGAACAACCGCACTGCTGACAACATCCGTGAGAACATGGAGTTCATCCAGCAAACTCTCGAAGAAAACAAGAAGAAAATCGAAGAGTTGCAGAGCAAACTGAAGAGCAGCTCCATCAACTCCACCAAACTGAAAGAAGCCATCAACAGCCTCACCCAGCAACTCAACGAGAAAAACGCCGAAATTGAGTCGCTGAAGGCACAACTGGCAGAGAAGGAGGTGCAGATAGAGGAACTGTCGGGCACAGTCAACACGCTGAAAGATGAGAATGCGCAGGTGAAGCAACAGAAGGAAGAAACCGAAGAGATAGCCCGCAACCAAGATGCCCAACTCAACACGGCATGGTATGTCTATGGCACCTCCAAGGAACTCAAGGCGCAAGGCATCCTCAGCAAGGGCGAGGTGTTGCAAGGCACATACAACAAGGACTACTTCACCAAAATCGATATCCGCAAGGTGAGCGTCATCCCATTGGAGGCAAAGTCTGCCAGCCTGCTCACCACCCATCCCAAGGATTCTTACACACTGCTCAAGGACAGCAAGGGCCACTACACCCTCCGCATCACCGATGCCAGCAAGTTCTGGAGCGTCAGCAAGTATCTGGTCATCAAAGTGAAATAAAGGTGTTCTTTTCAGAGTAAGTGCGCTGAGTCATGATGAAGAGTGATACATTGAAACGACTCCTCCTGCTGCTGACGCTGATGTCAGCACTCCCGTTAGTCGCCCAAAACAACAAGGATTGGGAACCAACGGGCGAGTGGCCTTTCGTCAACAAGCAGTTCCGCACAGCCACCGTCTATACGGGGCTGTATTCACGCACCAAGACCATCGTGCCCTGCAACATCCATGTCGGCAAGCAAACCCTTTGGTACAGCCAAAACGACACCCTCATGGAAGCCCTGCCGGGTAGCGTGCTGCGAGTGGAGTTCCCCAATGGCGACACCTACATGCCAGTAGGCAGCGAGCAGACGTTCGGAAGAATCGTGCGGCAAGACACCATCAGCGGTTCGGTGGCACGCATCATCCTGGTGCGCCAACTCGACCAGCATGCCCTCGACCAAAAGTATCTCGACCATATCAATAAAACGCAGAATGCCCTGCAAGGGGCATCACTCTCCCATTTGGCAGATACCGAAGCAGGCATCATACTGGAACAGCAACCCCTGCCACTCACCAACGTCTTCTACTTCCAAGTGCGTGGCGAACTCTTCCTCGCCACCACCAAGAACATCCTCGCTCACATCGACCCCGCTCGGCGCAAAGAGTATCGCAACTTCACCCGTTCCGCCGAAATTATCTCCACGAACGAAAGCTCCATGCTCAAAGTCTGGAAAGAATTCTTCCTGAAATAAACGTTGTGCATCGGCCGAAAAGCACCCTTTTCAGCCGATGCACAAAACTTTTCCACCATCCCCAACACCCCACGCAAACAAAATTAGCAAAAAAAAGCCAATTTTATTTTGCAGTCTCCCCAATTTATGCTAACTTTGCACCCGATTTCAAGGAATCGGGAAGTAGCGCAGTTGGTTAGCGTACGCGTCTGGGGGGCGCGTGGTCGCCAGTTCGAGTCTGGTCTTCCCGACCATCCAAGGGTGTAGCAAAATTGTTTTTGCTGCGCCCTTTTTTTGTTTCCCCCCATTTCTGCAAGAAGGTCAAGACAAGGGATGCCGTTGGCTTTGGGGAAGGAAAAGAGGCGTGACACATCGATTGTGCCACGCCTCTATTTTTACGATGATAGAGTTCCAAGGATTAATAGTCGGAACCCCAATCGGGATCACCTGGATTACCATCATGAGTGCCTGCGTCACCATCACCGCCTGGGATGTCAGAGAATATGTCATCGGAAGCCTGAAGGATGGCTGCAGATTCAAGAAGCTCAATTACCTCCATGTCTGGAGTTTCATAAAATTTCTTGTCCATGTTTTTTTTACCTTTTTTTGATGAAAGTGTGCAGGGAGGGATGAGCCTCCCTGCACGGACTTTGATGAGTTAATTAATTTTATTGAGAATCAGTTGATTACTTCTGAAGGTACTTCTTGCCGTTCTTGATTACGATGCCCTTGTAGGACTCAGTCACGCGAACACCCTGGAGGTTGTAGATAGCATCGTTCTGAGTGGTAGTCTTTGTGAGGCGAGTTTCCTTGAGGTTGAAGATAGCTGTTGGGTCGGAATCATCGTCAAGCCATACAACACGGAAGGAAGCTTCTGGTGTACCAGCATCGGTACCACTGGACTTACCCCAGCTACGGAGCAGGGTGTAGTACCAGTTCTGACCAAGGTAAGTCTTGTAGGAAGCTACATCTGCGTCAACTTCAGCAGCATCGGCTTCAGTGTGAGTGAGGTAGTTGCGGTCAATGCGGAAACCCTTGAAGCTGGCAGGATTGTTCATGACAAAGAGTGCATTGGGCGCAATCTTTGTACTTTCACCTTCATAGAAGTTGTTCTTGCCCAGTCCGTCCCAGATGTCAGCCTGAACCTTCCAGTTCTCGTCGTTCTGAGCGTCCCAAAGCTGCTCGTGAGTATCCACTTGCATAGAATACTGGAAGTCATTCACTGCTGGCAGTTCTGTCCATACAGAATTATAGTTCTCTGGAGCTACGTCTGTCCACTTAATATGGTAGATTGTGCTGGCTGTGAAGTTACCACTTCTTGGAGTCACCTTGGCGATGACGGTCTTGTTGTTGTTCTTATCAATCCAGTAGAAGCCGTTGGTCACCTTCAGAGGCACCATATAGACGCTGGAAATCTTTGCCTGAGGATCTTCGTCGGTATATACACCATAGAGTGTCACCTTCACGTCAACCTGATTGTTATCCTTCACGTCGCCTGCATAAGCCTTCTGGTAGCGCTGAACCTTCACGCCGTTGGCGATGTCTGTAACATCATCATTGGTGTGGTATGGCCAGTCTGGGTTGGCATCTGCTGCAACCGTTACATAGAGATTCTGTGGATCAGAGCCATCTTCGCTGTACAATTGATAAACACCAGTATTAGCAGCAGTAGCAGCATTAGCATCAGTGAAATTGATTCTATATTTGTTTCCAACGAATCCGTCAACACTGTTGGTCAAGACTTGGATAGTAGCATATCTTGCATTCTTGGTAAGCACGGTTACTGTACCAGTTGCATACTGAGTAGTAGCGTTTGCATCAGCGTATGACGTGAATGCATACACAGTTGCATTACCGTCAACAGCCCACTTACCGAAGTCAGCGTAACGGCCCCATGCCTCGCCGAGGGCGTTGTTGTTAGCATATACAGGGAAGGTGCGCTTGTAACCAGCGTCAGGTGCTACATAGAACCTTACGCGGAATACGTCGAAGTAATCTGCAGTGGTACCTACAGTTCCTTGGTAGAGACCCTTCACGTCGTCTCTGGTGCCCAGACCATAGTCGGTGTTTTCGAACTCACCCAAGAGATCTTCGTCTGCCACCTCTAAGTAGATGTAGCGGTCGTCAGCATCTGCTGCATTTGCGTAGAATGCAGCGTTTGCGAATGGGTTCACGCTGTAGTCGAAGGCACCCTTATCAGCCGATGTGTAGGTGAGGTGGATGGTGGCTGCTTCAGGTCCATTGTTGGCTACAGTTTCCACCGAGAATGCTCCTGCGCTCACAGCCTTTTCGGACAGCACGTCCTCGAAGGTGAAGCTGGCAATCTTACTACAGTTGGCGAAGATGCCTGTTGGGATACCGTTCGTACCCACTTTGCCCTTGAAAGTAATGGCGGTGAGGCCAGTGTATGGATTATTATCTTCGATTCCGAGGAATGCACCATTTGTGGTGTTCTTCAGACCGTCCTGAGCAATGTCACCAGTGAAGGTCAACTCCTTGATAGTTGTAGGAGCCTTGATGGCACCAGCTGCAAAGGCACCGCCCTTAGAACGGATTTCACCAATCTTGATAACAGGGAATACGAAGCCTGAAGTACCACCAGTGATGGCACTCATGTTGAATGCAGTGCCGGCGATAGCAGGAGTGCTCAGCATGGCAGTACTCTGGCTGATGTACTCGCCCTCGCCCTGTGCGATGTTAAGTTCTGATTCAGTTTGGTTGCCCCAAATAAATACACCTTGAGGAATGGCGATACCGTTGGCGATGATGGAGCCGATGGTCACCTTCTGCAGGTTGTTACCGAAAGCATATTCACCCATTGCAGGAGCTGCATTGACGATGTTGCCAATGGTCACAGTGGTGACAGAGTTGTTACCTTCCTGTATCGTTTTGAAAGCGTTGGCAGCAATAGCGCTATTGGCTGTGATGTTGCCGATAGTCACTGTGGCAAGTTTGGTGCTTCCCAAAGCGATTGTTGCAGCAATGGCTTCGCTGCCAGAGATGTTGCCCACCTTGAAGGTAGTCAAACCAGTAGAACCATTTGCAGCGACACAGCCCGAAAAAGCACTTGTTGCGATGGCTTTGGTAGCTGCGATATCGTCAATCTCCACGCTCGCCAAGGCAATACAGCCGTTGAAGGCATTCGTCTGAATCGTGTAATTATCAGTCTCATTGTTAGCGATGTCGCCAATCTTCAGAGCAGAGATGGCAGTACACTTACCGAATGCATTTCCCTCAATAGTTGCCTTAGAACCCAGCGTGAAGTTGGTCTTGAGGTCAAGCGTACCTGTTCCATCAGAACCTGCCAGAGCAGTGCAGTTATAGAAAGCATACTTGGCAATCTTGCCTTTCAGCTCACCAGTCAGCACCAGCTTCGTCAGTGAGGTGTTGGGAGCAGCCTCGAAGAGGTTCTCTTTGCCTTCTTCTGGATTATTTTGATTCTCTTGCCAAGAAGTATAGTCATACGCTGTGGTGAAAGTACCACCACCGAGAGACTCGATGCTGTTCACGTTGATGTTGAGGGTTGTCAACGTTGTGAGACATGACAATGCCTTCGATGCAACATACTTTGTCGTGCCAGGGAAAGAAAGTTCTGTCACCTTGGTGTTAGCAAATGCGCTGTCCACAATTTCCTCCACGTAGCTGTCACCCAAGTTGTTGATGGCAGTCAGCTCGGTGAGGTTCACGAATGCTCTGTTGATGTGCTTGAAGGGGTAAGTGGTTGGCACGGTCACAGTCTTGACGAACGAGTTCGTAGAAGTCGAACCAGTAACAAACACATAGTCCTTCAATTGACGAAGCTTCACACAGTTCGTGAAGTCGAAATCAGTGATGTGTGTCGAACCAAATGCATACGTACCGATTTCCTCCACCTGAGAGTTCTCAGCGAAAGCAATGGTTGTCACGTTCGTACAACCTCTGAATGCATTGTTTGGAATTTCCACGATAGAGGCAGGAATAGAGATGCCTGTGATGGAAGTGAGGTCCTGGAACGCAGTCTCCGACCATCTTGTCACAGTAACCTGGTAAGTGTCCTCACCATCCACCAAGGAGAAAGAGCCGGGAATTGCAAGTGTACCAGCCACATTGACCTTGCTCTTCTCTGCAGCCTTGATGGCTGTGAGTGTGGCTTCCAATGCAGTGCCGTTCACCTTAGTCACCTGATAGGAGTAGTACCCATTCTCGAAAGTGTCACCTAAAGTCTTCACGGCCCAAGCACTTGTGCTGCCCAATACCACGAGGGCAAAGGCGAGCATCAGCTTAAAAGTCTTTTTCATTTCAGTTTAGTTTTTAAGTTTGTTAATAATTGGTTTTTGTAAATTTCAATAGAGTCTCTTAAGTCTATTTCCGATAGATTTACCTTTGTCTCATCTATGTTCGATAGCG
>JAFSKR010000074.1 GCA_017448825.1 Bacteroidaceae bacterium
TAATATATATATTATATATATAAATATAAAGTATTATTTAACGTCTGAAGATAGCATTTTTTTAACTGTAGCACTGTAGCGGTGAAACGGTCATGGCCGCGTCAGCCAATCAACGCATCGGCAAGGGCGGTCAAGTCCTCGACGGTCTTGGCTTTCACGGTCGATTCGATGGTGACGATGGGTTCAACGATGGTCACGTTCTTCATTGCCTCCATCGCTTCACGCATCTTCTTTCCGGCAGCAGGTGCCCATGTGCCGTTCTCGACAATGGCGACCTTGCGGTTCTGGTAAGTCTTGATGCGGAGGTGGTTGATGAAGTCTTCCATGATGGGCATGATGCCGCCATCGTAAGTGGGTGCGCAGAGCACCATGCGGTCGTAGCGGAAAGCGTCTTCCACGGCTTCGTGAAGGTCGTCGCGGGCAATGTCGGAGGTGGACACCTTCACGTCGCTCTTCTCACGGATGATTTCCGCGAGTTTCAGGGCTGCCTTTGCCGTGTTGCCATGCAGCGAGCAGTAGGCAATGAAGATGCCCTCATTCTCTGGCTCATACTTGCTCCACGTGTCGTAGAGGCCAATGTAGTAGCCGAGGTCGTCGGAGAGGATGGGGCCATGCAGCGGACATATCATCTGAATGTCAAGCGTGGCGGCTTTCTTCAGGAGGTTCTGCACCATCGCGCCATACTTGCCCACGATGTTGAAGTAGTAGCGGCGAGCCTCGCAAGCCCATCCCTCGTCGTCCTCTTCCTCCTTGCAAAGTGCTCCGAACTTGCCGAAGCCGTCTGCCGAGAAGAGAATCTTGGCTTTCTGGTCGTAAGTCACCATCACCTCGGGCCAATGCACCATCGGAGCCATGAAGAACTGCAATGTATGTTCGCCGAGCGAAAGGGTCTCCCCCTCCTTCACCACTTGCAGACGGGCACCGAAATCCACATCGAAGAAACGCTTGAACATCGCCACAGCCTTCTGAGAGCATACGGCCGTCATGTTCGGGTATTTCTCCATGATGAACTTCACGCTGCCGCCGTGGTCGGGTTCAAGATGCTGCACAATCAGGTAGTCGGGCGTCTTGCCAGCGAGAGCCGTTTCCAGGTTCTTCACCCACTCGTCGGTTTTCGTTGCATCCACCGTATCCATGATTGCAACCTTCTCGTCCTCTATCAGATAAGAGTTGTAAGAAACGCCCATCGGCACTTCATACTGTCCCTCGAAAAGGTCTATGTCAAGGTCATCCACACCGATGTACTTCACACCGGGTACAATTGTATCATATTTCATGCCTGATATATAAATAATGTGTAAATTACTTCAGTCGCTCCTGAATGGCCTTGCTTTCTGCCTCATAACCTGGCTTGTTGAGCAGGGCAAACATATTCTTCTTGTAGGCTTCCACACCTGGCTGGTTGAATGGATTGACACCCAAAACAAGACCTGAGATGCCGCATCCCTTCTCGAAGAAGTAGATGAGCTGACCGATGTTGTACTCGTCGAGCTTCTCGATGGAAATCTTGATGTTGGGAACGCCGCCATCCACGTGAGCCAGCTGCGTGCCAAGCTCTGCCATCTTGTTCACCTCGTCGATGCGCTTGCCTGCGAGGAAGTTCAAGCCGTCCAGATTCTCCTCGTCGGCAGGAACAGCCAGCGACGTGTTGGGCTTCTCCACCGAAATCACCGTCTCGAAGATGGTGCGCTCGCCATCCTGAATCCACTGACCCATCGAGTGAAGGTCGGTCGTGAGGTCAACCGATGCAGGGAAGATGCCCTTGCCGTCCTTGCCCTCACTCTCACCATAGAGCTGCTTCCACCACTCACCGAGGTTGTGGAGCTTTGGCTGATAGTTTGCCATAATCTCAATCTTCTTGCCGCTCTGATAGATGGCGTTGCGGATGGCTGCATAGACAGCTGCCGGATTCTCAGCACAAGGCACATCGATGTCGCACTGCTTCTCCATGTCCTGAGCACCCTTCACGAGCGCGGTGATGTCGAAACCAGCCACGGCGATTGGAAGCAAGCCCACAGGGGTGAGCACCGAGAAACGGCCACCCACATTGTCGGGGATGATGAATGACTTGTAGCCCTCCTTATCTGCCGTTGTGCGGGCAGCACCCTTCTTGGCATCCGTAATCGCCACAATCACCTTCTTCGCCATCTCCTTGCCACGCTGGTCTTCACACATCTTCTTCAGCAGACGGAATGTGATGGCTGTTTCCGTCGTGGTGCCCGACTTGGAGATGTTGATGACACCGAACTTCACGCCCTTCAGGTAGCCAATCAGTTCCGAGAGGTAGTCCTCACCAATGTTGTTGCCTGCAAAGAGGATGCGTGGTGCCTTCGATGGCTGCAACCATCCGAATGTGTCAGACAAAGCATCAATCACCATACGGGCACCAAGATAGGAACCGCCAATGCCAGCCACCACAACAGCCTCGCAATTCTCCTGCAACACTTTGGCCGTGGCGTTGATTTCTGCGATAAACTCTGGTGTGATGGAACTGGGCAGATGCAACCATCCCAAGAAATCGTTACCTGGACAGGTACCTTGCTCCAATGCCTTCTGAGCATCCTTCAACTGAGGTTCCAATGCCTCCACTGCGCCTGCCTTCACAAACGAGGCGGCCTTGCTAATGTCAATTTTCATAATCCTATTGTTTTTGTTTATATATAATTTACATTATTATTGCCACAAACTCCCTATCTCAATGAATCGCTCAACACCTTAATCTCCACGCTCGGGGAAATCTTCTCATACAGAATGTTGTACACCGCATCCAGAATGGGCATATTCACATGATACCGTTTGTTCAGAATCTTCATGCAATTCGTGCCATAGTAGCCCTCTGCAATCATTTCCATTTCCAATTGCGCTGTCTTCACACTGTACCCCTGCCCTATCATCGTGCCGAACACACGGTTGCGCGAGAAGTTGGAGTACATCGTCACCAACAAGTCGCCCAAATAGGCGGAGTCGCTCACATGACGTTCTTCCGGCTGAACGGCGGTGAGAAAACGCTTCATCTCCTGCAAGGCATTCGCCACCAGCACCGCCTGAAAGTTGTCGCCCAACTTCAAACCGTGACAGATACCAGCCGCAATAGCATACACATTCTTCAGCACAGACGAATACTCTATGCCCTCAATGTCGGGCGAGACGTTCGTCTTCACATACTTGTTGGCAAAGAGGTCAGCCACCACCTGCGCATTTTCCAAATCACGACAACCCACCGTCAGATAACACAAGCGGTCAAGTGCCACCTCTTCCGCATGGCTGGGGCCACCGATACACGCCACCTGTCCTTCCGGCACATTGTACTGCCGCTGGAAATATCGGCTCACCGTCACGCTTTCCTCGGGCACAATGCCCTTGATGGCCGTCACCACCATCTTCTCCCGCATGTTTGCCTTCAATTTCTTCAGGTGATTCTTGATGTAGGGAGAAGGAATCACGAAGATGAGCGTATCGTTGTTCTTCACCACTTCATTGATGTCACTGGAGAAAGTGATGCGCTCCACGTCGAAGTGCACACCTGTCAGATAAGCTGGGTTATGGTGCATGCGCTTAAAGTCCTCGATGCGGTCGTCCCGGCGCATATACCATGTTATCTTCTCTTCGTGGTGCATGACAATTTTCGCGATAGCTGTCGCCCAGCTGCCGCCTCCCATTACTGCCACTCTACCACAAGACTTGAATTGCATAACTTAGAGTTTAGAGATGATGGCATTCAGTTCGTCCACAGAGGGCTTTTGGATGTCCAATTTGTATTTCTTCAGCACCTCGCCAATCTGCTGCTGTATCTTCTGCGCATTGCCTTCAGCAAGGTCGCTCACAAGATTGTAACCCACCTTGTAGAGCACTGGCACGATGTCCTCGCTGAAACCCAGTTCCACAAACTTCTCCACCCCGTCACGCGGTGCCTTCTTCTCGGGCTTCATCGTGGGGAACAAAAGCACCTCCTGAATGGTGGGTTGCCCTGTCATCAAGATGGCCAGACGGTCAATGCCGATGCCGATGCCCGACGTGGGAGGCATGCCATACTGCAAGGCGCGGAGGAAGTCATGGTCAATCACCATTGCCTCGTCATCGCCCTTGTCAGCCAGCTTCATCTGCTCCACGAAACGTTCCTCTTGGTCGATGGGGTCATTCAACTCCGAGTAAGCATTTGCCAACTCCTTACCATTCACCATCAACTCAAAACGTTCCGTCAAGCCTGCCTTCGAGCGGTGCATCTTCGTCAGCGGCGACATCTCCACAGGATAATCCGTGATGAATGTCGGCTGGATGAACGAGCCCTCGCAGAACTCGCCAAACAACTCATCAATCAACTTGCCCTTCCCCATCGTCTCGTCCACCTCCATGCCCTTCTCTTGGCAGAAAGCACGTATTTCTTCCTCGGACTTATCCTCACAATCAAAGCCCGTCTTCTCCTTGATGGCCTCCAAGATGGGCAAACGGCGATACGGAGCCTTGAAGTTCACCACATTCTCCCCAATCTGCACCTCTGTCGAGCCGTTCACCGCCACACAAATCCTCTCCAGCAACTGCTCCGTGAACGACATCATCCAGTTGTAATCCTTGTAGGCCACATACAGCTCCATGCAAGTGAACTCGGGGTTATGGCTTCTGTCCATACCCTCGTTGCGGAAATTGCGGCCAATCTCATACACACCCTCGAAACCACCCACAATCAGACGCTTCAAGTACAGCTCCGTCGCAATGCGCAGATACAAATCCACATTCAGCGCATTGTGATGAGTGATGAACGGACGAGCCGACGCACCCCCCGCTATCTGTTGCAGAATCGGCGTCTCCACCTCCGTGAAGCCTGCCTCGTCAAACACCTGACGCATCGTCCGCAGGATGGTGGCACGCTTCAGGAACGTGTCCTTCACCCCGTTGTTCACCACCAAATCCACATAACGCTGACGGTAGCGCAACTCGGGGTCTTCAAACGCATCAAACACTTGTCCGTCCTTCTCCTTCACTATGGGCAGCGGCTTCAAGCTCTTTGCCAGCACCGTCAGCGACTTCGCGTGTACAGTAATTTCCCCCGTCTGAGTGCGGAACACAAAACCTGTCACACCGATAAAGTCGCCCAAATCCAGCAACTTCTTGAACACCACATTATATAAGTCCTTGTTCTCCTCGGGACAGATGTCGTCACGCTTCACATACACCTGAATCCTGCCCTTCGAGTCCTGCAGTTCCACGAAACCAGCCTTGCCCATCACGCGGTGACTCATCATGCGGCCAGCGATGCACACCTCTCTCAAAGGCTCTGTCGGGTTCCCCTCAGCATCCACAGCTGGGTCTTTGAATTCAGCGACAATATCAGTTGAAAATGCGTTCGTCGGGTATTCAGCAGCAGGATACGGATTGATGCCCATATCCTTCAATGCCTGAAGATTACTCCTTCTATTAATCTCCTGCTCAGAAAGTTCAAGTACGTTCATGTCTATTTTCTTATCTACTATATATATTGAATATGTGTGATATACAACATACCACGATGCAAAGGTACAAAAATTTTGTTTATGAGAGAGCAGGAGGATGGTTTTTCTTACCTGAACGTATGAAATTTATCCGAGAACCATCACCAAAAACATGGAAACACCCCTTTTTTGTGTGTTTTGCAAAATAGTTCACAAGCACCCATCAAGCAACCCCACCCCTAAGTGGGTCAATCGCTTCCGTTCCACGAGGGAAGTCCCAGCCATTTTATGAGGAGGTTTCCACACGACGGAGATGGCGACGGAACTGGAAGTAGTAGGAAAGACCTGCCGTGGTGAGTCCGAAGGGGAACGACCACCAGATGCCGACGGCTCCCATGCCAAGCGGAAAAGCAAAGAGATAGGCAAGGGGGACACTGACGAGGCAGTAGGCGATGAAGGCGTAGAGCATCATGGCACGTACATTTTCGACGGCACGGAGGGCGTTGGCATAGATGACTTGAAGACAGTCGCCTATCTGATAACAGACAAAACAGGGCAGAAACGAGAGGAAGAGCAGGATGACCTCATGGCTGGAGGTGAATACGGGGGCGATGTGGGGGCTTGCCAGACAAATGATGGCGACGAGCGCCATACCTGACACGAAGGACATACCAAGGGCTGTGCTGGCTGTCTTGCGCACTTCGTCCCATTCTTCCTGCCCACGGAAGTAGGCGATGCGGATGGCTGCAGCGGCTCCGATGCCATAGTAAACCATGAAGGCGAGAGTGCTCACGGTGCTCATAATCTGGTGGGCAGCGAGGGCGGCAGCTCCTATCCACCCCATGAAGATGGCGACCACATTGAAGGAACTGGCCTCGAGACAAAGTTGCGTAGAGATGGGGATGCCGAGTTTGAGCAACGCGAGCATACCCTGACGGCTACAAGTGAACTGGCTGTGTGCCTGCTCTGCTTGCTGAAAGTTTGGGGAACGGAGGAGGTGTCCGCGTCGGAGGGCGATGCATTGCGCCAAGGGCATCAAGGCTCGGGCGATGAGGGTGGCAAGACCTGCCCCAAAGAGGCCGAGGTCAAAGGTAAAGATGAGGAGGTAGTTGAGAATGAGGTTGAGGATGTTGCTGCCAATCATCGTCCACATGGGGGTCTTTGTGTCGCCCAACGCATCAGAAAACTGCTTCATGGAGTTGAACAGCGACATGAAAGGCAGCGAGGCGAGCAAGGCGAGGAAGTAAGGCCGCATAAGGGGCAGCAGTTCGACGGGTTGCCCGAGGCGATGGATGTTGAGATAGAGGATGGAGAGCAGCAGCACAACGACAAGGCTTGCCAAGAGATTGACCCAGTTGCTGTCGCGCAAGGTGCGCAGCACACGGGCATACCTCCCTTGGCTGTAGTAGTTGCCTACAATGGGTGTGGTGGCGTATGAGATTCCGAGCAAGAAGTAGATGCAGAGGTTGAAGACGTTGTTGACAAATCCTGCGGCGGACAGTTCGGGCGTGCCGTACTGCCCCACCATGATGGTGTCTGCCCATCCCTGCATGATGCTACCTATCTGCGCGATGACGATGGGATAGGCAAGTTGGATGATGGATAGAATTCGTGCTCGATGCTGCATGGCCTATTTCAACTCTCCTGTGGCAAGATGGCAGAAGTCGTAGTACCACCAATAGGTCTTGCCAAACTCGCGGTGAGTTTTGTTGATGCGCACACGCTGGTCTTTGTATTCAGCCTTCAGTTCATTGTAATCGCGGAACTGGGCCACCATGTCGGCATCGGCAAAGGTGACCAACGTGTCCGCTCCGATGACGACTTTGCCCGCCAATGCCGAAGCAGGGTCACCCACCAGCAGAAGTGCCTCACGATAAGCTTTGGGCAGACGGTCGTAGGCATGGGGGATGCTGTCGGCAAGGTTGTAGTAAAGCGGCAACTGCTGCCGAAAGGCCTTGAGGCGCCTGTCAAGTAGCAGGCTGCACAAATAGTAATCAACCAGATGCTGGTTCCAGATGGAGTCGGCAAGCATCAGTTGGTAGTAACGTTCAGTGGAATGAATGGACTTGCCACAGAAAGCACCAAGGTGGAGACAAATGTCTTGGGCATTGAATCGGTAGAATGACAACGTGTCGGTGACATCCAGCAGCCCTTGGGACGCATAATGTTGGGGGTATTCGAAAAGACGTTCTGCCAGCAACCCCTGCCGAGAGAGGGCATACATACGCAACTGGGTGAGCCTCGCGCTGGAACGAAGCGACCGCTCTCCCACCCTCGCCGCAGCCTCATAGTCGCCCTCCAGGATGAGCCGTTCGGCCTTCAGTTCGTAGTGATAGACATCTGTCGTCTGGGGAATGCTGCCTGCCACCAGAATCAGGACGAAAAGAATGATGTAGTTGGGATAGAGAACAGTGCGGATGTCTTCATAGAAGAAGCTTTCCGCATCAACCCTCCGAATGATGATGACAGCGACGACGTATGCCGCCAAGATGAGTGGAGCCATCCACACCCACTCTCCGAAAGTGAACTGGATGATGGCATCCTTGTTGACATCGGTCAGGATGGCAAGAAGGAGGATGGAGGGGAGGTAGGATAAGGCATGCCATCGAGGGGGCAACTTCGACAGCATCCCCACGATCCATTGGATGATTTGGAGCATCACCGTGATGATGACGGCTCCCATGAAGAGGTGGTAGGAGGTGGTGCCGTGGGAATAGACATATTGCGCCTCCGCAAGGATTTCCCCCTTCAGGAAGAAGAGGTAACAGAAAGAGAATAGCATAAACAGAAGACCACAGGAGTATCGGATGATTCCTGCAGTCTTCTGGCGATATGGATGATTTCTGTTCACGAGTAGATTGTCGCTTCGCTAAATGATAAATGATAAATGAAAATTTATTCTGCATTCTTGCGGAGCACGACAGCTGAACGGGCGGGGATGTAGAGCTTCAGCCACCCCTTGCCATCTTTCTCGTAGATGGGGTCGTAGTTGGTGAAGTGACGCACCGAGTCATCCGCAAGGTCATTGCCACCGTAGAGCTTGTTGTCGGTGTTGAGCACCACGTCGTAGCTGCCCTGTGGCACGATGAAGCCATAATCAGTGTATGACCTGCTGGGGGAGAAGTTGAACACAAACAGCAGGTCGCCACGCGAGAAGGCGAGAATCTGGTCGCCATCGTTGTGCCACACCTCCACCACGGGGGTCTTCTGGAAGTTCTTCACGGTCTTGATGACCTTGAGCATAGCTTCGTCAAAGTCGCCTAAGTAGTGATAGCACAATTCTTTATTGTCCACAAGGCTCCATTGACGGCGTGCATACTTGTAGCCCCATCCGTTGCCTTCGCGTGGGAAGTCTATCCACTCGGGATGACCGAACTCGTTGCCCATGAAGTTGAGGTAGCCGCCATTGATGGTGGAAGCGGTGAGGAGGCGAATCATCTTGTGGAGGGCGATGCCGCGGTTCACCATGAAGTTCTCATCTCCCTTCTTGAAGTGCCAATACATATCGGCATCAATGAGACGGAAGATGATAGTCTTGTCGCCCACTAGCGCCTGGTCGTGGCTCTCGGCGTAGGAGATGGTCTTCTCGTCTTGTCGGCGATTGGTGGTCTCCCAGAACATGCTGGAGGGTTTCCAATCCTCGTCCTTCAGTTCCTTAATCGTCTTTATCCAGTAGTCGGGAATGTTCATCGCCATGCGATAGTCGAAGCCGTAGCCGCCATCCTTGAAAGGAGCCGCCAAACCTGGCATTCCCGACACTTCCTCGGCAATGGTGATGGCCTTCGGATTCACCTCGTGGATGAGCAGGTTGGCAAGAGTGAGGTAGGCAATGGCCTCGTCGTCCTCATGCCCGTTGTAGTAGTCGCCATAGCCACCGAATGCCTCGCCAAGGCCGTGGCTGTAGTACAACATGGAGGTCACGCCGTCGAAACGGAAACCATCGAACTTGAACTCTTCGAGCCAGTACTTGCAGTTGGAGAGCAGGTAATGGATGACCTCGTTCTTGCCGTAATCAAAGCAGAGGGAGTCCCATGCCGGATGCTCACGGCGACCGCCCTGCATGAAGTACTGGCAACCATCGCCTGCGAAGTTGCCAAGGCCCTCGATTTCGTTCTTCACGGCATGGGAATGAACAATGTCCATGATGACGGCAATACCCATCTCATGCGCTTTGTCGATGAGTTCCTTCAGTTCCTCGGGGGTGCCGAAACGGCTGGAGGGGGCGAAGAAGTTGCTCACATGGTAGCCAAAGGAGCCATAGTAAGGGTGCTCCGCGATGGCCATCACCTGAATGGCATTGTAGCCGTCCTTCTTGATGCGCGGCAGGATGTTGTCCTTAAACTCGATGTAGGTGCCTACCTTCTCTGCATCCTGTCCCATACCAATGTGGCACTCGTAGATGAGCAGCGGATTGGTGTCGGGCTTGAAGTTCTTCTTCTTGAACTCGTAAGTCTGTGCCGGTGCCCACACCTGGGCGGAGAAGATCTTGGTGTTGTCGTCCTGAACGACACGGCGGGCGTAGGATGGGATTCGTTCGCCCTCGCCGCCATTCCACTTGACTTTCAGCTTGTAGAGGTCGCCGTGGTGCATTTGGCTGGCTTTGAGCTTGATTTCCCAGTTGCCGTTGTCAATGCGGGTCATCTTGTACTCATCCTGCTCCTGCCACCCGTTGAAGTCGCCCACCAGATAGATGTCAGTGGCGTTAGGTGCCCATTCGCGGAGCACCCACCCCCTCGATGTCTTGTGTAAGCCGAAATAGAGGTAGCCGCTGGCGAAGTCGGAGAGGGTCTGCTTGCCGCCATTGGTCAGTTCGTTGAGTTTCCACACCGCATGGTCGTGACGCCCACGGATGGCTCCCTCGAAAGGTTCGAGCCAAGGGTCATTCTGCACAATGCCGATATGCTTCACTTGGGGAGCCGCCTTCCTAGCAGGAGCGGCCTTGGTTTCTTTCTTTGTTGCCATAGCTTAAAATGCTTTTACTTTGAAGATGACTTTCTTGTATTCGGGAACAGGCGAGATGCAGGGAGCATGGCCGTCCTGCGGGAAGAAGATGACGAACTCGCCAGGGTGCACAGTAATGTACTGTTCGGGGTGTCCGGGGTAGAAGGTGATGTCTTTCTTGGCGTCATACTCTGCCTCGGGCAGGTTTTCGCGAGGCGTATAGCCCATCACCTCGGGGCACGAGAGGGGGATTTGGATGTCAATCATCGAGTCGTGTGTCTCGATTCTTGTCTCGTCCACCGTCTTGCCTTTCGTGATGTTGTGATTGACAAAGAGCTTGTTGCCGTCGATGTTCACCCTGCCTGGCTCTTGTGTGGCAAGGTTCGTGTTCTGGATGTACTCCACCACCTTGGGGAACAAGGGGTTAAGCGAGGCATACATGCCAATGTTTTCAAGCGTGTCCAAAATCATAACTCCTAATTTATTTAAGGTTGATAATCCATTTAATTAGTCTCAATATCCATTCATGGTCCCGCCTTCCTCATCTCCTTCAGCACCGCCTCGTGCAGCCGCCCGTTGGTGGCAAGCACCTGACGGCCACTCTCCCACCGTTCGTCTGTCCCGTCATAATCAGTCACCCTGCCGCCTGCCTCCTTCACGATGATGGCACCCGCCGCCACATCCCAAGGCTGGATGAACGACTCGAAGTAGATGTCTATCTTCCCCGCCGCCACATAGCATAGTTCCGCCTCCGCGCTCCCCATGCTCCTGATGCTGGCGCAATGGCCGTAGAGCCGACCCGTTATGTCCAAGCAGAACGGCCGCCAATCCTCCGCATTGTATGGGTAGCCAACCATCACCAGCGCCTGATCCACATCGTCGATGGCCGACACCTGAATGGGCTTGTCGTTCAGGAAGGCACCCTGACCCTTCGACGCGCTATACAACTCCTGACGCGCCACCTCATACACCACGCCCAGCAGCAGTTCCTCCCTGTTTCTCAGGGCGATGCACACGCAATAGGGCGCCAGGCCGTGAATGAAGTTCGTCGTGCCGTCCAGCGGGTCAACCACCCAGAAGTATTCCTCTGCCCCATCTTCCTGCTCCACGGTCTTCTCCTCCGTGATGAACCCTGCCTCGGGCAGCAATTCCTTCAGTCGGGAGACAATCAGCCGCTCGCACTCCTTGTCCACATAGCTCACATAGTCGTGGCTGTGCTTCGACTCTACCTTGCTCAGGTCGAAGCTCCGGCGCTGCTCGGCAATGAATGCGCCTGCCTCCACGGCCAGCCGCTTCACCTCCTCCAATATGTGGCCAGTCCTCATTGTCCCATCAGCTTTCCGCGGTTGTAGATGCCCTTGCGTATCACCTTACCGTTACGGTCTTTTTCCACGAAGGAGCCGTCCTTCTGGTCGTTGAAGTAGGAGCCCTCGAAGCGCGTACCGTCGGCCGCCTCCTCAACGCCCTTGCCGTTCCTCATGCCGTCCTTGAAATGCCCCTTGAACTTAGTGCCGTCCGACAAGCGCAGCACGCCCTCACCGTTCATCTCGCCACCAGCCCACTCTCCATCATACACGTCGCCGTTCGCCCCCGTGAACTTCCCACGCCCATGCTCCTTGTCCTCAATCCAATAGCCCTCATACTTCGAGCCGTCAGGCCACGTGTAGGTGCCGAAACCGTCCATCAGCCCATTCTTGAACTGGCCCACATACTTGCGCCTGTCGGTGTAGGTGAAAATGCCCTGTCCCGTACGCTCGCCGTTCTGGTAGTCGCCCTCATACACGTCGCCGTTACGAAACTTGTAGATGCCCTTGCCGTGCATCAGGTCGTCCTTCCAGCCGCCCGTATAGAAGTCGCCGTTCGCATACGTGTACTTCCCCTGCCCGTTGCGCATGTCGTTATCCATGTCACCCTCGTAGCTAGAGCCGTCGCGCCAATCAAATAGGCCCTTGCCCGACTTCTTGTCCGCCTTCCAGCCACCATCATAATAGATGCCGTTCGCCCACGTGTAGCGACCCTTTCCCTCGCGCTTGTCCTCAAACCAGTCGCCCGTGTACTTGTCACCATTATAATAATACATTGTACCGATGCCCTGCTGGTAGTCGATGTACCACAGGCCGTCATACTTGTTGTTGTTGGCAAAGTAATAGATGCCCTTGCCATGCTGATGATCCTGATGCCAGTTGCCCTCATACTTCTCGCCGTCCGTGAAGGTGTAGACACCATAGCCCTGGCGCTTGCCCTTCACATATTCACCCTCGTAGGTGTCGCCCGTCTTGAAAATGGTCTTCCCCTTCCCGTTCGGCTTGCCGCCCTCCAGCTCACCATAGTATGTCGACTTATCCTTAGGGAACACATAGTTGCCAATCATCACCTTCTGGGCAAACACCGACGACGTGCCCATCAGCACCATCGCCCCAACAATTGCATATCTTACTGTACACATATTTCTAAAACACATATTCTAAAAGTCAATTTTCAGTCCTAAAACGATAGATTTTGACAAAGATAGGAGTTTTTTTCCAAACCAACCCCATCTATTAAGTTTTATTATCATTTCAGGCACAAAAAAATCCTTTTTCACGGGAAAATGCCCTCAAGAGAGGGGAGTTTTTTAAGTTTTTAATTTTCCTTACACCCCTACAGAATTTCCCCACAATCCGACGAAATTAACAAATTCACTTCGGACTTTTGCAAGTTTCGTTCGGTTCTTACGGTTGTGCGGTTAAGTTATCCTTTCCCATGTGAAAATGAGGATTTCAAACTGTAAAACCAAACAATCGTTCCGCGAAGCGACCATAAAAAAACGACGAAACGGAGCTTGCGAAAGCTGAGTGCTGATCTGCTAATTTTCCATCATCACATCAAAAAATCGGCAAAAACCATCCGCCATACAGAATATTTCCGTACCTTTGTCCTCGGTAAACCTCAGCGATATGCTTTGATTTCACCGAACCCACGTTAAAATGATGAAACATCTACAGATACTTATCCTCGCCGTACTGCTTTTGGCTGCCTGTGCAGATACTGAAGAAAAATTGCGTGAAAGGGCAGAAGTCCTGTGCGCGTACATACCCGACCATCAGCTGCTGGAACAGGCAAAGAACTATATGACGGCCGATTTCTATGCCGCGCTCGACACGATGTTCAACCTATTGCCAGAGTTTGAGGGCATGGATCATGAATGGTTGTATTACTTCGTGACAGGCAATGGCGGCACGATAGCCGACTACGAGGTGAAGAGCGTAGGACTCACCGACAAGACCCATGCCACCGCCACCATTCTGGTAAGACAGAAATGGGAGGATGGCTCGTTTGATAAGTCAACAGACGTAGAGGAACATCAGCTCGCAATGGAGAAAGTGGATGGTGTCTGGCTGATGTCAGACTTTGATGGCCACAAGGAGGACTGCCTGCGCCACATTTCCCTTAACCGCAAGGAACAAGCCATAAGGCTGGCCATCAGCGACTACCTGGTGAAGGAGATTGGCGAACAGTATGCGAAGGGCGATATCTGCGTACCCACGCTGATGATGGTGCACGAAGAAGATGAAATCTTTATGGGTGACTTCTGGGTATTCTGGTATCGGCAGACGGGCGACACGCTGAAATGTGTTTCAGGAGGCAATCACCCTGGCAAAATGACGTTGGCTCAAGAGGGAAGCCGCTACAGGGTGACATCGTTTGAACAGACCGTTGATGGTGCAGGAAACGAGGCCAGCAGCCGTAAACTCTTCGGCAGCCATTTTGACGTTTATGAAGCCATCCACAATCACGAGCGCATACGCGAGGAAGTGCGCAAAAGTCAACTCCGTGACTATATACGCAGGCATGAACTGAACGTAAAGTTCTACCAAGATTATGGGTGGCCAGCCGTAGAATTACAGTAAACAATAAGCAGCCCATCTTGCTGTTGCGGACAGCCCCATAGTGGTAGTTGGCAACGGCGATGAAATAATGGCAGGTACAGTAAAAGACTTATAAAAAAGATTTTGAAATAATAATGTCTTTATGAAGGAACTCCATGCTATTTTTTCCGTATTCTGCCTGTTGGCAGCAATCACCTCTTGTACAAACGACAATACGCCCGCTGAGTCGGAACAACAGCATACGGAAGCTGTGAGTGAACTGATGCGCCTGCTCGACGGCAATGCAGAGGTGAAGAGACTATTGGAGAAGTCGATAGCCCAAGCGGCTGCGATTAATCCTGACCGCAGGTACAACCCCGCACAGTCGCTCACGGAGTTTTACGATTTCGTGGATTGGAACATACGTCAGTTGCCGTGGGATGTAATGATTCACCAGGCTCCCAGCGACTACGGGCAGTCACTCTACGGACGCACTGATCAAGGCGTGGGCTACTTCTGGTTTCTCGTTGACCAGCCATTGGAAGAACTGGAGGGACGCGGCTACTACTACCCCACGGTGGAGTTCGTGGAGCCGTTTGCCTCGTGGCTCACCACCTACGCCAACTCATGGGGCAGTTGGCTGTCCACAGAGGACAGCTGGAACGACACCTATTATAACATGGTGGCCAACGACCCCGACTGGGGACTCCAGAATAGATGGTATGGTGAGGGAAACCAGTGGCGGACGTTCAACGACTTCTTCTCACGACGGCTGGCATCGCCCGATATGCGTCCCGTGTCTGATGTAGAGGTGGTGGCACCTGGCGACTCGTGGCCGAAATCTCCTTACGAGAACGATGTGACATCCACTTGGCACATTGGTGACGACAATCAGCTGGAATACCCTGCCGACCTACAGATTAAGACGGCGAAGATTTCTGACATCGCACAGCTCATCGGCGAGGACTCGCAATATAAGGAGGCCTTTGCCGGAGGAACGCTGACACACACCTTCCTCGACGTGAACGACTACCACCGTTACCACTCGCCCGTGAGCGGCACCCTGCGCGAACTGCGCCACATCCCAGGCGTGGCAGCAGGTGGCGGCTACACCCTGTGGGATGACGACGAGAAACTCTACTATTATCACAATAACATCGGGTTCCAGATGGTAGAAACGCGCTCGTGTGCCATCATCGAGACCGAGGATTACGGAGTGGTGGCCATGATGCCCATCGGCATGTCGCAAATCTGTTCGTGCAACTGGATAGAGTCACTCCATGTGGGACAGCAGCTGAGCCGTGGCGACGAGATGGGCTACTTCCTCTTTGGCGGCTCAGACATCGTCATGCTCTTCCAGAAGGACATCCAAGTAGAAATCGTGCACAGCGGCGGCCACCTGCTGATGGGCGAGCCATACGCCAAGCTGATGAAAAAAGCAGAGGGACACTTCGCAGCGTCCCTCCGTCAAAATTGAAACAACCAACAAAAGAAATAGATTTTTCTTGCCTTATCGGATGAAGAGGAGTTCACGGTATTTGGGCAGTGGCCATGCCTCGTCGTCAACGATGGTCTCGAGCTTATCGACGTGGTAGCGGATTTCTTCGAGCAGGGGCGCCACGGTGTCGTGGTAGGCAATGGCCTTTTCACGCTCCGACTCTATCTTGTTTGCCACCTTGCGGGCTTCGACCATCTTCTCCACATTCTCGATGATGAAGCTTTCGTGGTCGGAAATCTTCTCGATGATGTAGAGATTTTCCTTCGATATCTTATGTGCCTTCTCGGCGGCGAAGATGCCTTGCACCTTGTGCACGTTGTCGATGAGCATGGATTGGTACTTGGTGACCACGGGGATGATGTGGTTGAGGCAGAGGTCGCCGAAGATGCGTGACTCTATCTGAATCTTCTTGGTGTAGGTCTCCCACTTGATTTCGTTGCGGGCTTCGAGTTCGGCTTTTTCCATTACATGGGTCTTCTCGAACATCTTGACGGAACTATCTTTGAGGTAGTTGTCGAAGATGATAGGTGCCGATGTCTCGCAGTCGAGCCCGCGCTTGGCTGCTTCGGCTTTCCACTCGTCGCTGTAGCCGTTGCCGTTGAAGATGATGGGCTTGATGTACTTGATATCCTCACGCACCACTTTCAAGATGGCAGATTCCTTGGCGTCGCCCTTGGCGATGAGGGCATCGACACGTGCCTTGAAGTCGATGAGGGCTTCTGCCACCGCCGAGTTGAGGGTGAGCATCGCAGAGGCGCAGTTGGCCTCGGAACCCACGGCACGGAACTCGAAGCGGTTGCCAGTGAAGGCAAACGGAGAGGTGCGGTTGCGGTCGGTGTTGTCGATGAGCAGTTCCGGAATGGATGGCAAATCGAGCTTGAAGGCGGTCTTGCCTGCCACGGAGAGTGCATCTTCGTCGGCTTTCTCCACGTGCTCCAGGAGGTCGGTCACAGTCTTTCCGAGGAAGGAAGAGATGATGGCTGGAGGAGCCTCGTTGGCGCCCAGACGATGTGCGTTGGTAGCACTCATGATGGAGGCTTTCAGGAGTCCGTTGTGGTCATAGACAGCCTTGAGGGTCTCAACCGTGAAGACGACGAAACGGAGGTTGTCCATCGGGGTCTTGCCTGGTGCATGAAGCAGGATGCCTGTGTCGGTGGAAAGCGACCAGTTGTTGTGCTTGCCCGAGCCGTTGATGCCCTTGAATGGCTTCTCATGCAAGAGACAGCGGAATCCGTGCTTGCGAGCCACACGCTTCATGATGCTCATCATCAACATGTTGTGGTCAACTGCAAGGTTGGTCTCCTCGAAGATGGGTGCCAGCTCGAACTGGTTGGGTGCCACCTCGTTGTGGCGAGTCTTGCAGGGGATGCCAAGTTCGAGTGCCTGAATCTCTATATCCTTCATGAACTCTTCCACACGTGCCGGGATGGAGCCGAAGTAGTGGTCGTCCATCTGCTGGTTCTTGGCTGAGTCGTGCCCCATTAGGGTGCGCCCCGTCATCACCAGGTCGGGACGGGCTGCGTAGAGGGATTCATCCACGAGGAAGTACTCTTGCTCCCACCCGAGGTTGGACACCACTTTCTTCACGTCGGGGTTGAAGTATTGGGCAACGGCCGTGGCAGCCTTATCGACGGCATGGAGCGCCTTCTTGAGTGGCACTTTATAGTCGAGGGCTTCACCTGTGTAGGAGATGAAGACGGTGGGAATCATCAATGTGTCGCCAATGATGAAGACAGGCGATGTGGGGTCCCATGCGGAGTAGCCGCGTGCCTCAAAGGTGGAACGCAGGCCTCCTGACGGGAAGGATGAAGCATCGGGTTCCTGCTGAACAAGCAATTTCCCCTCAAATTCTTCCACCATACCGCCTTTCCAGTCGTGCTCCACAAAACCGTCATGCTTCTGAGCCGTGCCTTCTGTAAGGGGCTGGAACCAATGAGTGTAGTGGGTGACGCCATTCTCGATAGCCCATGTCTTGATGCCTTGAGCCACGGCGTCGGCAATGGTGCGGTCAAACGGGGCGCCATTGTCAATGACGTCACACATCTTGGCATAAACCTTGGCAGGGAGATACTTGTACATCTTCTGTTTGTTGAAGACATACTTACCGAAATACTCACTTGGACGTTCCTTGGGAAGTTCCACCGTGACAGGAGCGCGCTTAAACGCTTCATCTACAACCTTAAATCTAAGTCTTGCAGCCATATTTTTTTTGTTTTTAGTTTTTGATTCCTTTTGTCCTTTTTTGGTTTCGCTCAATACGGAAATGGCTAACCATAAAAGACGTAAGAACTTAAAAACTGAGTTTTATGATTTTTTTATTATTTTTCTTCATGAGGATGAGGGGCATGAGAGGGATTAGCCCTGAAGCCATCTCTTCACCCTTTCCATCGCCTCGAGGCAGTCTTCTTTCTGCCCGAACGCGGTGAAGCGGAAATAGCCTTCGCCAGCAGGGCCAAAGCCGACACCTGGCGTTCCCACGACGTTGGCCTCTTGGAGGAGGGCGTCAAAGAACTCCCAGCTGGTCATGCCATGAGGGGTTTGCACCCAAATGTAGGGAGCATTCTCACCACCATAGGTCTTGATGCCCATCCCGGCAAAAGCCTCACGCATGATGCGAGCGTTCTCCATATAGTAAGCGATGGTGGCTTTCACCTGCGCTTTGCCTTCGGGGGTATAGGCTGCCTCTGCACCGCGCTGGGTGATGTAACTGGTTCCATTGAACTTGGTGCATTGTCGGCGCAACCATATCTGGTTGAGGGAGACGCGTTCTCCATCGGAGGTACGAGCCTTAACACTCTTCGGCACAACGGTATAGCCGCATCTTGTCCCCGTGAAACCCGCAGTCTTCGAGAACGAATGGAACTCTATCGCCACCTGCTTGGCACCCTCGATTTCGTAAATGGAATGGGGAATGCCTTCGTCTTGGATGTAGGCCTCGTAGGCGGCATCGTACATGATGAGCACATCGTTCTGGAGGGCATAATCAACCCATGCCTTCAACTGCTGACGCGTGATGACGGTGCCTGTCGGGTTGTTGGGATAGCAGAGATACACCACATCCACTTTTTTCTCCGGCAGGGAGGGGGTGAAATCATTGTCGCCATTGCAGGGCATATAGACGATGTCTGTCCAAAGCCCGTCAGCATGGTCGCCTGCACGTCCCGCCATCACGTTCGAGTCGATATAGACGGGGTATATCGGGTCGGTCACACCAATCACGTTGTCTCGGGCCAAGATGTCGCCAATGTTTCCCGTGTCGCTTTTGGCACCGTCATTGATGAAAATCTCGTCCATGTCGAGCGGGATGCCTCGTACCAAGAAGTCATTCTCCAGAATCGCCTTCCGCAAGAAATCGTAGCCTTGTTCTGGGCCATAACCTCGGAAGGTGTCCGCAGAAGCCATCTCGTCCACAGCCTTGTGCATCGCCTCAATGACTGCAGGAGCCAGCGGCTGAGTCACATCGCCAATTCCCAAGCGGATGATCCGCTTGTCGGGATGTGCCTCCTTGTATGCCGCCACCTTCTTGGCAATGTCGCTGAAGAGGTAGCTTGGGGCCAGTTTGAGAAAATTTTCGTTTAGCTTTGCCATGTTTATTTGTGTTTAATGTGTTGTCGGAAGGTTGATGCTCCCTTCAAATACCGTAACGGCGGGACCTGTCATGTAGATGTGGTTATCACTTCCCCACTCTATCGTGAGCCATCCACCATCCATCACTATTGTGTTTGTGCGTCCTGTGTGCTGTGTCAATGTCGCGGCTACCGATGTGGCACAAGCTCCTGTGCCGCAAGCCATCGTGATGCCCGAGCCTCGTTCCCACACCCTCATGCGGATGGTTCCGTCGGGCAGAATCTGCGCGAACTCGGTGTTCACGCGCTCTGGGAAAAGCGGATGGTTTTCAAACGTAGCGCCTATTTTCTCCAAATCAAGCTTCGTGATGTCATCCACAAAGATGACATCGTGCGGATTGCCCATCGAGACGAAAGTCCCCTTCATGCCGTTCACATCGCCCAGGCGGAGACTTCCATCGGGAGTGGCACATTGCTTCTTGTCATTCAAGACAGGTTCTCCCATATCCACCCGCGCCGAGGTCACCACCCCGTGTTCATCCTCGAAAAGTTCCAGCGTCTTGATGCCCGAAAGAGTTTCGAACGTAACGGTTTTCTTCTCCGTCAGGTGGTGGTCGCGAACGAACTTGCCACAACAGCGCACACCATTTCCGCACATCATAGCTTCCGAGCCGTCATTGTTGAAAATCCGCATCCGAAAATCCGCCTTGTCCGATGGCTCTATCGTGATGAGCCCATCGCTACCCACCCCGAAGTGCGGACGGCTCCACTCCACCGCTGCCATGCGAAGGTCGGGAATCGGATTGTCCGGCAAATATACATATATATAATTATTACCGCAACCGTGCATTTTAGTGAAGTGTATCGGGGTCGTCATACGTCTGTTAAACAATGTCTCTTGACTCTTTCTGTTTGTTTTCGGGTGCAAAGTTATAACATTTTGTTAGAATAACCATAACTTTTACTAACTTTTTTTCAAAAATAATTGAAAATAATCATAAAATAGTTATTAAAATACCATAAATAGCTATCAAAATGAACAAAACAGACGCACAAGAACCGAAAAAATGTAAGGGAAAACGTTCTTTCCAAAGAAATCTGTTAGTTCGCCTCCGAAAGCCGCAACACGCTTCCAGTTGCCCCCATCCTCATTCAAGTCGCAGCCTCATCAACCCTTCACCCTTCAAGTAAATTACCCTTAGCCCTTTAAGCAAATTACCCTTAGCCCTTTAAGCAAATTTCCTTTTGCTGTGTAGGCAAAGCAACCTCAGCCGCATCAGCAAAGCTGCCTTAGCCTTGCAACCTCATCAGCCTTAGCCGCATCCGTTCGCGGAGTTTGGCGGCAACCCACAACTGTTTTTTGATGAGAAGTCAAAAAATCCGACAAAATTATTTGTACGATTGGGAAAAATGTCGTATCTTTGCAGCCGATTTATGTCGGAAAGGCTCGGAAAAGTGGGCACAGAGTTCGTTCAGAGGCAACATACTCAGACAAAGAAACTCCATCCAATCGTGCTCCGCCTCCCGATGGAACCCTAAAACAATTAAAAAACAAAATGTACGTAATTGCAGAAATTCAGGGTCAGCAGTTCAAGGTTGAAGAAGGCAGAAAACTTTATGTTCACCACATCAAGGAGGTGGAAGCCGGTGCAACTGTTGAAATTGAGAAAGTGTTGTTGGTTGACAACGACGGTGTAGTAACTGTGGGAACCCCCACCGTGGAGGGCGCCAAGGTTGTCCTCGAAGTGGTGGAACCACTCTTGAAAGGTGACAAGGTGCTTGTGTTCCACAAGCGTCGTCGCAAGGGCTATCGCAAGTTGAGAGGCCATCGTGAGCAGTTCACCCAGGTTCTCATCAAGTCCATCGTTGCTTAATCACAACGAGAAAAATCAAATTCATTTTTTCACAACTAATCAAGACAGTATTTCAACATGGCACATAAAAAAGGTGTAGGTAGTTCCAA
>JAFSKR010000075.1 GCA_017448825.1 Bacteroidaceae bacterium
GGGCGGAGAGTTGCAACTCTCCGCCCCGCCTGTTTTAGTTCTTATAAAAGCCTGTTTATTTCATAAAGTTGAACACTCCCAACTGGTCGAGGAATACAAGTCCGATGGCAAGTGGAGCGATGTAACGGAGGGAGAAGATGAGCAGTTTGAAGTAAGGAGTCTTCAGGTCGCCGCCGTTACTGATTTCGTCGCGATAGAGTTGTCGGTCAAGCACCCATCCAGCAAAGATACTGATGAGCATACCACCCAGAGGCAGCAGCACCATACCTGAAAAGTCATCAAACAGAGAGAAAATGTTGCGGTCGAACAACTGAATGCCGCTCAAAGGACCGAAAGAGAGGGAACAAAGTGTGCCCAACACCAAGATGGTCAGCGTCACCAAAGATGCTCCTTTCTTGCGCGACATTTTGAACTCCTCAGTCACATAGGCTGTCGCCACCTCATGCAAGGAAATGGCGCTGGTGAGTGCTGCCACGAAGAGCAGGAAATAGAACAACGTGGAGAACACAACTGCCAGCAAGGTGCCGTCGCCAAACGCCTGTTGAAACACGTTGGGCAGAGAAATGAACGTAAGGCTGGCACCCACACCCACCTCGTTGGGGTTCATGCCGATGTTGAACACCGATGGGAAGATGATGAATCCTGCCATGATGGCGATGACGGTGTCGATGATGCTCACATTCACTGCCGATTTCGCCAGAGGGGTCTTCTTGTCGAAATAACTGGCGTAGGTACAAAGGCACCCCATGCCGAGACTCAACGAGAAGAACGCCTGTCCCATCGCCTGCAGAATGACCGTGCTGTCCACTTTGCTCCAGTCGGGTTTCAGCAGAAACTCCACACCCTTCGACGCACCAGGCAGGCAAATGGAACAAACCGTCAGCACCGCCGTAATGACAAACAAGGTGGGCATCATCACTTTGGCCGATTTCTCTATGCCCGATTTCACGCCACGAGTGATGACAAAGTGAATGATAGCGATAAAGAAGAAGAGCCAGAGCGTAGGCATCCAAGGGTTAGCCACAAAGGAGTTGAAGATGTTCTCGTACTGCGATGCAGGCGCATCATAGAAAGCGTTGATGGCCGAGAGAAGGGTGTAATGCATTGTCCATGCACCCACCACGCTGTAGTAGCACAGGATGAACCAACCCGTGAAGACACCCAGTCGCCCCACCCATTTCCAGGGCGAGCCTTCTGAGAGGATGCGGTACGCCCCAGCCGTGTTGGCATGAGTGTAGCGTCCGATGAGGAACTCGCTGATCATAATGGGCAATCCCAAGACGAGGATGCAAATCACATAGACGATGATGAACGCAGCACCACCGTTCTGTCCTGTTTCGATGGGAAAGCGCCACACATTGCCAAGCCCTACAGCAGAACCTGCCGCCGCAAGGATGGCTCCTATTTTCGAACCGAAATTTTCTCGTTCCATAACTTATTAAGATATATGCACAGCAGGACGCTAACGGCCGCGCCGATTGCATCCGCCTCGAAATCAAGCCATTCACCAGAGCGGCAGGTGGTCAGGTAGGCTTGCACCAACTCCATCACGCCACCCAGGGCTATCGAATAGAGCAACATGATACCGCGAGCCTTCCACGAGAACGTCCGTTTGTTTCTCACCACATGATCTATCCACATGACAAACACCAGGCCGCCATACATGACCATGTGCACCCACTTGTCCATCAGGGGCACATCGCCCAATGGCGGATGCTCGGGGATGGGGATGGTGCTCAGCGTGACGATGAAGGCCGTCACCAGCGTGGTGAACAGATATTCTTTCAATTTCATAACCGTTCTGTTGGGTCGTCCGACCGTTCATAATCCACTTCGTCCTTCCACAATTTGTAAGGTCGGCGCAACATGTACTTATTGTAGTAATGGTAATCGCCCGTCACTTCCTTGCCCAGAAAGTCAGGCTTCTCGTAGGGCTCATTCTCGCTCTCCAACTCAATCTCTGCCACCACCAGGCCCTCATTGTCGCCAAAGAACTCATCCACCTCAATCGTGTGCTTGCCGCTCCTGACGAGGTACCTGTCTTTGTTCACACGTCCAGGCATGCAGAGGCTCATCATCTCGCGGGCATCCTCCAGAGATATCTCCGTCTCAAACTCATAGCGCGCAAGCCCATCCTTTTTCGAAGGGCCTTTGATGGTCAGATAGCCCTTGTCATCGCGGATGCGCACCCGCACAGTTCTTCCCGGCTCTGTCGCAAAATACCCTTGCTCAATGTGGGTCTTGCTGTCCGCAAAAGGCTTCCAGTCGCCCTTCACGAGAAACTTTCGTTCTATCTCAAGCCCCCCTCTTATCCCCCCATGGGGGGACGAACCATTCGGCTTGTTTGTGTTATCCACCATTTTCTTCTATCTAAATTCTAATTAAACGCCCTAATTAAACGCCACCCTGCCTGCCGGCTCCTCCCCTATGGGGGAGGCTGGGAGGGGGCTCCTATTCTTCTGTCGCAAATTCCATCAGATAAGCCTTGATGAAGCCATCCAGTTTGCCGTCCATCACGCCACCCACATCACTCGTCTGGAAGTTCGTGCGGTGATCCTTCACGCGGCGGTCGTCGAACACATAAGAACGAATCTGGCTGCCCCACTCTATCTTCTTCTTGCCTGCCTCCACCTTCGCCTGTTCGGCCATGCGGTGCTGCAGTTCCTTATCGTAGAGCATTGAGCGCAAGAGTCGCAACGCGTTCTCCTTATTTTTCGGCTGGTCGCGGGTCTCCGTGTTCTCAATGAGGATTTCCTCCTCCTCGCCGGTGTAGGGGTCTTTGTATTGATACCTGAGTCGCACACCCGACTCCACCTTGTTCACGTTCTGACCGCCTGCACCGCTCGAACGGAAGGTGTCCCAAGAAATGCGCGCCTGTTCAATCTCCACGTTGATGGTGTCGTCCACCAGCGGTGTCACAAACACGCTGGCGAAGGAAGTCATGCGCTTGCCCTGCGCGTTGTAGGGGCTGACACGCACCAGTCGATGCACGCCGCTCTCGCCCTTCAGGTAGCCGTATGCCATCTCGCCTTGAATCTCCATCGTCACGGTCTTGATGCCCGCATCTTCACCGTCCTGGAAGTTGCTGATGGTCACCTTGTATCCGTGTTGCTCGGCATAGCGCTGATACATGCGCATGAGCATCTGCGCCCAATCCTGCGCCTCTGTGCCGCCAGCACCTGCATTGATTTTCAGCACGGCATCCATATTGTCCGCCTCGCCTTGCAGCATGTTCTTCAGTTCCAAGTCCTCCACGAGCGCCAGCGCCTTCGCATAGTAGTCGTCCACTTCCTCCTCGGTCGACATCTCCTCCTTGTAGAAGTCGAATGCCACCTCCGTATCGTCCGTCGCCGCCTTCACCTCGTTGTAGCCATCAATCCACTTCTTCAACGTCTTCACCTTCTTCATCTGCGCTTCAGCCGCCTTCTGGTCGTCCCAGAAGCCAGGTGCCTGTGTGCGCAGTTCCTCCTCCTCCACTTCAATCAGTTTGCTGTCAATCTGCAAGTAACGGTGCAGTGCCACCGTCCTGTCTTTCAAATCCTTCAGTTGTTCTGCTGTAATCATAATTCTGCTATTTTGGCTGCAAAGTTACATAAAAAAAATGACTTTTCAGCCAGCCAGCACAAAAAACATCCATCCTCCACCTCCTTTTCGCCAGGAACAGCAGAAGCAGCGATGCGAGAACGGAAAAATGGCCATCATGACAGCGGAAATGTTACATTTTTGGCAACGAAAATGTTACACTTGTAACAGTTACAGTGTTACATTTGTAACAGTGCGTGTGTTACACTTGTAACACTGGGTGTGTAACATGTGTAACATTTAAGGGTGTTACAAAGCACAAAAAGCGATGTCTCTTCCCCGCGACTGACGCATGAATCCTCGCCCCTTATGCGGAGGCAGCACAAAACGAGGCAAAACATCCCTGAAAACAAAGCCCCAAAGCAAAAAAGCAGGCGTTTTTTTGACTGAAACAAGAATTTGCCGTAACTTTGCACCCCAAATATAATGTACGCACACACGAGCGAACGACGAATTTAGATGAGACTCATCAAGCGACTAGACCTTTTCATCCTGAAAAATTTCCTCACACTGTTTGCAGGCACGTTCTGCATCAGTCTTTTTGTCGTTATGATGCAGTTCCTGTGGAAGTACATCAACGACCTGGTGGGCAAAGGCCTCACGTTCGACATCTACGCCAAGTTTTTCTTCTATGCCGCAGAGACGCTGGTGCCGATGGCACTTCCGCTGGCCATCCTGCTGGCATCGCTCATCTCGTTCGGCAACATCGGTGAGCGACTGGAACTGCTGGCCATCAAAGCCGCAGGCATCTCGCTGTTCCGCACACTCCGACCTCTCATCATCCTCGTATCCCTGCTGTCGCTGGGTTCGTTCCATTTCCAGAACAAAATCGCTCCCGAAGCACAACAAAACCTGCTCCAACTGCTGGCCTCGATGAAGATGAAGTCGCCTGAACTCGACATCCCGGAGCGAGTCTTCTACGACGGCATCGAGAACATCAACCTCTATGTGGAGCGGAAGAATGAGGACACGGGCATGCTGTACAACGTCATCATCTACAACATGCAGGACGGGGTGAACAAGGCGCACATCATCCTGGCCGACTCTGGACATCTGGAGACGACAGATGACAAGATGCACCTGCTGCTGCATCTGTGGCAAGGCGAGCAGTTCGAGAACCTGCAAAGCGATGCCCTGCAGGCGCGCGATGTGCCCTACCGACGGGAGACCTTCGTGGAGAAGCACTTCATCATCGACTTCGACACCAACTTCAACATGGCCGACCAGGAAGAAGTGGCAGGCAGTGCGATGACAAAAGACATGGGGAAACTGGTGCACGACATCGACTCGATGGAGACCTACTACGACAGCCTCAGCACCGTGTTCAAAGCCGACATGCAACGCAGCGCATTGAACATTCCCCACAAGACACGGCTCTCCGACTACGACTCGATGGCCATCGCCCACATGAAAGACAGCGTTCGCCGTTCGCTGGAGAAGGAGGAGAAAGCCGCCCTTGCCCGCAGAGCCGAACGAAGCAAGACAGTGCCCGTTGCCAGCGTGAACATCGACTCCATCATGGCTCATGTTGACCCTCAGCAGAAACAGCGCATCGTGATGGCAGCCCTGCAGAAGGCGGGATTCCAGGAGATGGATGTCAGTTACAAAACCGATGTGATAGAATGGGGCGACAAGCAGATACGCCGCCACTGGATACAATACTGGCAAAAAATCACGATGTCGCTGGCTTGCCTGATGTTCTTCTTCATTGGCGCGCCCCTCGGAGCCATCATCCGCAAGGGTGGCTTGGGCTTCCCTGTGGTGGTGGCGGTGATCATCTTCATCGTTTACTACATCATCAACACGTTCGGCATGAAGGTGAGCCGTGAAGGAGAAATGCCTGTGTGGTTGGGCATGTGGCTCAGCACCATCGTGCTCGCACCGCTGGGCGTGTTCTTCACCGTCAAGTCGAACAACGACTCCGCAGTCTTCAACTTCGATGCCTACGTGAACATCTGGAAGCGACTGCTGGGCATACGCCCCAAGCGCAACATCACCCGCAAAGAGGTCATCATCCACGACCCCGACTACACAGACATGCACCAGACGCTGGACACACTCATCACGACCAGCCGTCAATATCTGGGCACGCTGCCACGCTCGACGTTCTTCGGATATATGGCTTACATCCTGCGCTACTGGTTCTCGAAACGTGAGGACATGAAAGCAGAGGGCATCATGCTGATGACGGAATATGTGGTGGAAGTGCTCTCCAACAGCAAAGACCGCCAGGTGCTCAAGTGGCTCAACGGCTATCCCGTGATGGACACCCGCTCGTTCCGCTTCTACAGGCGCCGGCGCAAAGACCTCAGAGCCGTCATCAAGTATTCAGAGAAAATTGACCAATACATCATCACCCACATACTTAACGAATCCACGAAATAAACAATATGAACAAATCTTTTCACTTCAGCACAATAGAAGAAGCCATTGAGGACTTCCGACAAGGAAAGTTCGTCATTGTCGTCGACGATGAAGACCGCGAGAACGAAGGCGACTTCATCACACCGGCCGAGATGATCACCCCCGAGAAGGTGAACTTCATGCTCCGCGAGGGACGAGGAGTGCTCTGCGCACCCATCACCATCTCACGCGCCAAGGAACTGGAATTGCCCCATCAGGTGGAAGAGAACACCTCGATGCTCGGCACCCCCTTCACCGTGACCATCGATAAACTCGAAGGCTGCACCACAGGTGTGAGTGCACACGACCGCGCCGCCACCATCCAGTGGTTAGCCAATCCCGATGCCAAGCCCACCGACTTCGGTCGTCCAGGTCACATCAATCCGCTCTACGCACAAGACAACGGAGTGCTGCGCCGTTCTGGTCACACAGAAGCTGCCATTGATTTGGCACGTCTGGCAGGTTTACGACCCGCTGCTGCCCTCATCGAGATTCTCAATCCCGACGGTACGATGGCGCGCATGCCTGAACTCATCAAGAAAGCAGAAGAGCTGGGCTTGAAACTCATCCAAATCAAGGACCTCATCGCCTACCGCCTGCGGAAGGAAAGCCTTGTGGAAAAAGGGGTGGAAGCCGATATGCCAACGGCTTACGGCCACTTCCGCATCATCCCCTTCCGTCAGAAGAGCAACGGCCTTGAACACGTGGCACTCATCAAGGGCGAGTGGAAACCCGACGAACCCGTGTTGGTACGCATGCACTCCAGTTGTGCGACAGGCGACATCTTCGGCAGCCAGCGGTGCGACTGCGGAGAACAACTGCACAAGTCGATGCAACTCATCGAACAGGAGGGCAAGGGTGCTGTGGTGTACCTGATTCAGGAGGGACGCGGCATCGGCCTGATGAACAAGATTGCCGCCTATAAGTTGCAGGAGCAGGGACTTGACACCGTGGATGCCAACATCCATCTGGGCTTCGACCCCGACTTGCGCGACTACGGCGTGGGTGCACAAATCCTGCGCGAAATCGGCATCAGCAAGATTCGCCTCCTCACCAACAACCCCGTCAAGCGTGTGGGCTTGGAAGGCTACGGACTTGAAATCGTCGAGAACGTGCCTATCGAAATCACACCCAACCCCTACAACGAGCGTTACCTGCACACCAAGAAGGAACGCATGGGACACACATTGCATTTTAACAAATAAAACTCAAAAATATGGAACAATTATCAGACCGTCTTAACAGACTTTCCCCTTCTGCCACTCTTGCCATGAGTCAGAAGAGTTCCGAGCTGAAAGCTCAGGGCGTGGACGTGATTAACATGAGTGTCGGCGAACCCGACTTCAACACCCCCGACCACATCAAGGCCGCTGCCATCAAGGCTGTGGAAGAGAACTGGAGCCGTTACAGCCCCGTGCCAGGCTATCCAGAACTGAAACAAGCCATCGTCAACAAACTCAAGAATGAGAACGGACTTGACTACAAACCCTCACAGATTCTTTGC
>JAFSKR010000001.1 GCA_017448825.1 Bacteroidaceae bacterium
GCATTGCTCGTCCTCGTTGCCACGACTTCTGTTGTGGCACAAGACCTGATAAAGACTGCTACGGCTCCTGTCCGTTTCTCAAAGAAAGACTTCGCAGACACTATCAAGATAAAGGTGATAGACGGGGCGGTCATTGTGCCTGTGGAGATAGAAGGGCAAACAAGAAACCTGCTGTTTGATACCGGCTCACCACTCGGACTATGGCACGGACAGAAAGAAGTCTGGATGAGACAGGTAACGGCAGACAGCCTAATTTTCGGAGATGTCAACAAGAGAAGTCGCCATCAAATCATCTACCAGTTCCCAACCATCAAGATGGGAAATCTCCAGATAGACAACTATCCGATGATAGTAGAGGATGGGATAAGTGGGTTTGCATGCAAAAGGTTTGACGGTGTCATTGGCTTCAATCTGGTCGGCAAGGGTCTCTCGTTCAAGTTGGACACGAAGGACAGCCTGCTGATAGTGACCGACAGGAAGAAGTTCTTTGCTGAGGAAGAGAAAGGGCAACCTACAGCCAAATACAGAATGAAGCGGGCATATTGTCCATTGGTTTATGTCGAGTCACCTATCGGATGGATAGAAACGGTATTTGATACAGGAGCCATGAATCGATGGCTTGACCTGCCGCAGGAACTGTTAGACCATTGGTTTCAGAAATCTCCCAAGAAGAAAAAACTGCTTGACGGCCTGACGATACAGACGGACACTACCATCAATACGGGTGTGGGATTGTACGGCCTGTCCACAGACACCCTTGTGGGCAGACTTCTCCACTTCGCAAAGATAAAGATAGACAAGCTACCTGTCAACGACCTATACATCACTACAGCGCACCCGACCATGCTAGTGGGGAGCGCAGTATTGAAACACGCCTCATTAATCATTGACGCTCCCCGAAAGCAGTTTGTGTTCATGCCTCATAACGGGCATGACATCACGGTCGGCAACAGTGAGGCTGGCAGTGTCTCGCTCATCCCGTCAGAGGCTGGCGACACGCTTGGAGTCCTCAAAGCCGTCATCCGCAAAGGGTCAACGGCCTATCAGAAAGGTATCCGTACAGGCGATTACCTGATAGAAGTAAATGGAATTTCCATAAAGGATATTTGTACTTACATGCTGATGGAACGTAAAGACGAGGAAGCCCAGTTTAAGTTCCGCAATCCTAAGGGTATAGAAAAGGTTGTAAAATTGAAAAGAACAAACTAAGCACGCAATATGAAGAAAACTATCATCACCTTCTCTTTCCTGTTATCCATCAGCCTCTCTTCAACAATCTACTAAAGATGTATTTAAGATGAAACAAACAACGCTATTATTTCTGTTGGTATTCCCAATGATGGTTGGGGCTAAGCATATTAATCTTGACAGAAATTCCCATAGGGTCTGTGACGACCACTCCTGTCATCCTGACAGCGGGACAGTCGAATGCCGACGGAAGGGTTCCCATCAATGACCTTCCTGCCTACATTTCTTATAAGTATTGCCAGTGGAGCTATGGCAGCGGTGACTTCTGCACGGCCACAGGCGATTTTCAACCGTTCCAACCCACCGTTGGCCGCACTGACCTGGGGCCTCGCTGGGGCTTCGATGCCGTGGTTTATTATCTACTGGAGCAGCGATGGCAGCGTCCTTTCTATGTCATCAAACAAACAATGGATGGAACGGCCATCAACACTGCTTGCTCCAATAGTACGCATGGTTGGTTCTGGAGTGCCTATACTGAGACTCTCAATGGCAACAAGTCGCTACTACGTGCATTTACCCGCCAGATAGACGATTGTATCAAGAATCTGCCCAAGGACTACGACATCAAAGTTCTGTTGTGGCATCAAGGCGAGAGCGATATGCCCCATCCCGAACTTTATTACCACAACCTTCGTGAAGTCATCAAATACATACGCCAGCACTTGGTTGCGGTAACGGGAGAAAAAAAATATGCCCGGTTGCCTGTCATTTGCGGCACCTACGCCAAAAATAGCCGCAACGTTCCCCAAAAATTGTGGAAGCTCTATACCTGTTGGCAAACGATGACCCTGACTTCTATGTCGTCGAAGCCGAAGACCTTACGCTTTTGGACGACAATCTTCACTTCGATGCGCATGGAGCTGAGACTCTCGGACAACGGGTGTTCGACAAATTGATGCATCTTTGCAAATAATGGCTGCCCCGAACTCTTGGTTCCTTGTACACTAAGTTCGACCTGCCAAGTATATCAGGGCTATTGGGAACAAAAATCTGCATGAATAAACTAAAAATTAAATGTAAAAGGATGTTTTTCCAATGAAAGGCAGAGGTAACTTTAACTTCTATTTTTTATTTTATTCATAATTTTTTAGTTTTCAGTTTCATTTTCGTACCTTTGTACCAATTTCATTAAAAAGAACAAAGATGAGACGAATCATGATTGTATCGCTGCTCTGCGCTCTTGCGGCCACGATGTCAGCACAGGAGAAAGACAAGAGTTTATTTTTTGATGCCACCCAGGGCAAGCGGTCTTCGCTGACCTACGTGGACGGGACGGAAGTGGCATTCACGGCTTACGAGCGGCTGTTCTACGTGACAAACGTGGAGGACTCGACCTACCAGTATCTGAACATCTATGTGCCCGATGGGGTGACGCAGCAGACACCGATTTTCCTGCGGACCTACGTCGGTGGCTATATGGCTTCGCAGGCTGCACAGCCCCAGGTGGGAGATGCTACAGGCAGGGCACTGAAGGAAGGTTACGTGGTGGTAATTCCAGGCACTCGGGGACGCAACTCGACGATTACGGTGGACAAGACGTATGCCAAGGCGCACAAGGGCGTGAAGAAAGGTCAGACGGTCTATACGGGTCGTGCACCGAAGGCCATCCTCGACCTAAAAGCCGCCATCCGCTACTTGCGCCATTTCGACAAGCAGATGCCAGGCGATGCCGAACGTATCATCACCGACGGCACGAGTGCGGGCGGTGCAATGTCTTCGCTGATGGGAGCCACGGGCAACAATCCCGCCTACGAGCCGCTGTTGCAGGCGATGGGTGCCGCCCAGGATCGGGACGATGTGTATGCCTCGGTGTGCTTCTGTCCCATCACCGACCTCGACCATGCTGACATGGCCTACGAGTGGCTGTATAACGGCACAGACTCGCGGCAGAAGGGCAATCAGGACGTGCTCGCCGTGAGCAATGAGCTGAAGGCACAGTTTCCTGCTTATATCAACAGCCTCGGGCTGAAGAAGCCCGACGGCACGTTGCTCACCGCCGACAACTATCTGGACTTCATCAAGCGCGAGATTATCCGTGCGGCACAGATAGCCAAGAACGCAGGTGCTGACATTCCCGACAGTATCGGCTTCACCTTTAGCAGTTCAGCAATGGGTATGTTTGCGGCACCAATCAATGGGGGAGTACATCCGCAGGGCGGTATGCGTCCCATGCGCGGCAGCCGACAGGTGGGGGAATACATCATCGACCTCAATATGCAGAAATACTTGAACTATGTGGTTACCACCCAACCCCTAAAGACTGCACCCGCCTTTGACACGAAGGAGGTATGCGGACAAAAACCATCAGGCGAGAACGAAGAGTTCGGCGATGCCACAGGCACGAGTGTCAACTTCACAGAATATGCAGCCCAAAAGACAGGGTCCGTACTGACCGATGACATCCGTCTAAATGCACGTCTGCTGAACCCCATGAACTTCATCGGTGACAAAGAGACCGACGTGGCATCCCATTGGTACATCCGCCACGGCGCACGAGACCGAGACACCGCGTTCCCCATCCCCCTGAACCTCGCCCTGAAGTTGCAGAATACGGGCAAGGACGTGAACTACCTGTTGGCGTGGAATCGTCCGCACAGTGGCGACTACGCCCTCGACGAACTGTTCCAATGGATTCGCGACATCACCCAATAATCATGAAGAGCCTATACAATGAGAAAAGCAAGCAGAGCAATGGATGCAGCCTTCGCACTGGAGGTGTTGGATAAGGCGCCGTATGTCACCGTTAGTTTCACACGACCAGATGGCAGTCCTTATGGAGTGCCCTTGTCGTTGGCTCGTACTGATGAAAAGACGTTCTACTTCCATTGTGCCTTGGAGGGCGAGAAACTGGATTGCATAGCCAGCAATCCGAACGTGGCTTTGTCGGCTGTCAGTAGATGTACACCCACTGTCGGGCCGAAAGATGGTAGCTTTACGCTACAGTATAAATCGGCAATGGCTATTGGCAGGGCTGAGCTGGTGACAGACAAAGACGAAAAGATAGAGGCATTGAGAGCCATATGTCTGCGATTCCTGCCCCAACACATGGATGCTTTTGACGATGCCATCAAGCGCAGCCTTGACCGCACTGCAGTTGTGAAGATAATCCTAACAGTGCCTCCTACAGGCAAGCGGAAGCAGTACGACAAAGAGGGGAAAGAGTTATCCTCTTCCGCCTTCACTTAATGTGAAAAATATGTGTGTACGTACGAAGTAATGAGTGAAAAACTAATTAAGAGTTGAGAATTAATTGGTTTCCAGTTCTTCCTGTTCTTTCTTTATGTTTCGCGGATGATGCATCAGTATCTCCTCTCGCAAATGGGAGGTGTCGATGTGTGTGTAGATTTGGGTGGTGGCAATGGACTCATGCCCCAGCATGGCTTGGATGGCACGGAGGCTGGCACCACCTTCAAGGAGGGAAGTAGCGAAGGAGTGTCGGAACGTGTGGGGAGAGACGGTCTTCTGAATGCCAGCCTTCTCTACGAGGTCTTTTATCATCAGGAATATCATGATGCGTGTGAGCGGCTTCTTGCGCCGATGACTCACAAACACATAGTCTTGATATTCTGGGGGTATGGCAAGCAAGTTACGGTCAAGAAAATAGAGACGGAGTTCACGGATGGCTTTGTCTGAAATGGGCACAAGTCGTTGCTTGGAGCCTTTTCCCTCTACCTTGATGAATTCTTCGTCAAGAAAGAGGTTGCTGAGCTTGAGCGTTGTCAATTCGCTCACACGGAGTCCGCAACTGAAAAGCGTTTCAATGATGGCTTTGTTGCGCTGCCCTTCGGGTTGACTGAGGTCGATGACGGACTGGATGGCATCTATTTCTTCCATGGAAAGCACATCGGGCAGATGCTTGGGCTTCTTGGGAAACTCTAATAACTCGGTGGGATTGATTTCGAGCACACCGCTCAGCACCAGGTAATGATAGAAACTACGCACACCTGAGAGGATGCGTGAGAGCGAGGTGGGACTAATGCCTATATCATTCATCAAGGCAGAGAACTGGTGGAGTTCTTCGAGACCTACTGAGAGGATGTCTTTTCCTTCTTCTTGAATGAAGTGCAGGAACTTGTCAAGGTCACGCATATAGGCATCAATGGTGTTCCCCGAACTGGCTTTTTCCAGTTTGAGGTATTGGTAATAGCGGCGCACTAAGCGTTGTTTCTGTTTTTCTTCCATGGTGCAAAGGTAGGCATTTTAAACTAAAAACTAAAAAATATAAACTAAAAGCTAAAAATTAAAAACTAAAAACTAAAAGTTTAAGTAACTCATTCTTTTTTGTGGTCCACAACATACTTTAACTTATAGTTTTTAGTTTTTAGTTGTTAGTTTTCGTACCTTTGCATCCAAATTTCAATCTCTGATGAAAAAGACGTTTCTGACTTTGTTTGCCTTGATGGCTATGTTGCCAACATGGGCTCAGGGGGAACACGGGTTTTCGATTGCGAAGAACCTTGATGTGTTTAACTCTCTTTACCGCCAGCTGGACATTTTCTATGTGGATTCCCTGGAGGCTGACAAGCTGGTGAGGATTGGCATTGATGCCATTTTGGAGGAGTTGGACCCGTTCACTGCTTATTATCCTGAGGAGGACATGGGCGAACTGAAGATGATGACTACTGGCAAGTATGGGGGTGTGGGTGCCATCATCCGTCAGCGAAAGGACTCGACGGTCATCATTCAGGAGCCCTATCCCGATATGCCTGCTGCCGAGGTGGGTTTGCAGGTGGGTGACGTGCTGCTGAGGATTGACGACACGGACTTGAAGGGCATGAATTACACGGAGGTGAGCGAATTGCTGCGTGGCGAGCCTGGCACGACGTTCTTGTTGCGTGTGCAGCGTCCCAACGAAGGGAAGCCACGTGAATTTAAGATTACGCGTCGCAGCATCAAGAAACCTGCCATCCCCTATTATGGCATGGTAGATGATGCTGGCTACATCTTCTTGTCTGAATTTACGGAGGGTTGTACGAAGGAGATGCGCAAGTGCATCATCTCGCTGAAGGAGAGGGGTGCGAGGGGCATCATTCTTGACCTCCGCAATAACCGTGGGGGGCTCTTGAACGAGGCGGTGGATATGGTGAACCTCTTTGTGCCGAAGGATTTGAAAATCGTGGAAATGAAGGGCAAGTTCATTGGCTCCAACTATTCTTACAAGACGAATAACGAACCGCTTGACCTTGACATTCCGCTGGCTGTGCTGGTGGATGATGAGACTGCCAGTGCGGCAGAGATTGTGTCGGGGTCGCTGCAAGACCTCGACCGTGCCGTGGTCATTGGTTGCAACACTTACGGGAAGGGACTGGTGCAAAGTTCTCGCGAATTGCCTTACAACGGGAGTCTGAAACTCACCACGGCTAAATACTACATTCCGTCTGGACGCTGCATCCAGAAGATTGACTATCTGCAGCGACGCAAGGAGGCGGAAATCTATCGTGAGACTCACAAACGCGTAAACCTGAAGGACAGCGTGGAGCAGAAGGTGTTCTACACGGCTGGAGGGCGTGAGGTGAAGGAGGGCGACGGCATTCAGCCTGATGTGGAGGTGAAGCATGACACTGTGGCAAATGTGGTGCTCTATCTTGCTAATGATGATGTGCTGACGGATTGGGGCACCAAGTACTTCCAGTCGCATTCTACCATCCCTGCTGTGAAGGATTTTGCCATCACGGATGCCGACTATACTGACTTCAAGCGGATGGTGAAGGAGAGCGACTTTAAGTATGACCGCATGAGTGAAAAACGCCTGGAGGATTTGAAGAGGGCGGCTGAGTTTGAGGGCTACTATGAGGATGCGAAGGCTGAGTTTGAGGCCTTGGAGTTTAAACTTGCCCACAACCTTGACCGTGAGATGGATCGCAAGAAGGAGGACATCTGCAAGGTGTTGGCCAGCGAAATTGTGCGCCGCTACTATTATCAGGCAGGTCTTGTGGAGGAGTCGCTGAAGGATGATGATGACACGAAGAAAGCTCTTGAGATTCTGCACAACGAGAGTGAATACAACAAAATCTTACACCCATGAGTTTACGAACGAACAAGGCTGCACGGCTCAACCGCTACATGATGTTCGGTATGCTTTTCCTGGGCATCATTGTGTTAGGATGCGTCTTTGCCTTCCTCTACCTGTCGTTCAACCCTTCTTTCGGAGGAACTCAAGAGGAGTCTTCCCCTGTGCTGCAACCACAGGGAGGTGGCACTGCAACGGACAGCATCATTTTCATCGTCAATGACTCAACTCTGCTGGAAGAATGAAGAATCACTTTTCCCTGTTCACTTTACTCTTTTTTTTTAGCCTAACATCCCTTGCCCAGTGCCCCACCGAGAACACTGCCTTTCGTGCTGGAGAGGACCTCACCTACGACCTTTATTTCAATTGGAAGTTCATTTGGGTGAAGTGTGGGGCAGCTCATTACACGTTTCGCTCCGCCCACTACAAAGGGCAGGATGTTTTGCGCAATGACCTTCTCTTCACCAGCAATAAGCGGTGTGATGCGGTGTTTACGATGCGCGACACCCTGATTTCTTACATCACTCCCCAACTCGTTCCTCTCTACTTCCGCAAGGGCTCGCTGGAGGGCAAGCACTACACTGTGGATGAGGTGTGGTACACTTACCCTAACGGGAGGAGCCACGTGAAGCAGCACTTCCTCAACCGCCATGGGGAATGGTCGGAACATCATTACGAATCAGATGACTGCAACTACGATATGCTCTCGATTCTCTCCTTGGCGCGTTCTTTTGGTCCGAAGGGCTATAAGGTGGGGGAGCGCATCCATTTTCCGATGGCGACTGGCAAGAAGGTGGAAATGCAGACGCTTGTTTATCGTGGGAAGAAGGACTGGAGGGCTAACGACAAGAACACGTATCGTTGCCTTGTCTTCTCTCTGCTGGATTACGAGGATTCCAAGAAGGAGAAGGAGCTGCTTCGCTTTTACGTAACTGACGATGCTCGGCACGTTCCTATCCGCATTGACTTTTATTTACGCTTTGGCACTGCCAAGGCTATCTTTTCCTCTTCACGTTCTTCACTTTAGGGGCTTTGCCTGTATGTCGGGCGCCTTTTTTCCTTGTTCCGGTGAGGGGCTTGTAGAATGCTTCGTTTTCCGGGATGGCTGTTGTGTGTTCGAGGGCTCCTTGGGAGAGTCTGCGCACAAACTCATAGTCAAGTTGTTTGCGGAAGAGGTTTGCTTCTGTGACCTTGATGCGTATTGGATCGCCCAGGGAGAAGGCGTGACGGCTTTGGCGTCCGATGAGAGAGTAGTTCTTGTCGTCGAAGAAGAAGGCTTCGTCGCCGAGGAATCGTACGGGAATGAATCCTTCGCAATGGTTTTCGTCGATTTCGGCGTAGATACCAAACTCGGTCACTCCGCTAATGTGTGCGTCGTATTCTTCTCCGATTTTGTCGGCCATGTACTCTACTTGCTTGTACTTGATGCTGGCGCGTTCTGCTGCAGCTGCGAGTTGCTCCATCTGGGATGAGTGCTCGCAGAGGTTCTCGTACTTTTTTTGGCTCGCGCTGGGTGCTCCTTGTTCGTAGCGTGTGAGGAGGCGGTGCACCATTAGGTCGGGGTATCGTCGTATCGGTGAGGTGAAGTGGGTGTAGTAGTCGAAGCCGAGGCCGTAGTGTCCGATGTTGACGGTGGAGTATATGGCTTTCTGCATGGCGCGTAGGGAGGTCATTTCGATGAGGTTCTGTATGCGGTTGCCGCGCACGTTTGTCAGGAGTTGGTTGAGGCTTTTGGCGATGTCGGTTTTCTTGCCTTGTGTGATGAGGTGGTATCCGAAGCGGGATGCGATGGCGGCGAGGTTTTCGAGTTTGTTTGAGTCGGGTGCGTCATGGACTCGATAGGGGAGTGTCTTGGGGGTTTGTCCTTTTTTGACGATGCCGATGCTTTCGGCCACGGTGCGGTTGGCGAGGAGCATGAATTCTTCGACGAGTTTGTTTGCGTCTTTGGCTTGCTTGAAGTAGACTCGGATGGGCTTGCCTTGTTTGTCTATTTCGAATCGGGGCTCTTCGCGTTCGAAGTTGATGGCTCCTTGGCTGAATCGCTTTTGGCGCAGGAGGTGTGCGATTCGGTTTAGTGTGATGAGCTGGTTGGCGTGCTCTCCGGTGCGGTGGTGGGCTGGCAGTGGGGTGAGTGGGATTGTTGCGGGGTCGATGGGGGGGAGGGTGTCGCGGTAGGCGTTGAGTTCTGTGTCTGGCAGCACTTCTTGTGCGGGGATGGGTTGTGTGGGAATGGCTTGCCCTTGGTGTATGAGCTGGCATTCTGTGGCTTCGCCGTTTTGCTCGAGGAGGTGCTGGACTTCTTCGTATGTGTAGCGTCGGTTGCTTTTGATAATCGTGTGCTTGATGCGGTGTGTGAGTACTTCGGCTTGGTCGTTCATGGTGAAGATGACGGAGTAGGTGAGCTTTTCCTCGTTGGGGCGCAGGGAGCAGAGCTGGTTGCAGAGGTGTTCGGGCAGCATGGGTATTGTCCTGTCTACGAGGTAGATTGATGTGGCGCGCTGTTGTGCCTCGGTGTCGATGAGGGAGCCTTCCTGGACGTAGTGGCTGACGTCGGCTATGTGGACGCCTACTTCCCAGAGGCCTGGCTTGAGTGCCTTGAGGGAGATGGCGTCATCGAAGTCTTTTGCGTCGCGCGGGTCGATGGTGATGGTGAAGGTGTCGCGGAAGTCTTCGCGTTGGCTGAGTTCGTCGGGGGTGATGCCGTCGTCGATTTTGTTGGCTGCGGCTTCCACTTTCTCGGGATATTTGTAGGGGAGTCCGTATTCTGCGAGGATGGCGTGCATCTCGGTGTCGTTGTTGCCTTCGGTGCCGAGCACGTCAACGACTTCGCCTATTGGGTTACGGGCCTTGGCGGGCCAGTCGGTGACTCTGACGACGACTTTTTCGCCATTGCGTGCGCCTTTCATGTTTTCCGCGGGTATCATGATGTCGCGTTGCAGCTGGTCGCTTGCCATGAGGAGGAAGCCTACGCTGTGCTCTACCTGGAGTGTGCCGACGAAGGTGCGGTCGGTTCGCCGGATGATGTCTGTCACTTCGCCATGCAGCTTGCTGCTGCCGCGGCGCTTGGCGTGGATGCTCACGCGGACGCGGTCGCCTGGCAGTGCGTGGCGTGTGTCTTCGTCGTAGATGGAGATGCCTATGCCCTCGTCGGTATCGACATAGTTTCGCCCTCCGGAGGTGCGGTTGAAGGTGCCCTCGACGGTGTGTGCCATGCCGTTGTAGACGATGCAGGCATCGCGGTTGCGGATGATGTAGCCGCCGTTGAGCATCTCGTTGAGGATGTCCACGCAGAGCATGCGCAGGGGGTGTTTGGTTAGTCCCATTTCGCTGAAGATGTTCTTCAGCGTGAGCGGCCTGCCCTTCTGTTTGTCGAGGTATGCCACTACTTGCTCAGTGAGTTCTCGCTTGTTCAGGCTGGAGCGCACCAGCGTGTCCTTCTTCTTGGCCATAGGTCTTGTGCATTTGGTTGTGGGTGCAAAGATAAGGAATCTGGATGGAATGACAAAGGGTAATGGCAGGAAAAATGTGGGGGCCCTTTATTATATATAATGTGTAGGGGTGTTTTGATGTTTCGGGGGTGCAGGCGAGGCGCATCAGGAAGTGGATGTGGTGATGGTTGGGGGCATCCGATTTTCCACCTTGCGGAGACCCGATTTTCCACCTTGCGAAGAGCCCATTTTCCGCGTTGCCGCGAGGCGGTTTTTCACCCCTTTTTGATGCCCAAATCCGACACACTCAGAGTCGCAATTCCGAAACACTCAGAATCGATATTTCGATTCCCCCACAAGCGACAAATTGTTTGTGGGTGTTTTTCCGAGTCGGTTACAAATGCCGCGGATTTGGGGGTAAAAAAGGGGTGGATCTTCAAAAAAAATGGAAGTTCTCTTGCAGATGTGAAAGAAAAAAGTTACCTTTGCAGTCGAACGCATGGAAATGGGGTTGTCGGAAGAATCAGAGCCCTTTCGCCACAAAAATCGAACCGTCAGGCTTTTTTCCTCACTTCTTTTTCTTTTTTATGAGCAGATTTTGCTATCTTTGCAACGCAGAAACAGGACTATTATGAAGATACTCATTACAGGCGCAAGCGGCTTCATCGGCAGCTTCCTGTGCGAGGAAGGGCTCAGACGCGGACTGGAGACCTGGGCAGGCATGAGGGAGCACTCGAGCCGTCGGTGGCTGCAGCACGAGAAGCTGCGCTTTGCCTTCCTCGACCTGACGGACAGGGAGCACCTGCGCAGTCAACTGACCAGCTATCGGGAGAACGTCGGAAGGTGGGATGTCATCATTCATGCGGCAGGCGCCACCAAGTGCCTGAGGCGTGAGGACTTCTTCCTGCACAACTTCCAGTGCACCCAGAATCTGGTGGACACGCTCGACGAGCTGGACATGCTTCCCGGGCACTTCATCTACGTGAGCAGCCTCAGCGTGCTGGGCGCCATCCGCGAGCAGCCCGACGCCAGCGGCGAGTATGCCGACCTGGCAGCCACCGACACGCCGCGACCCAACACGGCATACGGGCAGAGCAAGGCGAGGAGCGAAGCCTGGCTTGCCAAGAAGCGGGCGACGACCCAGGGGCGGCTGCGCTACACCATCTACAGGCCCACCGGAGTGTATGGCCCCCGAGAGCGAGACTACTACATGATGGCGAAGAGCATACAGCGGCACCTCGACCTCGCCGTCGGACATAAGCGGCAGGTGCTCACCTTCGTGTACGTCCGCGACCTCGTCAGCGCCATCTTCGCCGCCATCGGGAAGACCGACGTGGCCAACGGCAAAGTGTATCACGTCAGCGACGGGTGCAACTACAGCAGCCGTGCCTTCAGCCAGCTCATCCAACGCGAGCTCGGCACCAAGTGCGTGCTCCACATCAAGGCACCCCTCATCCTGCTGAAAGCCATCTGCACCCTGGCAGAATGCTGGTCGCACATCACCCGGAAGCCCAGCACCCTCAACGGCGACAAATGCAAAATCATGAGCCAGCGCAACTGGCAATGCGACATCCAGCCCATCCAGGCCGACCTGGGCTACACCCCCCAATGGCCACTGGCGCGCGGCGTGAAGGAGACCATCGCATGGTACAAGGCAAACCATTGGTTATGAAACAGACAAGCACACACACCCTCCTCGAGCGGCACTACGAGCCCGGCCTCTGGAGCATGGAGGCACTCACCCTCATCTACATGCTCATCACAACCGCAATGACACTCCACTACTGGCGCGGGCTGGACAACCCCACCGCCATGATCCTCACACGCGCAGCCATGCTCGCCATCATGAGCGCCACCTACGGCCTCTACCGGCTCCACCCCTGCCGGGCATTGCGCATCCTGCGAGTCGTCCCCGTGATGCTCGGCCTCGTCGTCTGGTATCCAGAGACCTACGACTTCTGCAGCCAGCTCCCCTACCTCGATCACCACTTCGCCCAAATCGACCAGACACTCTTCGGCTGCCAGCCCGCACTCGAATTCCGCCAGCACCTCAAGAGCAACCTCTGGAGCGAGGCCTTCAACATGGGCTACTACGCCTACTACTACATGATGGGAGCCACCCTCCTCTTCTACCTCCTCCGCCGCTACCGGCAAGCCGACAACGCCGGCTTCATCTTCCTCGGCTCCTTCTTCCTCTTCTACCTCATCTTCGACTTCCTCCCCGTCGCCGGCCCCCAATACTACTTCCGCGCAGTAGGCCTGGAAGCCGCCCAGACAGGAATCTTCCCAGCCGTCGGACACTACTTCCGCACACACACCGAAATGCTCACCACAGAACCCGGCGGCATCTTCAGCCAGCTCGTCCAAGCCGCACAAGAAGCAGGCGAGCGACCCACAGCCGCATTCCCCAGCAGCCACGTAGGCATGAGCACCATCACCATGATGCTCGCATGGAAAGCACGCAACAAGTGGCTCTTCTGGCTCATGACACCCCTCTACGCCCTGCTCTGCTGCGCCACCGTATACATCCAGGCACACTATCTCATCGATTCCATCTGCGGACTCCTCGCCGCCATCGCCTTCTACTGGCTCACCAACCAGATCTACACAAAGCTGCCCAACCGGCAAAACCCCAAGCCCAACCCCGCCCCCTAGCCATCAGCCCAAACCCCACAACCCAACCATCAAAACCCCCACAAACATGACCATCCTCTACCCAAGCCCAATCTTCGGCCCCATCCACAGCCGCCGCCTCGGCACCTCACTAGGCATCAACCTCCTGCCAGCAGACGGCAAATGCTGCACCTTCGACTGCATCTACTGCGAATGCGGATTCAACACAGACCGCATCCCCCATCAGAAACTACCCAGCCGCCAACAAGTCAAGACAGCCCTCGAAGCCCAACTCATCAAGATGCAAGCAGAAGGCACAGCACCCGACGTCCTCACCTTCGCAGGCAACGGCGAACCCACACTCCATCCCCAGTTCCCGCAAATAATAGACGACACCATCGCCCTGCGCAACCACTACTTCCCCCAAGCAAAAGTAAGCGTCCTCACCAATGCCACACAAACCCACCGCCAGCCCATCTTCGACGCCCTCACCAAGATAGACAACAACATCTGCAAGCTCGACACCACCTCAGCCGACTACATCACACGCATCGACCGGCCCCACACCGACTACGACGTCCAAAAGATCATACAACAACTCAAAAAATTCGGCAACCGCTGCATCATCCAAACCATATTCATAAAAGGAAAACACCAAAACCAATCAGTGGACAACACCAGCAACACATACGTCCAGCCCTGGCTAAACACACTAAGCCAAATACAACCCCGCGAAGTCATGATCTACACCATCGACCGCGAAACCCCCGCCCACGACCTGAAAAAAGCCACCCCCCAAGAACTCCAAGCCATCAGCCAACAAGTGCGACAGCTCGGCCTCACCTGCACAGTCGCCTATTGACAAGCCACACACCCACACCCCCAACAACCACACACCCACACCCCCCCACAAAGGCACCCCCCTACCCCCCCACACACACAACCCACACATACAAAAACCAAAAACCAAACAAGCATGAAAAACCTAGTATTCCTAACAGGAGCAGGCATGTCAGCCGAAAGCGGCATCAGCACATTCCGCGACAGCGGTGGGCTATGGGAACAATACCCCGTAGAAGCAGTGGCAAGCATCCAAGGCTACGAACGCAACCCCCAACTCGTCCAAAACTTCTACAACCAACGCCGCGCCCAACTCAGCAGCGTCCACCCCAACGAAGGACACCGCCTCGTCGCAAGCCTCCAAGACCAATACCACGTAACCGTCGTGACACAAAACGTAGACGACCTCCACGAACGTGCCGGAAGCCGCAACATCATCCACCTGCACGGAGAACTGATGAAAGCCACATCCAGCCGCAACCCCAACGACACAAGCTGCATCGTCACACTACCCAAAGAAAACCCCATCATCAAGATGGGCGACAAAGCCAAAGACGGAAGCCAGCTGCGACCATTCATAGTATGGTTCGGAGAGAGCGTCCCCATGATAGAGCCAGCCATCGCCGAAGTAAGCAAAGCAGACATCCTGGTAGTCATCGGCACCTCACTCAACGTCTATCCCGCAGCCGGCCTGCTCAACTTCACCAACCCCCATTGCCAAATCTACCTCATCGACCCCAAACAAGTGCCCTACAACCCCACACTCGGCATCCACCACATCATGAAAGGCGCCAGTGAAGGCATGAAAGAACTCTGCGACATCCTCAAGAAAACGTAAGACACAAAACCCAGACAACGCAATCCACACAATCCACACACCCCCAATCGCCCAACCCGCACACCCCCAATCGCACAACCCACACAACCCCAATCGCACAACCCGCACACCCCCAATCGCACAACCCACACAACCCCAATCGCACAACCCACATCGAACATCCTACATTTTACATTTACCATTTAACACCCAACTTTTTACCCTTTACACTTGACATCTAACATTTATTTTGTATCTTTGCACCTAAAACTCTGATTCATATATGGCGAAGACAAAAGAAGCACAGACTCCAATGATGCGGCAGTTCAACGACCTAAAGGCAAAACACCCTGAGGCTCTGCTGCTGTTTCGTTGTGGCGACTTCTATGAGACCTACAATGAAGATGCCACAGTGGCAGCAGACATCTTGGGCATCACGCTGACGAAGCGCAGCAGTGTGGCGGGAACAGCAGCAAGCGGTACAGCAATGGCAGGATTTCCGTTTCATGCACTGGACACGTATCTGCCAAAACTCATCAGGGCAGGCAGGCGTGTGGCGATTTGTGACCAGCTGGAAGACCCGAAACTAGCGAAGGGGCTAGTGAAAAGAGGCATCACAGAGTTAGTGACCCCAGGGGTGGCGATGACGGACAATGTGTTGAGCACGAAGGAAAACAATTTCTTGGCTTCGGTGCATCTGGGCAAGTCAGCATGTGGGGTGGCATTGTTAGACATCTCGACAGGAGAGTTTCTGTGCGCAGAAGGAACGACGGATGATGTGGATAAGTTACTGACGAATTTCTCACCGAAGGAGGTGTTATATGAACGTGGAAAACGGATGATGTTTGAAGGTCACTTTGGAGGGAAGTTCTTTACGTTTGAATTGGATGACTGGATCTACACAGAGGAGTCAGCTCGAAAGAAGTTGCTGAGTCATTTCGGCACAAAGAACCTGAAGGGGTTTGGCGTGGAGCATCTGAGGAATGGCGTAGTGGCGGCAGGGGCGATTCTCTACTATTTGGAACAAACGCAGCATACGCAGATAGGGCACATCAGAAGTATCCGTCAAATAGAGGAGAATCGATATGTGCGGATGGACAAGTTCACGGTGAGGAGTCTGGAGTTGCTGGGAACGATGAATGAGGGGGGCAATAGTCTTTTGTCAGTGATTGACAAGACGGTGAGTCCAATGGGAGCACGCTTGCTGCGACGATGGATGGTGTTTCCGCTAAAGGAGGTAAAACCCATTGAGGAGCGTCTGAATGTCGTGGAGTATTTCTTTCGCGACCCTGAGCGGCGGGATGCCATCGAAGAGTTGCTGCATCAGATTGGCGATTTGGAACGCATCGGAGGCAAGGTGGCGGTAGGACGTGTGAACCCTCGTGAGATGGTGCAACTGCTATTGGCACTGAAGGCTATTGAACCCATTAAGCATCTATGCATGGATGCGGAGAGTAAGAGTCTGCGCAGTATCGGTGAAGGACTGAATGCCTGTCAGGAACTGAAGGAACGCATCGAACGCGAACTGAACCCTTCTCCACCATTGGCCGTGAACAAGGGAAAAGTGATTGCTGATGGCGTAAACGCAGAACTGGACGAGTTGCGCCATATTGCCTATTCTGGGAAAGATTATCTGTTGGAAATTCAGCGGCGCGAAATTGAGGCAACGGGCATTCAGAGCCTGAAAATTGGATTCAACAATGTGTTCGGCTACTACATGGAGGTACGAAATACGTATAAGGACATGGTGCCGCAGGATTGGATCAGGAAACAGACACTAACACAGGCAGAACGCTATATCACACAGGAACTGAAGGAGTATGAGGAGAAAATTTTAGGTGCTGAGGAGAAAATCTTCATATTGGAACAGGAACTTTTTAATCGTCTGGTAGTGGCTGCCGCCGACTTCATCCCACTGATTCAACAGGATGCAGCCATGATTGGTCAGATAGACTGTTTGCTGTCGTTTGCGATGGTGGCGAAAGAGTATCGCTATAATCGTCCCGTGGTGGATGACAGTACGATCATTGACATCAAGCAGGGACGCCACCCTGTGATTGAGCGGCAGATGCCAGTAGGGGAGGAATATGTGGCGAATGACTTGTATCTGGATTCGGAGAAGCAGCAGATTATCATCTTGACGGGTCCCAATATGGCGGGTAAGTCAGCCCTGCTCCGTCAGACAGCTCTCATCACCATCTTGGCACAGATGGGCTGTTTTGTCCCTGCCGACAGCGCACGAATTGGCTTGACAGACAAGATTTTCACCCGCGTGGGTGCTTCGGACAACATCTCGGTGGGCGAATCGACGTTCATGGTGGAGATGAATGAAGCAGCAAGTATCCTGAACAATTTGAGTGAGCGTTCGCTGGTGCTTTTTGATGAGTTGGGACGAGGCACTTCGACGTATGACGGCATCTCGATTGCATGGGCTATCGTGGAGTATATCCATGAGAATGCGAAGGCAAAAGCGAGAACGCTGTTTGCTACCCACTATCATGAGTTGAACGAGATGGAGAAGATGCTGCCAAGGGTCAAAAACTTCAACGTAAGTGTGAAAGAATTGAACGGAAAGGTCATCTTCATGCGCAAGTTGGTACCAGGTGGCAGTGAGCACTCATTCGGTATTCATGTGGCAAAGATTGCTGGCATGAACTCTTCAATAGTGGCACGTGCAGAGCAGGTGCTGAAGGAGTTGGAGGCAAATAACTCGGGCGATGGCATTAGCCGTCCGAAGACAGAGAGCATCCAGACGGTGAGCAAGAGTGGGGTACAATTGAGTTTCTTCCAATTGGATGACCCCGTGTTGTGTCAGGTTCGCGACGAAATACTGAACCTTGACATCAACGCCCTCACCCCCTTAGAGGCACTGAACAAGTTGAACGAAATCAAGAAAATCGTCCGAGGAAAACAATAGGGACGCTACGTTGAATGTAAAATGTAAAATGATAACCTCATCCACTATGAAATCGAAAATTGTACATGACCAAAGCATTTTCACCGCCATGTCGGATGCCTTGGCATCGTTCTTTGAACTGTTCACAGGCGACAAGAACTTTAACATGGGGAAACTAAAACAAGCAGACATCTATATCGGTAACGAGCACTACAAAGCACGAGGCAAGATGTTGAATTCCAGCCATGTGAACGAGTGTTTCCGCCTATCGCTCGAAGACGATTCCGAGAACGAGAAGCAGTTGGTCTTGCGACGCATGGTACCAGAGTTTTTGGCCCATCATCCTAACTGCCGAGGGTTACTGAAAAGGGAATTTGAACTGTTCAAGGAACTGAACATGGATATGTGTCCCTATCTGGTGAAACTGATTGACTACATCGAGGAAGAGGATTCGCTCATCAGCGAGCTGATTCCAGGCTTGCCACTCGATCTCTTCGTGAAGCAGGAGCCCGAATACTACTTCAAACGCCGAACAACCTTGAAGATGCTGAAGCAATTGTTGACTGCGGTGGGATTCTTGCATAGCAAAGGGATGTGCCATCTGGACATCACACCTGCTTGCATTTTGGTGAAGGCTGACCCCGACCATGACATCGTACTCCTGAACAACGGGTTGGCTGCAGCCACTTATGATAAACTTCCACTCGGAAGATGCTACTCACCAGACATTCCACTCGAACTGGAGCATGGACAACCCTTTGATAACCGCACTGACATCTGGGAAATCGGGAAAATCATCAAGATGATTATTCAGGTGCGCAAGAAAGACCCCACACGTGCCAGCAATCACTTGAAACTCATCGCCATGAAGTGCATGAAGAAGAACCCGTTGGACAGGTATCATGACGTAAAGGAGATTCTGCGTGACCTTGAAGCATGGGAACACCTGTATGATAACTTTGTGAAGAATTAGGTTTTAGAAATTAGAAATTAGGAATTGCCATGCGGCGAGTGCCTAATGGCCAGCACACCGAACGGCAATTCCTAATTCCTCATTAAATATTTATCCTTTCAGTTTGGCGAACCCTTCACCATAGACACCTTCAGCCTTTGTCTGCGAGATGAAAGCCGTGGGGTCAATGGCTTTGACCAGTCGGAAAATCGTAACCGACTGGTTCTTTTTTGCCACCACCATCAGCACACTGACGGGTTGTTGGCTGTAGCATCCAGTACCAGGCAGGAGGGTGGCAGAACGATCCAGCTCCTTGCTGATTCCCTCATAGATTTCCTGTGGGTGTTTGGTGATAATGAAAAACTGCACAGATTGTTGCACATAGTTCATCACATAGTCGAGCACCATGTTGCACACAAACATATCGACAAAACCGAACGCCAAACGTTGCCAGTCATGCAAGAGAGGGTAAGAGGCACTGACGATGAAGATGTCGAGATAGAGCAACATACGGCCAAGGCTGATGTGCTTGTATTTGTTCACCACAGCAGCGACAATATCCACACCTCCCGTACTTCCCTGATGCAGGAAGCATTGCGCCAAGCCCATGCCGCAGAGGGACGAGCCAAAAATGACGGCCATGAAACCTTGGTTCTCGCCAAGATAGCGTGGCAGTTGGGTGGTTCCCTCCTCTCCAGCCAGCAACAAACGTTGCATCGCCCAAAGGAAGAACGTAAGCACCAATACGGCATAGATAGTCTTGACACAAAACTTCAAGCCCAATATCTTCATGGCAAAGAGCAACAGAAAGACATTGCCAATTAGGTAGGTGACCTGCATCTCCAGCCCTGTCACGTAATAGATGAGGGCACACACACCTGTCAGTCCACCCGATGGGATCTCATAGGGCAACAGAAAGACCGTCCATCCGATAGCGTAAAGTAGCAGTCCGAAAGTGATGAAGAGATAGTCCTCTATCTCATTTCTCCAGTCAATCGTTCTCATCCTCTTCCTCTATCACTGATGGTACAAAGTCTTTGCCTGCTATTTTTGCTTTAATTTTCTGCTCTATCTCTTCTGCCAGTTCAGGATTGTCCTTGATGAGTTGCTTGGTGGCATCACGGCCTTGTGCCAAGCGGGTACCTTCATAACTAAACCAGCTGCCGCTCTTCTGGATGACACCAGCCTCAACACCCAAATCCACAATCTCGCCACTCTTGCTGATACCCTCGCCATACATGATGTCAAACTCGCAGCGGCGGAAAGGAGGAGCCACCTTGTTCTTCACAATCTTCACCTTTGTCAAGTTGCCCAGCACCTCGTCGCCATTTTTGATAGGAGTGCTCTTCCTCACGTCAATGCGCACACTGGCGTAGAACTTCAGCGCATTACCGCCTGTGGTGGTCTCTGGATTGCCAAAGGTGATACCAATCTTTTCGCGCAACTGATTGATGAAAATACAGGTGGTGTTTGTCTTGTTGACTGTACCTGTCAGTTTGCGCAGAGCTTGACTCATCAAGCGGGCATGCAACCCCACCTTGTTTTCACCCATTTCCCCTTCAATTTCCGCTCTGGGTGTCAGTGCAGCCACCGAGTCAATCACGATAATATCTACTGCACTCGAACGAATCAATTGGTCGGCAATCTCCAGTGCCTGTTCACCGTCGTCGGGCTGGCTGATGAGCAGATTGTCAATATCGACGCCTAATTTCTCTGCATAGAAGCGGTCGAAAGCATGTTCTGCATCAATGAATGCAGCCACACCGCCTGCCTTCTGACATTCCGCAATGGCATGAATCGCCAAAGTTGTCTTACCAGAGGACTCAGGACCGAATATCTCGATGATGCGTCCCTTCGGATAACCGCCCACACCCAGTGCCACATTCAGTCCGATGGAACCCGATGGAATAACATCGATGTGTTCGATGTTCTCTTCGCCCATCCTCATGATGGAGCCTTTACCAAAACTTCTCTCTATCTTTTCCATCGCAGCCTGCAATGCTTTCATCTTCTGCTGCTGTGAGGTCAAGTTGCTTTCTTCTTTCAATGTCTTTGCCATTTTTTTTACTATTTACTATTTTACAATTCATTTCCATTTACCATTTGACTCTTTACTATTTACAATACATTTTTCTATTTCTCCATTTAACATTTTAGAATTTTCTTCCTCCCCATAATGGCAAATGGTAAATAGTAAATTGTCAAATTGCAAATATCTCTATAGTTCGAGGTCACCGTCAAACACCTCATGCCAAGGCAGTCCCTGCGTGTTCAGTTGCTCCATGAACGGGTCGGGGTCAAACTCCTCCACGTTCCACACGCCAGCACGTTTCCACTTGCCCTGCATGAAGAGCTTCGCGCCAATCATTGCTGGTACGCCCGTCGTGTAGCTCACCCCCTGCATGCCCGTCTCCTCATAGGCAGCACGGTGAGAGCAGTTATTATAGACGTAGTAGGTACGTTCCTTGCCGTCCTTGATGCCTCGGATACGGCAACCGATGGAGGTTTGACCCTCATAGTTCTCACCCAGTTCCTGCGGGTTCGGCAGCACCGCCTTCAAGAACTGCAGGGGCACAATCTTCACCTTCACGGGACCACTTCCGTCGGCAGCCTCTGCGGTGTACTCTATCTCGTCAATGCGCGACATACCAATGTTCTGAATCACATCCAGATGTTTCAGATACTGCTCACCGAAAGTCATCCAGAAACGCGCACGGCGGATGCTCGGGTAGTTCTTCACGAGCGACTCTATTTCCTCATGATGAAGCAGGTACGACTCCTTCGGACCAATCTCTGGATAAGTCAGAGGCTTGTGAATCTCCAAAGGCTCCGTCTCCACCCACTTTCCATCTTCCCAGTAGAGTCCCTTTTGGGTAATTTCACGAATGTTAATCTCAGGGTTGAAATTCGTGGCAAACGCCTTGTGGTGGTCGCCAGCGTTGCAATCCACAATGTCAAGAAACTGTATCTCGTCAAAGTGGTGCTTTGCGGCGTAGGCTGTGTAGATGGAGGTCACACCAGGGTCAAAGCCGCAACCAAGGATGGCGGTCAGACCTGCCTGCTCAAACCGCTCCTTGAACGCCCACTGCCAAGAGTACTCAAAGTGCGCCTCGTCTTTCGGCTCATAGTTCGCCGTATCCAGATAACTCACACCACTCTGCAAGCAAGCCTCCATAATCGTCAAGTCCTGATAAGGCAGCGCCAAGTTCATCACAAGGTCAGGTTTGTAGCTATTAAACAATGCCACCAACTCGGGCACATGGTCAGCATCCACACGGGCAGTCTTGATGCTGCCCACAGGCACCAGCCCCTTGTCCTCAATCGCCTTTGCCAACGCCTTACACTTCGACTCCGTGCGGCTGGCAATCATGATGTCCGTAAACACGTCGCTGTTTTGAGCGACCTTATGTGCAGCCACCGAGGCAACGCCCCCTGCACCGATGATAAGTACTTTTCCCATAAGTGAACGATATATCAATTGTTTTTGCAAAAGTAGCAAAAACAATCCATTTCCTAAAAAAATCACAGATAATTTGTTTCTATTCATCTTAAAAAAGAGGATTCATGTCACTTGTTGTTGATTTTGGCAACTCTAAATCCTCACCCACCGCCAGTTCACCTTTCGCTGCGGTAATGCTTCACCTTCTTGTGAGGTCAATGCGCCTCCTTCAAAAAGAAGAAAACACCATGCTTCCAGCACCCCGAAAGGGGTGTGAGTCACACCTCCCTTGGGGTCTGAGTCACACCTCTTCCGTGGTCTGAGTCACACCTCTTCTGGGGTGTTGAAAGGAGGGAAAAGGCAGAATGCTGTCAGCCTTTTCGCCCGAAGTCGGCAGGTATCTCGCCCCATTCCTCGGTAGGCCACTTGATGATGGGGTTCTGGTAGCTGTTGTTCCGCAGCCAGTTCTCGGCACGAGCGATGAGCTGATAAATCGGTTCGCTCTTCTCGTTGCGCTCCAAGGTGGTCTTGCACATTTTCCGCTTCACCCACAACTGTGCGTTGACGCTGTCGCTGTAGATGGGCATGGTGTGGAGCCCCTTTTGTTTGAGCAGTGCCAAACCATGCACAATGGCAAGGAACTCCCCGATGTTGTTGGTGCCCCACACGGGACCATAGTGGAAGATTTCCTTGCCAGTACGCAGATAGACACCGCGATACTCCATCTTGCCGGGGTTACCGCTACAGGCGGCATCAACGGCAATGGAATCGCTGATGGCAGCAGAGGGAAGACCACTTCCTGAAAAGGGAATCTTTTCCTTCTCCATAGAGGGGGAGGACTGGAGAGAGGGGCTGGAGGGTGAGGTGAGGGCCTTTTTTTGATAGGCTTCATACCCCATCTCAAACGCATCTTCTGCCTCCGCTTCTGTCTTGAATGCTTTATACTTTGCTCCTGAGAAGCCACTCACGGCTTCCTTGCACGCCTCCCATGAGGTATATACCCCATCTTCGGCTCCATCCCAAACTACATAAAATTTCTGTTTTGCCATCCTGTTTCTAATCTTGTGTCATGCTGTTATTCTTTCACGATGAACCTGCCCTCTCTTGTCATCCCCTCCACGCTGATGTACATATCCGTGCAGGAGGAGTTATTGTAAAACTCGATATGTGCCTGTCCGTTGGCATCCGTCTTCACACTGGGGTTCCAATACAACGTGCGGCGATAGTCCTCCATCGGGGGAATGACGGAATAGTCTTCCATCGGGAAGGTGGAGGGCTCGTCAAACCCTTCGAAATGGGTGGAACGTAACCCTTTGACAGGATTCTTGTACTTGCGATGGGAGAAGCAGTAAAGCACCACGGGCTTCATGCGGTCTAATTCCTCACAGAAGATGTGACGGTGCATCGCCTCGACGTCTTCTGAGATATAGACAGACTTCATCTCGTCAAGGAAGGAGGGCAAGTTGCCCGTGTTCGACTTATTGTCGCAGAAGAACAGGTTGATGTCCTGACAGACAGCTCTCCAATGAGAGACATACCGTCCGTTCAGCCTCCAGTTCGTGATACCCACGTACTGGTTGTCGATTACCCAGACGATGGGGCGGTTCTTGTAGGAGAGTCCGTCGCGGTAGAACTTTTTCCATTGGGAAGGTGTGCTGAGGTCATAGCCGACCGCCTGAGGGTAAACATCTTTCCAGTCTTCGTATGCCATCACCGAGTCGCGCGCAGCCATGAAATCCCTGTTCATCGTCACGTCATCGAGCGAGGCATTGGTCAGTCCTCGGGCATTTTCCTTGGTGATGATGAAGTCCTTCGATTTCATCAGCAGCACGTCGCTGGGCGTATCGGTTCCGCCAAAGAGTTCGTTCTTCCCCTTCAGCCATTCCCCCAACGTGGGCATGGGCATTCCTTCGTCGGCATAGCGGTCGGCATCTTCATCGCAGTTGTAATACACCGCCGATGCATGACGGGCATTCTGCTCGTTAGCCCACATATTGGTGTCTGTCCAACGGCGACGCGCTTTCACTTGCACCTCTTTCAACACACGTTCCCGTTTGGACAACAGCACAGGCTCATCGTCCTCTATCCAGTGCCAGATGGCGGTAGTATCCACAGGTATCATCTGACATTCCTCTTCCGACAGCTTGCGAGGTTCTGGGGAGAAGTGGCGGTCGATACCAATGGTGTAGTCCTCAGCAGTATTCGCTTTCTTCGACAGGAGCTGCAAGTCCCATTCCCCATTGATGTCTGGCAGCAGGAACATATAGCGTCCGATGCTGTCAGTCTTCACCATGCCCGACATACTTTGCCCCGACTTGTTGTGAAACGATGCCGTCAGCGACACGTCATCCACCGTTTCCCCTTTCTTGCGAGGGGTCACTTTCCCATAGATATTGAGCCTGCTCTCGATGGGTTGCACCTTGCTGTAGAGCGGTGCCAAGTCGGCTGTGTCAGTGGGTTGCATCATCCATGTGCGGATGTTGCCACGGCGACCGTTCACGGTGGTGGCTGCATCCATCACCGAAACCGACAACGTGGAACGGGGCTTGGCGTGGATGGTCAACTCCACCTTGCCACAAGGCTTGATGTAGTCAGAAGAAGTAGTGATGCGGATGCTGTCATCGGCAGCAACGGGAGGAAGAACCATTTCGGCCAAGGGCGGCAAGGCGGTGGTGAAGTTGTCTTCCACCTCTTTCCGCACATCGGGCAGACGTCGGTTGTGACTGAAATGATCCATCGTCGGGTGGCTATAGTCGCCCTCTGTCTTGGGAGCCTTGAACACAGGAATCACCTTCGAGAAACAGGCGTTTGTTCCCCAGTTGGTCATGTAGCGTGTGTAAGCCCGCAATTCGTAGAAGCCCGTGGTCATGATGCTATCGACAGGGATGTCTCCATACGCCTCGCCCTTGTCGATGGGCAACTTTCGGCGTTCCACCACATCGCCACTCGGGTTGAGCAGTTCTACATACAGCACATGGCTCAAGTCTGTCCGCTGCCAGGTGTCGGTGCGAACCACGTATGCCTTGAACCAGATGGTCTCTCCCTTGAAATAGCCTGTATTGTCTAAATGCAGATACACCCGTTCCTTGGGGTATTTAGCAGTCGAAGCTGCCACCTCACTGGGCACATCCTCCGTCTCCGTCAACAGTTCTTCCTCCTCAGTACGCTGGATGATGGCATACTCCTTCTCCACCTCCCGGTTCACACCCACATCGGCGATGGTTTCCAAGAGGTTGCCTTGGACGGACGTGCCATAAGTAAGCGGCAAGTCATACTTATCCACATTCACCAGCGTGGAACGAAAATCCAACCCTTTCTGCTGAATCTCAAACGCCATGTCCTCCACTTCTGCATACCCTTTCGCTTGGCTGTAGTTGATGTGCAGCTGCAAGTCCATCGAAATATACTGTACCTCATCGTCTGGCACATCCAAGGCAATGGGCAACCCATGCACCATCCCGTCGAAACGGAGCAACCCATACGTTTCGGCATCCACATAGAGGGTGCCGCTCATGGTCCGAGGTTGGCGAGGCTCTTTCAGCTGCAAGTTGAAGCGGTAGATAAGTCTGCCGTCGTCTCCTGTCAGTGCCTCCTTCTTGATGTGGTAGTGCTTCTCGATATAGGCAGCCTTGCAACCCATTGGAAAGGGAAACGTGTACCCCTCCCAGATTTCCTCGTCTCTCGTCATGGGTCCCAGCGACATCAGCTTGTGCAGGTTGGAATGGGTGAGCGACGATTGCATCCTTCCGCCATCGAACCGCTTGCCCCAATACTGTCCCGTGGACACTTTGATTTGACGCAGGTTCACGGCAGAACGTGCCTCGATGAAGTCCTCCACCATCTCCGTTGTCCCATCGTAGGTCACCGAGATGCGGTTGAAGTATCGGCTATCCTGTCTCTGATATTTCCCGAAGTCTCTCGAGAGTTTCTTCGCCACCTGCTCCAAGATGGCAGCATCGCCCAACACCGCCACCTCATTCAGAGAAGCTGTCAGTTCCTTCATCCTGACTGTCCGAGGCAAGTCCTTGGCGCGATACACCCGTCTCTCATAACCTACAAACGAAAGCCACACTTCTTCATCCCCCGCTACCTCAATGGTGAAATCGCCCTGCACATTCGTCACCGTCCCCCTTCCCTCTGACACATAGACATTGACGAATGCCATAGCCTCCCCCGTGCCTTCATCCACCACGTGGGAACTATACTTTTGTCGCTGCCCGAAAGCTGCAACAGCCATTCCTATCAATAACAAAGTCAACCAAAACCTACTCATAGCCACAAGGCATTATAAAACGGCATCATCCCATAAACTTTTTGCAAAGATACACATTTCCTGCCGATATACCAAAATCACATACACCTTTTTATATGACTCAACTTCCTGAAGTTATCGCTTCGCTCGAAGTAAGCGAAGTTATCGACGATACTTTTTGATTTACAATTTACCATTCGGTGTGTGCATCGCGTTAGCCTAAATTGTACATTGTCAAATTGTACATTTTTCGCTAACTTCGAGCGTCATCGCGAAGCGCTTTGCTCGCAAAGAACCGATAACTTCGCTAACTTCGTTAACTTCAAAGACCTACAACTTGGAAACTTGAATTATATAACGATCCGTACCCATACCCCCCAAAATAGAGCCCTTAAAGAAGAAAGGACAAAAAAGAGCGACACCCGTTAATTGGATGTCGCTCTCCTCATATATAATATACAAGAGTAAAAGCTTTCTATGCAGTGGCTTCTCGCTTAGAGCTGTGGACCAGCAGCAACCAGTGCCTTACCTGCTTCGTTAGTGGTGTACTTGTTGAAGTTCTTGATGAAGCGACCAGCAAGATCCTTAGCCTTCTCTTCCCAGATAGATGCCTCTGCGTAGGTGTCGCGTGGGTCGAGGATGGCTGGGTTCACGTTTGGCAGAGATGTTGGCACCTCGAAGTCAAAGAATGGAATCTTCTTGGTCTCAGCCTTGAGGATGGAGCCGTCGAGGATAGCATCGATGATACCACGAGTGTCTGGAATAGAGATACGCTTGCCAGTACCGTTCCAACCTGTGTTCACGAGGTAAGCCTTGGCACCGCTCTTCTGCATCTTCTTCACCAGCTCCTCAGCATACTTAGTTGGGTGCAGCTCGAGGAATGCCTGACCGAAGCAAGCAGA
>JAFSKR010000010.1 GCA_017448825.1 Bacteroidaceae bacterium
ACCGCACTTGCACGACAATGATTTGTTTGCTGCTGCGGTAGCAAATTTTTCACTTTTCACTTTTCCCTTTTACTTTTACTTTTTCACTTTTCCTTTTTCCCTTAAATTTTTTCCCTTTTCACTTAATTATGAACCAAGGTGCCTATTTCTTCACCTTCCATCACCTTCTTCAGGTTGCCGGGAATGTCCATGTTGAACACATAGATGGGGAGGTTGTTCTCCATGCACATCGCCGTGGCTGAGATATCCATCACCTTCAAGCCCTGTGCAATCACGTCTGCGTAGGTAATATCGTGATACTTCGTGGCGGTCGGGTCTTTCTCGGGGTCAGCCGTATAGACACCATCCACACGGGTGCCTTTCAGCATCACCTCTGCCTCAATTTCAATGCCACGCAACGACGAACCCGTGTCGGTGGTGAAATAAGGTGAGCCTGTGCCAGCACCCATGATGACCACCTCGCCCCGCTCCATCGCCTCAATCGCCTTCCACTTGTTGTAGAACTCGCCGATGGGTTCCATGCGGATGGCTGTCAAGACACGGTTCTTCTGACCAATCGCCCCCAAGGCACTCGACAGTGCCAGCGAATTGATGACCGTGGCACACATACCCATTTGGTCGCCCTTCACACGGTCGAAGCCCTTGCCAGCTCCGCTCAATCCACGGAAGATGTTGCCACCACCGATGACGATGCCTATCTGCACCCCCATCTCTGCAATCTCCTTAATCTGCTGGGCATACTGGTTCAGTCGCTCCACGTTGATGCCCTGCTTCTGTTCTCCTGCCAAGCTCTCACCCGAAAGCTTCAGCAATATACGCTTAAATTTTGTCATAATTTATTTTTTTTCAATACACTCAACTTTCTGAAGTTAACTCAATACCTTTTTCCTGCTGCAAAAGTAGCACTTTATTTTGAAAAGACAAAGAAAAGCGCAGAAGTTTTTGGCTGACACCTGCATTTCCAACTACTGGGCAACTGCCAACCCAACGCCCCAACACCCCCGAAGCAAGAGAAAATGCCATTTCACACGCCAGGATGCTGCAACAAAAAAAGCGGATGGAAAAGCCAATCAAAATACAAGAAAATACCATTTTCAGCCAAGAAACTGAATTTTGTTGGACAAAGATTTGTCAGTTGGGAGAAAAGAAATACCTTTGTGGTCGGAAAGGATTTAACGAAACAAGCAAATTGATTGATTTGGATTCATGTTTACCGAACGAACATCAGCTGAAATAGCACTGTTTTTTATGCTCTATGGCGGATTGGCAGCGGCAGCACTCATCGCCTGCATCTACCTCTGTATGCGACGGGGAAACGCCTTTGCCCCAGACATTACACCGCCACTGTCACTGCGCCGTTGGGCAGCGGCATTCTTTGCCGTGGATTTCTTCGGCCATATATGGTGGTATTTTTTCTATATCTATTCGTTCGACACACATTCCGTGGGTTATCTGGTGGTTGCCGAGCTCGACTGCTTGGGACTGATTACCACCCTCGCCGGCACGTTGCTGGCCATGCTCCAAGATCGCAAGCGACCCGTTTGGCCTCTCGTCACGGCAACGATACCGTTCGCGGTGCTGATGGTGCTACATACGGTCTATCCCGACAGTCCATTCCGATGGATCGCCATCGCCTACATCATGTTGCTCTATGTGTTCTTTAGCATCTATATGGTGTTTGCCGTGCGGCAATACGGGCGGTGGCTGCGCGACAACTATGCCGACCTGGAGCATAAGGAGGTATGGATAAGCCATGTGCTGGTCTTCATCATCCTGATAATCATTATCGCCTACGGGTTCGATGACGGCAATATGTTTCTCAGCTACCTCATACAGATTACCGGCTTCGGACTCACGGGCCTCCTGCTGTGGCGAGTGGAGACGCTGCCGCAGTTGGACAGCACCTCAGTGGAGCAACGAGTACAGCAACCGCCGTCCATCCCCTCCGATGAAATCGAGCAACTGTTGGCTGAGCGTTGCTTAGACACGCAACTCTACCTGCAACACGACCTCACGCTGTTGCAACTGGCTCAGGCCATCGGCATCAACCGTTCCTACCTCAGCCTGTATTTCTCCAGTCTGGGCACGAACTACAATGCTTATATCAACGACCTGCGCATCAACCACTTCATGCGTCTCTATCGCGAGGCTGCCCAAGCCCATCAGTCTGTCGTTGCCCAACAACTGGCCAGTGCCAGCGGCTACCGCAGCTACAGCACCTTCAGTCTGGCCTTCAAGCAGCGCACAGGCCAAAGCGTAACGGCATGGATGCGCGACTCAGGCCAGTAATTTTTAAGATGATCTTCTATATCAAATTTCGCAAATAAACAATGAAAAACAATTCGATGGAGAGAAAACAAAGCAAAGCGAGCTTATACCTTGCCGGACATAAGCATTTTCGAGCAACGCTCAAAAGAAAGGCTATCTGTTGGCTGACGGTTGCCACCATGTTCGCCGTGTGCAACATAGGAGCACAGGCACAGGAAACGGAAGATATGGTGTACCCACAGGCAGAGTGGTCGAAAGCAGGCAATATCCTGATGCACACACCTGGTCAGGAACTGTTCAATGGTGTCATTCATCCCTTAGCAGGACTGTTTGAGAAATACTTTGATGTGGACAAGGCATCCGAAGAGCACCAGGGCTATATCAGCATGCTCGAGAAGAACGGCATACGAGTACACACGGTGGCGGACATCCTGAAGGAAGTGGGCATAGATAGTCTGAGGACACTCGCCCAAAATGTGCTGATTTACGACATCAGCAGCATACCTGACGAGGATGCAGAGGAAACGGAGTCCTACAGACAGAATGTGCTTCACGCGATGAGCCGTGCCGACCTGATACGCTGCATCCTGCTACAACCGACAGTGAAGCTGTCGAAGACAGACAACAACACAGGCTATCAGGCACAGTACATCCAGAACCCAATGATGAACCTGTACTTCACACGCGACCAGAGCATCACGACACCCCGAGGACACGTCATCTGCAACATGAACAGCGAGCAGCGTGCACCTGAAACGGACGTCATCAACCTCTGCTACGAGCATCTGGGGCTGAAACCGATCCTGCACATCACAGGCGAGGGCAGGCTGGAGGGGGGCGACTACATCCCTGCCGGCAACATATCGCTCATCGGTTGTGGCATGCGGACGAACGACGAGGGCATCCGTCAGCTGATGGAGGCAGACGCCTTCGGACACGACACCGTCGTGGTGGTGCGCGACCATAAATTCTGGCAGATGCAGATGCACTTAGATACGCACTTCAACATCATCGACAAGGATCTCTGCACGATGGTGAGCAGCCGATTGAATGCACAGCCTGGCGACCCAGAATACAACACCTGCGACATCTGGGCACGAAAGCCCGGCACCAAGACATACGCGCTGTGGAAAAAAGACCAGCCCTTCGTGGAGTACATCAAGGGCAGGGGCTTTCAGATTATCCCCATCGACTATGACGACGAGATGCACTATGCCAACAACTTCCTGACCATCGCCCCCCGCCACATCATGGCTGTCGGCGGACAGTCGGAGGAGTTACAACAACGGTTCCGTGAGGCAGGCGTCAACGTAGAATGGATTCCGCTTGAAAGCCTTATCGACGGCTATGGTGCTGCCCATTGCATGACGCAGGTGTTGCAGCGCGAAGCCTATCAACCTGATGAAAGCCCAACTGCCGTACGAAGCATGAACGCTCCGACGACAACCCCTCAGACAGCCTATCGTTTAGATGGGACGGTTGCCCGTGGACACGACCGCGGCATCATCATCCAGCATGGCAAGAAGACCATCAAAACAGAAATCAGATAACTCACCCCCAAAAAACAATCCAACAATGAAAAAGACAAAACTTTGGATGTTTGCTGCCACCTTCGTATGCAGCTTGGCAGTGCTCACATCGTGCTCGTCGGATGATGACACCCCCACAGCCCCTACCCAACAGGAGATGGAAGAAAGTCTCGTCGGGCTGTGGTACGAGGAGTTCGAATATGAGGATGTGACCGAGTACGGCAAACCCTTCAACCGTGCCCTGATTGCAGTAGAAGCCAAAGCCGATCACACGGGCTACGTAGCACTCGCCGTGTTTGATGACGAATTCAACGAGCCGCTTGAAGTTTACGGCGGTCCGAAGGATGCACCGTTCACTTGGCAGGTGACAGCCGATGGGCATATCACCCTGACCGACCCGAACACGGGCGCAACCGTTATGACCGCCTCTACACGCAGCAACGACACTCACGACGGCTTTGTCGATATTGATCAGATAGAGATGAACTGCACGCAGGGACATATCACCTACAGCAATGCCTCCCATCAAGGCTCGCTCACCAAGGTTGAAAACGACCAGAACAGCTTGATACAGGACTGGATGGCGAAATCTACCCTCCCCCGGGCCTGCATCACCGACAGCATCCCGGTGGAACTTTTCCCCGACTGCATGAACTACGTGTTCAACTACCCTTCGGCAATCCCTGCACACTCAGCGGCACCATCACCGTCGATAAGTCGGTCATCCAGGACGGCGAGGCCTACTGTATCTCACGGGCGAACGGGCGCGCCTCGCTCGATGCCTACCTCGCTGCCAAGCGGTTGATAGAGGACCTGGACGTGGAGAAAGGCGACGACTTCGTCATTGCAGGCTATTCGGAGGGCGCACAGACCACGATGGGCGTGCTGCGCGAGATTTCCGAACGCCATCCCGAAATCAAGGTGAAACGCGCCTTCGCTGGCGACGGTCCCTACGACATCAACTCGATGTATGGCACCATCGCCAAAGGCTACACCGAGATGCCCAGCACCGTCTGCAACTTGCTCTATGCCTACAACTACTTCTTCCGTTTAGGTTACGACATCCACGACTTTCTGAAAGACCCCGTGGCGACCCACTTCGACGAGTGGTTCCTCAGCAAACAGAACAAGCGCAAGGCCCTCGACGAGGAACTTATCAAAACCCAAAAGACGAGCGACATCTGCACAGACGCCGTCCTCGATGTCAACAGCACCATGTCGCGCCAATTCAAGGCAGCCTTTAACGCGGATGCCCTCACTTCCGGGTGGATGCCCCGCAGCGACTTCGACGTGATGCTCTTCCACGATACGGAAGATGATGTCGTACCCGTGGAGAGCTTCTACGCCATGAGCAAGTTCCTCAAGGACAACGGTATCAAGACAGAGGAGTTTGTCGATGAGTACAGCACCGAATTGACCAAGGAACTCGGTGTCAGCAACCATGAGGTGTCAGCCGTCAGCTTCTTCCTCAAAATCATTGACTGGGTAACAGAAAATTATTAAAACTCACGCAGAAATCGCAGAAATACGCGGAAATTTGGCAGTAGAGGTGCTATGCGTCAGCCTCTCTGCGAATTTCTGTGTATTTCTGCGTGAAATAAATAACAGGAGTGCGAATGTGTTTTTCGCGCTTGCGCGGAAAGTGCGTACGAGTATTTCATAACATTGTGTCCCCGCAAGGTCATTAAATGACTTGCGGGGACTTGTTGTAATTATTACCCCGCGGAAACATCATCCAATAGGTAATTACGCCAGTTCGGCTTTCGGCATAAGGCATAAGGTATCGCGCAAGCGCGAAAAACACATCCGAAACTTGAATCATCTAACATATAATTTTCTGAAGTTATCGGTTCTTTGCGAGCAAAGAACCGATAACTTCGCTAACTTCAAAGATACACAATTTGTGTATTTATATCCACCGAACTCACACTAAACCGACTCTCAAAATCTGCAACAGACTTTCAAAATTGTCAAAAAATGTTGCAAAATTATCAAATTTTCACATTTGGGCGATTCAAAGCCTTGTCTGTTTTGGAAAAGTTAACTAACTTTGTCCAACGATATTTGAACGTTAAAATAAGTTATGCAAACGAGATTCAAGAAAAACACCAAGGTTTTCGACGTCGTTATCACTGCCGTGGCGGCAATGTTTTCGGTGGGCATGATGCTCTATGGCGTATTTCATTATGGACTGGGCAGGACGTGGCCAGAGTTGATTCTCAACCTGTTTTACATCGCCTGTCTGGTGATGATATGGATGTACTTCTTCAATCGTCTCAAGCCACATCAGTTCAACTATTGGTGCTCGGTGTGTGTGGGCATGACGATTCTGCTACGCGACATACTCTTCCCACCCCCCTTGGCCTTTGAGGTGCTCCATTTGCTGTGCCTCGTCCTCTCAGTGATGCTGCTCTGCACGCTCACCTATTTCTATGCACGCAAGAATTGGCGGAGCTACACCAAGCGCAACCTGTGGGTCATCTGCATCATCGACATCATCATAGCCTCACTCTACAACTACGACATCTATCTTGAGCCTATCAACGAGTACACGAACTATATGCTGACCGAAATCTGGATACGACCCACCATCACCTACGGCCTCGTGGCTTGCTTCGTGACGGAAACGGAGCAGAATACATAGTGACAGTGTACATTAGTCAATAACCATATTAACTCGAAAAAACAGTAGTATGATGAAAAAGATAAAGTTATGGGTACTCGCCACCGCCCTCGTTTGCGGTGCCAGTGTATGGACAGCGTGCACGTCGAACGACGACAACGAGACGGCTCCGCCTCCGTTGAGTGACGTATGGGATGATGCCACCCAGACACTGACCGTCAACTCCAATCCAGGCAAAAATGCCTACAAGGGACGGACGGACATCATGTCTGTCGTTATCAGCGATGCCGTGACTAGCATCGCCGACAGTGCTTTCTATGACTGCCATTTCTGTGCGGTCGATCTTCCTGCCTCTGTGGTCAGCATCGGCAACGAGGCATTTGCCGGAAAAGATTCGGAACTGGAAATGGTGACCCTCCATGCCACGAATTGCACCTTGGGTGAACATCCATTCCTTCAGAGCATCATGACCAACATCTATGTGCCCGCAGAGGCCGTAGCCACCTATGCAGCCACCTATCCTTATTATAAAAGTCAAATCCGTGTCTTCCCATAGCGAAAGGATGGACATGGGATGCAGGAGAAAGCACATTCACATGGCAAGGCACACCGTCTGCAACCGTTGAAATGATGGCCGGTGAAGACTTCCATCTGGAAATAAACCAAATCAGTTTCACCATCGAATGAGCGAAACTTTCGCGAGTCGTATATCTTTGAAGTTAACGAAGTTAGCGAAGCGATAACTTCAAAAAAATAAAAAACAAATAATAACAATCAACATAATAATGAAAAACATGATGAAACCCATTCAATGGACTTTGATGCTCGGTGCTGTAGCCGGGCTGATGTCGTGCGGCATAGACATGCCCAAACAGACAGACTCGTCGTTTGAAACAATGACAGTAAAGAAATCAGACATTGAGCTTCCTTATAAGTTCAGTGCCAGGATGAAAGGTCAGAACGACGTAACAGTAACGCCACAAGTCAGTGGCCAGTTGGTAAAAATTTGCGTGACCGAGGGTCAGCAAGTAAGGCAGGGACAGACGCTCTTCGTCATCGACTCCCGCAATGCTCAGTTAGAGCTGGAGGCTGCCCAAGCGAACTTGCAGGCAGCTTTGGCTCAGGAGAACTCTGCCAAGCTGGAGTATGAGTCGAACAAGAACCTGTTTGACAAGAAAATCGTGAGTAGCTATCTGTTGAGCAACTCAGAGAACTCCTACAAGCAGGCACAGGCTGCGGTGGCACAGGCAAGGGCTTCCGTGAACCGTGCGAAGGTGAACCTCGGTTTCTGCACCATCACGGCTTCCGTGTCGGGTGTTATCGGTGAAATTCCCGTGCGTGTCGGTGACCAGGTGTCGCCCATGACGGATTTGACCATCCTCAGTGGCAATACGACGATGTACGCCGAAATTTCAGTGACGGAAGCGATTATCGAAGCGATGGTGAAGGAAGGCGTGAAGGCATCCGATATGGAGAAGGAGTTTGCCAAGCTGCCCCCCGCAACGTTTGTCATGAAGAACGGTACGGAGTATCCTCATCAGGGTCGTGTTACCAGCCTCACAGGTGTCGTGAATGCCGCAACCGGCTCGCTGACCGCCAAGGTGTTCTTCCCCAATCCCGACGGTCACCTGCACTCTGGCATACAGGGTACGGTCGTGATGAACTTCGAAGAGAAGGGCGTGATTATCATTCCCCAGTATGCTGTGGTGCGCCTGCAAGACAAGTCGCAAGTCTATAAGGTACTGGCCGACAGCACCGCCACTGCCATCGACGTGACAATAGAAGACACAGGCAATGGTAAGGACTTCATCGTGACCAGCGGCCTGAAGGTGGGCGATAAAATTGTCGCCACTGGTGCCAACAACGTGACGGAGGGACAGAAGGTGCTCTTTAACGTGAAAAGCGAGAAGTGAAAGAGAAGGGAAAAGTGAAAAGGGAAAAGTGAAAAGGGAGAAGTGAAAAAGGAAAAGGGAAAAGTGAAAAATTTGCTACCGCTTAAAAGAAAGGTATGAAAAATAATATATTCATCAATAAATATGTGATGGCATGTGCCATCTCGATTGTGATAGCACTGGTGGGCTATATCTCGATGAGTACGCTGCCAGTTGAACAATATCCCGACATTGCGCCACCTACGGTGAACATCAACACCAGCTACTCTGGTGCCGATGAGAACACGGTGATGAAGTCGGTCATCCAGCCACTCGAAGAGGCCATCAACGGTGTGACGGACATGACCTACATCACCTCCAAAGCCTCATCGAACGGTGATGTGGAAATCAACGTCTATTTCAAGCAGGGCACCGACCCCGACATGGCGGCGGTGAACGTGCAGAACCGTGTGACCCGTGCACAAGCCTTGCTGCCTGCCGACGTGACCAAGGTCGGTGTGAACGTGGAGAAACGTCAGAACAACATCCTGCAAATCTTCGCAGTCAAGAGTGCTGACGGAAAGTACGATGAAGACTTCGTGTCGAACTATGTGGACATCAACATCAAGCCGCGTCTGATGCGTATCACCGGTGTGGGTAACGTGCAGAGTCTGGGTAACACCTACGCCCTGCGCATCTGGCTGAAGCCCGACGTGATGGCGCAGTACGGCCTGACCCCTAACGACATCTTCGCCGCTATCGGCGGACAGAGCTTCGTTGCAGCTGTCGGCTCCTTGGGCGAGAAGTCAGAGAACACTTACCAGTACTCCATGCAGTACAATGGTACGCTGAAGACCGTCGAGGAGTTCAACGACATCGTGCTGCGCACCAGCGGCGGCGGCATCTTGCACCTGAGCGACGTGGCGGAAGTGAAGATTGGTGCCATGAGCTACAACTTCACCTCGAATATCCAGGACCGCCCCGGTGCTATGTTCATGGTGTTCGCGGCACCAGGTGCCAACGCCACCGAGGTGAACGCCCGCATCAACAAGACGTTTGAGGAGTTGAAGGCATCGATGCCAGCCGGCTTGGAGTTCGTTACCCTGATGACCAGCGACGACTTCCTCTTTGCCGCCATCCACAACGTGGTGGAGACACTCGTCATCGCCATCATCCTCGTGGTGCTCGTGGTGTTCTTCTTCCTGCAGAACATCAAAGCCACCATCATCCCCTCCATCTCGATTGTCGTGTCGCTGTTGGGCACCTTTGCCATCGTCTCATTGGCAGGCTTCTCGCTCAACATCCTGACGCTGTTCGCCTTGGTGCTTGCCATCGGTACGGTGGTGGACGACGCCATTGTGGTGGTCGAGGCGGTCATGGCGAAGATGGAGGGTGGCATCAGCGATGCCCGCGAAGCCACCCGTCAGGCGATGAGCGAAGTGTCGGTAGCCGTCGTTTCGTGTACCTTGGTGTTCATGGCAGTGTTCATCCCCGTGATGTTCATGCCGGGCACGTCGGGCACGTTCTTCACCCAGTTCGGTGTGACCATCGCCTCGTCCGTCGGCCTGTCGTGCGTATCTGCCCTCACGCTCTGCCCTGCCCTCTGTGCCATCATGATGCGCATGACGGAAGGCAAGAAAGAAGGCAAGAGCCTGACTTATTATACGAAGAAGGCCTACGAAGTCAGCTACAACGCTATCTATAATAAATATAGTAAGAGCGTGCAGAAATTCATCAAGCGCCCCATCTTGGCATGGAGCCTGCTGGTTGTTGCCGCCGTGCTGTTGGTGTTCTTCATGAAGAGCCTGCCCTCTGGTCTCGTGCCACAGGAAGACCAAGGTGTCTTCCTGGTTGAGATACATGCCCCAGAGGGTTCCACGCTGATGCAGACCCGTGAGATGGTGAAAGAGGTGGAGGCAAAGGTGAAGAATATCCCCGAGATGGAGAGTTTTGCTGTATGCTGCGGTTTCGGTGTCTTGACGGGTGCCAGCTCCAGTAACTATGCCACGATGGTGGTACGACTGAAGAACTGGGATGACCGTCCCGGCATGAACCATTATGCAGAGCTCGTTGCCGGACGTTTCTACTATGACTGCCTGGAACTCAAGAACTTAATGGTGATACCCACCCAGATGCCGCAGATTCCTGGCTACGGAACGAGTAGTGACGTTTATCTGGTTGTCGAGGATCCCTCCAACGGCAGCCTGTCGGAATTTGCCAAGAATACGGAACACTTCTTGGCAAAACTGTCGGAGCGTCCAGAGATTGCCTCCGCCATGTCCACCTACTCGGAGCGTTTCCCGAAGTACCAGGTGGATGTCGATGCCGCCCAGTGTGACCGCGCTGGTGTGTCGCCCGCTGACGTGCTTAATACGCTTGGAACCTTCTGTGGTGGTGCCTACATCGGCAACTTCAACCAGTTTGGTAAGGTCTATCGCATCATGACCTCGGCATCGCCCGAATACCGCCTTGACCCACAATCGCTGCAAAACATCTTCGTGCAGGTGGGCAACGGCAAGATGGCACCCATCTCCGAGTTTGTCAGTCTGAAGGAGATTGTGGGTCCTGCCAGCATCGAGCACTTCAACCTGTTCCAAAGCATCACTTGCATCGTATCTACAGGCAGCGGCTACACCGAGGGTGATGCCCACAAAGCCATCGCCGAGGTGTTCAAGGAGGAGATGCCCAACACTGCCACCTACGAGTACAGCGGTATGTCGCGCGAATTGGAGGAGGCTGCGGGTTCCAATGCCACGTCGCTCATCTACGTCATCTGCGCCATCCTGATTTACCTCATCCTGGCATCGCTATACAACTCGTGGTTCACGCCGTGGGCAGTGCTGTTCAGCGTGCCTTTCGGACTGATGGGTGCCTTCGTGTTCGCTTTCTTCGGCAATATGATGGGTCTGCCCGGCATGGACAACAACATCTACCTGCAAACAGGTGTCATCATGTTGATAGGTCTGTTGGCGAAGACCGCCATCCTCATCACGGAGTTCGCCGCAGAACGGCGTGCCCAAGGCATGAGCATCGTGGATGCCGCCTTCGAGGCGTGCAAGGAACGTCTGCGCCCCATCCTGATGACCGTCGTCACGATGATTGCGGGTATGATACCGCTCGTCATCGAGGGTGGTGCCGGTGCCAACGGTAACCGTGCCCTCGCCCTGGGCGTCATCGGCGGTATGACCATCGGCACCATTGCCCTGCTCTTCGTCGTTCCCGCCTTCTTCATCGTGTTCCAGAAACTGCACGAGCGCTTCCAGGGAAAAACCGCCCCCGACCCATCCCCGAATGGAGGGGAGTAATTACCTCACACTAAATCATGGTTGTATATGAAAAAGTATAATAGTATCGTTACAGTAGCCTTTTGCCTCTTGCTTACGGGCTGCGGAATCTATAATAAATACGAACAAAACACACCTACGCCCTCCGATGTGTTCGGTGCACAGATGGATGGCAATGGTAACTACTCTCCCCTTTCACAGGAAGGGGACGGAAGTGGGTCTCTCGCCCAGATGTCGTGGCGCGAGTTCTTCACCGACCCCCTGATGCAGCAGCTCATCGAGCAAGTGCTGGCAAACAATACCGACCTCAACACCGCACGCATCGCGGTGGAGAAGAGCCAGGCTGCGCTGACGGCATCCAAGTTGGCGTATCTGCCGTCGCTCTATTTCTCGCCACAGGGCACACTCAGCAAGTTTGACAAAAACCCCTGGGCGAAAGCCTACGACCTGCCGTTGCAGCTGTCGATGGACATCGACGTGTTTGGCTCCATCACCAACAAGAAGCGCGCAGCAAAGGCGGTGCTCTTGCAGGCTCAGATGCAACAGGAGGCCATACGCACCAACCTCATCTCCATCACCGCCCAGCAGTATCTGATGCTGCAAGTGCTCGACCGCCAGTTGGAAATCCTCATGCAGACCGATAGTCTGTGGAACAAGTCACTCGAGACCGAGCAGGCACTCTGGGAGAACGGCAAGGCGTATAGCACCGCCGTCAACCAGATGGAGGCTTCTTACCTGAGCGTGAAGACACAGATTGCCGATACCCGTCGCAACATCCGTGCCGTCGAGAATGACATCTGCAAGCTGCTCGCCGTCAGTCCGCAGCACATCGACCGCCAGAAGTGGGGCACCACCCCCCTGCACCATGCCGAGGCAACAGGTGATGCCGCAGAGCGCATGTTCAACACCAAGTACCTGAACATCGGCATACCAGCCCAGATGCTGGAGAACCGTCCTGACATCCGCATGGCAAACCACGCCATGGAGGAAGCCTTTTACAACACGGCGGCAGCACGTTCAGCCTTCTACCCCAGCATCACGCTCAGCGGCTCTGCCGGATGGACCAACTCGGGCAGTGGCATGGTCGTCGATCCGGGAAAGATACTGCTCTCTGCCATCGCACAGCTCACGCAGCCCATCTTTGCCCGTGGCAAGCTGATTGCCAACAAAAAGATTGCCGTGCTTACGGAGGAGGACTTGCAGAAGAAGTACGTGCAGACGGTCCTCAACGCCGGCAACGAGGTGAACGAAGCTATGGCTGACTGCATGACAGCCCGCGAGAAGCACACCTATTACCAGCGTCAGGTGCAGGTGCTCCGTGAGGCATACACGGGCACCCATGAGCTGATGGATAACGGCAAGGCCACCTACATCGAAGTGCTGAGAGCACAGGAGTCTCTGCTGGATGCCCAGCTCAGTTCAGCCATGAACATGTACGATGCAGCCCAAGCCGTCATCGCCCTGTACATCGCCCTTGGCGGAGGAGCAGATTAGTTACTTACTCAAGTAATTAACTCAGTTCGACAAAAATTATCTACATAAAATTCATGATAAGTTGATGAACACAAATAGTTTATATAAATTCATGAAAAAATAGAGTAATTATTATTAAACAATCATCTACCTAAATCTAAACCTATTCTTATGAAACAAAACTCCAACATCTTGCGAGGGCGGCCGTGGCTCGTGCTGCTGGCACTCTTCGCTTGGCTGCTGCCACAGATGGCGGCGGCTGACACGTATGTGGACCGAAAGGGGAACTACTCAGTGTCTCTGGGCGGTACGAACATCGTGTATTTCGAGGCAGCGGTCTATGATCAGGAAGGTTACGACTGTTGGGTGACCGATGGTAACCTGAAAGTCTCCGTAGATGGCGGTGCGGAATACACCGTCATTCACTGGCAATCTACAGCCGACATCAGCGGCAGCGCCACGACGCTGTCCTGCTACTTCAGCACCCCGACCGAAGGCTTCTTCGACATCACGTTAGGCAATTCGCGCAGCACGTCGCGCCTGACCAAGGAGAATGCGGGCTGGCGCACCCTGGAGCGCAACAGCGACGGCAACACCTTCAGTTTCAGTGCCGAGTGGGTGGTGCCCTACAACCTGTTGGGCAAGACGCTGAAGTTCACCTGGGACGTGGAGCGCGACGGCAACGGACGCTCCAAAGAAAAGGTGTCGGGTCTCAATACGGTCACCATCAAGATGCCGGAGGCCAATGCCAAGATGACACCCTTCGTCTCGCCAGCCATGCTGAACAACAACAACCCGGGCAAGCTGGAAGTGCCCTGGTACATTCCCGCTGAAGACCTTGTCAAAGCCTCCTACGAGTACGACGACGGTTATGGCAAGCACCACAGCGTGGAAATCAAGGACATGAAGAGCGGTACCATCATGCTCGATGCCAACGAGCCCCACCGCAACTTCTGCCTGATGGTCAGCTACAACGAGGAAGGCGAAAAGGGCACCTACCTCATCGAGAACCAGAAGTCTGATGTACAGAACATTCAGATGATTCACGCCCCCACGGGCCTGACGCTTACCCCCAGCTATGGCAACAATGCCAAGGTGGAACTGAAGTGGAGCGTGCCTTATATGGAGGATGAGGATCTGACACCCACCGACTTCTTCGAGATTCAGCGCTCGCTGACGGGCAAGGAGGAGGACTTCGTCACCATCTTCGAGCAGTTCTATGCCAAGACCGACAAGAAATCTGTCTATACCTACACCGACAGCACGCTGGTGGAGGCGATCACCGAACGTATGCTGAAGAACGGCGGCACCTTAGACAACGTGACTTATCGCGTGCGCCGCGTCATCACCAAGGAATGGGGCTGGAGTTCACAGAACAACTGCGCCACCACCGCCTCATGCGCGCTCGACAAGATGCATCTGCTGCGCATTGCCGACTACACGTCGCGGTGGGAAGACCAGCGGGCCTACACCGTCCGCGTGTCGTGGGACTATGCTGCCGACCGCAGTGCCGTGTGGGACGAACGGGCAGAGATGAAGTTGCTCGTGCTCTCGCGCAACCGCGACGGCGAACCGGTCGATAGCAACGTCATCACCCTCAACGCCACCGAGCGTCAGCAACGCTACACGGTGGTGAACCTCTCGCGCTCGTGCGTGTATTATGATATTAAGGTGTATGTGGAGCGTGGCGAGTCGCCACTCCAACTGTTCGACGGCGTGGAGGAAAACTTCTTCCCCATCCGCAATGCCGATGACTGGAAGGAGTTCAAAAACAGGGTTCAGGTGGCTGAAGGCAAGTACGACGTGAACGCCCGCCTCTATGCCGACATCACCACCGACCAACTCATCAGTTGGGAGTCACGTTATGCCTATCGTGGTGTTTTTGACGGTAACGGCCACACCATTACCTTCAACTTAGCGGACACCAAGCAGGAAATTATGGCGCCCTTCCGCTATGTAGGCAATGCCACTATCAAGGACCTGCGTACGGCAGGCACCGTCAATACCAGCGAAAGATATGCAGCAGGTCTTATCGGCAAGACCATGGAAGGGACCACGGTCAGCATTGAGAACTGCCGCTCGTCGGTTACGCTCAAGAGTTCTGTATCTGGAAATGTCACGGGACGTCTCGCCGGCTTCATAGCACGCCAGAGTGGTTCCAATGCCCTCATCCGCAACAGTAAGTTCGACGGCGGTTTCGAGGGTGCCAATGCCACCCACAACTGCGGCTTTGTTGCATGGGTTGCCCGTGGCAGCAGTCTGGCCATAGACAACTGCGTTTTCGCCCCCGACCATATTACCACCAAATTCGAAGGCTGTCAGACGTGGGCAGACTTGGACACTGAGGATGTCAAATACTCGAACATCAACAGTTATACAACCCGTGAATATTCAGCATTTATAGTCATTAGAAGTGCTGCAGACTGGCATCAGTTCGCAGTCATGGTAAATGATGCCACAAACCGCTATTGGGTGGATGCTGTCCTCGATGCCGACATCACCGTCAGCGAGCATGTGGGAGTATCTGATGGCGCTTACTACCGTGGTACCTTCAACGGCAACGGACATACCATTACCTTCAACAAGTCGGGCTGGTCGGAAAGGTATATTGCTCCCTTCCGATACGTAGGCAATGCTACTATCAAGAACCTGCATACAGCGGGAACCATCTCGAGCAGCAATATGTATGCTACCGGTCTCGTGGCTTATGTCGTCAGTGGTGGTAATCTGACCATAGAGAACTGCCATTCGTCGATGACCATCAACAACAGCGGAAGCAGCGACATGACCAGTGCCGGTTTCGTGGGACGCGTCAGTGGCGGCAACGTCACCATCCGCAACAGCAAGTTCGACGGCAGCTTCGAGGGTGCCAACAGCTACGGTCACGGCGGCTTCGTGTCGTGGGTAGCCCCCAACAGCAACGTCACCATCGAGAACTGCCTCTTCGCTCCCGACCACCTCAGCGTCAAGTTTGACCTATGCGATACCTGGGCACGCAAGGATGCCGATGCATCGGCTAAGGTGACGGTAACGAACAGCCATGCCACCAAGCATATGCCATGTGAATTCATAGAGATCGGCGGCCAGTGGTTTATGGTGCTGAAGAGCACCACAGACTGGGGATATTTCGTGGATGCATTAAAAACGAATCCCGCCACCAACGCTATCATGGATGCTGATTTCGGCATTGTCACCTCTGCAGACAACTTCAACGGTATTTTTGATGGTAACGGTCATATACTGAATATTAATATCGATGGTGGATCAACTGAAGCAATCGCCATTTTTAAGAATGCCCCAGGCTGCACTATCAAGAACCTGCATGTCACCGGCTATATCAAAGGCGGTAACCACTTGGCAGCTCTCGTTGGCGTGGCAGGTGTGGCGAACAACAAGTGGACTGACATCTTTAACTGCCGCGTATCTGCCAATATAGTGAGTTCAGATTGGTTAGTTGGCGGCTTCGTCGGCCGCGGAACCCATGCAAACATACAAAATTGTCTGTTCGACGGCCGCCTTGAGTGTCTAAAAGCACAGGTTGATGGTAGTGAGAACTGGGCTGGTGTGTTTTTTGGTTTCAAAGATGGCGAACGAGGTGCCAAGGTTACCGATGCAGCCGTAAGCAATTGCGTGGAGAACACAACATGGAGAAACATTATTCACATGTACACAAACGTCTCACCATGGCGCAGATGGGGTAATGACGAGAACGAATGGACTAAAAACAACTATACATATAACGATCTTTGGGTTGCCAAAGACTGCAGTAAAATGGCAGCCAATGACTTGGCTAACAAATTGGGTAGCAGCGAATGGGAAGCCAAAGTGGGTGCCAGCAATTGGATAGAACCAGGCGTATATGTCTATCCCATAATGCATAAAACCGCTATTCCTGATAATCCTTGGTTAGCACTAAGCGCAGCCCAGCAGGTAGAGGCCTTAGGCAATGGCAACTGGACGGTATCCGGCGGCAAGGTGGTTCCCATCATGCCTACTAACACGATAGCAACAGTAACCAACGAGGAAAGTTTCTTAAACAAACTCGGCAACGGCTGGACGTTAGAAGGCGGCGTGCTCGTGCCCGTTGCAACGGCAACGACGGTGGAGACCAACCCCACCATCACCACGCACACGGCAGCCGACTTCACGCAGTACTACCACTCCAGCAACGGTAAGATTGACCCGGAACTGCTGACGGAGACGCGCCAGAGCAGCGTGCTGCTGACCTGGAACACCGACGGCAATCCCATCGACTTCTACACCGTTCTGCGCCGCAACAAGGGACAGGGTGATGACAAGTGGGAGGAGATTGCCACCAACCTCGACCAGATGAGTTACGAGGACGTGACCACATCGCCACTGTTAGATTACGAATATAAGGTACGCGCGACGAACCAGTGCGAAGGCATCACCACGACGGAGACGCAGGTGAAGGCCGGACGCTGTAAGAACACGGGCCGCGTGGATGGCTATGTACGCTTCAACGACGGAACGGGCACGAATGGTATCCAGGTGGAGATTGAATACAACGGCACGAAAGTCTATGCCACCACCGACGAGAGCGGATACTTCGTGGCTGACGAACTGTCGTACCAGGGCAAGACGTCCATCACCTACAACGTGACTCCTGTTGCCAAGGGCGGTGTCGGCATCACACCGACCTCGACCACCGTGACCTTCGATGGTCACAGCAACGACGAGACGTTGCGCGAGTTCACCGTCAACAACGGCAAGCGCTTCTCGGGCTTCGTGATGTACGAAGGCACCAGCATCCCACTGAAGGGTGCCAACTTCAAGGTGAACGGACAGTTGGTACACAGTGCCAATGGCAAACTGGTGGAGACCGACTACGACGGTTCGTTCTCGTTCCGCGTGCTGCCTGGTGTGAACACCATCCAGGTGGTGAAGGACGGTCACAAGTTCATCGATGACGGCTACTACAAGAGCCCGGATGGCCACAACTTTACTGCCGACGTAGCCAACACCTACTTGTATGACGATACGAAGGTGAAGCTGACGGGTCGCGTGGTCGGCGGTAACGACCAGGGCAAGATGCCGCTGATGAACAACCTGTCGAAGAACAACCTGGGCGACTCGCTCCAGATTGTGCTCACGCTGGAGGGCGACAACACCTCATGGCTGGTCTATGAGAACACCAACCCCAACAAGACACAGCGCGACACCATCTATCAGCACCGTCTGGCAAAGGGCGGCGAGGTGCACAAGACCGAGGTGAACACCACACGTAAGCGCATGGTCATCTGGCCCGACGTGAAGACGGGTGAGTATGAGGTGCTGCTGCCTCCTGTGCGCTGGAAGGTGATGCAGGTGTATTGCAAGGGCTATCCCACCCTGTTCCAGGAGGGACAGGTGAACGATATCATCGACCTGACCCACTGCCTGACGGAGACGGACACCACCTACGTGGGCACCTTCAAGGATGTGGACGAAAAGGTGGTCACTGACCCAACAGCGAAATACAACGCCATCTACAACCGCATCTACCACAGTCCTGTGGAGGTGACCTACAAGCAGATGGGCTACGACGACTTCGACTACTTTGGCGACAAGAACTACATGGCCACTTCTTTGGACGGCAAACAGCATGAGGTGCCACTGGCCTTCAAGAACCCTGCCGATACGACGCAGGCCAAATATACCTTCGGCTACCCCGTGTTCAGCATGGAGCGCAAGTACCGCATCCAGCTGCAGGTGGCTGAGAGCTATCTGTATAATAACGATGCCAAGTATAAGCCCGACCTTGTCCGTCTGGACGGAGGCATGGCCTATATGCAGAACGGCATGAAGGGCGACTCCTACAAGGTGCCACAGAAGTTGGACAGCTTAGGACAGACCATCTTCACCGTGCTGGCTGACCAGATGGTGACGCTGCGCACGAACACGCCAGAACAGATGACGGGTGAGAACGCCTTGAAGACGGTGACCTTCACCGTGCTGCGCGACGGCACCTACTACGAGGCTAAGCCGCTGCAAGGCTTCGTGTTCAATATGTTCCCTGTGGGTGCCAGCCAGGACATCCTGACCGAGGGCAAGCCTACCCTCTATGACATCCTGCGCGACCCACCGGGCGGCTACAGTACGAACACGCTCGCCAAGGGCTCCACGCTCAACTACACCTACATGATGAACCTGTCGGCAACAGCCGGTATCTACATGAACTTTAAGGGAGGTACGAAACTGGAGACCTTTACAGGCACCGTGGCCGCACCTCAAGGTGTCGGCACTACAGCGGGTCCGATCAACATCTCCGACACATGGAATGCCGACGTTGACTTCCTGATGTACAATGCCAATGGCAGCAAGGCATTCTCGCACACCATGGTCATCGGCAACAACATCAGCACCAGCGGCGATCCGTCGATGGTGGGTGCCGATGCCGACCTCTACATCGGTGCGGTGCAGAACGTGGTGGTGACACCGATGTCCACCATCCGCGCCGTGACTGACAGCATGTACAACGTCATGAGTGCCCGCACAGGCGCATTGGCAGGCTTGAACTCCGAGGTGGGCAAGTACGACCAGTATGGTACGGTGGTGAAGATTGCCGAGGGTATGGATGCCAAGGGCAAGAAGTTCCACCTGATACGCGACGTGTCGATAGGCTACGGCCCGAAGGTCAATTCGTACTTTATCTATTCGCAGAAGCAACTGCTGAATCAGATTATCCCTGCCAAGGCGAAGGAGATTGTCGATATGATGTTCACCGGCTCCAAGGAGGAGGCACAGGCGGTGGCCAACAACACGCAGAAGCCTGTCTATCTGTCGCTGCGCCAGCCTACCGACCCAAAGTTCGCTGTGGTGAACAAGCAGATCAAGGATCATACCTACAACACCACCATCGACAAGGCCGAGGATGGCATCAACTACTTAGTGGTGCTGCCCAAGGGCAAGAAAGAGGCAGACTTCAGCGACGAAATCATCGAGAAGTACCAGGTCATCAAAGCCTGGGTGGATATGATTGCCAAGAACGAGCACGATAAACTGCATGCCCGCGACCTGCTGATCAACTATGACATCGCCGGTGCTGCAGGTGTGAACTACAGCGAGACTTTCGACGCCAGCTACTCGAACTCGTTCACACAGCATTTCCCCGTCGCCACGGAGGTTGACTACTTCGGCCTTGGCCCCGCTGTCAGCAATGTCTTCGCAGGAGTCGGACTGGCTACTACCATCGTAGGTGGCCTCGTCGCCTCTCTCGCAGAAATGAAGTCATGGAAAGTTCCTGAATCTGCGGTGGCTGTGGGTACAGACGAAAACAACGGATTGAAAGCAGAGGTTTTATTCGGGGGAAAATTCTCGCAGTGGACGATTGTCCCCATCGTCTCATATACAACAATTGGCACCGACAGTGAGACGAAGTCGTACAACCGCACGGAGTCGTTCACCATTGCCTGCGACCCGAACAGCCACCTGAACGTGGATGTTTACCGCGTGGGTGGTGAATACACCGATAAGAAGAAGGTGAATATCACCAACCTCTTTGTCAACGACAACTTCAACGAGTATTATGACATGGTGAAGGGATATATGGAGAAAACGCTGAGAGGTGACAGCATCCTCGGCCCACGCAGTTTCGTCTTCCGCACCCGTGGCGGCGCGACGCAGAACCCGTGGGAGGACAAGCGCGTGACGAAGATTACCGACCCAGGCAGCCAGTTGGATGCTCGCACACTGAAGATTGTCAACCCGAAGATTCGCCTCGACAAGCAGAGCGTGAGCGGTGTGGCGATCGACGATGCTGCTAAGTTCACCATCTATGTGAGCAACGAGAGTGAGAAGCCCGAGGCCACCGACGGCCTGACGGCACTCCAGTTGTTCGCTCCCGACCAAGCCAATTGGCAGGGTGCCAAGATAAGTGTGAACGGACAGCCACTGACCACCGGCGGTATGACCATCTCGGTGACACCAGGTCAAGAGACGGCACTGCAGATGGAGGTACGCGCCGGACAGGGCTTCGACTACGAGGGTCTGACCGTGGGTGTGATGTCACCTACCGATATGGAGAACGCCTTGGCCACCACGTCGTTCGACGTACACTTCCTGCATGAGGCGGGAAGCGTGAACATCCAGACGCCAGGCGACAAGTGGGTGATGAACACCGAGTCGCAGCTGGATCCTGAGCGCGGCTGGTACATCCCTGTCATCATCAACGGCTTCGACCGCTACCAACACAACTTCGACCACGTGGAACTGCAGTACAAGGAGTCGCAGCGCGGCGACGAGTACTGGACCAACGTCTGCTCGTTCTATTGCGACTCGACACTGATGGCGAACGCCAACGGTGTGAAGAAGATGATGCCAACGAACGGCAACATCGTGACTGAGTTCTTCGGCGATGGTTGGGTGACCGAGAAGAACTATGACCTGCGGGCCGTGCTCTTCTGCCGCAACGGCAGCGACTTCCTGACCACACCATCGAAGATTATCAACGGTGTGAAGGACACGCGCCGTCCACAACTGTTCGGCACGCCTGAACCCAAGAACGGTCTGCTGACCAGTGGCGAGAACATCATCTTCAACTTCTCTGAAGACATTGAAAAGAACAACCTCTCGGCCATCACCAACTTCGAGGTGAAGGGCGAGGTGAACAATGCCGACCTCCAAGAGACGGTGAGCGTGCAGTTCACCGGCAAGGGCAGCATAGAGACCGAGGCTAAGCGCAACTTCAGCGGCAAAGACCTGACCATCGACCTGATGGTGAAGCCCGACACGCTGGCAGGACGCGACATGCCACTGTTCTCACACGGCACGAACGGCCAGAAACTGCAACTGTGGCTGACGAAGGACTTCAAACTGAAGGCTGTGGTCAACAGCCAAGAATTTGTCAGTGACTCTGTCATCAACAAGAAGGGCTTCTCGCAGGTGGCTCTCGTCATCCGACAGGAGGACGACTCGCTGGCATTCTTCAACGGCGGCGTACAGGCCGGCAAGAAGTACAAACTCAGCCAGAAATACACCGGCACAGGTACGCTGATATTCGGTCGCACCAACGAACTCGACCGCTCGGCAAGCCAGTACTACCAAGGCCGTATGATGGAGGCTCGCCTGTGGTATAACGCCATGAGTGGCGGACTCATCGGCACGACCTACGGCAGCCGCCGACTGACGGGCTATGAGAAAGACCTTGTGGATTACTACCCAATGAACGAAGGTTCGGGCGAATACGTGACCGACCACACCCAGGGCGCCAACGCCAAGCTGATAGATGCCTCATGGGCAATCCCACGCGGCATGTCGCTGCACGTGGAGAAGGCAGACAAGGGTGTGCTGCTCAACCAGAAGGCCCTGAACCGCACCAGCGAGCAGGACTACACGCTGATGTTCTGGTTCAAGACCGACGCCGAGGGTCGCGGCACGCTGCTCTCCAATGGTCGCGGACTGAAGGAGGACAACGGCGCCAAGAACCAGTTCCTCATTGGATTCGAGGGCGACAAGCTGATGTACCGCTCGAACGGCTTCTCTGAAGAGGTGCCGGGCGACTGGAGCGATGGTCAGTGGCACCACTACGCCATGACCGTGAACCGCGGACGCAACGTGGCGAACATCTACATGGACAAGGAACTGGTGACGACCTTCGTTGCTGACAACCTCGGCGGCATCAGCGGTGGCTATCCGCTCATCGGTGCAAGTCGCTACGACCTCATCAATGAAACAGACACCTTGCTTAGTCAGGACGGCAATGCTCCACTGAAGGGTGACGTGGATGAACTGCTCTTCTTTGAACAGGCACTGCCCGAGACGCTCATCAAGACCTACGCGACGAAGAGCCCACAGGGCGACGAGAAGGGTCTGATGACCTACCTTGGCTTCGACCGCCAGGAGCGTCAGAAGGACAACGACATCGAGATGGTGCCCTACCTGTATAGCAAGAAACTCTATATGGACGACAAGGGTGAACTGCGCTATCAGATTGACCCCGTGACGAAGGAGTCCACTGGCACACCAGTGCGCGACTATCTGTTCGTCGATGCGATGGATGCGGTGCTCAGCCACATCACTGATCAGACAGCTGCTCCTGTGGTGCCTTATGAGGAAGTGACGAACCTGAAGTTCTCGTTCATCGGCAAGGACAACCAGCTGCTGATAGACCTTGACGAGACGGCATCTAAACTGAACCACCGTACCATCTACGTGACGGTGCGCGACGTGGAAGACCTGAACGGCAACACGATGGCTTCGCCGCAGACGGCTTGCTACTATGTGACCAACAGCAGCCTGCAGTGGGTGGTGAACCGAATGGACTACACGATGAAGTATGGCACGGGCGAGAATCCTGATGAGGAGGTGAGCCTGCCGTTCTACAACGACGGTTCCTCTACGCACACCTACACCATCGAGAACTGCCCGAAGTGGCTCAAACTGAGCAAGTACAGCGACGTGATAGCACCGCTGACCGTGGATTATGTGGATGCAACGGTGAGCAAGGACTTGAACATCGGTACCTATAACGAAATTATCTATCTGACCGACGAGGAGGGCATCACCGAGCCGTTCTACCTCAACCTGACCGTGGAGGGCGACCAGCCTGACTGGGCAAGCAGCGTCAACAGCGAACTCTTGCAGAACTCGATGAGCATCAGCGGACAGGTCTATCTGTATGATGAGCTTGACACGGATGCACGCGACATCGTGGGCGTCTTCGACGCAGAGAACGTCTGCCACGGCTTTGCCAACATCAGCCACGATACGCAGTCTGGCGAAACGGCACTCTACCTGACAGTCTATGACAACCAGACCAGTGGCCGCGAACTGTACTTCCGTCTGTGGCAGTACAGCACGGGACGCGAAATCGTGCTGAGCACCTCACCAGAAATCACGTTCACGAAAGATGCCATGCTGGGCACCGACACACCGGTGCGCTTCGACGGCGGCGAGGCCTTCGTCCAGAGCTTCAAGTTGCAGAAGGGCTGGAACTGGGTATCGTTCAACCTGAAGAGCGACCTACTGAACGACGTGAACAACTTGCTGGCGGGCATACATTGGAGCAACGGCGACATCTTGACCGACATGAGCAGCAACATGACGATGACCTATGAGGCAGCCCAGAAGCGATGGATTGCTTCGGGCAGCACCACAGGCGTGGCCATCTCTCCGAAGAAGGCATACGCCATCAAGGTCAAGGAGGCTCACACCTTCCCGATTGGCGGTACCATCATCAAGGAGGAGGGCGACCGCACCATCACGCTGAACAAGGGCTGGAACGCCATTGGCTACACGCCGATGACGAACCTGACCGTGGAAACGGCACTGAGCGACTACTACGACGAGGCTGAGCCAGGCGACGTAATCAAGAGCCACACGGAGTTTGCTTAC
>JAFSKR010000011.1 GCA_017448825.1 Bacteroidaceae bacterium
GATGCCTTGTCTCTTCTTGTCTTGTTCGCAGTCTGTCAAAGAACCATTCTTTGGTGCCTCCCGTTTGGAAAGCGAGTGCAAAGGTACGACGACTTTGCGAATTGGCAAAATTTTTCGGGAACTTTTTTCGCCTTTTTGCGAAAAAAGTTCCCGAAACAATTCAAAACTTTCTTTTTTTGACAATTTTTAGGCCATTTGAAAGTGTTTGTCGGTCTATTACTATGCCTTTTTGGACATTATGTACAGGACGTCCACTGACATCAAAGTATTCATGGGCAACCACCCTGACGTTGCTCCCATTCAAGTTTTCATCTACACATATATTATATATAGAAGACGGAATTTCACCAAAGGTTGCCACACCATCCTTGATTTCTGTATAGACTTGGTTATTAACGGCTCCTCCCACCATGTCTGGAAGAATCCACTCATCATATCCTTTTTGACGGAAAATACAGCTGATGATATAACTACCTTCAGGTGTGTCTGCCGGGATGGAGAATCTGGTAGAGATTGAATTTTTTATATAACTGGAACCGATGGTATTTTCCGTTTCTTGGGTTGTCAAGTTTTTCAGAAGATTGCCATCGAGGTCGAACAGCCCTATACCAAAATACCATGTCTTGCCACTGTACGTCAGGTTCCCAACCTCTGCCAGCATCACCATTTTCTCTTTTCCCAGATTGAGTGAGCCTTTTAGGGAAAACGCGCCCATCACATAAGGTGGAACAGGTGCTGGCACCTTGTCTTCGCCCGTATAATCTGGTTCCAGACCCACGATCATGCTTTGCATTTCAGCAAAACTCGATGAAGCCGTAGCATTGAGAAGGGTGATGTCGAAATAGCCATCACTGCTACCATTCCATCCCCAGTTCACATGCACAAAACCATTCGAGTCGTACCCATCCAGCAGAAACTGATGACCACCGCTCTCACCTCGACCACTGTACAGCACAGGGCAACCAGCGTCAAGTTCTGCCTTCCACAAAGCATCCCACTCCGCTTGTGTGGCATAACAATCCCGCCACAGGGATTTAATGGAGGAAGCCTTATAACTGAAGTTCTCATACATGGCTCGGATAATATAATCGCTAATTGTACCACTGGAACTGGCACCATACTCCATACGTGTCGCCACACCGCAATCGTAACAGATTTTCGACACTGCAGCGGCTGCCGCCATGTCGGCTTTCAGTTCTTTCGTCGTGTTAAGCATGATACCCCAGTCATAGGTGCTTTGCGAGAAATCCACCGACAGCGCACCCACCCCCGTCAGACCAGACGCATAAGTTACCTGACCCGTTCCAGTCTTGGGCCATTCATGGTGCTTCAGGATTTGTGCCAATGCGATGGCGACACAACCAGCAACGCTGCGCTTATTGCCATCCATCGGGCACAAAGCATTGTAAGGGTCACCTTGACCCCATTGTGTCTGGCATAGCGGTTCCACAACAGGCACCGCTTCCGCTCTTCTTGGTGCGAACTCCACCATCTTGCCTTCACGTACGTCTGTCACCAGCGCAGCATAAGCATGAAGGAAGTCCACCAAAGCGGGAGCCATGTTGTCGGCAGTTGAAAACTCATTTTGGTCAGAGTAAGCCACCACAGCAGGCAAGGTGCTCTCACCACTGATGATGGCAAATCCCCCACCCTCCTCACGAGAGAACACATAGTAAGCAGGTGCGCCAACGCCACCACGGCTCTTTGTTTCCTGTGCATGGGCATCGACATTCATCGTCACCGCATGACCCAACACCTGCTGCGCAGTTTTCCGCGCCTTCTCCATACCGACAGGAGCAGCGTAACACACTGCTCCTGTCAATATCAAGGTTAATAAGATTAAAGACCTTCTCATCTTACTTCTTTTCCAAGCGGAGGTTTCCATTATAGATTTCCCAGAAGCCCTCATCATCAGCAACGCCAAAGGCATTCTTGATGAGCAAGTTTTCGCCATAGTCCAACACATCGATATAGATGTCGTCGTATCCTTCTGCCACTGAATAGTCAGCATCATCCAAACCTATTATGAAGACAGAGCCGTAACCGACCATCTGACCGCCTTCAATAGTGATCGTCTTTTTCTGCCAATCAATCACGCCTTCATAGTAGTTGTAGCCTTCAGAAGCCACATATCCATAACTTGCGAAATAGGGGTCGAGGTCGTTCACCACACACTTGGTAGAATCTTCATCATCGATTTCAATCGTCACGCTGAAAGCACGTTCCTCGCCCGTAGCAGCGATTGTCGTACCACTATATGTACCAGCCAAGTGAGCCTTGCCAAACTCAGGCTCGCCTGTCTCCACTTTCTGTACATCCGAGAAGGCCATCCGATTGTCCTTGGCCACCACGTATGCCTGAATGTAGTAAGTGGTGAGGGGTTGCAACTTCTTAGCCACAGCCGTGAACTCAGCAGTCACAGCCGATGCTGGCCAATAGGCCGCGTCAGCCATGTCTTCTGAAGAGGCTATGCGCACACCTACCTCAGCAGCCTTTGAAGCATCGCTCACAGTACCCGAAACAGTCACAGCACTGCTACCTCCATTGGCAGTAGCAATAGCCACCGTAGGGGCCGTACCGACAGCATACTTGCCATCGATTTCGTCCTTGTCGTCCATGGTCGAGTTACAGCTCACCAGCGCAAGCGCAACTGCCACAAACGGAAGAAATATCTTATACTTTTTCATGTTTCTATGTTCAATTAGTCGTTCTGTTCACTTTCTGAAATTTTTGTATTCTCCTGCATCTCGCGCTGTGGCAACTGATATACCCATTTGGGATCCTGAGCAGGAACTGCAATAATGAAGCCAGCCAAATGGTTGGTGCCTTCATAGTCGCGGTCAAAGCCCTTGTTGAGACGGCGCAGGTCGAAGCCAGCGAAACCTTCACCCCACAGTTCTATGCGGCGTTGCAAGAGAACATCGTCCAAGCTGACCGTCTGCTTGTTCCAAGAAGGTTGGCGATTCTTCATCAGTTCACCCAACACAGTGGCAGCACCAGAAGCATCACCCTGACGCACCTTAGCCTCTGCCTCAATCAGATACATCTCAGCAGCACGCATATACACGTAGTCCTCGGTCAACTGCCCGTCAGAACCAAACTTCAGGTTGGCGTAGGGCAGCTGTGAACCTACTGTCGGTTGCGAGTCATCGCCATCTGGACCATTGAAGAGGGTCTTGCGCTCGTCGTCATCAGCCATCTGACTGTAGAGACGTGCATCAATAAGACGTGTAGAGTAACCCAGACCTGCATAGCCAGACTCCAAGCTGGAAATATGAGAGAAGAACGAAGCGTAAGAAGTAGCTGTCTCCGTGTTGTGGTCGAAGCCCCACATCCATTCAGAGTTCGTGATGTCCATGAAGCCATCATGCAGCTGTGTGGTGCTCATCGGAGCGTAGCCTTTGCGAGCAGTATTAGCGGCACTGGCAGCCTTGTCCCACTGCTGTGTAAGCAGATAGAAACGTGCCAGCAGACCATTTGCCACATTGGCATCGATGTAGTTCTTCGAGGGACGCTTATAGCCAGCCTCTGTAAGGTTTTTCACAGCGTTCTCAAGGTCTGCTTGTGCCTGATCCAGCACAGCAGTCACCGTGTTACGACCTTTTGCAGCTTCCATTTCCTCTGAACTCTTGCCATCAGCCTCCGTATAGATGAGTGGCACACCTGGGCGATCGCCAGCGATGGCACCATCAGCACCTATAGGGTTCTGGAAGAGTTGGATAAGCACCGTGTAAGCCAGACCTCTCACAGCCTGAGCCTGTCCCACGATGGCTTTTTCAGATTCGTTTTGAGGGCCATCGGGATAGAGGCTGATGAGCTGGTTGGCCTTATCCACCATTGTGTAGAGAATCGTCCAGTGTGAGCGCACACGACGGTAGGTTTCCAAACGGTTGTCCATCTGATAGTCATAGTTGAACCAGTGGGCAGCCGAGAGCGCAATGTCCTCGCTGCCGAGGTCGGTGGCATGCATGATAGACATATAGCCCCAAGTGTCGTGGGCATCGGCATCAATGGGATCCCATTCCACCATCCACGACCAAATACCATTCAAGAACACAGAAGGGTCTTCGGCTGCAATCTCGCCCACCTCATCCTGTCCAAGGTATCGTGTATAATCTGTGTCGAGGTAGTCGGTACCACAACTTGACAGGGCAAGTACAGCAGCGACTCCTGCAACGATATTCTTAATAGATTTCATTGTTTACTGTATTTATTAGTTTACCAATTTTAGAAAGAGAGGTTGACACCAATTGAATAAGTGCTCAAGGCAGAGTAGCCGTAGCCCGTGAAACCACCGAATGCAGCAGAGCCGTCGCCATTCGTGTCGTTCATGCGTGGGTCGAAGCCCTTACGCTTAGAGCGGAGCCAGATGTTGTCGCCCGAGAAATAAACACGTAGCTTCGAGATGCCTGCACCTGCCAGCAGCGACTTCGGGAATGTGTAGCCAAAGGTGATGTTGCGGAGGCTGAAGTAGTTGGCACGTGTCAGGAAGAAGTCGCTGGCACCACTGATGGTGTACTGGTCATTGTCCTGATACCTCAGGGCAGGAATCGCCGTGTCAGTGTGGCCTGGTGTCCAGCGGTTGAACATATCTTTGTGGAAGTTCTCGCCCTGGTCACCTGGGTTCATCAGCCTCATATACTGGTCATCCATCATCCAACCACCCAGCGAGAAGGCTGTAGCGATAGAGAGGTCGAAACCCTTAAATTCAACAGACGTAGAAACACCACCTGTGAAGGTTGGCAGCGAGCTCTTGCCTGTACGACGACGTGAAGCGTCAGAACTGCTATTCACGATGTAGCGAGCCTCTCCCGTCTTCGCGTTATACTCCTCATAGCCAGCCTTGGTATCAGCATCGAGGGCATCCCACTCTGCCTGTGTGTACTCATCGTAAGCGTTGTACATCGTCTTACCAGTTTCAGGATCTGCGCCGAGGTACTCATAGAGATACCAGTCGTAGAGCGAACCGCCGATGCTGCGCCAGTAGTAACCAGATTGATAGCCGTCAGGATAAAGTGTCTTGTCCTGCTTGGAGGCAGGCAGCTTGGTCAACTTATTCTTGTAGTGTGTGCCGTTCAACGAGATGTTCCACTTCAGGTCGCGGGTCTTGATGACATCGGCACTCACCGTGAACTCGATACCCGTGTTCTTCATGTCCATCTCGTTGCGATAGATACCATTGGGCGTACCCTCAGATGGAGCCAATGGAGAATAGTAGAGCATATCACGTGTGTCCTTGATGAAGAAGTCGAAATCCACCGAGAAGCGGTCAAGGAGACGGGCTTCAAAACCGAGGTTGAAGTTGCGGCTCTTTTCCCACTTCAAGTCCTTGTTACCGCGGTTCACCTTCGTGAAGGCTGCTTCACCATCTACACGCTCAACTCTGTAAAGGTCTGTGTAGTTGTGGTAGTAGCCCACGTTATCGTTACCCTGCGTACCATAGCTGGCTTTCAGTTTCAAGTCGTTGATGGCAGTGATGTCCTTCATCCAAGGCTCTTCCTTGATGCGCCATGCACCACCAATCGCCCAGAACGTACCCCAACGGTTGCCGCTGGCAAAACGTGAGCTACCGTCACGACGCACACTGGCTGTGAAGTAGTAGCGATCCTTATAATCATATTCACCCTTCATGAAGACACCTTCGAGGGCATATTCCCATGAATAGCTGTTCAGACCCTGATAAACCGTAGCGTTGGAGAAGTCAGAGTTAGTTTTGTCGGCAAAGTTAGTCATGTGACCATACAGATACTTATAAGCATCCTTCTTGTTCTCATGACCCAGCAACACGTGCACCTTGTGGTCGCCATACGTCTGGTTCCAGTCAATCAGCTGGTTGGCGTTCAACGCCTGACGACGGGTGGCATACTTATAGCCACGACCACCGTAGGCAGCAGCATCGCCACCAATCGGTGTCATGAAGTCCGTCTGGTTCAAGTTGAAGAGGTCGTAAGCCAAGTTGCCCGTCACCTTGAAGCCGTAGGGCAGCTTCACCTCAATGTAGCCACGCGAAGAGAGGTTATCAATCAGCGTCTTGTGCTCTCCTGCCTCGGCAGCCGCCCAAGGGTTCTGCTCTGAAGCGTAAGGACGCTGGTACTCGGTACCGAAGTCGTACTTGCCACCTGCATTGTTGAGGGCTGGATTACCATCGGCATCGTAGAAGTAGATAGGATAGATGGGGGCGATGTTCTGCGAGAACGAGAACAAGTTGGAATAGTTGGTGCCCTCATCGTCGTTGTAACGATCCTGTTCCGTGCGAGCGTAAGCAATGTTACCGCCCACCTTGATGAAATCGTTAATCTTCTGATCCACCTTCACGCGACCGCTGTAGCGCTCGAAGCCCGAACCGACCACGTAACCCTTGTCGTGCAGATAACCAAACGAAGCGTATGCCTGCGTATTCTCAGAACCGCCAGAGATACCCACGTTATACTCCTGACGCACCTTCGTCTTGAAGGGGTCTTTCAGCCACTTGTCGCCCCACTTCTTCTGCTTGGCATTGGGATTCAGCTGACCATTTGCATCCACGATGGCATTGTCAGCCACACCCTTGAAGCTATTGTAGCCCACGATGTCGATAAGGTGCTGAGAAGCATACTCACCTGCACCAGCATAACCCATCTGAGGCACCAGCATATTGCGGTAAGACTCCCACATCATCTCATACCACTCGCCATCGTCCTCAATCACGTCGTAGGCACTCACACCACGCGTGTTCACACCCACGCGAGCGTTGAAGTCGATGCGAGCCTTGCCACGACCACCAGCTTTCGTGGTAATCATGATGACACCGTTAGAACCACGTGCACCATACATAGAGTTGGCGGCAGCATCCTTCAACACGGTCAGCGAAGCAATATCCTGTGGATTGATAGAGTTCAAGCTACCTTCGTAAGGCACACCATCCATCACGATAAGTGGCTCCTGGCTCGAAGAAATCGAACCAATACCACGGATGATGATAGCGGCCTGAGCACCTGGCGTATTCGAGTAAGAGGAGAGCTGCAAGCCAGCCACCGCACCTTCGAGGGCACGCTCAATGCTGGACACCTGCACCTTCTCTATCTCCTCACCCTTCACCGTCGTGGCAGCACCCGTGAACGATGCCTTCGACTGGGTGCCGTATGCCACCACAATTTGCTCGTTCAGGTTTTGGGCATCGCTGTCCATATAAATCTTCATGTTAGGTTTGATAGCCACCTCCTTCGTCACCATACCGATGTAGGAGACCACGAGGTGCTTAGCAGAACTGGGGACATTGTTGATGGTAAAGCGTCCATTCACATCGGTAGCGGCACCGATGCCCGTGGAACCCGCCACAACTACAGAGGCCCCAATCACAGGTTCGCCCGTCTCGCTTTCGATGACAACGCCTGTCACCTTCTGCTGGGCGAAAGCCATGCTGACTGTCATCAGACAGACAGCAAGCAGCGACCATAATCTTTTTTCCATTCTTTGAATTAAATTAGTTAATAATATAAAGTTTGATTTTGTCTCTAATCGTCTGTACGTGCACCAATACTGGATGGTTTGTGCATCATTTCTGGCATGATACCCGCCCCATCTTATTATTTAACATAATGCATCTTATACGTCCACATTTCAGTCTCTTTCTTGCTATTCTTTGTTTCTTTCTACTACCATATTCCTCTCTTGCTATTCATTTTTAACTCCTCTGACATCAACACAAAAAGAACACAAAAAGCACAATTGGCTGCAAATATAACACTTTTTTACTAAATTTTTCATAAAAAGCACTCTTTTTGTCACTATTTTTATAAAAAAGTTAAAAAAAGTCTGTTTTTGGGAGGAATTGACTAACAATAGCACTTCTTCCCACCATAGGCATCAAGGCTGACACATTTAAGTATTTGTTTGCAATATTTAAGTGCTCCAGCCTTGATTTTTGAGATGTGCTCGTATAAGATGCATTATGTTTACTTGGAGGGCATCATTCCTATATATATAAATAATGTGTAGAGCGGGTGTCACACCGAAAATGATGCACAAACCATCCAGTATTGATGCACGCACAGACAATTAGAGACAAAATCAAACTTTATATTATTAACTAATTTAATTCAAAGAATGGAAAAAAGATTATGGTCGCTGCTTGCTGTCTGTCTGATGACAGTCAGCATGGCATTTGCCCAGCATTCGGTTTCCGGCAAGGTGATCGACAAAAGCACGGGCGAACCAGTAATCGGCGCTTCGGTGCTTGTAAAGGGCACGACGATAGGCGCCGCTACAGACTTGGATGGTAAGTTCACCATCAACAATGTGCCCCAACATGGAGCGGTTCTGCAAGTAACATACGTGGGTATGCTCCCCACAGAAGTGGCCGCCAAGAATGGCATCCGCATCCTCATGGAGCCATCAGAGAAGTCGATTGACGAAGTGATGGTGGTGGCTTACGGTACGATGAAGAAGTCATCGTTCACGGGTTCTGCCGCTGAGGTGAAGGCTGAGGACATCGAAAACCACATTGCCACCAACGTGACCAGCGCATTGGCCGCCACAACTGCAGGTGTGCAGATGACGAGCAACAACGGTGACCCCGCCAGCGAAGGCCAGGCCATCCTCATCCGTGGTATCAGCTCCATCTATGCCAGCAGAGAGCCTCTCATCATTCTCGACGGTATGCCCTACGACGGTGTGCTCTCCAACATCAACCCACAGGACGTGGAATCGATGACCGTGCTGAAGGACGCTGCCGCCAGTGCCATTTACGGTGCGCGCGGTGCCAATGGTGTCATCCTCATCAACACCAAGAAGGGTCGCCCACAAGACGCTGAGATTCACTTCGATGCCAAGTGGGGTTCAAACTCTCGCTGCGTGCCTCAGTATGACGTGATTGACGACCCTGCCGAATACTATGAGACCGCTTACCGTCAGCTCTACAACGACTACGTGTACAACGGCTACTCACAGGCTTACGCTTACCGCATGGCCAACGCCCGTCTGCTCGACGAGAACAACGGCGGTCTGGGTTACCTTGTTTACACGCTGCCTGAAGGCGAAAACCTCATTGGTACAAACTTCAAGCTCAACCCTAACGCCACCCTCGGCTACAGCGATGGCCAGTACTACTACACCCCAGACGACTGGTACAAGGAGACCATCCACAACTCGTTCCGTCAGGAGTACAACCTCTCCATCAGCGGTGCTAACGACCGCTTCAACTACTATGCCAGCGTGGGCTTCCTCGACCAGAACGGTATCGTTGACCAGTCGGGCTACAAGCGCTACACTGGCCACTCCAACGTGGACTATCAAGTGAAGAAGTGGTTCAAGGTGGGTGCACAGCTGAACTTCACCCACGCTGACTTCGAGCAGCCAGACTACTCGACCACCAGCTGGGCAAGCTCGGGCAACCTCTTCTACCTGGTGAACAACATGGCTCCCATCTATCCACTCTATGTGCGCAACGCCGATGGAAGCATCGCTCACGACGCTAATGGCTTGACGAAATACGACTCTGGCCAGACCAACCAGCACCGTCCCAGCACGGTGGGTAACCCTGTGCGTGACAACCAGTATGACCGCAGCCAGAACTACCGCGATATGTTCACGGGCAACTGGTCTGCCATCTTCACGCCTATCGACGGTCTGACCCTCACGGCTCGCATCGGTGTGAACTCCGACAACCGCCGCCGCAACAACCTCTACTCTGCTTTTGGCAATGCCGCTTCGACCGATGGTGCTACCGACGTGACGAGCGTGCGCCAATTCTCGGTGAACAACCAGTATCTGGGCAACTACGCGACCGACTTTGGCACCGACGAGACTCACAACCTTGATGTTCTCGTGGGTTACGAGCAGTACAAGTATAAGTACCAGTATTCTTACACCTACCGCACGAACCTGTACGACCCACTGATTGGCGAACTCGGAAACGCCTACGGCGACAAGAGTCTGATTGATGCCAACTCCTACACCAACAACTACATGATTGAAGGTATCTTCGGTCGTGCTCAGTACGACTACAAGGAGAAGTACTTCGTCAGCACGTCTCTCCGTCGCGACGCTTCTTCTCGCTTTGCCAAAGGCCATCGCTGGGGTTCGTTCTACTCTTTCGGCGCTGCCTGGAACATTGCCAAGGAAGACTTCATGAAGGAATACACTTGGATTGACCTGCTGAAGCTGAAGGCATCCTACGGTGAGCAGGGTAACGACAACCTTTCTGAAGCCGATTATCCATACTTCCCCTACGCCAACATCTACGGCATCACTTACGACCCAGACAACAATGCTTACTCAAAGACTCTCAAGCAGCTGGGCAACGATGACCTGACTTGGGAGAAGAACCGCAACTTCAACGTGGGTGTTGACTTCGGATTCTGGAAGAACCGTCTCTCGGGTAGCCTCGAGTTCTTCACTCGCACCACTTCCGATATGCTGTTCTACCTGAACCAGCCGGCCTCTTCTGGCTATGGCTCTCTGCAAAAGCCCATCAACGTCGGTTCTGTGCGCAACCTTGGCTTCGAGCTGCAGTTGAACGGCACACCTATCCGCCAGAAGAACTTCACTTGGGATATCAACTTCAACCTCACCCACTATAAGAACACCATCCGCTCGCTCCATGAGAGTGTGGCAGAAGATGGCATCAAGGGGTCTTACTATATCCGCCGCATCGGTGGTTCACTCTATCAGGCTTACGTCTATAAGTATGCTGGCGTATATAGTGCCAACAACTATCCGGAAGGTTCCACTTACGACGCTTCCAACGATGGCCGTGCGCTCTACTACTATCAGAAGACCAACACGAAGCTGGATGACGCTGGCAACCCTGTGCTCGATGCTGACGGCAACCCCGTGACCTACGAGACCAAGGAGAAGACCCTCAACTTCTCTGACGCTACCCAGTATGACGACGGTGACATCCTGCCAAAGCTCCAGGGCGGTATCGGCATGAGTTTCAAGGTGTACGATTTCGACCTCAGCTTCCAGTGTGGCTGGCAGCTCGGTGGACGCTTCTACGATGCTACCTATCAGTCTCTCATGCACACCAGCGACCAGAGCATCGGTTCTGCATGGCACAAGGACGCTCTGAAGGCCTGGAGTGTAGATAACCAAGGCTCCAACATCCCACGTCTGGAGAACGACTACTCGGTGGGTCAGTCAGCAGTTGACCGCTTCTACACCAGCTCCGACTACTTCTCTCTGAGCAACTTCACCGTTGGCTACACCCTGCCTAAGCTCATCACCAGCCGCATCGGCATCGAGTCGCTGCGCGTCTATGTGGCAGGCGAGAATATGTTTGTGCTCTCAGCCCGCAAGGGTCTCGACCCACGCTGGAGCCTCGGTCTCGGTAGCTACACAGGCGGCACAGGCTATGCTTCGGGTAACTATTCCGCCATGCGCACTGTCACCGCTGGTATCAGTCTCTCATTCTAAACCAACATTAAAAAAGAAGACAAAAATATGAAACTCTATAAATTATCTATTTTGGCTCTCGCTGCGCTCGGCTTTGCTGCCTGCAACGACATCAACGACGTGGAGCCAAAAGGTGACGGCATCAGTGCCGCTCAGGTGACAGAGACTGTAGGTCTTATCCCCAGCCGTTCCGAGGCCGACTTCACCGGTATGTTCTCCATGATGGGAGAGCCTTATTTCTATTCACCCAGCAGCACCCGTGCCGACGACTTCGGCTTCATCATGGCAGCCATCTCTCAGGATGCTGAAGGTCCCGACCTTCAGTTCCCCAACTCAAGTTACAACTGGTTCTCTGTGTGTGGCGAACTTTCTTCACGCACTCCCACCTACGCCAACCCTCTTATCCGCTACTCCACTCCTTATTCCCAGCTGAAGATAGCCAACGACCTGTTGCGCAACTACATCACCAGCGAGGAACAGCTGGACGATGCCGCCTTTGTGGAGGGTCTGGACTCTACAGCTGTCAACACTATCGCCCAGTCGCTGGCCATCCGTGCCTTTGACTACCTTTCGCTGGCTCCTTACTTCCAGTTCTCCTACGCTGCCGGTGCGCAGGACGAGCCATGTGTGCCCATCGTGACACTCTCTACAGTTGATGCCACCCACAACCCACGCGCTACCGTGAAGGAAGTGTATGACCTCATCATCAAAGACCTCACTTGGGCCATCAACCATCTGGATGTCAACCGCAACACCAAGGCACAAATCAACGTGAACGTGGCTTACGGTCTGCGCGCCCGTGCTTACCTCGCTACAGAACAATGGGCAGAGGCTGCTGCCGACGCTGAAAAGGCTGCCGATGGTTACACGCCTGCCAGCATCGACGAAGTTTCCACTCCTTCGTTCTACGACATCAACGACCACAACTGGATTTGGGGTTACGACATGACGGCCTCCATAGCCAACGGTCGCTACGCCACTTCTCCCTCGTGGATTGGTTCGTTCTCCAAGCAGGCATACGCTGCCGGTGTAGGCTGCTACGCCTTCATCAACAACCTGCTCTATAACAAGATTCCAGAGACTGACGTGCGCAAAGGCTGGTGGGTGGACGAGAACCTCCACTCTCCGCTGCTCGCCACGGTTGACTGGGACGGTGTGACTGGCGACGACATCTCCACCCTTCAGGTGGCCGACGAGAAGGAGCCTTACATCGCCTACACCAACGTGAAGTTCGGCGTTCCCTCCATGCCCAGCCCCACCTCTCTGAACGATTCCGACTGGCCCTTCATGCGCGTGGAGGAAATGCTCCTCATCCAGGCTGAAGGCTATGCCAAGAGCGGCAACGAGAGCAAGGCCAAGGATATTCTGACCGACTTCGTGAAGAACTACCGCGACCCCTCCTACAGCGTTCCTTCTGTGACCGTCCGCTCGCTGGCCGACGAAATCTGGTTCCAGCGTCGTGTGGAGCTGTGGGGCGAAGGTTTCGGCTGGAACGACATGATGCGCCAGAACAAGCCGCTCGTTCGTTTCCACGACGACAACTCCAACTACCCCGAGGCATACAAGTTCAACCTTCCTGCCAAGGATCCCTGGATGTTGATGCGCTTCCCACAAAGAGAGACCAACACCAACTTCGACATCGTGAACAACACTGGTGGCGTTGCTCCTACCACAGGCATCAACCCATCGCTTCGTGACGGTGTGACAGACTAATGACAACCCATAAAATCGAATAAGCAATATGAAACTGACTAAGATATTTTTGCTCGCTGGCATCGCTGCCGCAGGTGTGCTTGCATCTTGTAGCGACGATGACTATGAGAAAGGTGCGGTTGCCACAGGCAATCAGCTCCAGACGGTGACATTCGGCCCGAACAATATCTATACAGCCGAACTCGACCCTGCTGACCCAACCACTCACACCATCACGCTCTACCGTGATTCTGCCTACATGGCAGAGGCAGCATCTGTGCCATTGAAGGTGATTACCAACGACGACAGCGTGTTTGTAGCTCCTGCTACCGCAGAGTTTGCTGCTGGCAGTGCCGAGACGACCATCACCGTCACGTTCAACGCCGCCGAGGTGGGTGTGCCCTACAACTTTGAAATTGCGATTGACGACTCCTACGTGCATCCTTACAGCTCGGCCACCTATAGCCGATACGCCATCACGAACTTGCAGCGTGTGAAGTGGAACAGCCTCGGCCTTGTCGAGTTCTACGACACCATGATTTGCGGCAGGTCTGACGGCAGCACTTGGGGCTACTACGTTGAGTTGCAGCAGCGTGACGGTACCAACATGTTCCGTCTCATCGAGCCATACGCCGGTGCCAACGCCAATGAGGACGACTGGGGTGGCGGACTCTATCAGTCAGACGAGAAAATCTTCTTCACCATCCTTAATGCAGGTGATGTAGATGACGATGGCGATGAATACCTGTATGTCACCTTCGACACTTGGGCCACTGGCTACTGGTATCAGGATGCTTATATGGTTTACGCCTTCTTGCCATCAGACCTGTCTGCCTCTATCGCAGATGATGATGAACTCTCTGTTTACTACCCAGATTATGGCCAGATTATTCTGACTCCTTACTACTACATCCCAGGTTTGGGCGGTTTCGGTGAATACTCCGTTTATATCATCATTCCAGAGGAGACTCCTGCTGATGCTGTGGCTGGCGGCATCGTCCCTGAGGCATCGGCCAAGAGTCGTGGCAACATCCGCGAGGCAACTCCAGTGAATGCCATTCGTCCCTCAGACAGAAGCCTTCTCGACTATAAATGGAAACGTTACTAAAATAACTCCATTGAAAAGCCAAGTGCAGTTGCCGACTGGCAGCTGCACTTGTTTTTTTCTTTCTGTTTGGCCAAGTGACCAAAAACGCGTATATTTGTACACGCATTACACACATATATAGAATAATCGATGAAAATGAAAGTTTTTTTACTGATTGTTGGCATACTCTGTGCGAATGCCGCGATAGCCAGTCCCGTGGGCTTCGGCAAGGCAGTGTCGAAGGCCAAGCGGGTGCTGGGAAAGGAAGTGGTTTCTACCGAAAACCTCACAGCAGAAGTCCGTGCGCGGATGGGAGAAGCGTCAGCCTCACCCTCCTTCTATGTGTTCAACGCCGAAGACGGCCAAGGGTTCGTCATCATCAGTGGTGAAGACCAAATGCCCGAAGTGTTGGCATACTCCCACACGGGTCGCTTCGATGCCACCAATATACCTCCAGCACTGGTGAGTATGCTCGACAACTACATGGAGGTGGTGGACGAGGTGCGCAACGGTGAAATGACGGTGGAGGCCTCTCCTCGCCGTGCCGAAGAAGCAACACCTGTGGTAGGTCCCCTGTGCCGGTCGCAGTGGGGCCAAGACAAGCCTTACAACACGCTCTGTCCTTCGAAGGACGGGGAGAAGTGTCCTGTGGGCTGTGTTGCCACAGCTTTAGCTCAGATTATGTACCACTTCGCTTGGCCCGTGACAGGCACAGGTTCCAATATGTATGCCAGCGGTATCAGCGGTGTGGGGGTATTGAAATCGAACTTCTACGAGCACACCTACGCATGGGACGTGATGGAGGAGACCACACGCAAAAACCTTGCCTCGGAAGCAGCATCCGCCGCCGTGGCACAGCTGAGCTACGACTGCGGCATTGCCACACGTATGTCGTATGACCCTGAAGGCAGCGGCACCAACGACGATCTGGCCATGGCAGCCCTCTACACTTACTTTGGCTACCGCGCATCGTCGCTCCGCATCGAACACCGCGCCTGCTACGCCACACAGGAGGAGTGGAACGACCTTGTGAAGTCGGAGCTGAATGCCAACCGCCCCGTGCTGTATGCGGGCTTTGACTCACGCTACGGTGGTCATGAGTTCATCATCGACGGCTACGACGATGCCGGCTTCTTCCACGTAAACTGGGGCTGGAACGGCTCATCGGATGCCTACTACTCCATCGTGACGCTCAGTCCGTCGCGCATGAGCATCTCGTACTCACTGGAGCAGTCGATGGTGTGCGGCATTGAGCCCGATGAGACGGGCGAGGACAAAACGCCACAACAATTCCGCATCTACATGGAGGATGCCCCCACGATGATTCAAGAAAGCATCAGTCTTGGCCATTCTGCCATCCTGACATTAAACAACTTCTTTAATTATAGCCGCACGGCACACACTTGGACACGCGCTGTTGCCCTATACAGCCTTGATGGTGAACAACTGGCCTTCGTGTCTAACCCTGAAAACAGCAATTGTACCACCCAAATCCTCTCTCTCAATGGATATAGCAGGGCTGACATCAGTTTTGCCATCCCCGAAGACACCCCCGACGGCTACTACTCCCTCCGCGCCGTGTTCCGTCAGGAGGGCTACGACGACTTTATCCTGCCCGACATGGTGGGTGGCTCGGAACTGAACAACCTGTATGTGCAGGTGAAGGACGGTGTGGCCTACTTCAATGTGGACATCCCCGATGCCATCAACGCGATAGCCACTAACACCAACGTGGTGACACACGACTACTATGATGTGTCTGGCAAGAAACTTTCACGTATCACAAAAGGCATCGTCATTGACCGCCAAACACTGCCGAACGGACAACAAATTGTCAAGAAAATTGCGGTGAAATAAATTTTTCACTACCTTTGTAGCCGAAATGATACAGCAAGAAGGTTACAAAGCAAAAATAGACGACTTTCTCATCCGAGAAAAACGGTATCGCGACCCCAAGTTCTCTGCCAACCAATTGGCGGAGATGCTTGGGGTTGCTGATTATAAGTTGTCGAGAATCATGAAAGATGCCTACGGAATGAGTTATTCGGAGGTAGTACATACCTATCGCATCCAAGAAGCGATGCACCACTTGAAGAACCGAAGGCTGTCTCCCTACACAGTAGATGACATCGGCGAGATGGTGGGCTTCAAGAATCGACAATCGTTCTTCGATGCATTTAAGCGGATAACTGGCACAACACCTGAGAAATACCGAAAGAGCACCATTCCATGATACCCGCAAATCATTGATTTCAATACGAGGTACTTATTCTTTTCAGATGCGGCATATCATTCAAATCACTACCTGGTATCACCGAATGGTACAAACAGAATGCACCGCATCCCCTGTCCCGCTCACACAAAAAAGGGATTCCTTACCATAAAACCAATCATAACAATGAAGACAACTGTAAAAACCATGATGATTTCAGCATTGATGGCTGTGGGGGTCGGCTGTACGAACACCCAGCAGCAAGGAGTCTCCACTTCGGCAGAAGGAGATTTCGAGTATAACAACGAACGATTTGCAGATCTACAGATGCTGCGCTACCGCGTGGATGGCTTTGAGCAACTGACGTTGAAGCAGAAAACCTTTATCTATTATCTGCAAGAAGCCGCCCTGTATGGTCGCGACATCCTCTTCGACCAGAACGGCGAGTACAACCTGCGCATCCGAAAGATGCTGGAGGATGTCTATACGAACTATAAGGGTGACCGCGATGACGAGAACTTCAAGGCGATGGAAGTGTACCTGAAACGAGTGTGGTTCAGCAACGGCATCCATCATCACTATGGCTGCGAAAAATTCGTGCCTGAATTCACCAAGGAATGGCTACAAGAACAGGCCATTTTGCTCGATGGAATCGACAAAAACGAATGGAAAGAGGACTTCGACATCCTGCTCGACATCATCTTCAACCCCACCGTGCTACAGAAGCGCGTGAACCTTGCCGAGGGCGAAGACTTGGTGAAAACCAGTGCCAGTTTCTATTATGACGGTGTGACCCAAGAAGAAGCAGAAGCGTTCTATGCCAAACAGAAGGCAACCAGCGACACCCTGCACCCAGTGATGTTCGGCATGAATTCACGTCTTGTCAAAACAAAAAACGGCGATTTCATCGAGAAAAAGTGGACAACAAACGGACTCTACGGTGCTGCGCTGAAGAAGGTGGTGGAGAACTTGAAGCTGGCACGCCCATACGCAGAAGACGAACAGCAACAGAAGGTTATCGACCTGCTCATCTCTTACTATGAGACAGGCGACCTGAAGACCTTCGACCAGTATTCGATTGCATGGGTGGAGAACACCGAGCCACTGGTGGACTTCGTAAACGGTTTCATCGAGTGTTATGGCGACCCATTGGGCTTGAAGTGCTCATGGGAAAGCATCGTGAACTTCAAGGATATGGAGGCAACGAAGCGCACGGAGACTCTGAGCAAGAATGCTCAGTGGTTTGAAGACCATTCACCTGTGGCTCCCGAGTTCAAGAAAGAGAAGGTGAAAGGCATCACAGCAAAGGTCATCAAGGCAGCCATCTTGGGTGGCGACCTCTATCCTTCGACAGCAATTGGCATTAACCTGCCCAACAGCGACTGGGTGCGTGCGGAACATGGTTCGAAGTCGGTGACCATCGGCAACCTAACGGATGCGTACAATCAGGCGGCCAAGGGCAACGGTATGTTACAGGAGTTCGCTTACGGACAGGAAGAAATCGACTTGGTGGAAAAATATGGCGACTTGACCGATGACCTGCACACCGACCTGCACGAATGTCTGGGACATGGCAGCGGCAAGTTGCTGGAAGGCGTGGACGGTGACAGCCTGAAGGCTTACGGAAGCACGATAGAGGAAGCACGTGCCGACCTGTTTGCGTTGTACTACCTGGCTGACCCGAAGTTAGTGGAGCTGGGACTTGTGCCCAACAAGGAGGCTTACAAGGCGAGCTATATCGCTCAGATGCAGAACGGACTGTTGACGCAGTTGGTACGCATCAACCTGGGCAACAACATTGAAGAGGCACACATGCGCAACCGCGCCCTCATTGCCCGTTGGGCATACGAGCACGGAAAGGCAGAGAAGGTGATGGAACTGGTGAAGCGTGATGGCAAGACGTTTGTGAAAATCAACGATTACGAGAAGTTGCGTGGGCTCTTCGGCGAGTTGTTGGCAGAGATTCAGCGAGTGAAATCGACAGGCGACTTTAAGGGTGCGCAGCAGTTGGTGGAGACTTACGGCGTGAAGATAGACCCTGCCTTACACAAGGAGGTACTGGAACGCTATAAGAAGCTGAACATCGCGCCTTACAAAGGCTTCATCAACCCCGTCTATAAGGCTGTGCGTGATACAAAAGGCAACATCACAGATGTCACAATCGACTACACAGAGGGTTATGCCGAGCAGATGCTCCGATATAGTAAGGACTATAGTGTATTGCCACTCACCAATGAATAACCTGCTGAATGATATCAAAAAGGAGTTGAGGGCCAACATGAATGGGGTGGCTTCGGCGCATGCGAGACAGACGGAAGACTATCGTGTGAACTGGGGGGTGGAACTGCCGAGACTGGCAAAGATAGCCGATGAAATCGCTGAAAACTGCACTCAGAGAGACCTCTCGCAAAGAGAATTGGCACAAGCACTGTGGAACGAAAGCACCAGGGAGTGCAAGATTCTCGCCTGTATGCTCATGCCAACCGAAGCGTTCAGCGAAGAGGTGTGCGACCTCTGGGCAGAAAGCATCCGCACGGAAGAAATCGCCACGATGTTCTGCCTGTATTTGATGCCACGGCTGCGCTATGCCAGCACGAAAGCCTACGAATGGATGGCAAGCGAACAGAATATGCTACGAACGTGCGGTTTTCTGACGCTCTGCCACCTCATCCGAAAGTATCCGCTGAACGAAGATGCTGAAGCAGAATTTCTTGACCAAGCAGGGGCATCGCTCGACAACCGATATGCTATTAAGGCACTACAGATTTATGCCTCTCTGAGTGAAGATAACGCACGGAAAGTCAAAAAAGTGGCCAATTTCTTGTGACACCCAGAGAAAAGCAGTAAATTTGTGCCCTGTATTGTGTAGAGCCATCATGAAGAAGACCAAAACCGACACGACACCTGCGGAAACGCCTCACGATATTCTGACGCGTTTCATGACAGAGAAAAAGATGCGGAAAACCCCTGAACGGTATGCCATCTTGGATGTCGTGATGCAGATGAAGGGACATCACAGTGCCGATGAGGTCTGGGGCATGATGCCTGAGTCGTTCCATGTGAGCAGAGGCACCATTTACAGTACGTTGGCATTGCTGGTCGAGTGCGGTTTGCTGTATAACCACCAACTGGAGAATGCGATGCTGTATGAGCGCGCCTACCGAGTGCCTGCCCACCATCACTACATCTGCACGGGATGCGGCAAGATTTGGGACTTGCAGGACGATTCCATCGAACAGGTTGCCTCAAAAGTGAGGACACCGAAGTTCAAGAAGATGCGTTGCAACACCTATATCTATGGTGTCTGCAACATCTGCCAAGCCAAATTGGCTCGACTAAAGAAGAAGATGGCAAAAGCCCAACAAACCACGATGACTCGCGAGGAAAGGCGATTTGCTAAGATAGATGAAGAGTTGAGCAAGGCAGCAGAATGGTTCAAGTAATTATCAACTAAAAAACAAGATAGAACAATGAAAGTAGATGTGCTTTTGGGTCTTCAATGGGGAGACGAAGGTAAAGGCAAGGTAGTGGATGTGCTGACACCACGCTATGATGTAGTCGCTCGTTTCCAAGGTGGCCCCAACGCAGGACACACCCTCGAGTTTGAAGGACAGAAATATGTGCTTCGCTCCATTCCATCGGGCATTTTCCAAGGTGACAAAATCAACATTATTGGCAACGGCGTGGTATTGGCGCCAGACCTCTTCATGGACGAGGCGAAAGACCTCGAAAAGTCGGGACACAATCTGAAGAACCGTCTCCATATCTCGAAGAAGGCACACCTCATCATGCCTACACACCGACTGCTGGATGCTGCCTATGAGGCTGCGAAAGGCAAGAACAAGGTGGGCACGACAGGCAAGGGCATCGGACCCACTTACACGGACAAGACCAGCCGTAACGGCTTGCGTGTGGGTGACATCTTGGACAACTTCGAGGCAAAATACGCTGCCCACAAGGCACGCCACGAGGACATCCTCAAGAGCCTCAACTACACCGACTACGACATCACGGAGGTGGAGAAGAAGTGGATGGAAGGCATTGAGTACATCAAGCAGTTCCAACTGGTTGACTCCGAGCACGAAATCAACAACCTGCTGAAGCAAGGCAAGTCTGTCCTCTGCGAAGGCGCACAGGGCACGATGCTCGACATCGATTTCGGTTCTTATCCTTTCGTCACATCGTCCAACACGATTTGCGCCGGTGCTTGCATCGGTCTCGGCGTGGGTCCCAACAAGATTGGCGATGTGTTCGGCATCATCAAGGCTTATTGTACGCGTGTGGGTGCCGGGCCTTTCCCAACGGAGCTGTTCGACGAGACGGGTGCCAAGATTCGTGCCATCGGCCATGAGTATGGTGCTGTGACGGGTCGTGAGCGTCGTTGCGGTTGGATTGACTTGGTGGCACTGAAGTATGCCATCATGGTGAGCGGTGTGACTAAACTGATTATGATGAAGAGCGATGTGCTCGACGACTTCGAGACCATCAAGGCTTGCACGGCTTACAAACTGAAAGACGGCAGCATCATCGACTACTTCCCCTACGACATCAGCGACGGACTCATCGAGCCTGTCTATACCGAGATGCCAGGTTGGAAGACTGACCTCACGAAAATCACGAGCGAGGCTGAGTTCCCGAAGGCTTTCTCCGACTACATCGCATTCCTAGAGAAGGAACTGGAGACCCCCATCATCATCGTGAGCGTAGGTCCCGACAGAGCACAGACCATCGAAAGATAAAATTCGTCTTTCCCTATGAGACGAACCGCCTTTTCGTTCATCCTACTCATCATACTGACTACCTGCTGCACCAACAGGAGGAGTCGGTATGATGCTGTTTTAGTGGAGATTGACAGCTTGACCGAGGTGGATGCGGACAGTGCGAGGGTACGGCTGGCGGCATTGGGCAAGGAGATGGGCAGTGCCTCCGAAAAAACGAAAGCCTATTATGACCTGTTGCGAGTGAAGGCAGATGACAAGGCGATGGTGAAGCACACTTCTGATTCGCTCATCTGCAAGGTGGCACAATACTTTGAAAGACATACGGATGACGGTCACCTGCCCGAGGCTTACTACTATGTGGGACGTGCCAATTCCGACCTGCAAAACGGCGAGAAAGCCCTTATCTACTTTCAAAAAGCCTTGCTGGAAGACAGCATTCACGTGACCTCTCACCTGAAAAGTCGCATCTACGCACAGATGGGATACATCTACTTGCGAAACGGATTATTCGATGACGCGATAGCGATGCAGCAACTCGCCCACTTCTACTGCCAACAGATAGGCGACACGTTAGGCATGAGATATAGTTCAGAAGACATCAACACCATCATGACACTGGCAGAGAAGGTGGAAATCAGCGAAATGCCGAAGAAAGAAGTGATGATGACTGTACAGAAACTGAACGCCCAAGTCAGGAACCAACTACTACACCACCAGAACGAACGACTACAAACGGAAAACGACAAACGGACAAGCATCACGTGGATAGTGACACTCGTTGCCCTTGCGGTGATGGCTGTGGCTGCATGGGTCGTGCTCCGTCTCCACCAACAGATAAAGGAACGAAAGGAGAAAACGGCTGGCACTCCACAACCCAGACAACGGCAGTTCTACGACAAGGAGATTAGCGAACTGCTCACCACACATCTATATAATAATAAGGTGTTGAAGCCTGCTGACTGGCAAGTCATCGAAACACGGCTGCTCGAGGCGTTCCCAACGTTCAAAGACAGCCTCTACTCCTTCTACAACCTTTCCGAGACAGAATATCACATCTGTCTGCTCATCAAGGCAGAAGTCTCGCCCTCCAACATGGCAAAGCTCTTGGCAACTGGCAACAGCACCATCTCGCAAAGTCGTCTCCGCATGCAACAAAAGGTCTTCAATGGGCAAGGAACGGCAAAAGACTGGGACAACTTCGTACTCTCCCTCTAATTCCCCTGATTTACAAACTCTTACAATATGTTTGTGAATTTTTTGTGAACACTTTTCAAACCCGCTTGATCAAATGTGAACGATTTGTGAACAGTTTTTCTTGATGCTTTTCTACAAACTCCTTACCTTTGCAGCAACAAAATTGTTTCACTAAAACCCTTCAACAATGAAAACGACCTTTATCAACCTGATGGCAACAGCAGCCATCGCCCTCATGCCAGCAGTCAGCATGGCACAGACAGAGAACCCACGCGGAGTCTATAAACTCACAGGATTGCTTGACAAGTATGGCAACATTATTAAGGAGCCGTTCGACCAATATAAAATATGTACGGACAGCGTCACGCTGATGTTCTCCGTGGTGGGCGATTGGTTCAGAATAGGCAAGAACGATTCCAAGATATTCAACTACACGGGCGAAGAACCTGATGCCCACGATGCCACCGCCACACGCATCTTCGACAGCAACGCCGAACACTTCACGCTGAAGTGGTGGAGCACCTACTCCGACCACGTCTATTTTCCCAAAAACGACTGGTGCACAGAGTATTATGAGTCAGTCAAATACTCCGAGACCGCCAAGAAGGCGTTGGACGCAATGATGTCCCCTCCAGCATCAGACCCCAAGAATCCCCTTATCGGCACATGGCGACTGATTGGCATGATGGACGACTTGCACAACACGAAGCAGAAGATGAAGCAAATCAGAGAGAAACCCATGGATGGCTATTACACCATCTTCACCCCTTCCTACATCGTGGCTATTGCCCGTAATAGCGGCTCCATCTACCCCTCTCCTAATCCATACAACAAGAAAGTCTTCAAGGTCGGTCAAAACGAAAACAAAATCACATGGCTCTCCAAAGACCTCATTGCCGTGGAGATTCACCAAGACTATCGCACCGACTACGAGATACTGGAGCGCGTAACGCAAGGCACAGCGTTCGACGGCATCGCCAGCCATTATGTGACACACTAAACATACCACAGTATGAAAAGGGCCACCATCCTCATCCTGCTGATGCTTATCGTCACCAGCACCTTTGCCCAACCTCGCGAAATCAAGAGGACGGACAGATTGCTCACTGCTTCGGGATTGCCACGCTATTGGAAAGGGAAGGATACTAACACCCCCTTTATCGAAGCCTTCCGATATGGAGGCGACAAGGAGGCGAAGCGGTGGTGGACTGGCTATTACGAGCCAACCGTCAGCGGAGCCAAGACTGCCGAGAAAGCCCAGAAGAAACGAGAAAGGAAATACAACCCATACGAGAAGAAACGGGACAAGATGACCGCACTTCATCCTCGATACGGCCACATGTTTCTCGCCAAACCCTCTTTTTCTCCCCCTTACGGCTTCTCCTACAGCTACAAAGACACAGCGCTGGTGGCTTTGACACAACTTTGGGATGGAAGCAAGAAGCACAAGAAGATGACCATGACCACCCACAAGATGAAAGTGGACGTTGCCATCTATGACTCCATCCAATGCTTGCACAAACTGGCCGTTTACACCTCTGCCCAGTTCAACCCCGACTACACAACGCTCGACGGCACAAGATATCACTTCGTCTGGCAGGCCTTCGATGGCGACAAATACGCCATCAGTTCCGACAATGGGTCAAGCACTTGCAGGCAGTTAACGAGCACTTTCAATAAAATCTACGAAGCAATCAATACAGATAACCCCGAACTGCTCCAATCGCTGATGCCCACCGTCCACGAAATCCTCGCCCACTACCGCACCCTCCTTCTACCCGACGTGCCAATAGATGACTGGGACTTGGATGCAAGCGCCAGAAAGAGAAAGAAAGACTAAATCCATGTCTTCCTGATTCTTTCTTATACCCTTGCGAAAAATTTCGAAACGAAAAAAATCGCAACAGTAATTTATAGCGAAGACAGCAACCTCACATACAGCGAGATAGCATCGTCTATCTCGCTGATTTTTATGTATTCATCAGCAGTGTGAGAACGGGCGGATTCGCCAGGGCCCAGCTTGAGCGAAGGGCAACGCATGAGGGCTTGGTCACTCAAAGTGGGAGAGCCGAAAGGGGTGAGACCTTCGCGGATGCAGGCTTGGATGAAGGGGTGCGACTCGTCTATCCGAGAAGAATACAAGCGGAAGGAGCGGGCATGGAGTTCCGACGTGAGATGCTCCTGGAAGAAAGCAAAGATTTCCTCGTTCGTGTAGCACTCGTTGGAGCGCACATCGATGGTGAACGTGCAGGTGTCAGGAATCACGTTGTGCTGCGTGCCCGCATTCACGACAGTGACCGTCTGCTTCACGGGGCCAAGGAGTTCTGTCTGCTTCGGGAACTGCCACTCCGAGAGCCACTGGATGTCCTTCATGGCATGGTAGATGGCGTTGTCACCCTCGTTGCGAGCCGCATGACCCGCCTTGCCGTGTGCGATGGCATCAATCACCATCAGTCCCTTCTCCGCAATGGCAGGCTGCATCCCTGTGGGTTCGCCGACGATGGCAAAGTCTATTTTTCCCAACAGCGGCAGCACACACTCAATGCCATTCTTGCCACTCACCTCCTCCTCACAACTCGCCAAATAAATCAGATGATACGGTCTCGGTTTGTCCTTCAACAATATAAAAGCCTGCAAAAGAGCCATCAATCCACCCCCACAGTCGTTGCTGCCCAATCCATACAGCCTATCCCCCTCCACCGTCGGCGTGAAAGGGTCATGCTGCCAGCCAGCCACAGGCTTCACCGTGTCGATATGCGCATTGAGCAAAAGCCCCCCAGCCCCCGAAGGGGGAGGGCTGACGCGATGCTCCTCGTCAGATTCCCACTGCGACGGCCCTCCCCCTTCGGGGGTCGGGGGGCTTACGCACCACACATTGTTGCCATGCCGCTGTGGAGCAAGCCCCTTCTCCCTCATGTACGCCTCCAGCACATCCGCCGCAGCTGCCTCGTCGCGACTCACGCTCGGCGTGGCAATCAGCCTCTTCAGCAGTTCCACCGCCTCCATAGTCTGCTCATTATAAGTCCTTTCCATCCTTTCTTATCTTTTTCGGGGACAAAGTTAGCCTTTTTCTTTCATTTGGCAAAAAAAATCGCACTTAGGGGTGTTTGATTAGCGTTTTCGTGTGTCATACGGATAAAGAAAGCCACAAAAACAACCATTTACACAACACCGCAAATGAAGAAGAACCTGCTCATCATCGCCCTTGCAGTCATCAGTAGTGGGGCAACTGCACAGAAGAAGGAAGCCAGCATCTTGATGATGAGCCGCAACCGATTAGGAAAAGCCACTGTCGTCGATACCAGCGACGTGCGCATCTATTACGCTCTCAACGCCGACTCTCTCAGCAACCAAGACACCTATGTTGACTTGCGAGTGCTGGAAGTGGGTCCGAAAGTGACCAAGTGCAGCAGCGAATTTGTGCGTGAAGGCGAAGCACATCAGAAAGAAATCCTAAAGACATGGAGGGTGTCTCATCCTCATGCTGACGGTGTGCCTCGTTCCTGTCCGATTCACGGCAAGCGGCGTGACTATTGGAACGAAATCCAGTACACCGACATCTACATCGAGGGGCAAACCGCCACAGAGTACCACACCATGCCACATGGCTTCCAAGGCGAGAACGGCTACCTAATCAGTCAGTATCCCTCACAGAACTGGTCACTCACCGACGAGACCATAACCATCCTGGGTCACAAGTGCCAAAAGGCGACCTGCCATTGGCGCGGTCGCAACTTTGTGGCCTGGTTCGCTCCCGACATCCCCATCCGTCGCGGTCCGTGGCTCTTCGGCGGATTGCCGGGACTCATCCTCAAAGTCCATGACAAAGACCATCACTACACCTTCGAAGCCGTGAGCATCCAACGCGGCAACCAACCCATCATCCGTTACGCCTACGATGCCTACCGCAAGGCCAGCCGAGACCGCTATCTCCGCCTCAACCGCGAACTGAACGCAGAATACAATAACACCATCGGACGCATGGGCGGCATGATGAAGAATGCCGCAGGCGAATGGGTGCCAGCATCTGGCTCCAAGATACCGTATGAACCTTTAGAATTAGAATAATTGAATGGCAACTGTGACAAATGAATACGAAATGCATCACTCTTATTCTCGCTTTCTCAGCTCTGTGTTGCAAGGCGAAAGCGCAGACCATCATAGATGGTACAGTTACTGACTCTCTCGGTATGGCAGTGGACGCCTACGTCACTGTGGCGCCAAAGGGTATGGGCAACATCATCGGTTTTGCAGACACCGATGCCAAGGGGCACTATCAGTTGCAGTTCAGGAGTGAGGCTGACTCCGTGGTGGTGACTGCCGCAGGACTTGCCATCGGCAATGTGTCGCGCATCGTGGTCAACAAGACTCAGCGGTTGGACATCCGTGCCCGTCAGAAAGCCATCGAACTGAAAGAGGTGTCCGTCAAAGCTGACAAGATACGGCAACACGGCGACACGCTCAACTACACCGTAGCGTCCTATCAGCAGCAGGGCGACCGCGTCATCGGCGACGTGTTGAAGCGTATGCCGGGCATCGAAGTGTCAGAGAGCGGAGCCATCAAGTTCAACGGCAAGGCCATCAAGAAATTCTACGTAGAGGACATGGACCTGCTACAGGGTCGCTATGGCTTGGCAACCAACAATATCAACGCCTCAGACGTAGCCACGGTGCAGGTGCTGGAACACCACCAGCCCATCAAGGCACTGCAGGACAAGTCCCTCACCGACGACGTGGCCATCAACCTGAAACTGAAGAACTCAGCCAAGGGAACCGTAGCCATCAACACCATGTTGGGTGGTGGCATCCAGCAGGCAGGCGGCTGGGGTTTCGGCACCCGTCCCCTTTCTGATGGGCAAACAGTCATCGGCTCGAACCCGTTATGGACTGTAGAGGCCGTGGGTATGTACTTCGCCAAGAAGCGGCAAAACATGACTTTATATAAAGGTAATAACACGGGCGACGACGTGTCGAAGGAACTGACTTCGCATTACTCCAACATCAACAGCGTCAGCCTCTATCCCTTCTGCCCGACGAACGCCGTGCTACCGTCAGGGGCAGGGTTGCCACAAAAACGCACCTTCGACAACCACAGCCACATTGCTACGGTGAACCATCTGGAGAAAGTGGGAAAAGATTCGGAAGTAACGATGAACATAGCCTACTACAATGACGACATCCGCCGTGAGGGAACATCGGAGAGCGACCGCTTCATCAGCGACGACAGCCGACTGCTGACCACTGAAACGCTGACTTCACGCACCCATCTGAACGACCTTAGCGGCAACCTCCGCTATATGTGGAATGCCAAAGACGGCTTTCTCGCCAACGTCATCAAGTTCGACGGAAGTTGGAATGACGACCAAGTGGAAGGACTACTTGCGTCACAGTTGAACGGCCCTCAGCCTCTCAACTTTGGCATCGAACGCACCCACCAGCACTTCGACCGCCCATCGCTTGCCGTGAGCAACACCACCAACCTCATCAAGAATGTGGGCAAGCACACACTCGACCTGCATTTCTCGGCAGGCTATGCACAGCGTCCAAACACACTCACGGTAGGGGTGGATTCGCTCAATGCCCAGCGGGAACTGTTCAACAGTCATGCCTATCAGCAAGACATCAAATCGCGCCACATCAATGCCAACTTCCACACCAACTACAACTTCCGCTTCGGCAACTTCACCTTGTCCTACGGCGTGATAGCCAATGCCAGCCTTCACGGCATCACCACCGACTTGGATGGCTTTGACACAGGCAACTACTCCGCAAGCAATGACCTGTGGTACAACACCTACGAACTGACCCTCGGACAGCATTACAAATGGGAACGTGGCGGTTGGCGTGTGAGTCTCGGCTGTCCACTGAACCTCTACACCCAGACCCTCGACGACCGCATCCGCGACGATAAACACAGTTACACTCACCTGCTCGTATCGCCCAACTTCTCCACCAGCTACGAGTGGCGCGACTGGAGCGGCAACATCAGTACCTCCTATTATAAAAATGTAGGCGATCCAGGCGGCATCTACAGCGGCTACATCATGAACAACTACCGTACCTTCCAACGCTCCTACGTTGAACAACTGTCCGAAACCGACCGCATAGGAGCCAGCACCAGCATCGGCTACCGCAGTGCCTTGAATGCCACATTCTTCCGCATCAACGCCAGTTACAGCCACACCCGCGACAACCAAATCTACGGCTATTCCTACACGGGAGCTACCAGCGTGGTGCAAGCCGTTAACCAAGCCACCACGTCCAACTCCTACAACTTCAGCTTCGACTTCAGCAAAGGCTTCGACTGGCTACAAACCACGTTCCGTGCCTTCGGCGGCTACGGTCATTCCCACAGCGAGCAGTTGATAGCGGGGCAACTCTATCCCTTCAACAGCCGCACCATCAGCCTCGGAGCCGGTGGCACCATCACTCCCCTGCCTTGGCTCAACTTCGTGCTGAGCAGTGGCTACAGCTGGAACAGCAGTTGGACCGATAGCGGCAGCAGTGACCTCGCCCGCACCATCCGCACCGCTACCCAACGCCTGTCCATGAACGTCTATGTTACCAAACAAATGACCCTCTCCGCATCCGTGGAGGACAACTACACCAACCTCACCGCCACCGACCGACACGCCTGGTTCAGCGACATCAAGGCAAAGTACAAACTCGGTCGCTGCAACTTCGAACTGCAACTCAACAACCTCTTCGACCAGCGTCACTACACCCGTGTCACCTATTCCGGCCTCGACATATACACCAACACCTCGCAGCTCCGTCCCCGCAATATCCTCGCCACCGTAAGATTCAAACTACTATAATTCAATATTAATATGAACAAGAGATTCTTTATTATTTTCATCGCTATTACCGCCCTATGCGGTGAAGCGAGCGCCCAGTGGAAACAGAGTGGAGCCAGAGCTAATGGAAGTCACATCACAGTTCTGGGGCGTAAGGTCATCGACACGGCCAACCTGCGCATCAAGTATGCGTGGGGAGCCACAGACATCACGCAGGACAGCACCTATCTGGATTGCGGACAACTGCTCATCGGCCAGCACATGACGAAGTACAGCAGCTGGTTCGTGGAGGTGGCCGACAGCCAGCGCGTAGAGTGGGCAAAGAAGAACCCGAACCCACAGGGCGTACCCAACGGCACGTGGTGGATGCGGGGCAAGGTGCCCGGCATCTGGAGTGAATACCAGTACTCCAATATCTTCATCCACGGCGACACGCTCAACGAGTGGGCCATGATGCCGATGGGGCAGGAATGGCCGCAACGGTATGAGGAGAAATGGGAGGGACAGGAGTGGACGTTGCAAGCAGACACTGCCACGTTCCTCGGCTATCCCTGCCAGAAAGCCACCTGCCGCTGGCGTGGGCGTGATTACATAGCGTGGTTTGCTCCCGACATTCCCATCCGTCGCGGGCCGTGGAAGTTCGGTGGTCTGCCGGGACTCATCATGAAGATTCACGATGTGGATAGCCTATACGTCTTCGAGGCAGTGGCCATCGAGAAGGGCAACTTCCCCATCTACCAGTACCCCAAGGAGGAGTTCATGAAATCCACACGTACCCACACATGGAAACTGCAAGTGGCATACAACCGCAATTATCTGAAGACCGCCGGCATCCGAAGCTTCAACGAGGACGGCACCATCGGCGACCTGAAATCTAACCCGCACGAGTATGACCCGATGGAGCTGGAATAAACACAAAGCAACAAAAAATATTCATTCACAACTCAAACAAAAACAACAATGAAGAAGAACATGATGATCGCCTTTGCAGCCATGATGCTGCAGACAGCTGCCATCACAGCGCAGACCCAGGAACAGACAGCTCCCATCTACACACCCGAACAGGTGGAGCAACGTGCCATGTTCCCCGGAGGACAGGAAGGCATGATGAGCTACATGATGCAACACATGAAGTACCCCAAAGAGGCAGAGAAAGATCAGGCTCGGGGAACCGTCGTTGTTCACTTCGTCGTGGAAGCCGACGGCAGCATTTCCGAAGCCCATGTTCCCGACAGTCTCAAAGTCCATCCAGCCCTTGATGCTGCCGCCATGCAGTTCGTCCAAGCAATGCCGAAATGGGAACCAGCCAAGCTGAAGGGCAAGACCGTCCGCCAACACGCCACACATGCCATCACCTATCGATACAAATAATTTCCAACTCTGCCATGAAACGAATAATGATAGTCTTCGCCCTCGCTGCCCTGTGCGGTGGGGCGAATGCCCTGTGGAAACAGGGCGAAGTGGCACCATCCTCCAAAAGGGGAAGCATCCCGCCAACAGAGATTGACAAGGCGGAAGTGACCGTGTACTATGCGTTCAACGCCGACAACATCAAGGACGAGAACACCTACATCGACCTTGGATGGCTGCAAGTGGGTAAGCAGTACACGAAGTATGCCAGCTACTTCATGGCACACAGCGACTCGACCTACAAGGCAAAGTTGATAAAGCATGGTGCAGCCGAGGGTATGCCCATGCAGAAGAACGGCGGTAAGTTCCCGTCGCTGTGGTCGGAATACCAGTACGACGAAATCTTCATCAAGGACGGACAGCTGACAGAGTATGCCATCATGCCGATGAATCTCGAAAGGGAATGCTGCCAGTACACAGAGGCTTACCCGATGCAGGAGTGGACGCTGAAGGAAGAGCAGCAGACCATCCACGGCTACCGCTGCCAGAAAGCTACCTGCCGCTGGCGAGGCCGCGACTACGAGGCGTGGTTCACCACGGAGATACCTATCCAGCGCGGCCCATGGAAGTTCGGCGGTCTGCCAGGACTCATCGTGAAGATTTCCGATGCCAAGAAAGAGTACAACTTCGAGTTGGTGAAACTGGAGCGGACACCGCGCCCCATCATGTCATGGAACTTCTCTCGCTTCCGCAAAGTAAAGCGCCAAGACATGCTGAAACTACAGAAGAAAATCAACGTGAACTGGGTAAGGGTGTTGTCGCCAGAAGCTGGCAACCAGTTTCCAGACCATCCTTACAGCCCGATGGAGTTAGAATAAACATATAAAATCATGAACAGAAGAAACATCATCACCATCATCCTCGCACTTGCCGCACAATGCGGTGGGGCGAGTGCGCAACCCAAGGAAGGTGGGCGATGCCCTGCACCCATCTACGCCAGAGACTTCTCGAAGATGGAAGTCTTGGACACGACGCGGCTGAGAGTGCGCTATGCCTTTTGTGCCGAAAAGATGAACGACCCGAAAACGTATATCGACCTGCAGAGGCTCGATGTGGGGAAACGGGTCGTGAAGTACTACAGCCAGTTCGTCTACCTCAGCGACTCGCTGATTATGCATTGGAAGAAAGCCAACCCGAACTCGCAGGCAGGGCAAAGTTGGCTGGGCGAAGGCGGTCGCGGGAAAGGCCAATGGAGCGAATATGAGTGGAGCGACTATTTCTTCGAAAACGGGCAGCTGACGGAGTATAGCCAGATGCCACAGTGGCTGCACAAGTACAACTCATGGTACACCGAGCCAGCCCCCAAGCAACAATGGACGCTGCACAACGAGACACAGACCATCATCGGTTACAAGTGCCAGCGAGCCACCTGCCGTTTCCGTGGTCGTGACTTCGTGGCTTGGTTTGCGCCCGACATCCCCGTGAAGCGAGGTCCGTGGAAGTTCCAGGGGCTGCCTGGTCTCATCCTGAAGGTCTATGACAAGGACAAGCTCTACACCTTTGAAGCCATCGGGCTGGAGACGCGCAAGTATCCCATCACCCGCTTCAGGCAGTACAAGGAGTACACCCGCTCCACCCGCGAAAAGGTGTGGAAGATGCAACGCAGATGGCATGAGAACTGGTTTAAGGCGGTCGATTTCCACAAAGCCACGATGGATGCCTCTGGCCAAATGATTACAGGTGAAGCCGTGTCTATCTATACGCCTTATCATCCATTGGAGTTGGAATAAGGCTCTTCCGTGCTTTTTCTCGTGCTGGGAGGGGAGAGTTTCTGTTCTTTTCCTTATTTTTGCAAAAAAATGGGCATCAGGGGGTGTTTGATTTGCTTTCCTGTGTGTCTTACGTGTAGAGTAAGGCAATAAAGCCTGCATTCAAGTATGATTTACGATAAAACTTCTTTCGAGCATCTCTACAAGAGCAATTATCGGCAGATGTACCGATTGGCCTTCTCGCTGCTGGAGGAGGCGGAGGATGCCCGTGATGCGGTGAGCCAGGTCTTTGCACGGATGTGGCACGCACAACCTGAACTGCGAGAGGACTGCGTCACGGGCTACCTCATGGCAGCGGTGAGGAACCTCTGCCTCAACATGCTGCGGACTCGTCGCCAGAATGCTGCCATCGAGGCTGAACTGAAAGCCGAGCAGTTGGTGCATCAGGCTCAGGAACGCCGAGAACTCATGGACGAACTGGCACGGGTCATCGACGAAAACCTCACGGAGCAGGACAAGCGCATCCTCGCTCTCCACTACGACGAAGAAATGACTTACGCGGAGACGGCTCAAGCTCTGGGCATCAGCCCCTCTGCCGTCAATAAGCACATTTCACGTTCTCTCTCCAAAATTCGTTCCATCTTCAAAACCACGAAACAATGAACACGCAAGAAATTGACAAGAGAATAGGTATGCCCGACATCGACGAAGAATGGGCAAGGTTTGAGAAGGATGTGATTGGCAAGCAGAAGCCAACCACGTGGAGCCTCATCCCGAAGAAGTGGATGGGGCGTGCCGCCGCCATCGCAGGCCTTATCTTCTGCATCAGCCTGGCTGGCATCGCTGCCGCCGTTGTCGCCATCCAGAACAACAGCCAGCCACAGAAGGAGAAGTTTGAATACAAACCGCTGGTGGAGGTCTTCCAACGAAAGGTCAAAGGGAAGGAAACTGCCTACTACATCGTCCACTACTGCGAAGGGGTGTGGATTCAGCACGAGGGTGAGAAGGGCTACATCGACGAACAGTTTTATCAGATGTCCTTCCCCGTCAGCCAAACCCTCATGCAAATGGACGGCAAGCCTTTCGACCAGAATAACCTGCCACGGATGCGCAACAGCCACCTGAAGAAGATTGAGATGAAGCGGCAGGGCGACAAACTGGTGGCGAACCTCATCACCCACGTCTCGGGAGGCATCCCCTCGGGCGTAACGGGCAATGCGCCACGCGAGCAGACGCTCTTCCTCTTCTCCAACGGTATGTTGGGCATCATCGACAAGAAGGCAAAGGCGGGCGACTGGATTCACTACAGCATCACCGATTGGGATGAGACCATCTGGGGATGGAGTGTCCGCAAGGAGATGGAGCGCGGCTGCCACCGCCTCGGCTACAAAGCCTATATCTACGCCAGCACGGAGACATCTCAAAAGTACATTGACCGTGCCGAGACGATGATGAAAGAATTGGGCATCAAAGACTACACCATCACGCGCGATATCCCCATTCGTCACAAGACTGACCAAGAATGGCGCGAGTGGGCAACGAAGCAGAAACAGGCTCATCCGCAGTATGACTGGAAGCTCCTCTTCAACATCTTGGCAGACGAAGGTGTGGACGGTACCGACCTGCACGAGAAATGGCACATCGTCAAGGATGTGTACGGTGTGAAATAACCCACTACCCCCCTTCCACTACCCCTCAAGCGGTCTGAGTAACACCCCCTCGGCGATGTGAC
>JAFSKR010000012.1 GCA_017448825.1 Bacteroidaceae bacterium
ATCATGGCCCGCGGCTACCGCTACGGCGAGAACCGCCTCGTGGTGGGTGCCCACTGGCAGAGCGACACCGACGCCGCCCGCCTGGCTGCCTCAGTGGCCTACGCCCGTCTGCACACCAGCGAGCGATTCCTGGAGCAGATGAAGAAGGCGCGCGAAGAGTATAAGACCCTGAAAGGCGACCCCACAGCCGTCCGCTCGGCACAGGTCGTGGAGCATCCCGCCGCCACCCGCGCCTACACCCTGCAAGGCACACCCGCCACGGCCAGCACTCGCGGCATCGTCATCGAGGGCAACACAAAGGTCATGAGAAAGTAAATATAGGTATTGATTTAGGATAACGTCATGGGCCTTCCCGTCAGCAAGTCTGATGGGAAGGCTTTTCCGTTAGATAGAATGGGAATAGTCCCAGATAACAATCAAATCAATCATTACAATGAAAAGGTTTCATGAACATTCTCGAAATTACACATGAATTCAGAAGGTCATGATACTAAACTTTTGGCTTAAAAAGGTCACCTGAAGGTCACCGGCAAAAGAAAAAGCACTTACGATTTTCTCATAAGTGCTTGATTTTCAGCGGTGGACCAGGTAGGGCTTGAACCTACGACCTCCAGATTATGAGTCTGTTGCTCTAACCGACTGAGCTACAAGTCCGATGGGGAGAAAAAATGACACCTCGGGAGTTTGATGTCCTTGGATGCCTTTCTTTCTTGGGGACTTGGATGACATTTGCATCGTTGCCTTCCCCTTGGGTTGTGCTACCAGGATTCGAACCTGGAATGACAGAACCAAAACCTGTAGTGTTACCATTACACCATAGCACAATCCTCTATGCATTCTGCGTGAGAGGAGTTCGGGAAATCAAGACACGAAAACCTCGATTTGAAAAACAAGTCATGAAAGCCGCGATTGGGAATTTCAAGTCGTGAAAACCTCGAAATCGGGAAATCCTCTTTGCGAATGCGACTGCAAAGTTAGGGCTTTATTTTGGATTTCCCAAAAAGTTTTTGGGAAAAATGAGAAAATTTTTCATTTTGTTTGTCTTTTAATGGAAATATATGTACCTTTGCATCAAATATATGCGTCTTTATACTGCTTCTGCAGGTCTCTGATGACGTTTGATTTGCTGGAGTATTGTTTGCAAAAAGACTGCTTAAAAGGGTATAACCAAATTTATCATGTCGAAAGAGAAACCACTAATACACAATAAGCGCAGGAATAAGATTCGTCTCCATCATGAGGGTACGCATACATTGCTCTACACGGGATTGTTGGCGGCTCTGATTATTTGTTTAGCGTGGCTCTCAAAGGATACCTTGATGTGGGGATCCTATATCATTATAGCTATTGCCCTGTTCGTTTATGGTGTACTTCTTAATTTCTTCCGTTGTCCCATTCGTATGTTTACAGGTCCCACCAACAAGTCGATAGTGGCTCCTGCTGATGGTCATATTGTAGTGATTGAAGAGGTTGATGAGGAAGAGTATTTTCATGACAAACGATTGATGGTGTCTATCTTCATGAGTTTGACGAATGTCCATGCCAATTGGATTCCATGTGAGGGTACTGTGGTAAAGGTTGGTCATCAGAACGGCAACTTCCTCAAGGCTTACCTTCCTAAGGCAAGTACGGAGAACGAGCGTTCTATGGTGGTCATCCGCACGCCTCATGGTGTCGAGGTGATGGCTCGTCAGATAGCAGGTGCGATGGCTCGTCGTATTGTTACTTATCCGAAGGAGGGCGAAGAGTGCTACATCGATGACCACATGGGGTTCATCAAGTTCGGAAGCCGTGTGGATGTCTATCTTCCCCTTGATTCCAAGGTGTTAGTCAAGATGGGACAGCGTACGGTGGGTAATGAGACCTTGATTGCGCAACTCTCTTGACGTATGGTTCCGTACTGATTTATATGACTATTGTTTCAGACATATTGATGACGATGAAAAAGCATATACCCAACCTCATCACTTGCAGCAACCTCATCTGCGGATGTATAGCCACCTATTGTGCCTTCTATCATGCTTATCAGGTTGCGTTTCTTTTTATCCTCCTTGGTGCTTTCTTCGATTTTTTTGATGGTATGACGGCGCGCGCGCTGGGCGTGAGTGGCAGATTGGGTGTGGAACTTGACTCACTGGCCGATTGTGTGACGTTTGGTGTGGCTCCTTCGGCCATGCTGTTCACCCTGTTCAATCATGTGGCCTATCCTATATGGATGGGGAATGACTTTTTCTTCCAAGTGATGCCCTTCACTGCCTTCCTGATGGCAGCTTTCTCTGCTCTTCGTTTGGCGAAGTTTAATATTGACGAACGCCAACACATGGGCTTTATCGGGATGCCTACTCCTGCCAATGCCATCTTTTGGGGTGCGCTCATCTCCAGCAGTGAGGCATGGCTCACGGGACCTCGTTTCAATGCCCTGTTTTTATTTCTTTTCATGATACTCTTCTGCTGGCTGCTTGTGTGTGAAGTGCCCATGTTCGCCTTCAAGGGTCTGTCGCGGAAGAAGGATAAAATCAAGTTCATCTTTTTGGGATTGGCCATTGCAATACTTGCCACTGGTGCATTGGCGGGTTATTTCGATGCAGAAGGTACAGTTTGGCAGGGTTTATTCCGTGGAGCGGCTGGTTGTATCGGACTTTATGTCGTCATGTCGATTGTGGCATCATTTTTGCCCCAACGAGAGGAGTAAGGAGAATGGTCTCCTTCCGCTAAAATGACTGCATAGTTATGGAAACATTCTTTACAGCAGCCCTCATGGTCTTCCTCTTCATTGTGTTAGGTGTTGTGTTCATTGGTTTTTATCTGATGAGCCAGTTGGTCGGTGGCTTTGGCAATTTGAAAGCTCTTTACCGTCTTTTCACGGGGAAAGAAAAAAGGACAACTCGTCAAAGTTCTGCCAAATCGTCAGACAAGTCCTCGCGTACATATCATGAAAAGACGGAAACGACAGGAGGAAAAGCTCACACAGACGACAAGGTGTTTGGGCAGAACGAGGGAACGTATGTGGAATATGAAGAAGTGAAAGACTAAAGGGAAGGGGCTGCATCAATGATGTGGCTCCTTCCCTTTTCTGCGTACTGTTTGAAAGCGTACCTCTCGGCTACGATGTTCCGTACCCGAGGGGTACACTCTGTCATCCCCGCGGGGTACGCTCTATTGTAGCCGAGGGCTACGGCAGATGGCTCCATCGCCATGAGAGGTGAAGCATTAGGTAGGCTGGGATGCTCTTGCGCCAAGTCTCGGTGCGGGTTTGGGCATTGAGGCTGTAGTCGGTGCTACGGAGTTGATGGAACAGGTCGAAAGCTTCGAGCGCGAGGGTGAGCGACTTCTTGAGGAAGGTGCATGAGAGGGAGACGTTGCAGACGAGGTCGTTGGTGTTCATGCTTTCACTTTGATAGCCTCGACGAGAGAACATCTTTGTGTCGGCAGCCAGTTGGAGTTGCCAAGGCAGACGGCAGTTGAGGGTCAGACCGTAGTTGTATTCGAAGATATTGAGCGTGAGCCTCTCCCTTTGTCCTTCCCCAAGGGAGAGGGAAGTGCGCTGGCTGGTGCTGTGATGGTAGGCGAAGTTCCCGACAGCAGACAATTCGAGATGGTTGGCGTGGTAGGTGAGGCGGAGCCCCTCGCTGTTGTAGAGGTTGTGGGCGGCATAAAGAGGGCAGGAGGAGAGGAGGTCGGCGAGGGGCTGCGATGGCATCGCAGCATAGGGAACGATGTCGAAATCATGGCTTTCCTTGTAGTTGAGGCGCGCGTGGGCTTCGAGCGTTAAAAGCTTTCTGGCATCAAGCGGACGGCTGAAGTGGGCTTCTTGGTTGATGCTCCAATTGGGACGGCTTACGTTGTCGGACATGAGGGTGTAGGCGCCTGTCTTGCTGTCGTAGGCACGTCGGGTACCTGTTGGCTGCAGCAAGATGCTGGAGTTGCCGTTGAGGGTGAGGTTTTGCTGACGTTCGGGCATGATGAAGCGGAGCCTCCAACTCATCACATGAGTGTGCTGGAGTTTGAGGTTGGGATTGTTGAGGCGGATGAGCAGTGGGTTGGTAGTGGAGTAGATGGGGATGAAGTTGCGGATGTTCGGTCGGCCCATGCTCGAGAAGAGTCCCAGTTCATAGCCTCTACGTTTGGTGTTGTGCACGAAACTGGCATAGTAAGTCAGGACGTGGTCGGTATGAGTTGCCACGGTGTCCAGACGGGCATGGTGGAAGTCGATGCGGTCTTGGATTGTGTTGGCGTTCAGTTTCAGGTCGAACCATGTGTAACGTCCGCCCTCCTGTTTGGTGTAATAGGTTTCGAGCGTGAGCGTGGCGTTACGACTGCGTGTGGTGTAGTGTTCAGTATTGTCGGGGTCGGGGATGAGGAAGGAGGGCTGCGCTGTTGTGGTGTCAGACATGAGGAAATGCTCTTGATGGTAGACATCAGTATGGTGGCCAGCTGAGGCATACACCACATAGTTCCAGTTGTTGATGGCGTGGATGGTGTAGGTGGCATGACCATGAAGATTGTAGCGATGGGAAGGGCGGCTCTCAATGGTGCGTCCCACAAACACACTACGATGCTGCAAGGGGTAATCGTACAGCGTGCCCGTCTGCTCGTCGCCACCGTTTTCATGAGTGTAGGTGGCGGTGACTTCCAGTTCCAGGTCATCTCCCCATGGCATACGGTAGTTGAGTGTGTTCGTCATCCCCATTCTCCAAGTGCCAGACTGTTTTGCGGTAGTGTTGTAACGGGTGCGGTTCAATGTGTCTGCCTCCTGCCACTGTGCCGTCTCTCCATGGTTGTCGCTTGTTGCACGTCCCCATGTGACCCACTGCTCAAGGTTGAGTTTGAAAGGAGAGAACATGTTCTTCCAACGGAAGCGGTTGTTCACGTCTCCACTCACAATCTCGTTGTTGCCCCATTCATGGAGATTCCCGAACTGACTGCCGCCAGAGGCGAACACCTCGTTGAGTTCGGTTGCGTCCCAATGCTTCTTGCTATGGTCGAAGTTGAGGGTCAGCAGTTCGTCCCAACGCTTCTTCTTGTCATCTATGTTGATGTCAAAGCCGCTCTTGATGTGCTCATTCATGCCGTTGTCCAATGCTTTGTCGGGTGTCCATTCACCATTCTGCCCCGGACGGCGTGTTTCGTTCACGTTATTAGCATTCACGAAAGCCGACAGCCGAGAAGCCTCTGTAAAGCGAAGCCCGAAGAGACGACCCACATAGCGGTCTTCTGTGCCTCCTGCGGCTTCTGCATTAGCCATATATCCCTCTTTGTACTCACGTTTCAGGTGCACGTCCATTACAAAATCCTTCTTCTCCACCTCTCGTCCCAACCATTCACTTTTCTCGGTCGATTTGTGGTAAACCTTTACCTTTTCGACCGCATAGAGCGGCAGATTCTCCAGCATCACCTTGTTCCTGCCTTTGAAGAAGTCCTTGCCATTGAGTGTGAGATAATCGATCTTCTCGCCATTGACGAGGATGGTGCCGTCGTCTTTCAGTTCCACACCAGGCATTTGGCGTACCAACGCATCAAGCATGGAGCCTTCTGGCAGCTGGAATGCCGAGGCATCATAGACGATGGTGTCGTTCTTATAGACCATCTTGATGCGCGTAGCTTTGACCACCACCTCGTCAAGGGCTTTGGTTGCGGCGATGGTGTCACCACTGACAGGCCGTGAGCGACGAACCATGTAGTGCCAAGGGGCATCGAAGAAGGTGTTGCGACCAGGTGTCTTTACTTCATAGTTGACGAAGCACGATTCGTAGTCGGGATGCTCCACCTTGATGATGTACACGGCAGGTTTCCGTGGAATGGAGAAACGGTAGTTAGCATCAGTTCCGTAGTAGCCGCCCGAGTAATAGCCGCATTTCACGGAATCGACAATGGTGCTGTCTCCAAGCATCAATGTGGCCTTGGCATCGCGGATGGCATGGTGAGTCACTTGGTCGAACACGTGCCCCCAGAGGGCAATCTTGCGTTCTTGTGCAGACACAGTAAGGGCTGTACTGACCAGCATGGCCAGTAGAAAGAATCTATTTTTCATCAGTTTTGGGAATTAGTTTCTACTTCTTGTCAAACCACTCATGACTATAGTGGGGGATGCAGATTTGTCGTGGCTGTTCGCCGTCAGCACGGACAACCGATAATCGGCCATCGGGGTAATAATAGAACACAGCGGCATGAAATCGGTATGTCTCGTCGCGCCACGACAGGATGAAAAATTGGCATTCCTCGTCGTTAAGCTCAGAGAACATTGCGTTATCCTTGTAGATGGACAACACTTGTGCACGTAAATCCACAAAGTCTTTTGCTGGATAAGGAGTGCGAACGACTTTGGCAGATGTCGGGCAGCGGTCATCTAAGCCATTCCACAACGAGTGACCTTCCTTGTCGCTGCTCACGAAAAGCGTGTCGATGACCTGTGTGCCTTTCCGTTGCAGCAGTTCCTTCATGAAGGTGTCCATGTGCCCTTCAAAGGTGGCTGAGGCAATCGGAAAGCCTGGTGTGCGGGTTTCCTTTCCTTGCGAATGCTCGATGAGTTCCTTCACGTCAGGCACCACGGCACACTGCTCCCACGTAGGCACTACGATACGCACCATGCAGAGACATTTTTGGTAATAGACTGCGTGATAGAGGCAGAACATTCCGCCTGTGGAGAAAGAAGCCGTAGTACGAAATGACAACTCTTGGCCCTGCTCGTAATGGTAGGTGTTGTACAGTGTGAAGTCAGGACTGCCTGCCAATGGGGCGAAGACCCCTAACCAATCCAGAAAGTCGTTCATTTCGGCGTTGGGTTGCAGCACAACGTGGGCAGGCGTTCGGCTCTCCTCGCCTTTCTTTCCCATCCACCAGTCATAATTGCCACCTTCCACATAGCAGAACGTAGTGTCCTTCACCAAGACATGGCTGCGTTGCTCCATCTGGCTGAGCAACTCCGTGATCGGAACCACGCGGTCGGCTGGTAAATCGCGGTAGTTGAAGTTGACGTGATGGTCATACGAGTGTTCCGTGATGATGTTGATGCTCTGTGGACTGTTCACACCATATTTGAAACTGATATTTGAGCGGTTGTAGTCCATTAGGAAGTAGGCAGAAGTGTCACCCTTCTCTGGATGCAAACGCATAGCGATACGCCCTTTGAAGAGTTCGTCAGCCTGTTCATCGGTCATCCGGCGCTTGTGGGGCAATTGGTTCAAGAACGGCTGGATGCTGTCCAGCAACGTGGCAGTGGCTCGCATCGGGCCATTGTCAACGCCATAGTTACTCCACACGGAATGGTTGCGACCGCATACAGCATCGGTGACGTAGCCCCATGCACAATGTTCGTTTAGGTATTGTGTGATGGCTTGCACCGTCTGGTCGGTCTTGGTCTGTGCGTTGCTGCTGGGCACCAACATGAGACTGATGAGCAGGAAGAGTATTCGTTTCATGTCATTCTGTTTTGATTACATGTTTTCAAATTCGTTAACCATAGCCAGCATCTCGTCCTCCATCGCGCTGAATTCGCAGTCAATGCAGACATCCTCTTGCGGGGTGGGGAGATTCACTTTCTCTGTCGTGAGGATAACTGTTGCGGGCTTCTTGTGGACTGTTTGTATGCGTTTGTCCGGTGGATGATTGGTGGTCCTGACGGTAGTTTTTTGTGGTTTAATGACAACCTCTACTTTGGGCACAACTGGGGGCTTCACTTCCACCACCGGTTGTTCGCTGATTTCAGCTTCTTCCTTCGGCCAGAAAGCGATGGCCAGAATCATTGCCACCGATGCTGCCACGGCTGCGTAGTGCCACCAATGCTTCCTTTTGTGTGCATATATGAGTTCCATGACCCGCTGCTCCATATCATCGGGCATCTTCATTCGTGCGGCGCGGTCATGCTGTCGCTGCAAGGCTTGGCGGAAAAGTTCTTCGTTATTCATCGTTCATACGTGTTAAGATGATTCTGAGTCGTCGTCGGATGCGGTGAAGCAAGCTGCTGAGACGCGAGACTTCACGGTCGAGAGAGTCACTGACGGTGCCCATGATATAAGCAATTTCCTTCAGTGGGCGTTGGTCGAAATAATAGAGTTGCAGTAGCATTTGGTCCTCTGGTGACAACTTTTGGATGGCTTCGTCCAACTGTACAGCGGTGGTCGTGTCGGGGAGCTCTTCAGGCACATCCTCGCTCACCTCCAGCGGTAGCAGTATCCACCTTTTTCGTCGTTGCAAATGGTGCAGTGCCTCATGGTAGGCGATGCGATGGAGCCACGTGCTTACCGATGCCTTGGCTGGGTCATACTCCTGCCAGTGTTCATAAGCCAGCACAAACGTCTCCTGCACCACATCCTCGGCGTCCTCCTGCCCCATGACAATACGACCGACGAATGCCATGAGCACGGGGCCATAGCGACTGATGAGCGAGCTAAAGCCCTTGGCTTTGCCATCGCGTATGCGTTGCAGGAGCATTTGTTCGTCGTTTGTCATTCTACCATATATAGCATTCGGGTGGCGAAATGTCACGCCACCCGAATGAAAATTAAGAAACTTTAAGGAATGGCAGCAAGTGTTCCCGCATGCTGCCGATGTTTCCATGCTCCCTATTTGGGTCTTACTTGCCCATCGCCTTCAATCAGCCACTTGTACGTGCAGATTTCCTCCAGTGCCATAGGTCCACGTGCATGGAGTTTCTGAGTGGAGATGCCAATTTCAGCACCAAGCCCGAATTGGGCACCGTCGGTAAAGGAGGTGGGGGCGTTGTGATAGACACAGGCGGCATCCACCTGGGCGAGGAATCGGTCGGCAGTGGTGCGGTTTTCGGTGATGATGCATTCCGAGTGCCCCGAACCGAAACGGCGGATGTGGCGGATGGCTTCGTCTGCTGAGGTGACGGTCTTAATCGCCATCGTGTACGACTGGAACTCTGTGCCGTAGCTCTCTTCTGTCGAGGGCTTCAGTAAGTCGGCGGGATAGTTGCCATTAAGCATAGCGATGGCAGGCTCATCAGCATAAATCAGCACATGGCTCTCCTTCAGTGGTGCACAGATGGCAGGCAGGTCTGCCAAGCGGTCTTCATGTACCAACGTGCAGTCGAGAGCATTGCACACACTCACACGCCTCGTCTTGGCGTTGTTGATGATGCGGGCACCTTTCTCCGTGTCTCCGTCCTTGTCGAAGTAGGCATGACACACACCAGCTCCTGTCTCGATGACAGGCACGGAAGCCTCCTGCCGCACAAAGTCGATGAGGCGTTTGCTGCCACGGGGGATGACCAAGTCCACTAATCCGTTTGCATGGAGCAGTGCTCCCGTTGCCTCATGAGTGGCAGGCAAGAGGGTGATGGCATTCTCGTTGATGTGGAAGTCCTTGAGCACCTCCTTGATGAGGCTCACGATGGCGTGGTTACTATCGTCAGCATCCTTTCCTCCTTTGAGAATACAGGCACTGCCCGCCTTCAGGCAGAGGGCAAACACATCGAACGTTACGTTCGGGCGTGCCTCATAGACGATGCCAATGACTCCGAAAGGCACACTCACACGTTTCAGGTCTAACCCATTCGGCAGCACCGTATGTTTTAGCACCCTGCCGAGTGGAGATGGCAGTGTTGCCACCTTCCGAGTGTCTCCTGCGATACCCTCCATGCGCTCCTTCGTCAGTTTCAGACGGTCGTACATCGGGTTCGCCTCATCCATACGGTTCAAGTCCTTGGCATTGGCTGCCAGAATAGTGTCGGTTTCGGCAATGGCCTTATCTGCCACAGCCAGCAACACCTGATTGATGGTGTCGTTATCAAGGAGCGCAAGGTCAATGCTTGCCTCCTTTGCTTGAGTAAAGATTTCTTTTAGCATAGAAACTCAGTGCAGGGAGTGTTGTCCCTGTCATTCATTAACTTCAGTAGAATTTCATCTCGTTTGCCGTTGGCGATGATGACGCTGATGCCAGCCGCCGCCGTTTGGGTGGCCACGTGCGACTTGCTTTGCATGCCGCCACGCCCTGCGCTCGAATGGCTTTCCTGAACATAGTCGCTCAAGTCCTTGCCTGGCTTCACGATGCTCACCAGTCGTGATTCTGGGTCGGTGGGGTCGCCCGTGTAGATGCCGTCGATATTGCTCAGGATGATGAGCATCTGCGAGTGCGTCATCTGAGCCATCAGCCCCGACAGCTCGTCGTTGTCCGTAAACATCAGCTCCGTCACCGACACCGTGTCATTCTCGTTCACAATGGGCAGCACTCCATTCTCCAGCATCACCTTCATGCAGTTCTCTTGATTCTTCCGATGCTCCGAGTCCGAGAAGTTCTCCTTTGTGGTCAGCACTTGCCCCACAGGGATGCCATACTCTCTGAACAGTTCAAAATAGCGGTTAATCAACTTTGCCTGACCCACAGCTGAGAACAGTTGCCGTTGATCCACCGAGTCAAGGTCGTGCTGAATGTGTTTCAGTTCGCTCCGTCCACTTGCCACAGCACCCGACGACACTAAGATAATTTCATGTCCCAGGGCACGCAACTGTGCTATTTGGTCAACCAATGCCGACATCCTTGTCACGTCCAGCGACCCGTCCTGCCGTGTCAGCACATTGCTCCCAATCTTTATTGTAATTCGCATTTATCCTCCTATTTTTGTGTTTAATCCATTAGCCTTCATAATGCCCAACGCCCATTGTTGCACTTCTTCCGAGGGTGCTTCCATTCGGATGTCCTTCGGATTATACTCCGTGCCCAATCGTGCGTGCTTCCCTTTTCCCACGTCGTGATACACCAACAAGTTCACTACTTCGGGCTTTGTGGGCAACGACGCAAGTAGTTTCGCCGATTCCGTCAGGTTCCCTTCATCCGCATTCACTCCCACAATCAACGGAATGCGCACCCAAAATGGATGTCCCATCTCGCTTACCATGTGCAAGTTACTGAGAATCCGCTCGTTTCCTACACCTGTGTATCGTTTGTGCGCCTCCGAGTCCATCAATTTCAAGTCCACCAGCAACAACTCACACCGTTCAGCCACCCTTCTCACCTGCTCTGCCGAGGCAAATAGCGTCGTATCCACGGTTCTGTGAAAGCCCCTCTTGCCCAGTTCGTCCAGCACCTCGCACAGATAGTCCGTGTGCATCAGTGGCTCACCCCCACACATCGTCACACCGCCACCGCTCTCTTCCATCACCGTACGTTCCTTCTCCACCACTGCCATCAGGTCTTCCATCTTCCACTCTCGTCCAGCCATCTCCAGTGCTAACGTCGGACATTCGTCCGTACACCTTCCGCATGCCGTGCACCGTCCCAAGTCCTTGATGCCATCCGCTGTGAGCACCAAGTTCTTCTGTGGACATACTTCCACACACGTTTGGCAGCCGATGCACTTCTTCTTTGTGTATAGCTTCACCGCCTTCTCCGAGAATCCCTCGGGATTGTGGCACCACACACAGCGCAACGGACACCCTTTCATGAAGATAGTCGTTCGGATGCCAGGCCCATCGTTGATGGCAAAACGCTTGATGTCGAAAATCAGAGCCATGATGTTTTCTTGAAACAGGGCACAAAGGTACACATTTTTTTTTGAATGGGGAAAGGAATTGTCCGTATTTCCCTGATTTTTCGTTTTTTCTTCTCTCATCAGTTCCTTTTTGTACGAAAGGCTTTTCTTGCGGGTCGCCTCCGAAATACGGGTATTGTAGTCTCTGTTCACACACTCTCTTTCCACTTCGTTTTTGTGCCTGCGCATCATGAAGAAGAAGGAGGAGAGGGGACAAAAAGGGAAAAAGGGGGTGTTGAAGTTTTTTTAACGGACTTTATTTGAGTGGATAGCGGAAAAATGTTACCTTTGCAACCGAATCAATTATCGGTTGCTTTTTTATTTATATTTGTATGGAGCAGTTGCAGCGAGAGCGAATTATCGCGCTGATTAAGGGCGAGGTGGTGCCAGCGGTGGGGTGTACAGAACCCATCGCGGTGTCGTTGTGCGTAGCGAAAGCTGCCGAGACGCTGGGCGGTGTGCCTGAGCGGATAGAGGTGCTGCTGTCTGCCAATATCTTGAAGAATGCAATGGGAGTGGGAATCCCTGGCACCGGCATGATTGGGTTGCCTATCGCAGTGGCGCTGGGTGCGTTGATTGGCCGTTCTGAATATGAGTTGGAGGTGCTGAAGGATGTGACGGACGAGGCGGTGGAGAAGGGTAGGGCTTATCTGGCGGAGAACCGTATCAGCATAGGGCTGAAGGAGGGGATTGAGGAGAAGTTGTACATAGAGGTGAAGGTGACGAGGGGGGAGGAGACGGCTGAGGCTGTCATCTGCACATGCCATAAGGATTTCTTGCTGGTAAAGCGGAATGGTGTGGTGCTCTACGAGAAACCTTGCAAAGGAGTTGATGGGGAGGAGCGTGACGAATGCACTTGGCTGACACTCAGTAAGGTGTATGAGTTTGCCACGACTGCTCCCTTGGAGGAGATAGCCTTCATCCGTGAGGCACAGGTGCTGAACGAGCGGGCTGCCGAGGAATCGCTGAAGGGCAACTATGGTCATCTGTTGGGCAAGACGCTCACCCGTCCCTTGGGCAAGGGCATTTTTGGCGACACCATATTCTCACACATCATCTCTTCGACGGCTTGTGCGTGTGACGCTCGTATGGCTGGAGCTCCAATTCCTGTGATGTCTAATTCGGGCAGTGGCAATCAGGGCATCTGTGCCACATTGCCGGTGGTGAAGTTTGCACAGGAGAACCACAACACGGACGAGGAACTGATACGTGCCTTGATGCTCAGTCATCTGACAGCCATCTACATCAAGCAGTCGCTGGGCAGGCTGTCTGCCTTGTGTGGGTGTGTGGTGGCTTCGACGGGTTCGGCATGTGGCATCACGTATCTGATGGGTGGCAAATACGAGCAGGTGACATACGCGGTGAAGAATATGGTGGCGAACTTGACGGGGATGATTTGCGACGGTGCCAAGCCTTCGTGTGCCTTGAAACTGGCATCGGGGGTGAGTACGGCGGTGCTGTCGGCCATGCTGGCGGTGCAGCACAATTGTGTGTCGTCGGTAGAGGGCATCATCGAGGATGACGTGGATCGCTCTATCCACAACTTGACGAAGATCGGGAAGGAAGCGATGGACGAGACCGACCGCTGTGTGCTGGAAATTATGACAAACAAGAAGAATTGAAAAACAGGAATAATATGGCATTGAAGACTTTGATTATCGGGAGCGGTCCTGCTGGCTATACGGCAGCGATTTATGCTTCTCGCAGTTCGTTGAGCCCTGTGCTCTACGAAGGCTTGCAACCAGGTGGACAGCTGACGCAAACCACGGAGATTGAGAATTTTCCTGGTTACCCTGAGGGTACGACGGGAGTGGAAATGATGGACGACTTGCGCCGACAGGCTGAACGCTTGGGCACCGACATCCGCATGGGTATGGTGACGCAGGTGGACTTCTCGATGGATGGGAGTCGCCCACATAGGGTGACACTGGATGACGGCACGACACTGGAGGCGCACACAGTGATTATTTCGACGGGTGCATCGGCCAAATACCTTGGCTTGGCAGACGAGAAGAAATATGCAGGACAGGGAGTGTCGGCTTGTGCCACGTGCGACGGCTTCTTTTATCGTAAGAAGGTGGTGGCCGTAGTGGGTGGTGGCGACACTGCCTGTGAGGAGGCACAGTATCTGGCAAGCCTTGCGAAGAAGGTCTATATGATTGTGCGTCGTGATGTGTTGCGTGCCAGCGATGCCATGCAGCAGAAGGTGAAGGAGGCTGAGAACATCGAGATTCTTTGGAACACGCAGACAGAGGGACTATATGGCGAGAATGGGGTGGAAGGTGCCCATCTGGTGGAGAACAAGGGGAAGGAAGGCGAACGTCATTACGATTTGCCCATTGATGGTTTCTTCCTTGCCATTGGTCATCATCCCAACAGTGAGGTCTTCCGTCCTGCCGTGGAGGTAGATGAACAGGGCTACATTAAGGTGCAGCATCCTACGACAGCCACCAATGTGCCAGGCGTGTTTGCCGCTGGCGATGTGGCCGACCCACTTTACCGTCAAGCCATCAGTGCCGCAGGAAGCGGGTGTCGTGCGGCGATAGATGCGTTGCACTATTTACAAGAGAAAAAGGTTGTATAAGAATATATGAGAAGATTGCTTTTTACATTGCTGACATTCTGTTGCCTCGGTGTGGCGAATGCGCAGTTCATGAACCCCGTCAAGGTAACCACTTCCATCAAGGAAACTTCAGCTACAGAGGCGGTCATCACGTTTGTGGCCACCATTGCTCCGGGGTGGCATATGTACAGCACCCAGAAGATGGACGGCCCCACATCGACCACGCTGACGGTGGAGAAGATTGTGGGTGCTCAGTTGACGGGTGCCTTGACACCTGCCACGGCTCCCATCAAGAAGTTCGAGGAGATGTTTGATGAGGATGTGTATTACTTCGAGAACTCAGCCACCTTCACACAAAAGTTAAAGCTCTTGGGAGGCAAGTATGAGGTGGAGGGTTATCTGCGTTATGGTGCCTGCAACGACCAGAACTGCACACCTCCCACGTCGGTGGATTTCAGCTTCAATGGGGAGGTAAAGACCTCCTCCTCGCTCCCCCTAAAGGAAGAGGGTGATGTCTCTGGCAACGAGAAGAAAGCTGATGATGGGGAGGGAACTATTGATAAGGGGGATGCTGATGATAGAGGGGACTCTGCTAACGACTCTCTCGCAAGCCAAGTAGCTGTTCCTCCCTCTGGGGAGGCTTTGGAGGGGGCTGAGGCTAACGGCATCTGGGCTCCTGTCATCCAGCAACTTTCTTCTTTCGACGAAGGAGGCAACAGCAGCACCTCTGATGCCCCCCTGTGGCGCATCTTCTTGTTGGGTCTGTTAGGCGGATTGGTGGCACTGGTCACCCCTTGTGTTTGGCCTATCATCCCCATGACTGTGTCGTTTTTCCTCAAGAAAGGAACGACTAAGAAATCCACTCCAGAAGAGAAGGCGGCTGCCAAGAAACGTGGTCTCCGTGATGCGATTCTCTATGGTATCAGCATCATCGTCATCTATGTCTCGCTCGGACTCATCATCACGGCCATTTTCGGAGCTTCGGCACTCAACGACCTCGCCACCAATGCGGTGTTCAACATTATTTTCTTCTTGATGCTACTTGTGTTCGGTCTTTCGTTTGTGGGTGGCTTTGAACTGACATTGCCAGCAAAGTGGAACACGGCTGTCGATAGCAAGGCAAACAGCACGACGGGCTTGTTGAGCATCTTCCTCATGGCATTCACACTCGTGCTGGTCAGCTTTTCCTGTACAGGTCCCATCATCGGCTTTTTGCTTGTACAAGTGGTCACCTCCAGCATTGTCGGTCCTGTTATCGGTATGTTGGGGTTTGCCATTGCGCTCGCTCTGCCGTTCACACTTTTCGCCCTGTTTCCACAATGGCTCAACACGGTGCCGAAGAGTGGAAATTGGATGAATGTGGTGAAGGTGACGCTGGGCTTCGTGGAGTTGGCATTTGCCCTCAAGTTCTTCTCGGTGGCAGACCTCGCTTACGGGTGGGGACTTCTCGACCGTGAAGTCTTCCTCTCCCTCTGGATAGTCCTTGCCGCCCTGCTGGGTGCCTATCTGATAGGATGGATACGTTTTCCCCATGATGAAGATGAATACGACGAGATGGGCAACGTGGTGGTTCGTCCCAAGACCTCCATTCCCCGTTTCTGCATGGCACTCATCTCCTTTGCCTTCGCCATCTACATGGTGCCAGGCTTGTGGGGTGCTCCCCTGAAAGCTGTGAGTGCCTTTGCCCCTCCCATGAAGACACAGGATTTCAACCTCGCTGCCGAGCAGGAGGTGAAGCCGATGTTCATGGATTATGAAGAAGGTATGGCATACGCTGAGGCACACCATTTGCCAGTCATGATAGACTTCACGGGCTATGGCTGTGTAAACTGCCGCAAGATGGAAGCCGCCGTGTTCGTTGACCCGACCGTGGCCGACATCATGACCAACAAATACGTGCTCATTCAGCTCTATGTGGACGAGAAGACGACCCTGTCAGAACCCATCACGGTGAATGACAACGGCAACGAACGCAAGTTGCGCACCGTCGGTGACAAGTGGAGCTACCTCCAGTCGCAGAAATTCGGTGCCACCGCCCAACCCTTCTACGTGCTTATCGACAACGAAGGCAAACCGCTCGAGAAGTCCTACTCCTACGACGAAGACATCCCCAAGTTCCTCTCTTGGCTGAAAAGCGGACTGGATCGCTATAAAACTAAACAGTGAAAAATGAAATTGTATTGTAAATAATAAGTTACCATTATGTACATCAACGGAAACCTTTATATCGCTCATTCTGACGAAGGTCCCATCCACTTGGTCGGTCAGATGTGTAATCGTCACGGTCTCATCGCTGGAGCCACAGGCACCGGAAAGACCGTCTCCCTGCAAGTTCTCGCCGAAACCTTCTCGCAAGCGGGAGTGCCTTGCTTCATGGCTGACATGAAGGGCGACCTCTCAGGCATCTCACAGGCAGGAAAACTCTCCTCCTTTATCGAAAAGCGCAAAGACGAATTTGGCGTGCCTAACCCCGACTTCAAGCCCTGTCCCGTCCGCTTCTACGACGTATTTGGCGAACAAGGCTTCCCCATGCGCACCACCGTTTCCGCAATGGGACCACAACTGCTCAGCCGGCTCATGAACCTCAGCGACGTGCAGAGCGGTGTGCTCAACATCGTCTTCCGCATCGCTGATGACAAGGAATTGCTGCTCATCGACCTCAAAGACCTGCGCCTTATGCTCGACTTCGTGGGGCAGAACACCTCCCTCTTCACCACCGTCTATGGCAACATCTCCCCAGCCAGCATCGGAGCCATCCAGCGTGCTGTGCTCGAACTGCAGAGCGAAGGCGGAGACCAGTTCTTCGGCGAACCTGCCTTCAACGTGGAAGACCTCATCGACACCGTGGACGGCATGGGCGTGATGAGTGTCCTTGCTGCTGACAAGCTGATGCTCAATCCCAAACTCTATTCCACCTTCCTCCTCTGGCTCATGACAGAACTCTACGCCACCTTGCCCGAAGTGGGCGACCAAGCACTGCCGAAGCTCGTTTTCTTCTTCGACGAAGCTCACATGCTCTTCGACGGCACCTCCAAGGCAATGGTTGACAAGCTTGAGCAGGTCATCCGTCTCATTCGCTCCAAGGGCGTGGGCATCTACTTCATCTCGCAGTCGCCCTCCGACATCCCCGACACCATCCTCGGACAACTCGGAAACCGCATACAGCACGCCCTCCGTGCCTACACCCCCAAAGACCAGAAAGCCGTGCGCGTCGCTGCACAATCCTTCCGTGCCAACCCCGCCTTCAGCACCGAGCAGGCCATCATGGAGCTTGGCACAGGCGAAGCCCTTGTCTCCGTGCTCGACGACAAGGGTGCGCCCACCATCGTGCAGCGCGCCAAGGTGCTCTTCCCTCTCAGCCAAATAGGTGCCATCACAGAGGGACAGAGACTCGACATTCAGAACGCTGCGCCCGACCACATCAAAGACTATGCCGACTACTTCGACCGTGAAAGCGCCTACGAGGTGCTTCTCGCCCAGAAAGAGCAGGAAGATGCCGAAGCAGCTGCCATGCTCCGCCGTCAGGAAGAAGAGAAGCAGCGCAAGGAAGCCGAGAAAGAAGCTGAGCGGCAGCAGAAAGAGTTGGAACGTCAGCAGAAAGAAGAAGAAAAAGAGGCTGAGCGGCAACGAAAGGCCGAGGAAGTGGAAGCACTCCGCAAGCAGCGTGAACAGGAGAAACTGGAGCGTGATGCCGCCCGAGAAGCTGAACGTCAGCGTCGCGAAGCCGAGAAAGAAGCTGAGCGCCAGCGCAAGGAAGCTGAGAAGGCAGCCAAAGAAAAGCAGAAAGCCAGCAGCGGATGGACACGTACCATCTTCGGAACTCTCATTGGTGCCGTCCTCGGGTCGGTGGGGCGGCAGGTCGGCACCTCCGTCGGCAAGAAGATAACAGGCAACACCACCAGCCGCAAGACCTCCAGCACCTCCAAGAAGAAGACCACATCATCTAAAAAGTCTTCCTCCTCAGGCTCCATCCTCGCAGGTGCAGCCAAGACTGCTGCCAATACCGCCACACGGCAAGTCACCAACGAGATACTGAAAAGCATCTTTAAGTAATAGAGATGTTCAAATAATACGTAGGTTATAGCAACCTTCTCTGAAAGGCTCCTATCTTCTCTGCCCTTGGCGGGAGAAGATAGGAGCCTTTTTTGTTTGAACAAAGTTAAGCATTATGGCTCTTCTCATTCCAGACTTTGTCAGACGACGATTGAGGAGTACAAAGGTACAAAAAGGATAAATCTGTTCATGTCCCTAAACATCATCCGACCTAACTCCGATATGTCCTTCTGCGTTACCTCGATGTGTTAACAATGACTTGCAGGATATTATTGAAATAACATCCCGTATGTCATCCTTATAACATCCGAGACAAGCGGGTGCAACTCTGGTGCTCCGATGTAACGGGCATAGTCGTTGACGTTGAGAACCTTTAGAATCTTGTCCACAGCTAAATTGGAATTTACTCCACCAGTCGCTTGCCCAGCTCGTAGGCAGCCTGCAAGTCCTTCGGCCACTGGTTGTCACGATACCATTGCTTCTCTTCGAGGTCAACGGCCGAGGTGTCATACTTCGAGTAGTCAGGATAGAACTGCCAGGTGTTGTGGGCGTTCAACACCTCGCACGAGCCGAACATCAGCTGCATATACTGCTGGTCAGGGGCAAGGATGGTGCCGTAGTTCACCAGGTCGTAACGCTCCTTCGTGTTGTTCATCGTGTAGATG
>JAFSKR010000013.1 GCA_017448825.1 Bacteroidaceae bacterium
TATAGAAACCAGTGCACTCCAGAACAACATCTACATCGAGCTTGCCCCAAGGAAGCTCAGCAGCGTTAGGAATAGCGTAGATAGTGATCTCCTTACCATCAACGATGATAGAGTTGTCAGTTGCCTCAACAGTGTGCTTGTTCTCACCGAACTTGCCACAGAAACCACCCTGAGCAGTGTCATACTTAAGGAGGTGAGCCAACATCTTAGGACTTGTCAAGTCGTTGATAGCGATTACTTCATAACCTTCAGCCTCGAACATCTGACGGAATGCGAGGCGACCGATACGGCCAAAGCCGTTAATTGCTACTTTTGTCATGGATTTAATAATTTATAAGTTAATACTACTAACTGTATATGTAATTATATATTAGTTTCTTTATGTTATGTCGGGACTCAGAGGAAACCTTAGTCAAGGCTTCCACCCTCTCTTTCCGACTGCAAAGTTACGAAAAAAAATATCAATGCCAATCACTTTACTCGCATTTTCTTCAAAAAATAAGTGTATCGAACTTGAAAAACCTCCGATTGTCAAGCCTCGGAAAGAGGTTGTATCTGTTTTTGCCAACTTCGGGTTGCAAAAGATGAGTGTTACCCACGCCCTTTCCAGTGTCTCGCCTATCGTTCTGATGATGTCCCTTATATAAATAATGTGTGGTCACTTGACCACCTTTCTCCCGTGGTGGATGTAGAGGCCTTTCTGTACAGGGGCACCTTTCAGTTTGATGCCGCTGATGGTGTACCACGCAGCATCGTTGTCCTCCGTGTTCTGCTGGGTGGGCATAACGGTCTTGATGCCTGTGCTCGCCTCATAGGTGAAATATCCGGGATTGTCCTCACCGCCGTCGGTGTGGGCATAGTTGGCATCGGTGTGTGCTGAGTTGTACACCGTTCCGTTCCCGCCTGTCAGCAAGGAACAACCTCTGAACATGGCAGTTGAGGAAGTCACGTTCGTCGTGCTCCATGCGTTGCCGACGTAGATGGTTCGAAGTGCTTTGCATTCCGAAAACATATTGTTCATCATCGTCACCTGTTGGGTGTCGAAGTTGTTGAGGTGTAAGGTCTCTATGTTTTCGCAATTGTAAAACATCGAGTTCATATTGGTCACGTGGTGGGTGTCAAAATGGCTCAACAGCTCATTGACGTAGGTGAGTTTCTTGCAGTTGTAGAACATTCGCTGCATGGTGGTCACGTTCTTGGTGCTGAAGTTTTCATTGTCGCAGAAGATGGCATGGAGCGAAGAGCAATCATAGAACATATTGCTCATGTTGACAACGTTCTGGGTGTTGAAATGGACTAAGTTCACGCTGCTCAACGATAGGCAACCATGAAACATGTTGCCCATCGTTCTGACCTTTTCGGTGTTGAGCGTGGTGAGGTCTATTTCTTTCAGTGCGGTGCAGTTGTAGAACATCCGCTGCATACTGTTCACTTGGTTGGTCTCAAGTTGTTCGAAGTTGGTAAGGGTTTTCATGCTTGAGCATCCCTCAAACATACTTTCCATCGAGGTCACGCAGGACGAGTTGATGTTTTGGATATCACTCACGTAGTTCAATTGGGAGCAGTTCTTGAACCATCCTTCCAGTGTGAAGGGTATGTAGTCGGCAAACGAAGGCATGAAAGTGATGTAGATGATGTTGTTTTTCTCCTTCAGCCATTCCCGTTTTTGGTTGACGCTATAGGTGATGGTGCCGGGCATTTGGTCAAACTGTTTGCGGTTGTTGTCATAATAGAACATCAGGGTGGAGTATCTGGTTCTCAGTACAGCGTAGGCTTGGGGCGCATCGGGATTGGGTGGCTGGATGCCGACCACTGCCACCTGATTGTCTGTGTATTCGCGCAGGGCAGAAAGCAGGAAGTAACCGTCGTAGGTGCCTCCCCATCCCCAGTTCACATGAAAGTAGTCGCCGCGGTCGTAGCCGTCAATCACGAAGGCGTGTCCTCCCGTGTCGTGGTAACCGCTATAGAGGACAGGACGCTGCTGGGCCAGTTCTCTGTAGATGATTCGGTTCCAGCAATCGTCATCGTAGTTGTTTTTTCTGATGACTGCCATGTCCTTATGGTAGTCGAAATAGTTTTCGAGGGCATAGGCGACGGTGTCAATGGTGGCATTGCTCCCCGTCTGGTCATAATCCATGAGGATGGAGGCACCACACAGTTGCATCAGCGTGGCGACGGCATCCGTCTCTTCCGAAGTGGATGCCGTGAAGTAGTTCGGTCGGATGTGGCTCCAGTTTATGACTGTCGTGTCGATGGCGCCCACAGGAATGTGGTGTGTGGCAGTGGTATAGGCTGGAATCTTGCGGATGGTCTTCTGTGGCCACTGGTGATAATACATGATTTGACCCATTGCCGTGGCCACACATCCCGTGATGGTTGGGCTGCCTCCAAGGGTGGGGCACAGGTTGTTGTAAGGGCTGTATTGGTGCCATTGGCAGTCGAGCATCGGACTGATGGCTGTGTCTGCCACTGCCTGTTGCGAGACAGCTCTTGCCGCGTTGTCGGTGTTGAGGTATGCCGCTTGCTTCCTGTAACCATTGAGCCACGCTTGCAGGTTTTCGGGAAGGCTGTCGGCACAGAAGGTGCCTGTATAGGCATAGCCCAAGACTTCGGGCATTCGGTCGTCGCCACTCACGATGACAAACCCTTCGTCCGTTCCTATATTGAACACATACAGGGCCTCGTCGTTCATGGCGAGCCGGAGCGACGGGGCGGTGCTCTTCCCTCGGCGTGCTTGGGCACCCTTGTTGGCGTGTTGGACGAACGTGAGGGCTTTCTGCCGTGCCGCCTCTTGCCCGACGGGGTGAGCTGTCAGGAAGATGTGGGCACTGAGGCACAATAGGAGTATGGATAGGCGTTTGTGCATCTTATTGGGTCACTTTCTTTCCTTGGTGGATGTAGAGGCCTTTCTGAGTAGGCGCTTGATGGAGTTTGATGCCGTTGATGGTGTACCACGCATCGTTGTCCTCGGCAGCCGATTCGGGTGCAACGACGTCAACGCTTGGCCTGTAGGTGAAGTAGCCTGGCGTGTCGGCTCCTTCGTCATATCGGGCATAGCTGGCATCAAGGTAGAGGGCGTTGTAGGGTGTTCCTTTGCCACCCTTCAGTGACGTGCAGTTCTTGAACATATTGGAAGAGTTAGTCACCTTTTCATTACTCCACTCGTCGCTGGCATAGATGGTTTGCAGTTTGGTGCATTCGCCAAACATACCCTGCATGTTTTCCACGTTTTGGGTGTTGAAGTTCTTCAGGTTCAATTCTTGCAAGTCTGAACAGCCATAAAACATGTTCGCCATCGTTGTCACATTCTCTGTCCGGAAGTCTTGCATGTCTATCCAGAAGAGCGTTTTGCAATTGTAGAACATCTGCTTCATGTTGGTCACGTGGTGGGTGTTGAAGCGGCACGTCGTGAAATAGTTGGGGTCGAGGGCTTCGCAGCCATAGAACATTCTGCTCATGCTGGTCACGCTTCGGGTGTCAACGGTCGCCATGTTCAGTTCTTTTAGGTTTGTACACCCCATGAACATATTCGCCATCGTTGTCACTTTCTCTGTGTTGGCAAAGCTGATATTTAGCGAGGTGAGCTGGGAGCACTTATAGAACATACCATTCATGTAGGTCACCTTGGCGGTGTTAAGCTTGCTGATGTCTAACGTCTGCAATTTGCTACAGCCGTCAAACACATGAATCATGCTGGTCACATTTTCCGTATTAAGTAGGTTAAGCTCTTTGAGGGATATAAGTGACGTGCAGTTCTGGAACATATTGTTCATGGACGTGGCGTAGGTGGTGTTGAAATTTTCCAGAAAGTTGAGCGTTTGTAGGCTCTTGCAATTTTTGCACCATTCGTCCAGTGTATATAGCGTATAGTCGGCAAACGAACCCCTGAAATTGAAATGTTGGATGCTTTCAGCAATATCGCGCCAACTCTTGATGGTGTAGGTCTCTTTTTGAAAAGCCAGTTCGGGGTGGTTGTTGATGTCGCAGTCATAATAGAAAAGAAGTGCCTTGGAGGGTACGTTCAGAATGGCATAGGCTTGGGGAATATCATACGCTATCTCTGGCTGAATGCCTGCAAAGACGTATTGACCGCCATCATACGTTTCAAGGATGGACAGCAGGAAATAGCCATTGTAGGCACCATCCAGTTCCCAGTTGATGTGGAAATAGTTGTCAGGGGCGTAGCCATCGACCACAAAGGCGTAGGTGGTGCTGTCTTGCGACAGGCCTCCATAGACGACGGGACGTTTATCCCTCAATTCCCTGTAGATGATTTGTTCCCAATGTTCAGACGAATAGAAGCTCCGCCGCACGTGGTGTATGTCATCATAGCAGCCAAAGTCGTTGACGAGTGTCTGGATGATGTCTTGAGGAGTGTTTGCCGACAAGACGGAATCTCGCAAGGCAGTGATGGTGCTGGCTTGCACTTGTGACTGGCTCGTGACTTGCTGATGATAGCACACAATTTCAGCCAGAGCCGTTGCCATGCTTCCGCTTGAAGCCAAGGAATCGGTGAAGAGAGCACCCAACGCCTCATCGACAGCCATACGTTGCAGCATGGGACTGACCGATATCTTTGACACCGTCTTGTGTGAGACAGGACTCGCCTCTGGCAGAGTCCTTAGACACTCCAACTGTGCCGCGTAACCGTCCAGCCATCCGTGCAGACACTCAGGAACGCTGTCGGCATTGAACGTCCCCGTGTCGGCATACCCCAAGATGTCGGGCATCAGGTCGTCTCCACCGACAATCACAAAACCGTCGTGCTGATTGATGTTGAACACATAGCAGACCTCGCTCCTCATGGCGAGTTCCAGTGAGGAATCCTCGGTGTCCTCAGAAACCCTGCTTTGGACGAACGCCAAAGCCTTCTGTCGTGCCGCAGCCGGTTCAATCGGCATGGCCTGCAGAATGGCGCAGGCGCACAGCAGCAAATAGGATGCCAAGATTTTCTTCATTGTCTCGATATGCAAAACTTCATCGTTTCGATATATATAAAGTGAAAGTCGCCACAAAGATACGGAAAATCGAGTGAAAAGCCAAATTTATTGGGCTTTTCCGAGTACAAGTAACTTCGGCGGAGCCAACGTTATGAAAAACAGACGAGACATACAACAGTTTACCCGCAATTTCTTCATCCGCGCATCATTTTCCCCTGAACCGTATACAGCCTTTCCCCTTGTCCATCCATCGCTTCAGCCCTTATACACCACTTCCGTCACAAGCCTTACACTATTTCTAATATATGCCGTATGCGACTTCCACCTCAAGCCGTACACTACTTTAATATCCTTGTAGAAAATGTACATATCGTTCTTGGATATGTACATTTTCTACAAGGATATGTACAATTTCAACAAGGATATGTAAGTGGGATACGGGTGATGTACCTGGTACATCTTCGCGGAGGTCATTTTTACTAATCGGTACAAGGTTGCGGAAAAGACGGGGAACAACAAAGGATTGTCACGTTGAAGTCCGAAGGGCTGCCTGTGGCCAGTCGTTTTACGTGACGTTGACAGGGCTTGCAACTGGCACAATGTCTGAAGGGTTGCTTGTGGCTTGTCGTCCCTTTGGGGGCTTTGGTGGTATGATGGCGAATCATTGTTTTTTGCTGTTTTCTTTGCTGTTATGTCCATTTGTTCTGCAAAATTCTCATGTTCAGAGAAGAAAACAGGCATTCTTTTCTCTCACTTACCCGAATTTTTCGTACCTTTGCAGCCGAAAACGAATCAAAAGGTAAAAAGTATAAGATGATCACAGTTTCTGATCTTGCCATTCAGTTTGGCAAGCGCGTTCTCTACAAAGACGTCAACATGAAGTTCACCAATGGCAACATCTATGGAGTTATCGGTGCCAACGGAGCAGGCAAGTCAACCCTGCTCAAAGCTATCAGCGGTGAACTGGAACCCACCAAAGGTACGATTACGCTCGGCCCGGGCGAACGCCTTTCCGTGCTCTCGCAGGACCACTTCAAATTTGATAACTGCACCGTGCTCAACACCGTGATGATGGGGCACTCGGTGCTGTGGGAAATCATGCAGGAAAAGGATGCCCTTTATGCCAAGTCTGATTTTTCTGACGAGGATGGCATCCGCGCCGCTGAACTGGAAGAGAAGTTTGCTGAGTTGGACGGATGGAATGCCGAGAGTGATGCGGCACAACTGCTGTCGGGACTTGGCATCAAGGAGGCGTTGCACCATAAGTTGATGTCGGAACTGACGGGTAAGGAGAAGGTGCGTGTCATGCTGGCACAGGCTCTCTATGGCAACCCCGACAATCTTCTGCTTGACGAGCCGACCAACGACCTCGACCTCGACACGGTGGAGTGGCTGGAGGACTTCTTGGCGAACTTCGAGCACACCGTCCTTGTGGTCAGCCACGACCGTCACTTCCTCGATGCGGTCAGCACCCACACGGTCGATATCGACTTCAACAAGGTGAATCTCTTTGCCGGTAACTACTCCTTCTGGTATCAGTCTTCTCAGCTGGCTCTCAAACAGGCTCAGAATCAGAAGGCTAAGGCTGAGGAGAAGCGCAAGGAGCTGGAGGAATTCATCCGTCGATTCTCTGCTAATGCTGCCAAGAGCAAGCAGACGACTTCGCGAAAGAAGATGCTCGAAAAACTCAATGTGGACGAGATTCAGCCCTCCACTCGCAAATATCCTGGCATCATCTTCACGATGGACAGGGAGGCTGGCAATCAGATTCTCGAAGTGGAAGGACTGACCGCCATCGAAGATGATGGAACGGTGCTCTTCGAAAATCTTTCCTTCACGGTGGAGAAGGGTGAGAAGGTTGTGTTCCTTTCTCACAATCCTCGTGCCATGACTGCCCTGTTTGAAATTATCAATGGCAACCGCGAACCGCAGGCAGGCACCTATAAGTGGGGCGTCACCATCACCACGGCCTACCTGCCGGTTGATAACACTGCGTTCTTCAAGAGCGACAAGAACCTCGTCGAATGGCTTAGTCAGTACGGTGAGGGCAATGATGTCTTCTTCAAGGGTTACTTGGGGCGTATGCTCTTTAGCGGTGAGGAAGTGTTGAAGAAAGTCAATGTCCTTTCGGGTGGTGAGAAGATGCGCTGTATGATTGCTCGGATGCAGTTGAAGAATGCCAACTGCTTGATTCTCGACACGCCCACCAACCACCTTGACCTTGAAAGCATTCAGGCCTTCAACAACAATTTGAAGCTCTTCAAGGGCAACATCCTCTTCGCTTCACACGACCATGAGTTCATCCAGACGATTGCCGACCGCATCATCGAACTGGGTCCCAAGGGTCATATCGACAAGCTGATGGAGTATGATGACTACGTGCACAGTGACGATATCAAGGAGTTGCGAGGAAAGATATACTAATTTTTCGGCATCTCTGTCATAAAAAGTGTGAAACGCTTGACTTTTATAGAAAAAAGTTCTATCTTTGCAGGGTTTTTGCAAAAATATCTATGAGACAACTAAAGATTACGAAAAGTATCACGAACCGTGAGAGTGCTTCGTTGGATAAGTACTTGCAGGAAATCGGTCGTGAGGAGTTAATCAGTGTAGAAGAAGAGGTGGAGCTTGCCGCCAAAATCCGTAAGGGTGGTCCCGATGCGCGCCGCGCGCTGGAGAAGCTGACGCGTGCGAACCTGCGTTTTGTCGTATCGGTGGCGAAGCAATACCAGAACCAGGGCTTGAGCCTGCCAGACCTCATCAACGAGGGCAATCTGGGCCTGATTAAGGCTGCTGAGAAGTTTGATGAGACACGTGGCTTCAAGTTCATCAGTTACGCTGTTTGGTGGATTCGTCAGTCGATTCTGCAGGCCTTGGCTGAGCAGAGCCGTATTGTGCGTTTGCCGCTGAATCAGGTGGGGTCACTCAATAAGATAGGCAAGGCGTTCTCGAAGTTTGAGCAGGAGAACGAGCGTCGCCCGTCGCCCGAAGAGTTGGCCGCTCAGTTGGATCTTCCCGTTGATAAGGTGGCTGACACGATGAAGGTGAGCGGTCGCCACATCAGTGTGGATGCACCCTTTGTAGAGGGTGAGGACAATAGTCTGTTGGATATCCTCAGTAACCCCGATTCGCCATCGGCTGACCGCACGCTGGTGACGGAATCGTTGCAGAAAGAGATTGAGCGCGCACTCGACACGCTGACCACTCGCGAGAAGGAAATCATCAAGATGTTCTTTGGATTGGGTGAGGCTGAGAAAACGCTGGAAGAGATTGGAGACCGTTTCAATCTTACTCGTGAGCGTGTGCGCCAGATTAAGGAAAAGGCGATTCGTCGTTTGAGAACGCAGTCGAAGAGCCGCTTGCTGAAGACTTATTTGGGATAGAAAGGACTGATGAGAAAAATTCTGTTAACGTTGACTTTGGTGCTGGTGGCATCGGTGGCTTTCGGCAAGAAGAAGCCCAAGACGGAAAACATCTACGGCAAGGGAAAAGGAATCGTGTATGTGTTTGGCGTGGGTCAGATGCTGACCGACTCAGTCGTCTATATTACCACCATCCAGGCCTTGGACAGCATAGACCTTGAACCGAAGACGGGTTTCCTGCCGTACCGCTCGGAGTTGAGCCTCCAACTGAAGGAGTATTTGGAGGGAACGGAGCATCTGAAGCACCAGACAACTTGTATGTTCTATGCGGCGAAGCGCAAGAAGCTGTCAAAGCAGTATTACAAAATCAAGAAACGCTATTTGGATAATCCGGAGACGAAGCTCTTTATGATTGATGACCAGCGTTTCCAGTTCAGACATCCTTTGGATGCATATATCGTTCATGAAGGAGATCAGCAATCAGAGAAAGAATAGCCTCCGTCAGATGGGCGTGGACAGATGGTTCAACATAGTTGCAGCAATGCTTTTATGCGTTGTTGCAACTTGTTCGTTTTCAGCCTGTGAGAAAGATAAAGAAGCTCCCGACGTGCCGAGTGACCCCAGCTATGCGCCAAGCCGCACGGTGCTGGTGTATATGGTGGCTGAAAATTCACTGAACGGTCAGGTGTCAAGTGACATCTCCGAGATGTTGAATGGGATGAGGGATTCGACTTTCTATCCGAATGACCGTTTGGTGATATACCTGGATGATATCGGCCTGCCACGTATCTATGTGGTGGAACGCTACACAAAGGCGAGGACTTTGTCGGATTTAACCCCATCGAAGACTTGGTCGGAGGATGTCAATTCGTCGTCGCCTCAGCAACTGGCGGAGGTGTTAGAATACACGAAGTCGATGTGTGGTGCCTCCAGTTATGGGTTGGTGATGTGGTCTCATGCCTCAGGGTGGATTCCCTCATCGTATGGCGAGGACAGGTTGGCTCCCAGAAGGACTTTCGGGTTGGATAACGGACGGAACTCGAGTTCCTCGTCTTTGGATGGCAATCAGATGGCCATTGAGGACTTGGCACGTGTGGTGGAAGACTTCGGCGGGGTGGATTTCATCTTTTTTGATGCTTGTTTCATGCAGAGCGTGGAAGTGGCATACACGTTGCGGAATGCTGCAAAATACATTATTGCTTCGCCAGCAGAGATACCTGGGCCTGGTGCCAATTATCAGACAATGGTGAAGGCAATGATGAAGATGGACGATTATGCGGACAAGATATTGACGGCTTACTATGACCAATATGGCAGCGAAGGTGATAATTATGGAATTGTTATTTCGTCGGTGAAAACTACTGCTCTGAGTCATTTTGCCGCTTATATGAAAACGGTGGTGGCAAACCATCGTGAAGACTTGTTGAATGCCAATTATGAGAATGTGCAGGACTATTTCCGATATGATGTCTGGGCTTCGGTCTATCCAGACTTTTACGATATGAAGGGGGTGATGAAACAGGTGTTGAGTGATGAGGAGATGGTGCAATGGGAGGAAGAGGCTGCTAAGGTTGTGAATCTGAAGACATCCTACACATGGTATAGTGCTTTTAATCGCTTGCTGAACGGAATCGACAAGGAGCAGTGTTGTGGAGTTTCGATGTTTGTGCCTCTTGACAAATATGCCGGTTCTTCAAATCGTTTCGACGAGGAGTATCTGGATACTGAATGGGCACAGGATGTGTGGGTGGAATAGACACAATGAGTCATGATTGCATATTAGGATAAAGACAGACAATGACCGAAGCATATTATCAAGTGGGGCGCCACAACTATTGTGTCCGTTTTTGCGATGAGGAGAACACGGTGGATTTACTGCCTTCCAGTGAACCTTTTCGTATGGATGCACAGAAAGGGAATGCTGCGGACGCCCTTCTTTTCACCTTGTCGGTGGATGACACTTGGCATCCAGCAGTGAAGGGAATGGAAATCGGGCGTTTCGATGGGGGTGATGAGGTGTTTGATGTCTGTCAGTTGGACAATGGAGGGTATCAGATATTGGCGATGGACAAAAATGTGGGTCATCTATGCCTGTTGGAGGCGGAAGCGGATTTTTCGTTGGGAACGGTGCGACTGATGGGGGATAGTGCCACACGTTTGCAGGGGCTGAACACTGCGCTGATGTTGATGTATGCCTTTGCTGCGGCTGATAAAATGACGGTGCTTGTCCATGCATCGGTGGTGAGGAAAGACGGACGGGGCTACCTCTGTCTGGGCAAGAGCGGCACGGGCAAGAGCACTCACACGGCAAATTGGCTTCGGTACATAGAGGGCACTGATTTGATTAATGATGATAACCCTGTGGTGCGGGTGTGTGAGGATGGTGTGGTGCGTGTGTTTGGTTCGCCGTGGAGTGGAAAGACCCCCTGTTACCGCAATGTGGAAGCCCCAGTTGGTGGATTCCTGCAGTTGAAACAGGCACCTTACAACCGAATTCGTCAGATGGAAACAGTGGAAGGGTTTGTTGCGTTGTTGTCATCGTGCTCGGTGATGAAGTGGGATGGACGAGATTACCAGGGGGTATGTGATACGGTGGTTCGGTTGATGGAGATGATGCCTGTGTATGAGATGGAGAATTTGCCAAATGAAGAAGCTGTGAGGATGAGTTATGGGGTGATGAGTGGAAAGGTTGAAGCGGAGTCGATGATGAGCGAACATGAAGATGGATAGGGAATTATAAAGAATCAATGAGATATGCAGAGACGTTCGTTGGCCAATGAGGTGTTCCTGCCCGAAGTCGTAAAACTGATAGAAGAGGGTCATCTTGCCACCATCATTGCGAGGGGTAACAGTATGATGCCGTTTGTGGAGGACAGCCGTGACCTGCTTGTGCTGGGGAAGGCCGACCATCTGGCTGTGGGTGACGTGATATTGGCAGAAATAACCGAAAAGCATTTCGTTTGCCACCGAATAGAGAAAATGGAGAATGGCATCGTCACGATGCGTGGTGATGGCAACATCAAGGGCACCGAAGTGTTTCCAATCACTTGCGTGAGAGCGAAACTGGTGAAAATTGTTCGCAAGAATAAGACCTATGAGTTGGCGACTTCGCGGGCGTGGAGGATGTATTCTGCTGTGTGGCCCCGATTGCTTCCTATCCGCCGATACCTGTTGGCATTGTATAGGTTGCTGTGGAATCATCAGTTGCCGAAGCGCTGGATGAGAAAGGCATAAAAAATAATATCCTATGAAGATAAAACCTGGTTTTGATATGCGCAAAGTGTGTGGTGAGCACATCATCATCGCTCATGGCGTAAAGAACATAGACTTCACTAAAGTCATTACCCTTAACGAATCTGCGGCAATGCTGTGGGAGTCGGTGAAGGGTAGGGAGTTCACCGAAGCGGAATTGGTGGATGCGCTGCTGGAGGTATATGAGGTGGAGCGTCCGAGGGCGGAACAAGATGTGAAGGAGATGCTTGCCCAATGGCGTGAAGTAGGTTTGGTCGAATGATAATCACCCATTAATATAGATTCGCTAACAATCTAAAAAGAATCGTGGCAAAGGTACAGATAGAAGCATCGTGGCTTGCAAAACTTCAGCCAGAGTTTGATAAGCCTTATTTCGAGCAGTTGATACAGTTCGTGAAAACGGAATATGCCCAAGGCACGTGTTATCCTCCGGGCAAGTTGATTTTCAATGCATTCAATCTTTGCCCCTTGCCCAACGTGAAGGTGGTGCTTATCGGTCAGGATCCCTATCATGAGCCAGGACAGGCGCACGGACTTTGTTTCTCGGTCAACGATGGCGTTCCGTTCCCTCCCTCTCTTCGCAATATCTTCGAGGAAATCCGCACAGACCTTGGCACGCCTGTTCCCTCGTCGGGTAATCTGACCCGATGGGCGCAACAGGGAGTCCTCTTGCTCAACGCGACGCTGACAGTGCGTGCCCATGCTGCCGCCAGTCATCAGAGACGTGGGTGGGAAGATTTCACCGATGCTGTCATTCGTCTGGTCAGTGCCGAACGGGAGCATGTGGTCTTCATCCTGTGGGGCAGTTATGCGCAGAGCAAGGCACCTCTCATAGACACAGCAAAACACTGTATTCTGCGCTCTGCCCATCCCTCACCGTTGTCTGCTTATCGCGGCTTCTTTGGCAACCATCATTTTAGCGTTTGCAACCAATACTTGCAACAGCATGGAATTTCACCCATAAACTGGTAACAATATGAAAAAAATCTACTTGACAATTTTTCTTTCCATCTTTGCTTTCAGCCTTTCGTTTGCTCAGAAAGATGTTCGCAAGTCGGTCACCATCTTCGGTGACAGTTATTCCACCTTTGAGGGGTACATCACCCCCGCTACCAACGAGCCGTGGTACTTGGCCGACCATCGGCAGAAATCCAACGATGTGACATCGGTGGAGCAGACATGGTGGCACTTGCTGCTGAAGAAGAACGGTTGGAAACTTTGCACGAACAATTCCTACAGCGGATCCACCATTTCGTCTTCGGGCTATCGTGGCGAGGACTATACACCGCGTTCGTTCGTCACCCGTGCTTCCAACCTTGGCAATCCCGACATCATTTTCATCTTTGGTGCCACCAATGACTCATGGGTGCCGTCACCGATTGGCGAGTATAAATATGCCGATTGGACGACCGAAGACCTCAAATCGTTCCGCCCTTCGTTGGCTAAAATGTTGGATTATATGAAGAAACGCTACTTGGGTGTGGAAATGTATTTCATCCTCAATAGCGAGCTTTCTGATGCCATTGATGCCTCTGTCTTTAAGATTTGTGACTATTATGATGTACCAGTCATTGCCCTTCACGATATTGACAAGCAGGCTGGACACCCTTCCATCGCTGGTATGAAAGCGATAGCGGATCAGGTAGATATGTTCATGAAAAAGGCACATAAGAAGCCTGGCAAGGATTCATCGAAAAAGGGTGATAAGAAACGCTGATGAAAAGGTTTCTGTTCATATTGTTTGTACTGTGTTCTGCTGTGCTTAGTGCCCAGACGTCCGACTCCATCATGGCAGCCCATCTGCGTCAGCGCGATGTGCCCATCAGTGACGGTAATTCGGTGGTGCTGCTCAAGACGGGACACGAGAAGTTCGTTGATTTGTTTGAGGCGGTTAGAAACGCCAAATCGTTTATCCATCTGGAGTATTTTAATTTCCGCAACGACTCCATTGCCGGACTTCTCTTCCACCTTCTCGCACAGAAAGCCGCCGAGGGTGTGGAGGTGCGTGCCCTTTATGATGCCTTTGGCAATGCTTCTAACAATCAGCCAATTAAGCATCACATGCACGACTCCATCAATGCGTTGGGCATTCATCTGGTCAAGTTCGACCCTATCCGATTCCCGTGGGTTAACCACATCATCCCGCGTGACCACCGCAAAATTGTGGTCATCGACGGTGAGGTGGCATACACGGGCGGCATGAACGTGGCTGACTATTACATTGAGGGCATCCCTGAAATTGGCGACTGGCACGATATGCATATGCGCATCGAAGGGCCTGCCGTGAACGACCTGCACGAGATTTTTTGCCGTATGTGGTACAAAGCAACTAAGGAGTATTTGACAGGGGCGAAATACTTTCCTGCTCATAAGAAGGTTGGTAATCAGCGAGTCGCAATCGTTGACCGCCATCCTCTCCGCAGTGCAGATGCCATCCGCGACCTTTTCGCTGAGATGCTCAATACCGCTCAGCATAAGGTGCTGCTTATCAACCCCTATTTCGTGCCTACCCACCGTGTGCGCAAGGCACTGAAACGTGCCATTGACCGGGGAGTGGAGGTGCAGATTCTCCTTTCTGCCAAAAGCGACATTCCGCTCACACCCGAGGCTTCCCATTATGTGGGCAACAACCTTGCCAAGCGTGGTGCCAAGGTCTATCTCTTCCACGGCGGTTTCCACCACACCAAAATCATGATGGTCGATGACCTCTATTGTACCGTCGGTTCCAGCAACATGGATGCCCGTTCGTTGCGTTGTGACTATGAGGTCAACACTGTGATTTTCAGTCAGAAGACGACTGATGAACTGACCCACCTTTTCAACGAGCAACTCAAGTCGTCCACACAGATGGAGAAGGGCTACTGGGGCACCCGTTCAGCGGGTAAGAAATTTCAAGGTTGGTTCGGCAACTTGTTGACCCCCTTCTTGTAGAAATTGATTTTTATTAATACACATAATAAGTATGAAACATCTTTTTTCTTTGCTGTTTTTCTTGTGTTCCACAGTGTCCATGCTGAGTGCCGCCAACCCCAAACGTGAGTTTCGTGGCGCATGGATTCAGTGTGTCAATGGGCAATATCTTGGTAAATCGCCAGCACAGATAAGGACGATGCTCTCGTCGCAGTTGGATACATTGCAGCAGTGTGGCATCAACGCCATCTTGTTCCAAGTGCGTGCGGAAGGCGACGCGCTCTATAAGTCCAGTTATGAACCTTGGTCCCGTTTCCTTACTGGCACACAGGGATTGGCTCCATCTGATGGATGGGATCCATTGGACTGGATGGTAGAGCAGTGTCATCAACGCAATATGGAGTGCCATGCATGGATTAACCCATATCGTGCCAAGACGAAGTTTACGAAAGAACTGGCGGCAGACCATCCTGCCGTGCGCCATCCTGAGCGTATTTTTGAGTACGATGATCTCTATATCTTCAACCCTGCGTTGGAGGAAAACCGCCTCTACACCTGCATGGTGGTGGAGGACATCTTGGAGCATTATGATGTCGATGGCATCCACATGGACGATTATTTCTATCCTTATCCCGTGGCAGGGCAGCCTCTCCCCGATCAGCGTTATTTTGAGGCTGACCCACGTGGATTCACTGACATCGCTGACTGGCGACGCGACAACGTCAGTCAACTCATTCGCGACCTCCATCACCTTGTGCGTGCCATCAAGCCGTGGGTCAAGTTCGGCATCAGTCCCTTCGGCATCTATCGGAATAGTCCCACGGGTGAGAACTGTCGTGAGGGAAGTGCCACCAGCGGTGGACAAAATTATGACGACCTCTACGCCGACGTGGTGCATTGGGTGAAGCAGGGTTGGATTGACTACAACATCCCCCAAATCTATTGGAACTTGGGTACTAAAGCTGCTGACTATGAGAAGCTTATCTACTGGTGGAACGACTATTGCAACCAGCGTCCGCTGTTCATCGGTCAGGATGTGGAGCGCACCGTGAAGGGTGCCGACCCCAACGACCCCTCATCACACCAGATGCGTATCAAGTACGACTTGCAACGTGCCCTTGCCCATGTGCAAGGCTCCTGTCAATGGTATGCTGCTGCCGTGGTGAACAATCCTGGCAACTACCGCACCATGCTGGAGAAAGTTTACCATTCGACTCCAGCTCTTCAACCTCTCATGCCCTTCATCGACAGCAAGGCACCCGGCAAGCCACGCAATGTCAATGCCGCCACCTACGCTATGACCGGCACCATCCTCTCATGGGAAGCTCCCAAGGCGAAGAAGGAAATGGACAAGGCGCGTCACTATGTGGTCTATCGTTTCAAACAAGGGGAGAAAATCAACCTCAATTCGGCTGAGAACATCATTGCCGTTACCCAAGACACGCGCCTCACGCTGCCCTCCGTTCGACGTGGCACCACCATCGTGGTCACTGCCCTCGACCGTCTGCACAACGAGTCGAAACCTGTCAAGGTGAAATTATAATCTCACCCTTTCTTTATAGGAAACGAAGCTGATTCCTTGCTTCCTCCTCAACATCGACAAGCCCCACATCGGATTTCCAATGTGGGGCTTGTCGCTTTTTTATATGAGGTATGTCGATTGTTTCTATTCTTCCATTCTTTCTTCTTCCCTTTGTGCTTTCTCTGCTTTCCCTTGTGCTCGCAAGGAACGGGTCTGTGTATTATTCTCCCAAAATTTCCACCAGTTTCCCTTTCAGTTCATCCACGCTATTCGGCACGGCAAGGATATTTCCAAGGCGGTCGATTAGGAACAGGGCACTGTTGGCGGTACCGTGCTTCTTGAACACTCCGAACTCGTCGTCGAGGTCAACGAGGCAGGGCCACGGATAGCCATTGCGTTCGACAGCCTTACGCATGGCATCTGTCGATTTGAACTCGTGGGCGAGGCTGAACACGTTCAAGCCACGGTAGTGATACTGGTTGTAAAGGGGAATGATGTCGTTGGCCTCTCGGATGCATGGAGCACACCACGATGCCCAGCAGATGACGAGCGTTAAGCGGTCTTGATAATAATTGGAAGCGCGGACTTGCTGACCGTCCATCGTGCGGACATCGTAGTCGTTGTACTTGCGTCCACAAATCTGATAGTCTTTGGCTTCCTCTGCTGCGATACTTTGGTGAACGGGATGGTTAGCGTAAAGGTTGGTGTATTGCTGGTGATAGATGTCAAGCATGGAAGCAAGACCAGTATCATTGAAATGGAAGCCCTTGAGCCGCCCATTAAGTTCCAGCAGGAAACCCAACATCGGGTGAGCCTTATAGTAATCGAGCATCCACTGATGGTATTGGTTTTCCACTTCGTTCATTGCCGCCTCGTCATCTTCGTCCAGCGCTTCATAGGCAGGCATGAACTTCGCCTCTGCCGCTTCCTCCATTACCTGCCATTGCTGATACTCCTTGCCCGTAGAAGTGACCTTGAACTTGTCGCCATCGAGGCTGATGGTGACAGTCGCCCCATCCTCGGAAAAGAATGCACCGCTACGGCTCGTCATGCCTTTCTCCAGTACTTCACCGAAGTCCACGATGTGCCACCGTTCAATCTGCGTGTCCTCCACATCGCACTCGAAATGCCCTTCCTTCACGGTCAGTTTCAGGGGACTGTCCTTCGGGTCAGTGCCATCGCGATAGATGACAAGTCCGACGGCTTGTGTCCCCTCGGCAATAGAACCCGCTACATGGCATTTTACTTGCCCATGCCCCGTCAATGCGACAAGGGCGAGTAGGGTGGTGATAATAGATTTTGTGCCGTCAGCACTCTTGGTCAGCATGAGGTGCTTAACTTTCAGCAAACTTTGTATGCTGAACTCCCTATTTAACTTCATTTTATAACTCTAAAAACTTGAATTCAAGGAATAAATGTTCATATCGCATCGATATTGCCGCGCTTCTGCTCCAACGGAATGCGACGAAAGGCCATGAGGCAGGCCAACATAACCACAACAGCTACCACAACAGCCACCACATAAGTCGTCAAGGGCATCGTGTCCATTATCCAATCCACCTCCTGCAGGGATGGGATTTGTTCAAGCACTACGACCGTCCCGTTGTTTACGAAATGCAGGAGCATGGTGAGCCATAGGCTACCCGTCTTGTAATACACATACCCCATCAACAGACCGAGAAGGAAGCAATTCAGACCCTGTCAGGGGTTCATGTGGATGAAGGCGAAGAACAGGGCCGATATGACGATGGCCCACACGGGACTCATCTTGGCGAGAAGACCACGAAGCACTATACCTCGGTACAGCCATTCTTCAAAGATAGCGGCAAGGATAGCAGTCACTAATAAATTGCTCCAAAACGGGCCACTCCCAGCCTCATTAAAAGCCTCTTTAATTAAGTCGGAGAAAGTTTGCATGCCTGGCATGAGCATAGTAAGCTTAAAATTCCAGTAATTGAGCAAGTCGGCTGATAACATATAGGCCAAGGCAAGCACTACGGTAATCAGGGCTATCTGCCAGCCCTTGAACGGGCTAAAGTGGCTGCTGTTGACCCTGTAGCCAGTCTCGGTCAGCCTGTTGTGCTGGCTCTTTCGGTACACATAAATCATGACGGGCAGGTACTTCAGAATTTCCGTCAACACCCCTACGTAGCTCTGCATCACATTCTCCGACACGAATTTTTTTAAGGAAATACTCACTATGAGTCCCAACAGGTTTCCCACCATAATCCAGCCCAAAAGGACGAACATGCCTTTTATACCTGGGACATACCAAGCGTGGCTGGCATAAAGCTCGCATTTTTTTTGTTTCCATCATTTAGTTTTTAGTTGGTGTTATGTCAAGTGAAATGGAGCCTATGTGAGACCCCAATTTTGACACAAAGGTAGTTAAAGCATTTTGTTTTGCAAAGAAAGATGCGATTTTCTTCGACTTATTCTCATTTTCCTCTTTTTCCCCGTATTTTGCCAGACCTAAAAACACAGAAAATGGCAAAACAAACTTTAATTGTCGTCGAACAGACCTTAATTATCGAAACGCCCAAAGAGTTGTTCGGGCACCTCGGTCATTCATGCATGATGAATCTCGTTGCTGCGTCGTTTGAGGTGAAGGGGGATAAAAGAAATGGGGTTGTGCAATGGTTGGCACAACCCCATCTTGCGAATTTTAAGAGGCTTTTGTTGCGAATGTTGACTCTGCGGCAAACACAGAGTTTGATGTTACTTGCAGGGGATGTCTTCAATGCGTTGCTGGTGGCGACCACCTGCAAATTCGGTGTTGAAGAACTCGTCGAGACATTGACGGCATACGTCTTCGGAGATGAAACGACCAGGGAAGACGATGACGTTGGCGTTGTTGTGCTCACGGATGAGGTGGGCAATTTCTGGCTGCCAAACAAGGCCTGCACGGATGCTCTGGTGCTTGTTGAGGGTCATGGAGATGCCTTCGCCCGAACCGCACATGGCGATGCCTGGATAGACTTCGCCTTTCTCGATGCCTTCGGCCAAAGCGTGACCGTAGGTGGCATAGTTGCAGGACTCTTCAGTATAGGTGCCGTAGTCCTTGTAAGCTAAGCCTTTCTCTTCGAGATACTTCTTGACAAATTGTTTTAACGGAAATGCCGCATGGTCAGAAGCAATTCCAACTGTCTTTATTTCCATATCAATAAAAAATTGATGATAATTCGTGGTTAATTCATGATAATTTATGTTTTTCTTTAACACGAATTCCCATGAATTAGCCACGAATTATTCATGAATTATTTTATGCGAACAGTTTATTTACTTGTGCATAGACGTTTTCTGCTGTGTAGCCGAGTTTCTCGTCGAGCACCTTGTAGGGAGCTGAGAAACCGAAGGACTCGAGACCCCAAATGCTGCCTTCTGCCTCTGGCACAAGGCCGAGGAGGTTGACTGGCAGACCTGCGGTGAGACCGAACTTCTTTACGCCCTGTGGGAGCACGCTCTGCTGGTATTCCTTCGGCTGCTGACGGAAGAGACCTTCGGATGGCACGCTAACGATGCGAACTTTCTTGCCGTCCTTGCGGAGAAGTTCTGCACCAGCCACGAGGGTGGAAACCTCAGAACCTGTAGCCACGAGGATAACGTCTGGGTTCTCATCGGAGCCAGCCACGATATAGCCACCCTTGGCTGCTTGGCAGTAGTCGTTGCCAGCGGGCAGGTTGTTGATGTTCTGACGAGAGAGGATGAGTGCTGATGGGGTGGCCATGTTGTCCATGGCGAGTGCCCATGCAGCGGTGGTCTCTTGTGCGTCGGCTGGACGGAGAACGAGCACGCTGGGCTTGCCAGAGTGGTTCTTCAGCTTCTCCATGAGACGAATCTGTGCCTCCTGCTCAACGGGTTCGTGAGTAGGACCGTCTTCGCCCACTCGGAAGGCATCGTGTGTCCAGATGAACTTCACAGGAAGCTCCATGAGGGCTGCCATGCGAACGGCTGGCTTCATGTAGTCGGAGAACACGAAGAAGGTACCGCATGCAGGGATGACACCTCCGTGGAGTGCCATACCGATGCAGCAGCAAGCCATCGTCAGCTCAGCCACACCTGCCTGGAAGAAGGCACCTGAGAAGTCGCCCTTTGTGAAGGCGTGGGTCTTCTTGAGGAAGCCGTCTGTCTTGTCGGAGTTGGAGAGGTCGGCAGATGCACAAATCATGTTGGGCACTTGCTCTGCGAGGACAGAGAGACAAGCGGCGGATGCGGAACGAGTGGCATCGTTGTCCTTCTGTACGCATTTGCTCCAGTCAATCTTTGGAGCCTTGCCGCTGAACCATTCAGCCTGTGCAGCAGCCTTCTCTGGGTTGGCAGCGGCCCAAGCCTTTTCTTCAGCATAACGCTCTGCACAGATGCCTTCGAGCTGCTTGGCGCGGTTGGCATAGAGTTCCTTCACGTCATCGAAAATCTGGAATGGATTCTCTGGGTCGCCACCGAGGTGCTTGATGGTGTTGATGAAGGCATCGCCACCGAGTGGGGCACCATGTGTCTTACAGTTGGCCTCGTATGAAGTGCCGTCTGCCTTGAGGGCCCCCTTACCCATGATGCACTTACCGATGATGAGGGTTGGCTTGCCTTGCACCTTCTGAGCGGCATCGAGCGCCTGACGAATCTGGGCAGCATCGTTGCCGACGATTTCAATCACCTCCCAACCGAGGGCACGGTACTTGGCGGCGGTGTCCTCTGTCATAACTTCCTTTGTTTCAGTGGAAAGCTGAATGTCATTGGAGTCATAGAACATGATGAGGTTGTCGAGGCCGAGGGTGGCAGCAATACGTGCACCGCCCTGAGAAATCTCTTCCTGCACACCACCGTCGGAGATGTATGCATAGATGGTCTCCTTGGCAAAAGTTGGGTTGCCTGTGTGGGCAGCCAAGAACTTGGCAGCGATGGCAGCGCCGATGGCGAACACATGACCTTGACCGAGAGGACCAGAAGTGTTCTCTATACCACGGGCAATCTCAAACTCGGGGTGACCCGTAGTGGGAGAGCCCCACTGGCGAAGCTGTGCCAACTCTTCGAGCGAGAACTTGCCGATGAGGCAAAGCTGAGAGTAGAGCATGGGAGCCATGTGGCCAGGGTCGAGGAAGAAGCGGTCGCGACCTACCCATTCGGGGTTCTTAGGGTCGTATTTCAGATATTCAGAATAGAGAACGTTGATAAAGTCGGCACCGCCCATGGCACCACCAGGGTGACCAGACTTTGCCTTTTCCACTGCACTGGCTGCCAAAATACGGATGTTGTCGGCAGCGTGATTCAAAACACTAATAGAATTTGCCATAGAACTTTGTTGAATTAGGAATGTTATTTCTTGTTATCGACTGCGGCTTGCTCGATGGCAAGGCCTGCCTTGTAGTTCTCGATGTAAGCGTTGAAGCCTGCCACGTCGGCTGGGTCTGGCTTGATTTCAACACCAGCGTTGCCAGCGAAAACAACTTGGTCAAGGTAATCGGCCAAAGCAAGTTTCTTGTCGTTGTTCACTGCGTATGCTGCAAGGAGAGCGATACCCCAAGCACCACCTTCACCTGCAGTCTCCATCACAGAGATGGGAGAGTTGAGTGCAGCCGCCAACATCTTCTGACCTACTTGTGGGGTGGTGAAGTAGCCACCATGTCCCATGATGCGGTCAACCTTCACGTTCTCCTCGTTGAAAAGAACGTCGTTGCCAATCTTGAGCACGCCGATGGCTCCGTAGAGGTGGGCACGCATGAAATTAGCAAGGCTGAACTTGTCATTGGCAGAACGCACGAAGAGTGGACGACCATCGGCAAGACCCGTCACTGGTTCACCCGATACATAGTTGTACGAGATGATGCCACCGCAATCGGGGTCACCCTTGAGGGCTGCATTGAAGAGGTTGGTGTAGAGTTGATAGGTGTCAACTGGTACGCCGAGAATCTCTTGGAACTCCTTGAAAATCTTCACCCATGCGTTGATGTCAGAGGTGCAGTTGTTGCAGTGTACCATTGCCACGAGCGAACCGTCAGGTGTGGTCACCATGTCAATCATTTCGTATGGCTTGGAAAGTTCCTTCTCCAGTACAATCATTGAGAAAGAAGAAGTACCAGCAGAAACATTACCAGTACGTTGCTTCACGGCGTTGGTGGCCACCATGCCTGTACCTGCGTCACCTTCTGGAGGACAAACAGGGATGCCTGGTTTCAAGTGGCCGGATACGTCGAGACGGAGGGCACCCTCGGGTGTGAGGAAACCTGCGTTCTCACCAGCGTTGAGCGATTTGGGCAGGATGTCGAGCAGTTTCCAACTGAAGCCTTTTGGCTCAATCAGTTTGTCGAACTTCTCCACCATTGTGGCATCATAAGTCTTGGTCTTGGGGTCAACAGGAATCATACCCGAGGCATCGCCGACGCCCAGCACCTTCTGACCTGTAATCTGCCAATGGATGTAACCTGCGAGTGTGGTCAGGAACTCGATGTCAGCCACGTGTTCCTCGTTGTCGAGAATGGCTTCGTAGAGGTGTGAGATGCTCCAACGGAGTGGTATGTTGTAGTTGAACAGTTGGGACAGTTCAGCCGCTGCCTTACCAGTATTGGTGTTACGCCAAGTGCGGAAAGGAACGAGAATGTCGTTGCCCTTGAATGGCATGTAGCCATGCATCATGGCACTGATGCCGATGGCTGCCAAGGTCTCAATTTCCACTTCGTATTGGTCGAGAACATTCTTACGGAGCTGGGCGTAGCAGTCCTGAAGTCCATACCAGATAGCCTCTGTGCTATAAGTCCAAAGGCCATCCACCAATTGGTTTTCCCACGTGTGGCTTCCCTGTGCAATAGGCTTGTTTTCCTGGTCAATCAGGACAGCCTTGATACGTGTAGAGCCAAATTCGATACCGAGGATGGCTTTACCTGCTTCTATTGTTTGTTTTGCGGTCATAAGCTTAATTAGGAAAGAGGAATTAGGAAAGAGGTATTGGTTGTTAAAAACGGATGGAAATCCATTCCTAATGCCTCATTCCTAATTCCTAATTTTTCATTACTTCAGGGCCTTGTTCAGCATGTAATAAACCTCGTTCATCTGGAGATCATGCTTGAACTCGCTGATAGTTGTGTTCTTGTTAATCTTCACATACTCGATGCCCAGCATCTCAGCGAAATCCTCCCAATACTCCTCTGTGATGTCGTAAGAGAAGGCGCTGTGGTGTGTACCACCGGCGAGAATCCATGCTCCTGCACCGATTTCGAAGGTTGGCTGTGGAACCCAAAGAGCCGATGCAACGGGAAGGTTGGGCATGGGCTTTGGCTCGATGCACTCAACTTCCTGAGAGATGAGACGGAAGCGGTTACCCAGGTCAACGACGGTAGCCTTGATACCACGACCCACCTTAGAGGTGAAGACGAGGCGAGCGGTCTGCTGCTTGCGGATACCGATGCCGAGGAAGTGAACTTCGAGCTTGGGTTTGTCAACAGCGATGAGCGGACAAACCTCCAACATATGGCTCTGGAGACAAGAAGAACGGTCGCCAGCGAAGTTAAGGGTGTAGTCCTCGAGGAAGGAGCAACCGATAGGCATGCCCTGCTGAATCACCCATAGTGTACGATAGAGGCAAGCTGTCTTCCAGTCACCTTCGGCACCGAAGCCGTAACCTTCTTCCATCAGACGCTGTGAAGCGAGGCCTGGAATCTGGTCGAAGCCCACAAAGTTAGGATCGTTGATGTCAGCATCACCGAGGTCGTCGAAGTTGGTGGTGAAAGCAGTAGCACCTTCATCTTTCAGTACACGGCGAAGAGCGATTTCAGCCTTGGCGGCGTTTTTCACCTTCTCCCAATATACCTGCTCGCCACTCTCGTCAATCTTGATGGTGTATGCCTTCTTGTACTCTTCAACAAGTGCATCAGCTTCAGCTTCAGTCACCTGCTTGAAGTACTCCATGAGAGAAGAAACAGGGTAGTAGTCAACGTGGTAGCCCAGACGCTGCTCAAATTCTACGCGGTCGCCATCAGTTACGGCAACGTTGTTCATGTTCATACCAAACATGAGGCAGCGCACGTTCTTTGCGTCAGCAACACCAGCTGCTACACGTGCCCAAACGGCAATCTGCTTCTGAGCCTGTTCGTCTTTCCAGTAGCCACACACAACCTTGCGAGGAACACGCATACGGGTGCAGATATGACCAAACTCGATGTCACCATGGGCTGATTGGTTGAGGTTCATGAAGTCCATGTCCATGGTCTCCCATGGAATCTCAGCATTGTACTGAGTGTGGAAGTGGAGGAGTGGCTTCTGGAGGTCTTGCAGACCCTTAATCCACATCTTGGCAGGAGAGAAGGTGTGCATCCAAGTGATAACACCTACGCACTTGTCTTCATTGTTGGCAGCCTTCATCACGTCTTCAACTTCCTTAGAAGAGTTGGCTGTGCCTTTGTAAACCACTTTGATTGGAATGAGGCCACCTTCGTTCAGACCTGCAACCATTTCTTTTGAGTGAGCGTCAACCTGTACGACTGCGTCACCACCATAGAGCAACTGTGCACCAGTCACCCACCATAATTCCAAATTTTCAAATGTCATAATTAAGATAGATTTTAAAAGTTAATAAAAATAATGAATCTGTTTGGTGTTCTTTTTATGATATCTTTTTATGATATGTTTTCTTTGTTTTAGTGCTTCTGACCTTTTTGGCCATAGTAAGCGTTGGGGCCATGCTTGCGGTTGTAGTGCTTCTCGACCAAGAGTTGGTTCATGGTCAAGTTCGGGTTGACAGAGAAGGCAACGAAAGCCATCTTGGCGCACTGCTCCATCACCTTGGCGTTGTAAACAGCGTTGTCAGGAGATGTACCCCAAGAGAACGGCCCGTGGTTCTTCACCAGCACAGCAGGGGTGTGGTCGGGGTTAATCTTGCGGATGTTGAGGATTTCGTCAACAATCACATTGCCTGTCTCCAGTTCGTACTGGCCTTCCACCTCTTCCTTGGTCATGTCGCGGGTGCATGGAATGGCCTTGTAGAAATAGTCAGCATGGGTGGTGCCGATATTAGGAATGTCCTTGCCTGCTTGGGCGAAGGCTGTTGCATAGGTGGAGTGCGTATGAACAACGCCTTGGATGTTGGGAAATGCCTTGTACAACACAAGGTGGGTGGGGGTGTCGGAAGAAGGGTTGAGGTCGCCCTCTACAACTTTTCCACTCTCAAGGTCAACGACCACCATGTCACTTGCCTTCATCTCGTCGTAGCTTACACCAGAAGGCTTGATGACTACAAGTCCTTTTTCACGGTCAATGCCTGAGACGTTACCCCATGTGAAGATGACGAGTCCCTGCTTCACTAAATCAAGGTTAGCCTTGAATACTTTTTCTTTCAGTTCTTCTAACATAGTATTGTCTTTTTTAAGTGTTATGTAAATGATTTATATGTATTTAATTCTTCGTTACTTGAATTTGTAGAGTGTCGCTCCTCGACGGGAGGTGCGGTCTATCAAGTTGGTTGCTTGAATATAGTCCTTCTCAGAAATGGAACGGCGGAAGTTTCGTTTGTCAATAGGAGTGCCGAGAATACTTTCATAAAGGCTCTGGAGCAGACTCAACGTAAAGTATTGGGGCATGAGGTTACTGCCTATGGGTTCGTTTTTGATGGTTTCGCTAATCACTCTTCGCGCTTTCTGAACCATATCGTTGTGGTCGAAACAAAGAGTTGGAAGGTTGTCGATGTCCACCCATTTAGCATTGTGAATCTTTGACAATCTTTCGTCATAATTGTCCACATTGATAAGCGCATAATAGACAATGCTGATGACTCGCTCGCCTGGGTCACGCTCAATTTCTCCATAAGTGGCCAGTTGCTGCATATAGACATTGTCAAGCCCCGTGAATTCTTTTAGGATGCGTTTGGCGGAGGCATCCACACTTTCATCCGTTTGTACAAATCCTCCAATCAGTGAAAGCTCACCTTTCGCAGGTTCGTAGGGACGCTGGTGTATGAGCACATTCAGATGCCCATCTTTGAATCCGAAAATGGCACAATCGACAGATACGAAAAACTTCGGATATGATTTATAAGCTGTCATTGACTGGATGTTGTTTATTTATAATATATAATGAGTAAATGTATTACCAGAGTAGTGCGTAGAGCAGAATCGTGATGGTTGCAATTCCCATGGTGCCATACGTGTAACCACGAGTCGTCTTAAAAAGGCGAAGGTCAATCGGCAGTGCATTGGGAGCGGCTTTTTTGTCCTTCACGTTACTGTAGAGCCAAATCGCATTGCAGCCGATGAGTACACCAAAGAAAATAAATGCCTGAAAGCCGATATCATTCAGATAGGCTGTAACGGCAGTCGTTTCCCCCATCGTCACTACAATAATGGCGATGGTGATGAAAAAGAGTCCAATGCCACCAAGAATACCAGCCCATTGAAGCATGGATTGTTGGTCTTTCTGAGCAGGTAGGTCAACGCTGATATACTTTCTGTCCATGTAACTGACAAGGATAAAGAAGGTGACGAGGATGATAAAGACGTAGCCAGCACGGAACTGGAAGGCAACATCTGGCATGGTCACCTTGAAAAGCACCCCCATCGGGATCGTGAGGATAGCAGTCCAGACGGCGGCTGTAGAGGAGGCACGTTTCCAGAGTAGGCCAAGGCCGAACACAATCGTAATGCCTGGATAGAGGAAACTTGAGTATTCCTGAATGTATTGGAATGCTTGGTCGATTTCTCCCAAAAGTGGCTTCGCAGAGATGGTGGCGATGATGAGGACTACAATAGCAACGATACGCCCCACTTTGACGAGCACCCTGTCTGATGCACCTTTATTGATGTACTTTTTGTAGATGTCCATCGTAAAGAGGGTAGAGGTGCTATTGAGCATAGATGCCAGCGAAGAGATGATGGAGGCCGTAAGAGCTGCAAACGAAAGTCCCTTGATACCTGTTGGAGTAAAATTGCGGATAAGCCAAGGATAAGCTTCGTCTGCCACATCAATAGAACCTTGTATGTGCGGGTATAGGTCTGCATTTTGTACCATATAGAAGGCACAAATACCTGGTACCAATACGATGAAAGGAATGAGAATTTTCAGGAAACCTGCAAAGATGAGTCCCTTCTTGGCTTCATTTATGTTCTTGGCTGCCAGACCTTTTTGGATGATGTATTGATTGAATCCCCAGTAAGCAAGATTCGTGAGCCAAATGCCTCCCACGAGGGCAGCGATGCCTGGTACATTGGTGTAGGCACTTTCGTTGTGGCTTTGCTGAATGACAAGATGGAAATGGCTGTCATTGGCATAATCGCCAGTGGTTAAATAGGTATAAACCTTGCTGAACCCATCAAGGATGGAACCTTCATAGCCAGCTACCGAAATAAGGGCGAAGCCTGCCGTAATGAGACCTCCACCCATCAAGAATGTCACCTGCATCACATCAGTCCAAGCTACAGATGCCAGCCCACCGTTGATGGAGTAAATACCAGCGATGAGGAAGAGTCCAATGATGATGAATGTACGTATGGAGATGTCCAAACAGCCAATAGAAATGACTATTTCTTGTAGCCCCAAAATCTGTTCAATGGCGAGTGCACCTAACCATGACACGGAGGTCAGATTGACAAACACATAAAGAAAAATCCACAAGATGGAAAAAGCCAGACCCACACCATCATTGTATCGTTCGCGGAGGAACTGAGGGATGGTGAAAATCTTTCGCTTAATCATGATGGGAAGCAGGAACTTGCCGATGACGACTAATGCCATTGCCGCCATGATTTCGTATGCAGCAATGGCTATACCATCTGCATAGCCCGTGCCTGACATTCCGATGTATTGTTCTGCTGAGATGTTGGCAGCAATGAGTGACGCACCGACAGCCCACCATGTCAGCGTGTTGCCAGCGAGAAAATAGTCGTTGGCACTTTTTCCCTCGCCTTCATGGTCGTGACTCAGGAACATCCCTAAAGTCACAAGAAGGATGATGTAAACAACCAAAATGATAAAGTCGATGGTCTCGAAACCACTTTGGCTGATTGCTTCGGTGAAACTCTGTTGCTCCATGTCGTATGTGTCAGTTGGGTGTAAAGTGTTTTGTACACTGTCCTTGGCAAAGAGGAGATACGCGCGCTTGTAGCAATGATAGGTTAAGCCTTTTTCTTGAGGAAAGGTTCATCATGCCACCTCTCTCTTGGGGAGAGACGTGTACATGATGAACCGAGCGTTATGTATATTACCAGAAGTACCAGTAGAAGGTTGCGCAGAGACCTACAACGAGGAGGGTGCCCAGGATGTCCCAAATGCCCCAACTTTCACGGATGCTCTTCTTGAAGTCAGAAGTGAAGGTGATAGCCTCTACCTGAGCCTTTGATGGAGCAGGTGTGAAGAAGCTGACAGCCACCATGAGGAGGACGATGAATACCAGCAGCCAGCACTCGAACACGAGCCAGTTGGTCTGCCAGAACCATGCGGTGTTCTCCCAGAAAGCACCTTCCATGACAGCCTTGCCTGTGTCGGTGAAGACGTTGGTGATAAGACGGAGCATACCCACAATGAAACCGCCGATAAGACCCCATTCACCAGCCTTTGGCGTAATCTTCTTCGAGAAGATACCCAGGGTGAACACAGCCACCATTGCAGGAGCCAACAGCGACTGGATGCCCTGCAAGTAGCTATAGAGGGTGTCCATTGACATCATCACGGGCATCCAAGCCAAACCGAGCAACACCACAACAACTGTGGCGATACGGCCGACGAGCACGTAATGCTCTTCGCTCTTACCCTTCTTCATGGGCTTGTAGAAGTCCTCTGTGAAAAGGGTTGCACATGAGTTGAAGAATGCTGCCAGCGATGCAACCAGTGCGCATACGAAACCGATGGTCACGATACCCTTGATGCCAGCAGGCAGGATGTTCTTCACCATCAGGGCGAAGGCAGCGTCGGTGTCGTCCATCACAAAGCCGTTGATGCCACGCTGAGCCAGCGCTGCAGCAATCATGCCAGGGATAAGGAACATGAAGCAAGGGAGAATCTTGAAGAAACCGGCGGCGATAGTACCACGACGGGCACGAGCCATCACTTTCTTGTTATCCTCGCCAGGCACCTGACCGAGTACACGCTGAACGATGTGCTGGTCAGTACACCAGTACCAGAAGCCGATGATGCAGGCACCGAGGAATACCACATAACCTGGATACTCACGATACATTGGGTCACCTGGGTCAGTGTGGAACATGTGATTGATGCCATAACCGTCATGCATCTGACGGGCTGTTTCCATCATGGTGCTCCAACCTTCAGCGACACTACCGCCACCAAGCGTAGCCAATCCGAGGAAAAGCACGAGGAAAGAGCCGATGATAAGAATAGGTGTCTGGATAGAAGACAGCGTCATCACGCCTTTCATGCCACCAAACACAGTAAACACGGCGGTGACGGCAATCAGACCAATGGCACCCACCCAGAAGTTCAGGCCAAGCAGATACTCGAAGAAGATACCACCTGTGAAAGCGGTCACAGAAACCTTCGTGAGCACGTATGCCACCAGCGTGATGATGGAAAGCCATGAACCCGTGCGCTGGGTGTAGCGGAACTTCAGGAAGTCGGGCATCGTGATGATTTTGCCCATTTTGTTAATCAGCAGCTGATAGAAGGGGACGAAGAGCCAACCGAGGATGAGAATCATCCAGCCCTGCATCTCCCAGTGTGCCATACCCACACCGTCTTTTGCGCCTGTACCGGCAAGGCCCACAAGGTGTTCAGAACCGATGTTGGCGGCAAAGATAGCCATACCAATCACATACCAAGGCTCGCCTTTACCAAAAAGGTAAGCTGAAGAATCTTCGCCCTGCTGGGCTTTTTTGTCTTTCCAGATAGCATACCAGACGGCAGCCACCACTCCTAACAGGCCGATACCTAAAATCGTCCAGTCAAGCCAAATAAATTCATTTGATGACCAATTCATTGTTTTTGTTTAGTTAGTTGTTAATATGTTTTAGTTTTTATTCTTCTACAACCGAGAATGCATACTTGCAATAGCTGTGGTATGGCTTTTCGGGGGTGATGAAAGGATTGCTGCCTTCCCAACCTGGCATCATGCACTTGTTGGGAGAGTCAGGGTACTTCTGGCTTTCCAGACAGATGGCGCAATGCTTCTGATACATGATGCCGCCCTTGCCCGGACGTGTGCCGTCTTGGAAGTTGGCAGAATAGCACTGGATGCCTGGCTCGTTGGTGTACACGTCCAACTTGATGCCCGAACGTGGGTCAGTCATTGTGGCTGCAATTTCGTCTTGATTGCCCTTGGTGTTGAGGCACCAGTTGTGGTCGTAACCACCACCTACAGAAATCATCTCGGGATCGTTCTTGTCGAAGTCTGTGCCGATAGCCTTTGGAGTGCGGAAATCAAACACGGTGCCTTCCACAGGGCGAATCTCACCTGTTGGGATGAGGAAACGGTCGCCAGGTGTATAGTTGTCAGCGTTCACATAGAGGACAGATTCATCAATCGTGTTGTTCAGGTCGCCCGACAAGTTGAAGTAAGTGTGGTTCGTCATGTTGAGCACCGTAGGAGCATCCGTCGTTCCGTCATAGTTGATAACGATGGCATTGTCATCGGTCAACTCAAACTTCACGGTAGCCTCCACATTGCCAGGGAACTGATTGTCGCCAGCAGGAGATACTCGCTTGATGGTGAGCGACTGGTCGGTAGCCTCCACCACGTCATACACCTGATATTGCCAACCCGTGTAGCCGCCATGCAGACAAGCCACGCCGTTGTTGTTCTTGGGCAGGGTCACGGTTTCGCCGTTGTAGCTGTACTTGCCGTCATTGATGCGGTTGGCATAGCGACCTACAGAGCAGCCAAAGTCTGTTTCAAAGTTCCATGGGAAATAGTTCTCCACCTTGTCGAAGCCGCAAGCCACATCCACGAACTCTCCGTCCTTGTTTGGAACCATGATGCTCACGATGCGACCGCCGAAGTTGGTGATGCACACCTCCATGCCGTTGGCGTTGGTTAAGGTGTAAAGTTTCACCTGCTTCCCATTGGCGGAATCAGCCACAAAAGTTCGGTTCTCGTTGTCGTAAGCCACGGCAATTACTGTGTCATAATCAGCAGGATTGATGCCAGATTTAGTCAACTCAACCTCTGCTGCAGGTTTTGGTGCTGAGTTACAAGCACATAGGAAGGCTACGGCCGCAGCACTCCCCATCAAAATCGATTTAAGATTTTTCATAATTTTGGGTTAGAAATGTGTTAGTTTATAAACTAATCGCCAAAGTTACGGCTTTTTATCGGCTTGGAATTGCTTGAAAATATGTTATAAAACATAAAGTGTGTTTTCGACACTCATACAATCGCTTTTCCCCACTTTAATCTCCTCGAATTTGCGTTTTGCCATGTTGATTGTCTATTTGTAGGGCTTACGGGTGCATACGTAGGGGAGGGTAGAGTGGGGTTGCTCGATGGGAAATCATAAAAAATGTGGATTTTTGTATGTGAATGTCACGGAAAAAGCCTAACTTTGCACTCGCTAACACCCATTTGGTATTGTTGGGCATGGTGTTCAGCTGAAAGAAGTGAATTGTAAGGTAAATTATAAATCGTAAAAATACTCAATCAATTTATGGCTATTGTAAAACCTTTTAAGGGAGTGCGTCCACCGAAGCAGTATGTGGAACAGGTGGAGAGCCGCCCATACGATGTGCTCGATTCTGAGGAAGCACGTGCAGAGGCTGGCGACAACGAGAAATCTCTCTATCATATCATCAAACCGGAAATCAACTTTGAACCAGGCACCAGCGAGTACGACCCTCGCGTGTATGAAGAGGCTGCCCGTCAGTTCGCCAAGTTCCAAGAGAAGGGGTGGCTGGTGCAGGACGAGAAAGAGCAGTATTATATCTATGCACAGACCTCATGCCTGCCCGCCAACGGAGGGAAGGAGAAAACCCAATATGGCATCGTGGTGGGTGCTTATAGTGGCGACTACCAGACGGGTGTCATCAAGAAGCATGAGCTGACTCGTGCTGATAAGGAAGAAGACCGCATGAAGCATGTGCGTGTGAACGATGCCAACATCGAACCCGTCTTCTTTGCTTATCCCGATGACGAGGTGCTTTTGAAACTGATTGACAAGTATGCCAAGACCACGCCCGAGTATGATTTCGTAGCTCCCATTGATGGCTTTGGGCACAAACTCTGGGTGGTGAGCGATGATGCCGACATCAAGACCATCACCGAGCGGTTTGCCAAGATGCCCCACCTCTACATTGCCGATGGTCACCATCGTAGTGCCGCAGCGGCCCTTGTGGGAGCCGAGAAGGCAAAGCAGAACCCTAACCATCGGGGTGACGAGGAGTACAACTACTTCATGGCGGTGTGCTTCCCTGCCAGCCAGTTGACCATCCTCGACTATAATCGTGTCATCAAGGATTTGAACGGAATGACTTCTGCCGAGTTTCTTCAAGCATTGGAGAAAAACTTTGTGGTGGAGAAGAAGGGTACGGCAGAGTATCGTGCGCAGGAACTGCATGAGTTTTCGCTCTATCTGGATGGGGAGTGGTATTCGCTCAAAGCCAAGCCGGGCACATACGACGAGAACGACCCCATCGGTGTGCTCGATGTCAGCATCTCTTCCAAGCTGATTCTTGACGACATCCTCGGCATCAAGGACTTGCGTCGTGACAAGCGCATCGATTTCGTAGGAGGTCTCCGAGGTTTAGGAGAACTGAAACGTCGTGTGGATAGTGGCGAGATGAAGACAGCCCTTGCACTCTATCCTGTCACGATGAAGCAAATCATGGACATTGCCGACTCTGGCAACATCATGCCTCCCAAGGCAACATGGTTCGAACCCAAACTGAGGAGCGGGTTGGTCATACATAAGTTAAGTTGATGAGATGTACGATGTGGAATGGACGGTGTACGATGCGCCGTGCGGTTTGCTTGCATCGCCTTAATTCCGCATTGTCCATCGCCTGTCGTTCATCGTTCATTGTCCATCAAACCTCTTTCTTCAATGGATTGTTACAAGACCATCAAGGCTCTTTCTGAGGGCACTTACAGCGAGAAACGCAGCAAGTTTCTCGCTTTTGCCATGCCCGTCTGTTCTGTGGAGGAAGTGAAGCAACTGGTGGCGGAGTATCAAAAGAAATACTACGACGCCCGCCACGTCTGCTATGCTTATATGTTGGGGGCTGAACGTCTTGACTTTCGTGCCAACGACAATGGCGAGCCTTCTGGCACAGCTGGCAAGCCCATTCTCGGACAAATCAACTCCAATGAACTCACCGACATCCTCATCATCGTGGTGCGCTATTTCGGCGGAGTGAAGCTCGGCACCTCGGGACTCATTGTTGCATACCGCCTTGCTGCTGCCGAAGCCATCGCTGCCGCTGAAATCATCGAAAAGACTGTTGACGAGGACATCACTTTTCTGTTCGAATATCCCTACATGAACGACGTTATGCGCATCGTCAAGGAAGAAAATCCACAAATCATCTCCCAGTCCTACGACAACGACTGCTCCATGACCCTCCGCATCCGCAAGGACTCCATGCCTCGCCTAAAAGCCCGTCTGGAGAAAGTGACTTCCCTCCGTTTCCCCTAAAGCCCTGTGGTCTTCCCCGACCTTCAGTCTTACTTACGAATTTTAGCTACTTGCTGTTCACGTTAGCCGCTAAGGAAAAGAATCCGTAGCGGCTTCTTTCTTTTGTGGGTGTCTCACACCCTTCGAATCGACGTGCCCCACATCGGTCGACCGACGTGCCCCACGTCGGTTTACCGATGTGCCCCACGTCGCCTTACCGATGTGCCCCACGTCGGTTTACCCCTGTGTTCATGTCTTCAACCAACTCGCAGACGAGTCCTCAGAAAGCACATCGAAACCGCCACTTGTCTCTCTCTGAAAACATCACCTCAGAAGACACGAGCCTGAAAGCGGAGTGATGACGAGCATGAGGACAAGGTAATCATATCAGGCGAGTTTCTTCAGGGATTCCGCCCTTATCTGGACTTCACACCCTACATAAGGTCTGTAGTCCCTTTGAGGGGACTTTGGTGGACGATTGCGGATAATCATTATGAATAGTTGTTCATGGATTTGTTGTGTGTTCGCAAAAATAGGCATTTCTTTTCAAATGACTGATGGAAACGAGGAAAAAATCACTTTTCTCTCCACAGATGTTTCATACACGGAAAAACTTTTGTAATTTTGCAGTCGACTTTGAATTTCTGTAACACATTAATTTATTATATAAGGAGATATTATGAGTGTAGAAAAGACTGAAGAGATGATGGTTGAGGACGGCAAGCGAGAGTCTATCAACTTCATTGAGGAACAACTGTTGAAGGATTTGGCTGAAGGTAAGAATGGTGGGCGGATGCAGACGCGTTTTCCCCCTGAACCTAATGGCTATCTGCATATTGGTCATGCTAAGGCGATTGCCCTTGACTTTGGCATGGCAAAGAAATATGGTGGTGTGTGCAACTTGCGTATGGACGACACGAATCCTCAGAAGGAGGACACGGAATATGTGGAGGCCATTAAGCGCGATATTGAGTGGCTGGGCTTCAAGTGGGGCAACATTTACTATGCCAGCGATTACTTCCAGCAGTTGTGGGACTTGGCGGTGGCACTCATCAAGCAGGGTAGGGCATACATTGACGAGCAGACGGCGGAACAGATAGCTGAACAGAAGGGAACGCCGACACAGGCGGGCACCAATTCGCCTTATCGTGACCGCCCCGTGGAGGAGAGTTTGCGCCTGTTTGAAGAGATGAATTCGGGCAAGATGGAGCCGGGGAAGATGGTGCTGCGTGCTAAAATTGATATGGCAAGCCCCAATATGCACTTCCGTGACCCCATCATGTACCGTGTGCTCAATATGCCCCATTGGCGCACAGGCACGAAGTGGAATGCCTACCCCATGTATGACTTCACGCATGGACAGTGTGACTATTGGGAGGGGGTGACTCACTCGTGGTGTACGTTGGAGTTTGTCAGCCACCGTCCGTTGTATGACTTGTTTGTTGATTGGGCAAAGGAGACGGACGGAACGGACAACCCGATTGATGACAACCGTCCCCGTCAGACAGAGTTCAACAAACTGAACTTGACGCACATCTTGCTCTCGAAACGTAATTTGCTGGTGCTGGTGAACGAGGGAGTGGTAAACGGGTGGGATGACCCACGTATGCCGACCATCTGCGGTTTCCGCCGTCGTGGGTACAGCCCTGAAGGCATCTTGGCATTCATCGACAAAATTGGTTACACGAAGTTTGATGCATTGAACCAGATGTCGCTCTTCGAGGCAGCTGTGCGCGATGACCTCAACAAACGTGCGCAACGTGTGAGTGCGGTCATCAACCCTGTGAAGCTCATCATCGACAACTTCCCAGAGGGAGAGACCGAGACTTACACAGCCATCAACAACCCAGAGAATGAGGCGGACGGCACTCACGAAATCACGTTCAGCAGGGAGTTGTGGATAGAGCGTGAGGACTTCATGGAGGATGCCCCGAAGAAGTTCTTCCGTTTGGGCCCCGGCAAGCAGGTTCGCCTGAAGAATTCCTACATCATTGAGTGCTCAGAGAACATTGAGGAGTGTGTGAGAAAGGATGCTGAGGGCAACATCGCGGAGATTCATGCTCGTCTGATTCCTGACACGAAGACGGGACAGGCAAACAGCGACATGAAAATCAAAGGTAAGACCATTCATTGGGTAAGTTGTCACCATTGCCTGGAGGCAGAGGTAAGAAACTACGACCGCCTGTGGATGGTGGAGAACCCTCGCGATGAGGTGGCTGCCTACTCGAAGGCACATGGCGACGTGCGCGGTATCGAGGCGATGCGCCCCTTCTTGAATCCGAACAGCTTGGACATCAAGAAAGCATTCGTGGAGCAATGGCTCGCCACCCGTAAGCCGATGGACTATTTGCAGTTCCAGCGTATTGGCTACTACAATGTTGACCCCGATTCCACACCTGGACATCTGGTGTTCAACCGTACCGTCGGCTTGACCGATGCTTGGAAGAAAATCAATAAATAACAGGAGCATTTCTGATGGCAAAAGACTATTTCAAGTCAGACGAGTTTCTGGAAATCTTGACCGCTTACGAAGATGCCAGAGATGGAGGTCAGAACATCTATCTTGATGCCGACGATTTCGCTGACATCGCCGACTATTATCTCAGTCAGGATGCCCCATACATGGCGCATGAGGCTGTTGACATCGGGCTGACCATTCATCCTGACGATGATGTGCTGATGGTGGTGAAAGGTGCCGTCTACATCTACCAGCGTCTGTTTGATGAGGCAGAGGATGTGCTTGACGACTTGGATCCCGAAAATTCAGATGTCGTCTATCAGAGGGCGCAACTTCAGTATGCCAAATACATGGACACGGCAAAGGCGGAAGAGATTTGGCGAGAATGGTTGCTGCTTGACAACGGGGATCGTCCGACGGAGGAACAAAGAAGGGATAACTATATTCACATCATATCTTCGTTGATAGAATTGCGGGACGATGACAGTTTGGAGGACGAGCATCGTTGGGATTTGGAAGCGGTTCGCCGATGGATTCGTGAATATATCGACCAGTTTCAGCCGTTAGGCAAATATGATGAAGATGTGCAGATAGCGGACATCTGTCGGGAGAACGAATTGGCTGACCTGATGTGCGAGGTGCTTACGCAGGTGCTGGAGGAACGGCCTTACCTCAAGAAGGGGTGGGCGAATTTGGCGTTGGCGCAGTATATGATTCAAAAGAATGAGCAGGCACTCGAATCTTGTGACTTTGCGCTCGCTATCAATCCCAAAGACTTGGAGACCCTCTTGACCAAAGCTCATGCGTTGAATGCGCTCAATAATCACCAGGGTGCCAAGGAGGCCTTCAAGGAATACCTTGACAAGGGTGGCGACCCTGTGCAAATCATTCCGCTCGCAGAGATTCTGTTCCTGCTGGGCGAAAAGGATGAAGCGATTTCTCAGTTGGAACGGCTTGCCCAGCGTTTCGATGATGACAAAGAGGTGGTGGAAACGGCGGGACATGGTAAGATAAAGAAAATCATCCCCAAGCAGCATTATGCTCTCATTGACCAGGGGTGTGAGGCTTTCATGGATCTTTATGTGAAGGTGTTTAGTGATATGGGCGACCTGCTTCACCGCAATGAGTGTTTTGAGGAAAGTTTGCAGGCTTACATGAAAGTTGTCGAGACGGATAGCCATTGTGCGGAAGCCTATTTTATGTTGGGTATTAACTATCTGGCACTTGAAGACTATGAGAAGGCTGCACGAAACTTTTCTTTTGCCTTGAAGAATGCCGAAGACCAAGTCATGATGGGTATCGACATCGCACTCACCTTTGTGTTGAACAATTTCGACCATATTGCCATCGAAGTGCTCAGCGCTATCGAGAAAATCGCTCTCTATAACGATAGCCCCTATACAAAGAATATCCCAGCTGCCAAATCGCTTACCTATCTCAAATTGGGTGACACCAAGCAGTTCCTGGAAAACTTCAAGATTGCCTGTCAGCAGACTCCTGACCTCATAGGGAAAGTATATGAGGGCTATTTCCCTGAAAATATGCCTATCAGTCAATGGAGCGATTATGCGGAGAAAGACATGGACAAACTGATGAAGAACTTCAACAGCGAGGACTTGTATCTGAAAGGCTTTTCTTGACATTCGCTCCACAAGAGCTCATTTTGATGCGGCAATCAAAAAGAAAAAGCGGGCATTCTTTTGTATTGTGCTCGCTTTTCCGTAACTTTGCACCCGAAAACGTTTTCATCACATATATGGTACATAACAAATTCAAAGGATTAGGCGTTGCGCTTATCACCCCCTTCACAAAGGAAGGAAAGGTGGATTTCACTTCTCTTAGACGCCTACTCGATTACCAACTTTCCAACGGCATTGATTTTGTCTGCCTTTTGGGCACGACCGCCGAAACACCCACGCTTTCAGCCGAAGAACGCCAACAGGTGAAAGACCTGGTGGTGGAGAAGGTGAACGGTTCTGTGCCCATCCTGATGGGATGTGGAGGCAACAACACCGCTGCTGTCGTTGAACAGATTGAAAGAGGCGACTTTAGGGGCATCGAGGGCATCTTGAGCGTCTGTCCTTACTATAACAAGCCTTCGCAGGAAGGACTTTACCAGCATTTTAAGGCTATAGCAACTGCTGCCGCCGCACGTAATCTTTCTGTGGTGCTCTACAACGTTCCCGGACGTGTGGGTGTCAATATGACTGCAGAGACCACTCTCCGATTGGCTAATGAGTGTGAAAACATCGTTGCCATCAAGGAGGCCTCGGGCAACTTTACGCAGATTGACGATATTATCAAGAATAAGCCAGCCAATTTCGATGTCATCTCGGGTGATGATGGCATCACGTTTCCACTAATCACGCTGGGTGCAGTCGGTGTCATCTCCGTCATAGGCAATGCGCTTCCCAAGGAATTTAGCCGCATGGTGCGTTTGGCTCTGAATGGTGACTACAACAATGCCTTGACCATTCATCATCAATTCACCGAGTTGTTCAAGCTTCTCTTCGTTGATGGCAATCCAGCAGGTGTGAAAGCTATGCTCAACTCGATGGGGCTGATTGAAAATGAACTCCGTCTGCCTTTGGTTCCATCCCGTATCTCTACGATGGAAAAAATATCGTCCATAGTGAAAGACCTGAATATCAAGTGTTAAAGCTTCAAATCAACTAACTATCAATAACCTCATGGCACTCAAAGCATTGAACGCTCGCACGGCTCCGAAGAGCCATGCACCCGAGAGAATCATCCAGTTTGGCGAAGGAAACTTCCTGCGTTGTTTTGTTGACTGGATTATCTACAACATGAACCAGAAGACCGACTTCAATTCTTCGGTGGTCGTCGTGCAGCCGATTGAACGCGGTATGGTGGATTGGCTGAATGGGCAGGACTGCCTCTATCATGTCAATCTGCAAGGTCGTCTGAACGGTGAGAAGGTGAACTCCCTCACTCGTGTTGACTGCATTAGCCGTGCTCTCAATCCTTACAGTCAGAATCAGGCTTTCATGGCATTGGCCGAACAGCCAGAGATTCGCTTCGTCATCTCTAATACAACCGAGGCGGGCATTGCTTTCGACCCCGAATGCAAGTTCGCAGATGCCCCCGCTTCTTCCTATCCGGGCAAGCTCACTCAGCTGCTCTATCGCCGTTTCAAGACTTTTGATGGTGCGGCTGATAAGGGACTCATCATCATGCCTTGCGAGTTGATTTTCCTGAATGGACACCACCTGAAAGAGTGCATTTATCAGTATATAGAACTTTGGAAGGACGACTTCGGTGCCGACTATGCCGCTTTCAAGGACTGGTTCACTAAATATAATTATGTGTGCGCCACGTTGGTTGACCGCATTGTGCCAGGTTTCCCACGTAAGGAGATAGCCGAGATTCAGCAAAAGGTTTGCTATGCCGACAACCTCGTTGTGCAGGGTGAAGCCTTTCATCTTTGGGTTATCGAGAAGCCTGAGAACATGGACATCGATGCCCTCAAGGCAGAGTTCCCTGCCGAAAAAGCTGGCTTGAATGTGCTCATTGCTCCCAGCGAGAAGCCTTACCACGAAAGAAAGGTGACTTTGCTGAATGGTCCCCACACGGTGCTTTCGCCTGTTGCCTATCTCAGCGGCATCAACATTGTGCGTGATGCCTGCAACGATGAGGTGGTGGGCAAGTACATCCACAAGGTGCAGTTTGACGAGCTCATGCAGACACTCAACCTGCCGATGGAAGAGTTGCAGCAGTTCGCTACCGATGTCTTGGAGCGTTTCAACAACCCATACGTTGACCATCAGGTGACGAGCATCATGCTCAACTCGTTCCCCAAGTATGAGACACGTGACCTTCCTGGTGTGAAGGTGTATCTGCAGCGCAAGGGCGAGCTTCCACAGGGTCTCGTCTTTGGCTTGGCGGCCATCATCACCTACTACAAGGGCGGCACTCGTGCCGACGGTGCCCCTATCGAGCCAAACGATGCACCCGAAATCATGCAGCTGCTCAAAGACCTTTGGGCAACAGGCGACACACAGAAAGTGGCTGAAGGAGTGTTGGCAGCCGAGAACATCTGGAAGGAGAATCTCAACAAGACCATTCCAGGCCTTACGGCTCTTGTCAAGAAAGACCTTGACCTCATTCAAGAGAAGGGTATGTTGGAGGCCGTGAAGACCATTTTGTAAAGAAAGGCAGCAGAAAAACAGGAAGTGCTTGCAACTTTTCTGGTTGCAAGCATTTCTTTTCAAAAAAAATGCTTACCTTTGCACCTGATTTCCAGCTAAGGCTTGAAATCGTACAGAAAAAGAGAGTAATAACTAATCAAAACAACTATGGACGATTATCCGGCGAATAGTACCAATTGCCTGGGATAAGACTCACCTCTCACGCGGAGTTGCATGAGTCTTTGCCCCTCATTTTGTATTATTCTACATCGACAAGAAAGCAAAGGTTCAAACAACAATGCGGACATTCTGGAATTTTAATGGCGGCATCAAGCACATTGACGCTTGGGAGCCAAATTGTTGGGTGCAGGTGACGTGCCCAGTGGATGACGATAGGGAATTTCTGGAGCAGCAACTTGGCATGCCCGACTATTTCATGGACGACGTTTCGGATGCTGACGAGCGCGCACGTTACGACATGGATGAGGGTTGGCTCATGATTATCTTACGTGTTCCACATCTGAAAAGCGTCAGTTCCCGTAGCCCTTATACGACCATCCCGTTGGGTATCGTGTTGAAGGGTGACAAAATCATCACCATTTGCAATCAAGAGACGCGGATGATGCTCGACTTCGTGAACCACCAAATGCGTCGTGCGGAGGGGTTCACCGATGCGGCTGACTTGGTGTTCCGCCTCTTCCTGAGTGCTTCGGTGTGGTATCTGAAATATCTGAAGCAGGTGAACGGCATCATTGAGAAGGCGAAACGCGACCTTGACAAGCACATCGACAACAAAGACCTCGTCAATCTCTCTCGCCTGCAAGACTCGCTCACCTACTTCGGCACGTCCATCCGGGGCAACGAGTCGCTGCTCAGCAAGCTGAAGTTCCGCCTGCCTGTGGACGAACTGGATGCCGAACTCATCGAGGACGTGAACATCGAGATGAATCAGGCACGCGAGACGACCGCCATCTACATCAACATCCTTGACTCGACGATGGACACCTACGCGAACATTATTAATAATAACATGAATACGGTGATGCGCCTGCTCACATCGCTCAACATGATTATCCTTTTCCCCACCTTCATCACCTCCATGTTTGGCATGAACCTCATCAACGGCATGGAAAGGTGGACGATGGGTTTCCCTATCGCCATTATAGCCTGTGTGGTTTGTACGGCCGTATCGCTCTGGTGGTTCCGAAGGAAGAGGTGGCTGTGAGGCGCGCCCTTCATCGCAATTACCTTGTGCCCTTCGTCGCAATTACGTTGCGCCCTTCATCGCAATTACGTCTGTCGGCACCAAGGAATCGGGCAGGTCTTTCTGCTTCGCGATGATGATACTGCAACATGGACGTACCAATTTTTATGTGTGTGCGCCCTTTTTTATGTTTTCGGGCATAAAAAGAGGAGGAGATGCCGTGCCGTTTGGTGATTTATTTGTATTTTTGCAGTCGGTTTTATGGTAAAAAGAGACATATCATTTATCTAACAATAACATCAAAATGAAAAAGTACAATTTTAATGCAGGACCTTCTATCCTTCCACGCGAGGTGATTGAACAGACTGCACAGGCTTGTCTTGATTTCAACGGGTCAGGACTTTCTTTGATGGAAATCAGCCACCGCGCCAAGGATTTCCAGCCAGTAGTTGACGAGGCAGTAGCACTCTTCAAGGAACTTCTCAACATTCCAGAGGGTTACTCCGTGCTCTTCCTCGGCGGCGGTGCAAGTCTTGAGTTCTGCATGGTTCCTTACAACTTCCTCGAGAAGAAGGCTGCCTACCTGAACACAGGTGTGTGGGCAACCAAGGCCGAGAAGGAAGCGAAGGCATTCGGCGAGGTGGTGGAAGTGGCTTCTTCTGCCGACAAGAACTTCACCTACATCCCACGCAACTTCGAGATTCCTGCCGATGCTGACTATCTGCACATCACAACCAACAACACGATTTATGGTACTGAACTTCGCGAAGACCTCGACTCTCCCATCCCTGTGATTGCCGATATGTCTTCTGACATTTTCAGTCGTCCCGTTGATGTGAGCAAGTACGCCCTCATCTATGGTGGTGCTCAGAAGAACCTCGCTATGGCTGGCCTCACCTTCGTCATCGTGAAGGAAGACGCTCTGGGCAAGGTGTCTCGTCACATCCCCACCATGCTTGACTATCGCACTCATGTGAAGAAGGGTTCCATGTTCAACACGCCTCCTGTGGTGCCCATTTATTCAGCCTTGATGAACCTTCGCTATCTGAAGGCTCACGGCGGTGTGGAAGCCATGCAGAAGTTGGCTGAGCAGCGTGCCGAAATCGTCTATAACGAAATTGACCGCAACAAGCTCTTCGTCGGCACAGCCGAGAAGGACAGCCGTTCACTCATGAATATCACCTTTGTCCTGAAGCCAGAGTATCAGGATTTGCAGGACGAATTCCTGAAGTTCGCCACCAGTCAAGGAATGGTGGGCGTGAAGGGTCACCGCGACGTGGGCGGTTTCCGCGCTTCTTGCTACAACGCTATGAGCATCGAAGGTGTGCAGGCCCTCGTGAAGTGCATGCAGGAGTTTGAGGCTCAACACTAATTTGATTGTTTGATTTTTAACATATAATGCCCATAAATGCCCATGAATCATCATGAATAAAATACTTATGAACATTCGTGGGCATTCATGTAAAAAAATAGAGAAAAATGGCAAAAGTACTGATTGCTACAGAAAAACCATTTGCGGCAGCAGCTGTCAATGGAATCAAAGAGATTATTGAAGGTGCCGGCTTCGAGTTGGCACTCTTGGAGAAATATACAGAGAAGGCACAGCTCTTGAAGGCTGTGGCTGATGTGGATGCCATCATCATCCGTTCCGACATCATCGATGCTGAGGTGATGGATGCTGCCAAGAACCTGAAGATTGTGGTTCGTGCAGGTGCAGGTTACGACAATGTTGACCTCGAAGCTGCTACCGCTCACAAGGTGGTGGTCATGAACACCCCTGGCCAGAACGCCAATGCGGTGGCAGAACTGGTGCTCGGCCTGCTCGTCTTCACCGTTCGCAACTTCTACAACGGAAAGGCTGGCTCCGAACTGATGGGCAAGAAGCTTGGCATCCTCGCATTCGGCAACGTGGGTCGCAACGTGGCTCGCATCGCCAAGGGCTTCGGCATGGATGTGTCTGCATACGACGCTTACTGTCCAGCAGAAGTGATTGAGGCTGCTGGCGTTCATGCTGCTGCATCTCAGGCAGAACTCTTCGAGACTTGCGACATCGTGTCTCTCCACATCCCTGCCACCGACGAGACGAAGGGCAGCATTGGCAAGACACTCGTGGGCAGCATGAAGGAGGGAGCCATCCTCATCAACACCGCCCGCAAGGAAGTCATCAACGAGCCTGAACTCATCGCACTCCTCAAGGAGCGCACCGACCTCAAGTACATCACCGACATCAAGCCCATTGCCGATGCCGAGTTTGACCAGTTCGAAGGCCGCTACTACTGCACTCCCAAGAAGATGGGTGCCCAGACAGCTGAGGCCAACACCAACGCAGGTCTTGCAGCAGCCAATCAGATTGTCGGCTTCATCAAGGACGGCATCACGAAGTTCCAGGTGAACAAGTAAAAGCCAATCTTCGGAACAATAAAGGACATCAAAGAAAAAGAGGGACGTAGTTGCGCCCCTCTTTTTGCATCCTCTTATATTCCCCCATGCAGGCGGCATCATCTTTCCGATAATCTTATATCCCCCATGCAGGTGGCATCATACAGAACACTCCGAAAGCCAACGTCCCCTGACCTTGCTTATATTCCCCATGCAAGCGGCATCATCTTTCCGATGAGTGAAAATCTGTTTCCTTTTTGATGAAAAAGGCTTATGGAAACCATTTTTTCCTATTTCCGACTCATCGTTTCCCTTCACTTCTGAAAAAAAATGATACCTTTGCACCAACAAATACCAAAACTATGAATGCATTGAAATTTCCACTTCCGTTATTGATGGCTTTATTGCCGTTCACCGCCCTTGCTTTCTTGTTGACAACGGCATGCGCACAAGCCCAAGTGTCCACCCAGCCAATCCCCTGCGGCCCCGTGCCATCCGAGAACCAGCTGCGGTGGCAGGACATGGAAATGTATGCCTTTATTCATTACTCGCTGAATACCTATACCGATGAGGAATGGGGTTTCGGCAATGAGAAGTTGGAAATGTTCAACCCCTCCGACCTCGATTGCCGGCAATGGGCAAGAGTCTGTAAACAGGCGGGTATGAAGGGCATCATCTTCACAGCCAAGCATCATTGTGGCTTCTGTATGTGGCCATCTGCCTATACCGAGTATTCCGTCAAAAATACTCCATGGAAAAACGGCAAGGGGGATGTGGTGCGAGAACTTGCCGATGCCTGCCGAAAGGAAGGGCTCAAATTTGCCGTCTATCTCTCGCCCTGGGACAGGAATCATCCCGATTATGGAAAGCCTGAATACATCACATATTTCCGTAATCAACTACGTGAACTGCTGACTCAATATGGCGACATCTTCGAGGTGTGGTTTGATGGCGCGAATGGTGGTGATGGTTGGTATGGAGGTGCGAATGAGACACGACGCATTGACGGCAAGACTTACTACAAGTGGGCTGAAACCTTTCGTATGATTCGTGAATTGCAGCCAAACGCCGTCATCTGGAACGATGGTGGCGACAGGGGCGACCTGCGATGGGTGGGTACCGAAGCTGGCAATGTGGGAGAAACCAACTGGAGCCTGCTCAACGAAGAGGGCGAGGTCACTTGGCCCATGTTGCATTATGGCTTGGAGGATGGTGACTCATGGGTGCCGGGCGAGACAAACACCAGCATCCGTCCTGGCTGGTTCTACCACGATGCGGAGAACGCTCATGTGAAAAGCCTCTCAAAGCTGATGGACACCTACTACAAAAGTGTTGGCCGCAACTCTACGCTTCTGCTCAACTTTCCAGTCGCCCCCAACGGACGCATCCATCCTAACGACAGCTTGCGCGGCATCGCCTTCAATAAGATGATACACGAAGTGTTCAAGGACGACCTTGCCAAGAAGGCAAAAATCAGTCGTGCCGATGACAATGCCACTTTCGTCATAGACTTCAAGAAACCCGTGACTTTCAATCGCTTCGTGGCGGAAGAAGACATCCGCTACGGGCAACGGGTCAAGAAATTCAGCCTTGAAGCCGAGGTTGACGGTCGGTGGCAACCCTTGAAAGACGAGTTGGCAGAAAACGGTGACGGCCTGACCACCATTGGCCATCGTCGCATTGTCTGCTTTCCCCGTGTTACAGCCACGTGCCTCCGTTTCAGGGTGATTGACAGCAAGTGCAATCCTATGATTAAACGCACCTCGGTCTTTCTGGCTCCAGAGCTGACGGCTGATATTCCTGATTCTGGAGAGAAGAAGTCATCCAATCTGCACATTTTCTTCTCCAACTCCAAGCAGATGATGATTGACTACGACCAAGAGCGTACTGTCACAGCCTTCCGCTATCTTCCTCCACAAGACACGCGTGACGGGCTCATCACCCACTACACCCTTTGGGTTTCCAACGATTGGCAAGAATGGCGGAAAGTGGCGTCGGGCGAATTCTCCAACATCGTGAACAACCCCATTTGGCAAACCATTAAGTTTCCATCTCCCGTTAGAGCGAAAATCCTCCGTTTCGAGGCTGACCGTCTGGCCGAAGGGGAACGCATGGGGTACGAAGATGTGGAAGTGGTCGGCGAATAATAAAGGATAACTTCGAGCGAAGCGATAACTTCGCTAACTTCGTTAACTTCAAAGATATACAACTTGCAAAACTTAAATAAACGATAACCATATACACAAGATGAAAAGATTCCTATTAGCTCTCGCATTGATGCCAACCCTGTCGGTTCAGGCGCAAACAAATACACACGATTGGGAAAACCCTGCCGTCTTGGGCATCAATAAGTTGCCCTATCATGCCACGCTGCAACTCCCTTCGAGGGAGAGGGAGTGCCAAGAGATTCTCTCGCTCGATGGCGAGTGGTGGTTCCATTGGTCGCCTAATCCCGATGAGCGTCCTGTGGGCTTCGAGCGTGAGGATTACGATGTTGGCCAATGGGACAAGATTGCCGTGCCGGGCAATTGGCAGATGCAGAACTTCGGCAAGCCCATCTATGTGAACATGACGTATCCGTTCCACAGGGACAAACCCAACGTGACGGGCGAACCTGCGAAGGACTGGTATGCCTACGACCACCGCAACCCCGTGGGCTCGTATGTGACCTTCATCGATGTGACGAAGGAGATGCTTGGTCAGAACCTCATCCTGCATTTTGGCGGGGTGAAATCCGCCTTCTATGTGTGGGTGAACGGTCAGCAGGTGGGCTATAGCCAAAACTCCATGTCGCCTGCCGAGTTCGACGTGACGAAACATCTGCGTGAGGGCAAGAACCGTCTGGCGGTCGAGGTCTATCGCTGGAGCGACGGCTCCTACCTGGAGTGCCAGGATATGTGGCGGCTCTCGGGCATCTATCGCTCTGTGCAATTGTGGGTGCGGCCATTGGTTCACATCGCTGACTATAAGGTGGAAGCCATTCCCAATGCCGACTTCTCGCAGGCCACCGTCCATGCCCGGGTCTCGGTATGCAACACGGGCAAGAAAGCCGCCAAGAATCTGTTGGTTCAAATGCAAATTGGCTGTCCCGAACTGGATGGCGTCAATACAAACCCCAACCATCATAATGTCACCAACTGCCGAATCCCCAAGCTTCTTGCTGGCGACACCACGACCGTGGAACTCACCTTCCATTACGACACCTTCCATCCCCGCCACCTGTGGTCGGCCGAGAAGCCCTGGCTCTTTCCCTATGTCATGAAATTGTTGGTGAACCAAAAGGACACTGAGCACTTTGAAAACCACTTTGGCGTGAAGCGCGTGGAATGTGTGGGCGAGGTCTTCAAAGTCAACGGGCAGAACGTGAAGCTTCGTGGCGTGAACCGACACGACCATCACCCGAGGACGGGACGCTATGTGGATGATGCTACCTACGAACTCGACCTCCGACTCATGAAGCAGGCGAACATCAATTTCCTGCGCACCTCTCACTATCCCGACCGCGAATACCTCTACGAGCTCTGCGACCGCTATGGCATCTACGTGATGGACGAGGCCAATCAGGAGAGTCACGGCTATGGCTATGCAAACAAGGTGATGGGCGAAGACCCTGAATGGAGGGATGCCCATGTGGATCGTGCCGTCAGCCTTGTGCAACGCGACAAGAACCATCCCAGCGTCATCCTCTGGAGCTTGGGCAACGAGGGTGGGGTAGGCCCCAACATGAAGGCGATGCGCGATGCCGTCGCTGCCCTCGACACCATCGCCCTGCCTTTCTGCGACACCGACCGCAGCCAGAGCGACATCTACGATGACGGCTATCTCTCGCCCGACCGACTGAGAGAAGGGGCACAGAACGTGACCGACCGCCCCTTCATGATGCGTGAATATGCTCATGCGATGGGCAACTCGATGGGCAATTTCCAAGAGTATTGGGATGTGATTTACAATGACTCCTCCATCTGTGGCGCAGCCATCTGGGATTGGGTCGATCAGGGCATCGCCAAGCCCATCGACGGGAGCCCCCTCCGTCCCTCCTCCTCGCTCGCCTTGCAGAAAGATGAATTTTGGGCATACGGTGGCGACTTCGGGGACAAGCCCAACGACGGAGCCTTCTGCATCAACGGGCTCATCGCCCCCGACCGCACCCCTCATCCCCACTACTACGAGGTGCAACACGTCTATCAGCCCCTCACCTTTGCCCTCTCTGAAGACAACGCCTCCATCCGCCTCATCAACCGCGACTCCTTCACCCCCCTCGACGAATACGACTACACCTATGAACTGCTTGCCGACGGACAGGTGAAAGCCTCCGGCACCCTCGACCTGCAAGGCAACAGCCTGATTCTCCCCTCCATTCCTGCTCCCGTTGCAGGCGGAGGGCCTTACCCCGAACTCATGCTCAACGTTGCCGCCCGTCTCCGCAATGCCACTTCATGGGCAGAAAAGGGGTTCGCCGTGGCTCGCGAACAGTTCGTCACACGCCCATACCAATTCCCCACGCATCCCTTCGGCGGAAAAGTGCCAGAGATGACGATGAAGGAAGATGGCATCCTCGTGACCATCCAGAACGGTTCCGTCTTCCTCGACAGAACGGGTGCCCTCACCTCATGGCTGATGCATGGAGAGCAAATGCTGCAAGCCCCATTGGAGCCCTACTTCTGGAAACCAGAGAACGACAACCAGCGTGCTGCCAGCTTTGCCCGTCGGTTGGCCGTGTGGAAGGATGCAGCCAAGAATCGCATCGTCAACGCCATCCGCACAGAGAGAGGCGAATCAACGCTGAAAGTCATCTACAACATCTCGCTTCCCTCCCTGGGCACAGGCCTCTTCCTCACCTATGCCATCTCCTCTGACGGACACATCCAGGTGGACATGAACTACATGCCCATCATGGCAGACATTCCGCTCATCCCCAAGTTCGGAATGCGCATGCGCCTACCAGCCGACTACACCAACATCGGCTACTACGGCCGTGGCCCTTGGGAGAACTATCCCGACCGCAAGCACAGTTCCTTCATCGGCCGCTACCAGATGCCGCTGTGCGAGTACGAGACGGAATACATCCATCCTCAAGACAATGGCTGCCGGACAGACGTGCGTTGGCTCAACATCGCCAATGGCAATCACACCCTCCGCATCGACGGCCTCCAGCCCCTCTGCATCCGTGCCTGGGACTATGGCGAGGAAGACCTCGAGCCCGCCAAGCACCCCCACGAAATCAACCGTGGCCACCATGTCAACCTCAACATCGACCTCAACGTCCACGGCGTGGGCGGCATCGACACCTGGGGACAGCGCACCCTCCCCCCCTACACCATCAACGGCAACACCCCCCACCACTACGCCTTCATTCTCTCTTGGCGATAGGACATGAGGGGCTGCAACGCCGCTTGTGGGGAATGCAAAAGAGAGGGCAACCATCCATTGACGGGGTGGTGCCCTCTCTTGTTTTTTGAACTGTAGCACTGTAGCACTGCAACGCCGTGTGCCTGCCACTTGCGAACGTTCCTCGGGGTCTTTAGTCCTCCCGCTCACTTTCGCTTCTTCTTGTTCACGTTGATGGGCGTGCTCTTCGGGAAGGCGATGGAGTAGGCGGCATCGAGGGCTTTCAGGTCGATTTGCTGGTAGAAATTGATGCCGAGCCGAATGGCGACGATTGCCCTGAGCAGTTCGCGGTGCTTGCGGGGGTAGAGCCGAGGTGGCGGCAGTTCGTCCCATCCGCACACATCCTCATCGAGCATCAGAGAAGCCTGATGGCACACCTCCCAGATGAAGTCGTCGTTGGCTTCGCTGCCAAACCAGTATTGTAGCACCCTGCGGATGCAGAACCGCCTGTACTGCTCCCGGAAGAGCCGCCTCGTGTGCTCCAGCCGAAGCCAGAGCTGCACGAAGCATGCCTGAGTGTTCTTGATTTCCATCATAACGTAGCAAATTTTTCACTTTTCACTTATCACTTTTTCACTTATCACTTCCCTCCGAATTTCTGTTTATACGCTTCCGTCTTGCAGTAGCCGCCCGTCACCTCGTCAAGGGCGATGTAACCGCGACTTGTCCATGTGCGCAGGGTGGAGTCGCCGTCTCCCGTGCGTCCTTGGCTTTGGCGCATCTGGCGGTACTGCTCGCGTGTGAACTCGTTGGGCAGGAGGTTGAGCAGGTTTTGGGGGCCTGATTGACGTTGCATCTCCACCTCCTCACGCAGTTCCTTTTCCAGCTGCTGACCGAAATAGAGCATCTTGCACCAGAGGTTATACTGCTCCGTCCAGCGGACGAAGTCGGCGATGGTCTTGTCCCACTTGTATCCATGCGCCACGTAGAGCACCATGCCTTTGAGCCATGCGATGACGTTGGCACGATAGGAGAACACCCTGTAAGCCTCCGAGTCGTAGAGCTTTGCCGTGTCTTGGTTCTCCTGCTTCATCTCCAGCGAGAGCTTCTTGGCTTCGCGGCATTCGATGAGGCCGTTGGCGGCATCGAGGCGGTCGATGTAGGGCTTCAGCGCTGTGGCGAAGGAGTGGTCGTAGATGCCCAAGATGGGGGCGGTGTCATCGTCGTCGTCCGAACGGATGATGGTGCTGATGTCGAGTCGGCTCACGGTGCCGTCGTTCACCATCTTGTGGAAGAACTTGCGGGCATTGGGCGGAGTGGTGGAGGCGTTGAAGTTCCATCGCAGAGGCGCAATGCCACTCACCGAGTCGGCACCCACACGCTCCTGACCTGCCATCGAATTGTCGAACGCCTTGCGGATGAGCAGCCCCACTTCATCCGCCGTTCCTTTCGATGTCACCTTCTTCAGGGCATCTATCTCGTCCACAATGGTGTAGATGTACCGTTCGCCGTTGTTGTGGGCATCCACAATGCGCTGGTTGAACACCGCATCGGTCAGGTTGTCGATGAGCATCTGGATACAGATGTCCGTCGGGCGTGGGTCTTTCTTCTGCTTCGCACCCGGGTTCTTCTGCTTCCACTCCGCTTCACGCTGGCGGTTGGGAATGTCGCGCTGACGGATGTCCTCCATGATGAACTCGATGGGCTTCCTGATGCTGCCCTTGCCAATGCTCTGCCGTCCGATGAGCACGTTCATGAAGGTGGCCTCATGCTCCACGTTGTCCCAGTAGCGGAACTTCACGCCGTGCAAGTGGGCAGCCAGCGCAGGGAACACGGCATTCGCCACGGCGGGCTTGTAGAACCAGGGCACATTGCGTGTGAGCAACTTGATGAGTGCCGGCAACCGCTTGGGCATGGGTGGGGGAGCGGTCAGCGTGCCGCCACAAGCCTTCACGCCAGCCATCGATTTCAGGGCAGCGAGCACTTGCTTCAAGCGGTAGGGCATCCCCTTACGAGGCTCCTTCAGCGCGTTCTCGATGGTCTTGCGCCATTCAAGACCCTCTCCCCGCTCCCCCTCTATGGGGAGAGCCTTGCTACGCTCATGTTTCGAGAGCCAGTAGTTGGGAATCACCTCCAGCATCTTCTCCAGAGAATAGTCGCAGATGCTACGCAGGGTCATCGCCAACTCGTAAGTCTTCACGTTGCGGTCACCCTCCACAGGCTCCTTGCCGTCGTTGAACAGCTCCCAGTACTTCTGGATGATGTCGGAGAAGGGCACCCCGTTGTAGTGAAGACCAAGACCTCCTCTGTCCTGTCGGACATCTCCCCCTCCAAGACCCCCTCTGTCCTGTCGGACATCTCCCCCTCCAAGACCCCCTCTGTCCTGTCGGACATCTCCCCCTCTATGGGGAGAGCCTTCCGGCTTGTTCTCAATGAATTCCTCACCGCACAATGCCTCACATCCCGCATGAGAGAGGGTTGGGGTCTTTTCCCCCAATGCCTCACATCCCGCATGGTCTCTCCCCATAGAGGGGGAGATGCCCGAAGGGCAGAGGGGGTCTGCGGTCCTTGCCTGCTCAAACACCTCATCGTCCAAGAACAGCAACTCACGCTCGTCCGCCGTCGTGGTGAAGAACACCCGTGTGATGTCCTTCGCGCCCTCGTCAAACTTCACGCCCAGCAGGTCGCTTGCCCACCGCAGGTTCTCCTCCTGCGAGAGGTCTTCATGGCGACGGAACACAAGGTGGTAGCCCTTCGATGCCGAACGCTCCAGCATGAGCAACCCCAACGCCTCCCGTTTCTCCATCACCAATGCCGGCACACTCGCCATCTTCTCATCCATCCAAGCCTTCCGCTCCTCGTCCTGCAACCCTTCAGGAGCCACGAAGTCGATGTCCATGCCCACCGAGCGCGACGGGGTCTTGCATCCTCTGAGGGCACCATCCTCGCCAGGGATGCACGAGTAGTTCATCTGCACGAGCCGATGCTTCTGCCGAGCGTCGCCCTCCCTCACCTGTTTCAGAATCGCCTTCTGCTTCTCACTTCCGCGCAGACGCAGATACTCGTCTCGCGAGAGGACGGGGCGCATCTTCTTCGCCCCATCCTGATAATAGATTTGAAAAACACTCATAATCGTTAATTACAGATTAGTTCTCTCAATACTTTTTGTGCAATCGCACTCGCCTGACGCACCAACTGTTCGGGCAACTTCCTTATCTGTTCCTGTGGCATCGAGAAATAAAAATAGTACCTTCCGTCCTGCCCCAGGCTGAACGAACTATTGTCGTCGCGGAATATCGCCTTGTTCCTGACACGTCGGGGAAGTTCGGTGACATACATGTTCCCATCACGCAGACGCTGTACCTTGCATTGTGCCACGAAGGATTCCAATTCCACGTCCTCGCAACACTCGAAGTCCATCGTGCGGAGTCCGTTTCCCAACTGGGCGAAGACCATCATGCCTTCCACCGTGACCTGTCTCTCTTTTAGTAATTCTTTCATACATTAAATTTATTAATAAAAAATTAATTAAAAGCATCGTGCGCACTTTGCCGTAGTCGATGAAGATGTGTTTGCAACCACATTCCTCATGTCCGTGAGAGATTGTTGGAGCGGTTCAAAGATGTGGGCACAAAAAAGTTGCGCCCCGAAAGTTCAGAAGCCATTTTGTGTGCTTCTTTTCCTTTCGACGGTGCAAAGTTCGGGAGAATGCCACAAAGCCAAAAATGCAAGAAAAGGAAAGTTCTGTCAAAGTTTTGTTGGCACTTTGTCAGTTGAAAATCAGCAAGAAAAAAGACGCTGACAAAACTTGCCAACGTCTTCCCTCTTTTAATTTTCTATTTTCTTGTCAGAGTGGCGTCCCCGATTGTGCCGAAATGATTTTCTCGATTCTTTCACATTGTTTTTTCGTGAATATGCAGTTTGACACTCCGAAATCCTTACACTTAGCAATGTAGTCACGGTGTGGCTTGCCCTCGATGGCATCACTGATTTTACTCACATTGTTTTCAATCAGTGTGTCTTTCTTGCCGTCCTGCTCTATGTGTATGTCCTTCATCAATCCCAAGACGTTGCACACCATTTTCAGATTCTTCCCCCAAGCATTGTTCCGAGGCTCCATTTTTCTCAGCAGTTCCATCATGCCGTTCTCCGCACAGATGGTTCGCCAGATGGATTCGTATGTATCCCATTCGATTCTGCACAATGCCCTCACTCCTTTCGTCAACTCCAACACATCCTTCACCATCGCCTCAATCTCTCCACGTGCCACCTCATCTATACGTTCCAAAGAGTTCTCCATCTGCATGTAATCGGTGATGGGCAGAACAATTTCCTTTCCTTCATTGTCTTGTTTAACACATGTGAAAGCCTTGATCAGCTTCTCTGGGTATTCCTTGTATGTGGGGTTTGTGATAATCTTTGCAAGTGCCCTGCACATGGCTTTGTGAGGATGGGTTTCCACATCATTGCCAGCGTCGCACAATTGAGAAAACAGCACCGTCATCACACACAGAGCCGTAGCCGTCGCTGCATCCTCGCTTCGTTTCGTCAGCTCCTCGCCATGCTGAAAAATGCTGTACCTATCCATCAATTCCTTCATGAAGAAGTGCATCTCCATGTCACGGTGCTCTGGAACTTCCGATAGCCGCACACGCAACAGTTCTGCCTCGTTCCATATTTCCACAGGGTTCAACTCGCCCTTCAACTCTAACAGAGAGAGTGTTTCCACCCATGTACGAAACAAATCGTCACCGAGATAACGATGACGACAACTGTCCAACTGTTCCTGTGTGAATCTAACAAATGGCATAACTATTCAAACACGTCTGGCAAATTCTTCATGAATATTTTCACCTTGTCGTATGGTGTCGTTGCCATGTTCTTCAGCGTCGTTTGGTCACCAACCAACTGTTCGAAGACTTTATCGTCCAGTTCCTTCACTACGTATTGCCCTTTGCCACAAAAGATACGTTTTTCCCCATTCGGGTACATGACAATCCATGCTCCTGTTCCCGAAGCACCATCCACTAGTGCTTCCTTCCGTTCCTTGTTTTTCTCAAGGTCGAGAGCCCCTCCTTCGTCTGCACCAAACGAAAATTCGAGGTCACTATTCCAATCATCACGCACTTCTGTCAAGAATCCATCCATCACCTTTCTCAAGCGTTCAAGATTCAAATGCGGGAAATGGAATGTAATCTTTTTGAACCCTTTGGGATATTCTTTTACAATCCGCCAGAACTCATGTTTCGGATAAGGAGCCTCCAACAACACCTTCAGGCGGTAGCGTTTCAGCAACACGTTCAATGTTGCCTCCAGAATGCCCGCCACCGTTTGTGTCTTCTGGAACACCTTCGTCTTCTTCTCAATCGCAATCCGTTGGATTCCCTTTCGGTTATCAATAATGACCAGACAATTTCTATAGTCTTTCACAATTTCCTCCTTCAGTTGCTCATTCGTGATGCTCAGGTTCCGCACGTTCGCCACCCTCATCACATACACCCCATCCTGCGGCTCCACAATCTGCTTGTGCCAATACTCCCATCCCCGCTTGTTCACAAAGTGCACCGTCTGCCGATAGTCAAAATCCAACACCTCATCCAGAATCTCCTGCCGCTTCGCAAAAGACTCCTCCACATCCACCGCTCTCCAATCGGGGAACTGAATCTGATACTGCTCGTCAGGTTCAATGATGCGGGCAAACTGATAGTTGTAGATAACAAAATTAGCCATGTATGTTCTATTTTTACTTCTTAAACCTTATCTGCAAATTCTGTTTGGTGTAAACTCTGAACAGTATGCTTTTGTGAGTGCTTTCTCATAGTATGCAGACAACGCCTCCTTGGCAAAGTTGGTCTCCAAGTCAATTAGTCTCTCCAATACAAGCTGTTTGTCTCCCCTATGATACTGATTAATCCATTCCAAATCCTTATCCCACACTTCCTCATCTGACACGTAACGAGTGAGAATATCACTCTCCAAGACATCATTCCTTGAGTAATATCCGGGAAGCCATTCTGCAATGAAGTTCCAGAAACTGTGATAAGTTTCATTGTCTTTGTCTATATCTTTCATAATGTATTGATAACAAGTCTTTGTCTGGTGAGAATTTCTCTGGCAATCTGACAGGTGTTCCTGTGAGCCTCTGCAAATATTGGCGGAACATCTCTTCTTGAGTGGCATCTATCATTTGCTCTGAGATGACGATGGCGTAGTCGGGAGTCACCGTCATCATGTATTTATCGAAAGCACGATGGAATAATGGGTTCATGCATAATCCATTCTTCGGATTCGTACGGTTCTTCACATCTTCTTTCCATGAAGATATATGACAAGCTTCCAACAATGAGGGCAGGTTGATGCCTGTGATACAACAACGGCTCTCGTAGGAGCAGAGCACGGCATCGTGGAAAAACTTCTGGTTTACACGTTGTCGTACGATAGTTGTGCGTTCAGCCCCTTCTGGAAGGTTTCGCTGGTCAATAGCCGAAGATACCTCAATAGGCTGGTGCTTGAATTCTGCGATAATCTTCTCACTCTCATAAGCCAACTTCTCAGGATTATCAAAAAAATCATTCCAAACTTCTTCATCCATCTTGCTTGTATGAGCCAAGCCCACAATTCCCTTTTCTCTTAACACAGGGTCGAAACTGCCAAGATTGCCAATTTTCAGATTCAAGGCAGCAGGTGTACGACCAATTATTTGAGCGTATTCCTTAATCATCGGATGCCTTGCGCTGCTGTTTCTGAACGGAATCTTGCAGTACACGTTCAAGGCAACGATGAGTTGTTCTCTTGTCCAATTATTTGCCTTACCACTCATGCCTTCGTTAGATTCCCATTATTCTTATTGTTCTCATTATTCTTGTTATTCCAATTATTCCACTCTCTCCCGTTCATCCACCTCCTCGGGGAAATCCGCCAGTTTTATTGCTTTTTTCTTCTTCGCCATATCAGTTTATTTTCTTTTTTTGCAAAGATACGACATTCTTTCCACATCCCCAACAAATCCTTCGCAAAAAATTTGTCCGTGCCTGTTGTCACAGCAAAAATGGTGCCGTTGCGTTGCAGTGCTACAGTGCTACAGTTCAAAAACAAGGGATGGGAAAGTCAAAAGAAATTTTTATATTTATATATATAATATTATATATA
>JAFSKR010000002.1 GCA_017448825.1 Bacteroidaceae bacterium
TCCCTCATCCTCCCATCTTCGCACATCCATCCCCTCGTTCCCCCGAACTTTCCTCCTTCGTCTCCGCACACCCTTCCCCCCTCATCCCCTCACGCTTCCCATCTTCCCCCTTCATCCTTCCACGCCTTCCCCTGCATACGTGGAAACGGGTGTTTGCCGCACCCATCCATTGTCGGTTCTCGGTATCATTGTATACCTATCCCCGTTATGATTCATTTCCAATAGCGGCAAACATTTATTTCTTTACCGAGGTTCCTGAATTACCTTTTTGCCCTTTCCCATCGAGAGTGGCATCTGTGAAGCGAAATAAAAAGAGTTGGGGAAGAACGACCAAACGGGAAGGTTGGTAGGAAGAGGAAGAATGAGGAGGAGGAAAGAGAAAACACAAAAAGCGGGGGCACTTACCTTGGAATGGTAAGTGCCCCCGCTTTCCGCGTTTATTACGATATATGTCCAGCTTGAACCTTTCGGTTCTTACTATTGAGTTGCTGCTATTGCATCTCGATGGTGATTTGTGCCGTCTCCAGTCCCTTCGCTTTCACGGTGAGGGTCACGGTGCCTGCTGCATCCTGTGGCTGCACGATGGCAAGTGCCTTGCCTCGAAAGGTTGTGGGACGGAGCGAGCGGAATGACTCCATGTCATAAGGATGTCCAGTTCCTGCCACCACTTTCGCCTTACCCGAGAAGGTGATTTCCAAGGGAACTTCTGCTGTCGGGCAGAAATGGCCTTCTTCATCCTCTACACATATATTAATATAAGAAAGGTCGTTGTGAGAGGCAGAGATGGTGTCTCGGTCGGCCTTGAGGGTGATGCGGGCAGGTCGCAGTGCGGTGATGAACTCCACCGTTTCGGGCTTTGCCTTTTTGGCTGCGGGCACCGTCTGGGCTTTCAGCGAGCCTGGTTCGTATGCCACCGTGAACGTGGCTGTGTACGTCTCTGGGTCGGTGTCTTTTTCGCCCATGATGGAGTCGTTGATGAGCAGCTGCACACGGGGTTCACGGCTATAGACATTGACCCGAAGGGAGTCGTCGCGGTGTCCGTTGATGTTGTGGCGTATGTTGCCCACGACATTGGTGGTCTGGTAGTTTTCTGGACGGATGTCAACGGGCAGGTATTCCCCTTTTGAATAGGCTTGTGCCTTCCAGTTCCAGTGGTTCTCCTCGGCTGTCCATCCCCACCCATTCACGTCCTCGCGTTCACCATGTGTCACGCTGGGACGAACTGCCATCGCTATTTTGCTGCGACGCCAAAGCACATCGCGGTAGTAGCTCTGTGGTTTCTTGTCGCCGATAAGGTCGAGGTCGCCACACCAAGCATTGAACCAAGGCCATGAGAGGAACTGAATCCAGCGGTTGTCCGAACGTTCGAGCGTATGACCGAGACCCGCCTCACCGATGTAGTCGATGGCTGTCCAGACGAAGTCGCCAATGACGTATGGATGCTTCTCCACCAAGTTCCAGTTCTGTGCCATCTCCTTGGGGAAGGACTCTGACCCATAGATGATGCGGTCGGGGAAGGAGTCGTGGTCGGCCTCGTAGTGTCCCCACTCATAGTTGTAACCACCCACTTCCACATTCTCGAAAGCGCGGTAGCTGTCTGTTTCCCACTTGAATTTGGGTCTGTCCCAGAAGGAGTTGACCGCCAGCGTGGTGGGACGTGTGCCGTCGTTGTTGTTAGCCACCAAGTTCAGTTCCAGCGCGATTTCCTTTCCACGGGGGATGTCGGCACGCTGAGCGATTTCGTTGCCGATGCTCCACATGATGACACTCGGATGATTGCGGTCTCGACGCACCATCAGTGCCATATCCTTCTCATGGTCACGCGTGAAGTACTGGCTGTAGTCGTGACGACGCTTTGCCTCTTCCCACTGGTCAAACACCTCGTCGATGACCAGCATTCCAAGGCTGTCGCAGGCGTTGAGGAAAGCCTCGGTGGGCAGATTGTGGCTGCATCGCACAGCGTTATATCCCTGTGCCTTCATCAGTTCCACCTTTCTCACTTCAGCACGGTCGATGCCAGCGGCACCTAACAAGCCGTTGTCGTGATGCACACAGCCACCATAGAGTTTCAGCGACTTGCCGTTCAGCTTGAAACCTTCTTCGGCATTGAAACTGATAGAGCGGATGCCGAAAGGCACATACAGCGCATCCTTTTCCTCGCCATATTTCGTGACATACACCTTGGCGGTATAGCGATAGGGATTGTCCAACGACCACAACTTAGGAGCCTTGACGGTCATCTCTGTGGCAAAGAGTGCCCCGTCCTCTGACACAGGCACCTCGATATCGACTTCGCTGTGTGCCACCGTATTCTGCTGGTCGTCCATGATGTCCACACACAACTGACCCACCGCATACTGGGTGTCACCGTTGAACACCTTGGCAAAGACCTTCACGTTGGCATCCTTTCCCTTGTTGATGAGTTCAGAGCCATCCACAAACGTGTCCCATTCGTCCAGATGCAGCTTGTCCGTCTGCTCCAACCACACGTGGCGGAACATACCGCTACCCGCATACCAACGAGAGTTCAGGCCTTCGTTCACAGCCTTCACCACAAGGGTCACCTCGCGTTCGTTCTTTCGACGGTTCGCCTCGTCCATCAGTATCTTGTTCAGGTTCACCACAAAGGGCATATAGCCATATACATTGACAGCTGCCTTGATGCCGTTCACCCACACTTCCGCCTGATTATAGACACCATCGAAGCGCACGTTCACATTGGTTTGTGAGAGAAAGGTTTCCACTGAGGCATTGCCAACGATGGGCAGCTGAAAGGTTTTGCGATACCACCCCACTCCACCGACGGTCTGCCCTGTGTCCCAATCGCCAATACTCATACGAGAGAAAGGTCCCACCTGCACATCGTTCCATGTCGTGTTTCGCTGGCGGTAGTCGAGGGTGTCAAATACCGCCTCCATACTAAAATCGTGCGGCACGGTGAGGGTGCGCCACTTCGAGTCGTCAAAGTCCTTCGCCTCGGCATTTACCACGCCACCACGCATGAACTTCCACCCCATGTCCAAACTCTGCTTTCGCTGCGCATGAGCGGCAGCAAACGACAGAAGCATCAAAGAAAACAAAATCAATCGTCTCATTGTTCAGTTCTTCTATTTTTCAATTCTTAAAACTATGTATCGGTGCTGGAATACGACCGCCCCTATCGACAAAACGCTGACTGGAGAACGTATTGACAGGCATGATGGGCGCATAGCCTAACAAGCCACCAAATTCCACCGTGTCGCCCACGGTCTTGCCCACCACGGGGATGATGCGCACAGCCGTGGTCTTCTGATTCACCATACCGATGGCACTCTCGTCAGCAATGATGCCCGCAATGGTTGTTGCCGGGGTGTCGCCTGGAATGGCTATCATGTCCAGTCCGACAGAGCAGACACAAGTCATAGCCTCCAGTTTCTCGATGGTCAAGGCACCTGCTTCCACCGCATCAATCATGCCTTGGTCTTCACTCACCGGAATGAATGCTCCTGACAAACCACCCACGTAGGACGATGCCATCACCCCACCCTTCTTCACTTGGTCGTTCAGCAGTGCCAATGCCGCCGTTGTGCCCGGTGCACCAGGATGTTCCACGCCAATACACTTCAGGATGTCTGCCACCGAGTCGCCAATCGCCGGGGTGGGTGCAAGACTGAGGTCGATGATGCCGAACGGAATGCCCAGCCTTCGGCTTGCCTCCTGTGCAACTAATTGTCCCACTCGCGTAATCTTGAAGGCTGTACGCTTGATGGTCTCGCACAACAGTTCGAAGTTTGCATCGGGTATCTGTTCCAAAGCATACTTCACCACACCAGGTCCACTGACACCCACGTTGATGATGGCATCTGCCTCGCTCACTCCATGAAAGGCACCAGCCATGAAGGGGTTGTCGTCGGGGGCATTACAGAGCACGACCAGCTTTGCACAACCCAGCGAGTCCACTTCCTTCGTCTCTTCCGCTGTCTGCTTAATGATGTCGCCCATCAGCCGCACAGCATCCATGTTAATGCCCGTCTTGGTCGAACCCACGTTCACACTCGAACAGATGCGTTCCGTACATGCCATCGCCATCGGGATGCTACGAATAAGCAGTTCATCGCTCTTCGTCATGCCTTTCGACACCACAGCCGAGTAGCCTCCGAGGAAATTCACACCTACCTCCTTGGCAGCCTTGTCCAAGGTCTTCGCTATCTGCACATAGTCGCCAGGGATGCGGCAGCAAGCACTACCCACCAACGATATCGGTGTGATGCTGATACGCTTGTTCACAATCGGGATGCCAAACTCCTTGGCGATGTCCTCCCCTGTCTTCACGAGGTCGCGTGCCAATGTTGTGATTTTATGGTATATCTTCTCGCACGTCACCGTCAAGTCCTTGTCGGCACAATCGAGCAGACTGATTCCCATCGTTATCGTTCGGACGTCAAGATTCTCCTGCTCAATCATCTTGTTCGTCTCAATCACTTCCTGCAAGTTAATCATCTTGATAATTTACAATTTGACGATTTACAATTTACACTCGTAGTTCCCTTAGATTCTGTGCATTTTGTCAAAAATATCCTCCAACTGGCACTTCACCTGCACACCTGTATCGACACCTATCTTCGCCAGTTCGTCGCTCAGCACATCGAATGCCTTCACCGACTTGGTCAAATCGACTATCATCATCATGTTGAAAAATTCCTGTACGATGGTCTGTGAGATGTCCAAAATGTTGATTTCATTATCGGCAAGATAGGTACAAACCTTGGCAATGATGCCCACAGTGTCCTTGCCCACCACTGTAATAATTGCTCTTGTCATATCTCAAATCATTTTACGAATGCAAAGGTAGTGAAAATTTTGGTATAGTGAATGAAAAGACACTAAAATGCTCTTTTTCTTCAAGGCTTTTCCCCCTTTCCTTTGTTTATATAGATAAAAAAACGTACATTTGCCCGAAATTTCTTACTTCTTACAAAAGAGAAAACGATATGAAAAAGAGTATTTTCACGATGTGCACCATTGCCGTGCTCACATTTTGTGGGATGACAAATGTACAAGCACAAATCATGAAGGCTGCCGATTTGGAGAAATACGCCAAGGAGCGATATGGTGAGAGGTGGCTTGATGCCGCTGCCAACCTCGCCAGAACATTGAAACTCGACAAGAATGAGTCGCTGACCTATCAGCAAGTCATCGAGGCACCAGGCAAGACGAAGCAGCAGCTGTATATAGCCCTCAACTATTGGGCGACCGCCACTTTCAAAGACAAGCAAGCCATCACCCTCAACGACAAGGATGAGGGCTGCATCATCATCTCCTCCACCATCCCCAACATCGTGGAGCACATGGGAACCCTCAACAAATACTCCGTAAGCATCACGCCTGTCATCCGTATCGACATCAAGGAGGGAAAAATCCGTGTGACCTACACCGTACAGAATTACGACATTCTTGCCGACATCAGCGGTGGATGGCTCAGCCCTACCGATGATGCTCGCAAGACCTACGGTGACTCCAAACGGAAACAGGAAGACAAGACCAATGCCAACCTCTACGACGAGCAATGGGAAATTGCCCGCCACTACCCCTTTGTGGAAAAAGACGCACAGAAACGCACCTGCGCCAAAGCCCTCGTGATGGCACACGCCTACTCGAACGCCGTGCTCGACAAAGTGGAAGAAGCCATCAAGAACGGAATTGTCGGCAACGAGGATGATGACTGGTGATGCCAATTCGGCATCATCGCTCTAAGAGTCCCTCTACGAAAAGACCCTCTCAGAAAGTACGGGTATAAATACCTTCGTAGGTGGGAACAGAAAATGTGAGAGTGGTCACACTGTCAGGAATCGGCATCGACATATAGACCTGTCGGGTGTATGACTCAGCATCGTCAGCAGGACGATGGTGGACAAGGGAATAATGCCCTGTGCTGTCCTCGCTGAATGCGTAGGAATGTTTATCAGACCCCGTCGTCATCAATCCCAAGTGTATATTGATATAGCCACCACCACGCCAAAGGCTCACCACCTTGAGCGGGTCGCGTGGCAATGTGTCAAGATGAAGCGCGCTATCGACCACCGTCTGAATGTCCTCAGCAGGACGGGGACGGGAAGAAAACACATGAGCGATGTTGTATAGTTGCATCTTGTCCCCCTCAAGGGTGTAAGATGCGATGCAACGCAGCAGTGTGTCCTTCGAAGACGAGGCAATCGCCTGGGCAGAGACATCATAGCGTCCCCCTCCATCTAAAGAGACAGAAGACACGGTGCCTGAAGCATTTGTGCGTGCCACGACAAAGTCTGTGATGAGGGAGGGATAGTCTTTGTCGTCTGAGCAACTGACCACCATCATCACCCCCAACAAAAGGATGAGGCTAAGACTGAACGGCTTTCTCATAATTACGGAGGGGGTTAGCATACATAGCAGTAATTTTTTCGCGGAGAAAGGGCACATCAGGCTGCTCCACATCAACCATCTGGATGCGTGACTCAATATACTCGTTCCTCTTCCCAGCCAAGGCATCACGGTTGATGTCGTAAATGCGGTAGTTCTTGTGAATCTCGTGGTCGATATGTTCTGCCACCATGCGGAAGATGTCAGCCTTCTCGATTGTAGAGGCATCAAGCGTGTCCAGCCACCCGTTGATGCAATCAGCGGCTTGATAGTGGACGTGCCCTTTCTTGCCCCAGATGCCAATCTTCATGTTGTCGAGGTCGTCCTGCTTTGCCTTCTTCCAACCGGGGATGTCACGCTTGCATTGGAACTCCTTGGCCTTCAGATAGTCACAAGGGTCATACTCGTAGGAAATCGCCAGCGGAACGATGTTCATGTGGCGAAGGTTCGCGATGATGTCAGCCGTTGTCTTGCCAGGCGTGGGACCACCCATATTGAGCATCTTGAGCACAGACTCTTGCGTGCGGTCGTCGGAATCCTTGGCACGTCCTTCGCGCTGTGCAATCCAGATGTTCTCGTGCTTCTCGTTGATGGCGAAGTGCATATACTGGCTCATGTGGATGGACGACTTGAGCATCTCCTTCGGTGTCAAACCCCGATTGACGGTGAACGACTTGTTCATGCGCACCAGCGTCTTAATCCACGGATAGATGAGGAGGTTGTCACCAATGGCAATCTCCACTGTAGTAGAAAAGCCGTCTCTCAGCATGAATGTATCAAGAAAAGCCGAATCGAGCACGATGTCACGGTGGTTAGACATGAAGGTGTAGTTGGCTTTGCGATTGAGCGACTTGGGGAACAAGTAGGAATATCCCGTAGAAGCTTTGTGCAGCACATAATAGACCAGCGGCTTCATGTACCGCTTCTGGAAGTCGAGCGGTGTGTTGATGCCGATGAAAAGCTTGCGGAGGAGCCAGTTGCGCAGCCCCTTCGGGAGGGGAATCAGTCCTTGCAGAATCTTGTCAAACTGGCGGTCATCCAACATACTGTCGAAGGCGGCCTTCATCTCGCCCTCAGCACATGGACGAATATCGTCAAAATCACTTAATTGCATCTTTTTCTCTCCCTTTTGAGTAATTACAACAGCTTGTCGGCAATAATCTCATTCAGCACCTCCTTCATCTCCATTCCAGCCGCCTTCACCTGCTGAGGGATGAAGCTGGTGGCTGTCATGCCAGGGGTTGTGTTGATTTCCAACAGGTTAATCACATCATCTCCCGCCTCGTTCTTTGTCAGGATGTAGTCAATGCGGATGATGCCCGAAGCCCCAAGGATGTCATAGATGGCTGCGGTCAGTTGCTGCACACGCCTCGTCGTGTCCTCGGGCAGACGGGCAGGCGTGATTTCCTCCACCATGCCATTGTATTTGGCATCATAGTCGAAGAAGTCGGTCTTAGGCACCACCTCCGTGACAGGAAACACATGCATCCCCCCGGCCTTGGTGCGGTAAGCCCCATCCGTGATTTCCACACCCTTCATCTCGCGCTCCACCAACACCTCGTCACACTCCTCCAGGGCCTTTCCGATAGCAGGAAGAAGACCCTCCAGCGTCTTGCAGTGAGTCACCCCAAAGCTCGAACCACCTCCATTAGGCTTGACAAAGCATGGCAAACCCACCTTGTCCACAATCTGACGGTCATCCACCTCCTGCCCCTTACGCACCAGCACATCGTCTGCCACCTTCACGCCAAAGCTTCTCAAGAACTGGTTCAAGGCAAACTTATTGAACGTCAGCGACTCCACCAGCACACCGCTTGTGGAATAAGGAATGTTCAAGAGGTCAAAATACCCCTGCAACGTGCCATCTTCTCCTGGGGTACCGTGAATGGTGATGTAGGCATAGTCGGGTTTGATGTCCCTGCCCCACTCGTCCTTGAAGGAAAAGTTGTGGCGATAGACGGGCGAACGCTTGTCGCCAGGCAGATGCGCCACCCATCCAGAATGGCTCACCTCCACAATATATACATCGTAAAGTTCCTTGTCAATCCATGAATCAATACCAGCCGCACTTCTGAGCGACACATCGTGCTCGGAGCTGTCGCCCCCTGCCACGATTGCAATTACCTTCTTCATTTTCGCCTTTCTATTTTATATTTTACACTTTACATCCTCACATACCCACGCCACTTCTCCAAGAGGGTGGCGATGTCATCAGGCAGCGGCGAGTCAAACATCATCTCCTTGCCAGTCCTCGGATGGACAAAGCCCAAGGTCTTCGCATGAAGCACCTGCCGTGGACAAAGCCTGAAACAATTGTCGATGAACTGACGGTACTTTGCCGTGGGTTGCCCCTTCAGCACCTCATCCCCCCCATAACGTTCGTCACAGAACAGCGGATGTCCGATGTGACGCATATGTGCACGTATCTGATGCGTCCGTCCCGTCTCCAGCACACACTTCACCAACGTGGTATAGCCGAAGCGTTCCAATATATAATAATGTGTAACAGCACACTTCCCAATCTCAGAATCGGGCGGAAAGACCGCCATACGCATCCTGTCCTTAGGGTCACGCGCGATGTTGCCCTCTATGCGGCCCTCATCCTCTGTGAAATTGCCCCACACCAAGGCGTTATACTCACGCTTGGTGGTCTTATTGAAAAACTGAAGGCCGAGACTCGTCTTGGCCGAGGCAGCCTTGGCAATGACGAGCAGACCGCTGGTGTCCTTGTCGATGCGATGCACCAACCCGATTTCAGGGTCGTTGATGTCATACTGCGGCATATCCTTCAGGTGCCATGCCAGCGCATTGAGCAGCGTGCCGTTCCAGTTGCCAAAGCCAGGATGCACCACCAACCCCGCCGGTTTGTTCACCACGATAAGGTCATCATCTTCATACACAATGTCAAGCGGGATGTCCTCAGGAGAAATCTTGTTCTCATAGTGCGGGCGGTCGAGCATCACCTGAATGACATCATCAGGCTTCACCTTGTAGGAACGTTTGACGGGTCGCCCATTCGCCATAATGAAACCCGCATCCGCCGCTTTCTGCACACGGTTGCGGGAAGTATTGCTCAAATGGTCAAGCAAAAACTTATCGACCCGAAGAAACTTCTGGTTCCTGTCGGCAACAAAGCGGTGGTGCTCATACAGCTGGGAAGTTTCATCATCCTCCAACTCCTCTTCCTCCACCCGAATGTCCAATTCGTCCACGTTCATCCTAACTCTTCCTGTATCGAACTCAAAAACTCCCTACAATTCTATATCAAAATCATCTCCCCCTTCAATATCCACTCCCCCCAACGAATCCTCATCCTCCATCATCGTAGAGTCAATCTCACCCCCACCAATCACGATGGTCAACGCACGGTCGCGGGTCACCATCTCGCCTGCATGCACCTCACGATATCCCTGCTTCACCCCCACCACAAGGTCTTTGGGTCTGCCCAGCACCTGCTCATGAGGGGTCAACTTAAAACCCAATGACTGGAGCACCGCCACCGCCTCGCGCAAGGAACCATGTCCCACCACATCGGGAAATCGGATGACCGGGGCGCCATGCAGATTGACTGTCAGATAGATAACACGCCCACCCTTCACCTCATAGCCTGCCTTGGGCGACTGATCCAGCACCGAACCGGGAGCGGCAGACTTCCGATAGACGGAATCCACCACCACAGCCACCAGACCACGCTCCCTCAGCATATCTTCAGCATCAAACACCGACTTGCCCACCACGCTGGGCACCTCTATTTTCTCGCCATGATGCGTAAACGTACCCAACAAATACAGGGTGACTGTGGGCACTGCCACGATGATGAGCACCATCAGGATGATGTTCACCCAAAACTTGACGCCCGACTTTCCGGTAAAGTAATTTTTCAAAGCCATTGTTTGCTTATATTATTTAATTATGAGTGCAAAGGTACGATTAAGTGGGCACAATACAAAACAAAAAGGCCATTTTTTGTCTTTATTGCCCAATGCTATCATCAACAACACTCCCGTTTGAACTCAACTCATTTGTTCATCTAATTACTTCTCCTTTGACCCTCAATGTCCACCGACTCCACTAGCCCGTCATCACCTTGCTCTCACGCTCGTCACTAGTTTGCTCTCATGCTCGTGTCTTCCGAGGAGGACTTTTCACAGGGATGAAAGGGGACGTTCCAGAGAAATGTTTGAAGACCTTCCGAAGCATAGAATGAAGAACCACTTGGGCACGTATAGAACATGAGGAAAAGGAACATAGATGACTCGATAGAATAGAAAAGGTGACTTGAGACAAACAAAAAAAGCAGGAGTTTGGGAAAACTCCTGCTTTATTTACGTTCAAGGAAGAACAAATGCTTACTTGCCATGATGTTCGCTTGATACAGTGAGGGACTTGCGGCCCTTCTTGCGACGAGCTGCAAGAACGCGGCGACCATTGGCAGTCAACATACGATGACGGAAGCCATGCTTGTTTACCCTCTTTCTGTTGTGAGGTTGGAATGTTCTTTTCATCTTTTTATATGTTTTTTATTGTTTGTTTCACGGAAAACGACTGCAAAATTAGTGATTTTCGAGAAATCAGCAAAAGAAAAACCCAAAAAACGCAAACTTTTTTTGCCATTTTCGTGAAAATCCGTAATTTTGCACCCGATTTCAACAAGAATTGTAAATTGTAAATACTAAAATCGTAAATTAGATTATGGCTATTTTAGCAGGTGACATCAAGAAGAACGTATGCCTCCGTCTTGACGATGGCAAGATTTATGTAGTAATCGATTTCTTGCACGTGAAGCCAGGCAAGGGAAATACTGTGATGCGCACAAAACTTCGCAACGTGGAGGATGGTCGTGTGCTGGAACGCACATGGATCGTGTCTGCCAAGCTGGACGATGTGCAAGTATCACACCAGCAGTTCCAGTTCCTCTACAAAGAGGGCGACGAACTGGTGTTCATGAACACAGACACATACGAGCAGGTGAACATATCAAAGGACGTCATTACAGGCGGCGACTTCCTGAAGGAGGGTGAAACGATGGTCATGGCATCCATCGACGAGTCAACAGGCACCATCCTCACCGCCGAGGCTCCCGTAAAGGTTGTCCTGCAGGTGACTTATACTGAGCCAGGCTTTGCAGGCAACACTGCCACCAACGCCACCAAGCCTGCCACACTCGAAACAGGCGTGGAAATCCGCGTGCCTCTCTTCATCAACGAGGGCGACCTCATCGAGGTTGACACGCGCGACGGCTCTTACGTGACTCGCAAGTAACACATTTCTCTCGGAACAAGCAACAGCCTCCCTTTCCAACAGGAAAACGGGAGGCTTTTTTGTGGGTTACAACCCTCCAAGGTGCGCATGAACCATTAAAAACAGGTGAAACATTTTGCCGTGTGCGGACAAAGTCGTAACTTTGCACAATTTCCCAAATCAGAAAAAAAGAAGGATGATTTTCGACAAATACGAACAACTGAGTGAGGATGCACAGCGATTGTTGTGCTACTATGTGGAGATTGCGCTTGGGTCAGGCAAGCGGATGGACGAAAATCTCTACTACCTGAAACGTTATTGTTTCCCCATCTTCGAGGGAGACCAAGCACAGACGGAGCTGTTCGAGGCTGGCATCTTCAAGATGGGGGGGCGAGACTGGTACACGGGGTCGGCCATCACCACTGTCACGTCTGACGACATTGTGCCAGCTCTTTGGTATCTGTATGAGTACAGAAAAGACATCTTGTTGGCACTCCAAAAATGCAGACATATACAGTCGCAAAACTATATGTTCGTACGGTATGCTGTACGCCAATTGGTGGAAAACGATTATCAGTCCTGCACGAGTGCCAACGTGATTGGCCCTGAACAAGCCAAGCTCTTCTATAGTGTTGTTCAAGAGCCGCGTTTTATGCCTCTCATAGAAAATTTCTTGCCAGACACGTTCACATCCTTTTTTACGGGTGTGTCCACATACCTCGTCGAACATGATATAGTGGCAGACACCACCCCCATCATGCTGCTTATTCAAAATTATCACGCCATCACTGAAAGCACGCGAGGCCACCTGTTTGCCATGATGGATCTATACGACTATATTGCGACAGGGAAAGTGTCTGACTCCGGCTTATTCACCAATATGGCTGAAGGATTGACGCAGGGGGCATTGCGTTATCTGTGTGCCGGCAATGCGACAGAAGCAGCAAGATGGTTCAGTATGTCATTGAAGATGCAGAACAGGTCGGAGATGTATAAAGACGTCTATCAAGACGGCTTGCTGTCATTCTTGCTGGTTGTTGCCTACATGACGGTGGTGGATGAGAACAAGAAGGGGAACGAAGCTGCGGTGCAAACGTGTCAGACGAGGCTGAAAGAGTTTGTCGCAAAACTGGAAACACGTACATGGGGACAGTTGCTGCCTGCCAAGGTGTTGGCAGAAGACTTCTGCAATATCAACAAGCCGATGCATCAACAGAACGTCGAATCTCTCTACAAGGATGCCACCACGGGCAAACGTCCCCCACTATACCGGCATTTAGCCTTTCTACTTGCCAACTACTTGGGGATATCAACGTTATCCATGAATGTGAACGAATGTATGCCCAATTTGCTTTTGCTCCGACATGAGATGTCCAAATATCTGCCGCTCTATGATGCTGAGCGTGAACAACTGCGCCGTCTGTATGGCAATCGTCCAGCCTTAACCAGTATTTATCGCAAGGCTGAGTGGGAGTTTGTCCTGGAAAGCCTCATGGACGAGGCAGTGGGCAACAAGCCTTTGGAGCAGCAGGAGCAGGACACCCGGCTCATGTACATCAGAGAGTCTGCCGATTCTAATACCATCCAGGTGCGTGAGCAGACACGGCTGAAAAATGGTCAATGGGGCAACGGCAAGCGGTTGAGTGATATGCGTTACAGAAAGGGAGATTTGGAGTACATGAACAATGCCGACCGCCGCATCTTGGCAAAACTCAACCATAGCGACCACTGGGAGTTGCAATTAGAAGACGTGATAGAAGAAATGGTGGATGACAACCGCCTGTATGTGGGGAAGAATGCCCCTTTCCAACAAGCAAAGGTGGAGCGTGACCAGCCCTACCTGATGGTTGAGAACGAGGGGGGGCGCTTTGTGGTGAAGTCGAATGTGCCAGTAGGCAAAGCGAAGGACGACCTTGTGATTGTGGAAGACTCGCCCACCCACTACAGCCTCATCAACATCCCCAACGAAATCAGAGACTATTACGTAAAGTTGCTACAACTGGGCACTTTGCCGCTGGAGGCAGAGGACACCCTGCGAAGCCTACTGTCGAAGATAGGCGGCAAGGTGGAACTGCACTCGTCGCTTATTGAAGGTGGCAGCACCCTACCCCTCGTGGAAGGGCAATGGAACGTGGGCTTTAAACTCAGCCCGAGACAAGGAGGAAACTGGGAGGTTGAGGTGTTTGTGCGCCCCTTGGCAGACGGACGGCGTACCTACCCGTTAGGAGAAGGCGACAGCACCGTGATAGACGAGAATGAGGAGGGGCGCACCAGGGTGAAGCGCAACATGGAGATGGAACGGTCGTACCTCGATTTGGTGCGTTCTTTTTGGGACAGCAAAGGGCTTGACTATCGGGCGATAGACACCTATCCGCCAGAGTTTATGCTCGACCTTGTGCTGATGATACAGGAACACAGCGAAGTTTTCTATGCTGAGTGGCCTGAAGGACAGATGATGAAAGTGAGACGGCTGACGCGCGGTGTCAGCACATGGAATGGTGTGGTGAAGGCACGCGGACAATGGTTCGACATCGAGGGCGACATCGACATTGACGAGACGACCCGCATGAGCATCAGCGAACTGCTGGAACTGGTGGGGAAAAGCCGAGGCAAATACATACAGTTGGGCGACGGAGAGTTTCTGGCACTGAGCGAGAAACTGAAGCAGCAGCTCAAAGCACTGGATGCCATCGCCAACCGTGAACGTGGAAAAATCAAGATATCGCCCTTCAGTGCGGCACTGATGGGGGAAGATGTACTGCACGGAGACATCGAACTACAACTGGATGAAAAACTCATGACCATCCGTCAGCGCATCATCGATGGTTCGAATTATAGTCCTGCTATTCCCAAGGAACTGAACGCCACCCTGCGTCCGTACCAACAAGACGGCTATCTGTGGATAGCGCGACTGAACAGCTGGGGGGCAGGCGCATTACTGGCTGACGACATGGGACTGGGCAAGACGATTCAGACGATTGCGTTTCTGTTGCTGAAGAAGGAAGAGGGGCCTTCGCTGGTGGTGGCTCCTGCATCGGTGGCTCCCAACTGGAAGACTGAACTGGAGAAATTTGCCCCGACGCTGAACGTACAGATTCTCAACTTCGCCCAACAACGCGAGCAAGTCATCAACGATGCCAAGGCAGGCGACGTGGTGGTGGCCACCTACGGCATCCTGCTGAGCATCCAGGAGGTCATCACCAAGAAGCACTGGAATGTGGCTTGCCTGGATGAGGCACACATCATCAAGAACCGAGGTGCAAAGACGAGTGCCGCCGCTATGAAGATAGAAGCAGACAACCGCGTGATGCTGACAGGCACACCTGTACAAAACCACTTGGGCGAGTTGTGGAGCCTGTTCCAGTTTGTCAACCCAGGATTACTGGGAGGGTATGAACACTTTTCACAGAAGTTCATCGTGCCCATTGAGGGGTATCAAGACAAAGAGAAGCAGGAGCAGTTAGACAGAATCGTCCATCCCTTCATGCTGCGGCGCACGAAACAGGCGGTACTGAAGGAACTGCCCGAAAAGATGGAAATCTATCACTCTGTGGAGCTGAGCCATGAGGAGTTGGCCATCTATGAGAGCATCCGTGTGAGAGCAGAAAAGATGCTGAAAGCAGCTGGCAACGATTTAGACCTCAACGTGTTGGCAGAAATCACCCGATTGAGGCAAGCGGCTTGCAGTGCTCAACTGATTGAGCCGAAATGGACAGGAGAGAGTTCGAAGATAACCGCCTTGGTGGAACTGCTGCAAGGAGTCATCGAAGGTGGCAACAGGGCACTGGTGTTCAGTCAGTTCGTCAGTTTCTTCGACATCGTCCGGAAGGAACTGGACAGGTTGGGCATGAAATACTTCTACATCGACGGAAGTGTGCCTGTGAAGAAGCGTACAGAGATGGTGAAAGCTTTCCAAGGAGGAGAGAATCCCTTGTTCCTCATCAGTCTGAAAGCAGGAGGCTTAGGACTGAACCTGACAGGAGCGAACTATGTGTTCCTGCTCGACCCTTGGTGGAACCCAGCCATCGAGCAACAGGCGACAGACCGCGCCCACCGCATCGGACAGACACAAGCCGTCACAGTCTATCACTTGGTGAGCAAGAACACCATCGAGGAGAAAATCATCCGTCTGCATCAAACCAAACGCAACTTGGCAGACAACATTCTGGCAGGAACAGACATGAGTTACAAGCTGACGGGTAAAGATTTGCTCGAAATGGTTGCTCAATAAAAAAACATTTCCTACCTTTGCCACGGCTTAACGTATATATTATCCTATCCAAACTATCCAAACAAATCAAACAAATAATATACCTATAACCGTGTAACTGATAAAATACCTATATATAAGATAAAACGAACACTAACTCAATCTATCTACAACACAATGATGAAGAAAACTATTTTAACCCTTGTCCTTGTCATGGCTGCCGCACTTGGCTTTGCGCAGCGATTCACAGACAAGCTGGATCGTGGTCTTGTCGCCGTGCCTGGCAGTTCGGGAGGCAACTTCGTAAGTTGGCGCGTGTTTGGCGAAGAATACTACGACGTGACTTACAATCTGTACTGCAATGGCACCCTGCTGCAAGAAGGACTGAAAGTGTCAAACTACAGCCATTCCAGCGGCACAGCCACCAGCAAATATCAGGTGGCAGCAGTAGTGAAGGGTGTGGAACAAGAGAAATGCGCGGAGGTGACCCGTTGGAACAACGGTGTATTGACCATCCCCGTACAGAAAATTACAGGACGTGACGGTACTGACGTGACTTCCAATTATACCATCAACGACATCTCGCTGGGCGACCTCGACGGTGATGGCGTAGTGGAGTTCATCGCGAAACGACCATGTAGTGTGGCATCTGATGTATCGCAGAAGAACTGCTTCCACGTGCTCGACTGCTACGACCATAAGGGCAACCGTCTTTGGTGGATAGACCTTGGTCCCAATATGCTGGCTGGTGCTGACGAGCAGTGGGACTGTGTGTGCTACGACTGGGACATGGACGGGAAGGCAGAAGTGTTGCTCCGCATTCAGGACAACGCCTACATCCACTATGCCGACGGCACCACACAACTGATTGGCTCCGCCAGTGTGGACACCCGTTGGAACGGAGTGGAATATACCTCTTCGGGCAACGAATACCTCCTTTATCTGGAAGGTGCAACAGGCAAGCCCTACGAGATTGGCCCTGAGAGCCATCCGCTCTGGATGGATTATCCACTGACACGTGTATCTGACGACTGGTGGGGTACAGGCATTGTGGGACACCGTTCCACAAAGCACTATTGGGGTGCTCCGTTCCTCGACGGACGTAAAGCCAGCATCTTCCTCGGACGTGGATGCTACACCAAACATAAGTTCACGGCACTGGATGTTGACCCCATCACCCACCAACTGACACAACGTTGGTATTGGGAGTGCACCAACAGCAGCAGCCCTTGGTATGGCAATGGCTACCACAACTTTGCCATCGGCGATGTGGATTGGGATGGCAGAGACGAAATTATCTTTGGTTCAATGGTCATCGACGACAATGGACTGGGACTTTCCACCACCTCCTACGGACACGGCGATGCACAACACTGTTCAGACTTCGACCCCTACCGCAAGTATGAGGAGCAGTTTGCCTGCCTGGAAGAGGGACGTGCCAACTATGGTTGCAACTATCGCAATGCGGTGACCAGCCAAATCTATGTGAAACATGATGCCGGAGGCGACGATGGTCGTGCCTTGATGGGCAACTTCACCAACGACTATCCCGGCAGTGTGGGACGCAGCGTATCGTCAAACTGGATTAGTTCGGTAGCCGACAAGTTCATCACCGCCCTCAATGGCGATGCTTTCATCAGTTGGGGTGACCTCAATCAGCGCATCTACTGGGACGGTGACTTGTTGGACGAATACTTCGACAGTCCAGGCACTGAAGGCTATGGTGCCATCTACAAACCCGCAGGGGCAGGACGCTGGAACTTCCAAGATTCCAAATGTAACAATTGGACAAAGAACAATCCAGGTGCCATTGCCGACATCTTTGGCGATTGGCGCGAGGAACTGGTGATGCGCAAGAGCGACAACACCGCCATCTTGGTCTATACGACTCCCATCTCCACCAAATACCGCATTCCAACCCTTTGGCACGACCATCAATACCGCAACGCAATGGTTTGGCAAAGCATGGGTTACAACCAACCCCCTCACAAGAGCTACTTCCTCGGCGAACTGGAGGGCATCACAGAAGCCCCCCCACCATACACGATGACGGGTCGCACTGAGGTGGTCAATGGAGGCACTATCAGCACGACGAATGAACACTTGTTGGTGTGTGAGACGAACGACACCAAGGTGACCATCCAAGAGGGTGCAAGCCCCTACATGATTACGTTCAACGTGCCCTCTTGGGTGCAAGGTTCAGCAGCCAGCAACGCCACGACAAAAGCCACTCCCATTACCTATGACTACTTCACCTGTACCGTAGAAGGTGGTGCCCTCACTGGGGCGACCCGGGTGGTGAAGCAAGGCGATGGCATCCTCACCTTGCCCAAAGTCGACATGACCTACACAGGAGAGACCAACATCTGGGCTGGTACCATCAACTTCAACGGCTCCGCCAAGAACTCCCCCATCTGGCTGAATCGCTTTGGAGAACTCAACGCGAATGTAACAACAGCCGAGTTCAAGTCTGTCAAGGCTGATTATGGGTCAGTGATTCGCCCTGGTGGTGAAAACTCAATGGGTACCATCACCATCGACTCCACCTACTACATGGGATTTGGTAGCCGCTTGATGCTGGATGTCTATTCAGACGGCATGAAGTCCGACCAAATCAAGGCTGCCACCCTGCGCATAGAGAAGAAGAACTGGACTTATGGTCCTGCCTATCTGATGCCTGTCATCGAAGTGGTGGAACACAAGGCCGATGGGGCCGAGACACTGGAACCTGGACGCTACCTCATCGCACATACCGACTCGCTCATTGGCTCCCTCGCCAGCATCAAAATCGAGGGTATAACCAGCCACAAAGCAGGCTTGGAATTGGACGAAAAGGGTGACATCTACCTTGTGCTGGGTGCTGTGCGTGGTGCCAGCGAGATTGTCTGGACAGGACAAAGCTCCTCCATCTGGGACTATGCCAACACAGAAAATTTCTACTTGGCAAGCGACGGGGAGCAGACACCCGATATGTTCGTAGAAGGCGATATCATCAACTTCACCGACGAGGCGAAGAGTTTCACCGTGACCCTGCAAGACGGGGCAGAACTCCCAGCAGACACACTACGTTTCAACAACACCAAGGCTTACACCTTGAAGGGTAACGGCATCATCACCACAGGAGCTTATGTGAAGGAAAACACGGGCACCGTGACGATGGCGGGCGACAACACCTACACAGGAGGCAACTACCTGAGAGGTGGCATCACCAAGGTGAGCAGCCTTGCCAACTCCACACAAGCATACGGCAACTTGGGCGGTGTAACAACGGCAGCCAACAAGTTCATCATCGAGAACGGTGCTGAGTTGCAGACTACAGGAACCGTGAAAATGGGTAGTCCCATCCGTGTACAAGGAGAAGAAGGTGGTGTCATCAACAACACTGGCTTGTTCACGATGGAGAAAGCCATCCAAGGCACGACACTCACCAAGAAAGGCGCTGGCACATTTGCCATGCAGGGCAACCTCAACGCCTCCGAGCTGGTGGTAGCTGCTGGCACATTTGACTACGGTACAGCCTATACGAAGACCACCACACTGAAAGGTTCAGGTGCCCTGACAGGCTTAGCCTTCTTGACCACCCCCATTGTGGTGGAAGCTGGTGCCAAAGCAAGTCTTACGACCATCAACCGCCAGACGCACACCAACAAGATTACAGGTTCAGGCCAGATTACCATCTACTGCGCTACAGAAAAAGGCTCCAACTACTACGCCACCCGTACTCCGCTGCAACTCAACCTGAGCGGCTTTGAGGGAACGGTGGTCATTGGTGCCACTTACAACGAATCCATGTCAAATGGTGCCACGGGACGTGTGTTCACCCTCGACACCAATACAGGTGCTCCGAAAGCTACGTTCAACATCCCAACCGACTTCATCGTACTGAACTCAGGCAAGACCTATAAAATTGGTCAAGTGACAGGTGCTGGTACGCTTGGAGGATTCGCCGCATTCAAAAATGGCGTGTCAAGTAGCGCCAACACGTGGCAAGTGGGCAATGACGAGAACTTCACTTTTGATGGTATCGTGACTGCCAGCGACAACTTCACCAAGATAGGCGAAGGCAAGATGACCGTGAAGGGTGTATGGGACAACACTGGTGCCACCAAGGTGAGTGGCGGTGAACTGCACATCAACTCGGGCGCACTCATCGGCAAGGGCGCACTCACCGTAGATAAGGACGCTGTGCTCACGGGTGTCACCAAGTCGGGCACTCCTCTGACAAACAGTTCGTTCACCATCAATGGTACCATTCAGCCAGGTTCGAGCGCAACCGCTGTGACTGGCGCCATCGACTTCAACGGCAAGAATGTGACCTTTGGCGCTCAGTCGAAAATTATCGTAGGTCTGCGCAAAAGTGCCACCACATCCCCACAGAACTCCTATTTGACCAACATGGGTACGCTGAAGATAACAGCAGGTGCCACTATCGCCCCATTCCTCTACAACAACTATGAGCCGACCACCGACGAAGCCGTAGCAGATTCCTTCTACGTATGGACTGATGCCAAGACCGTCAACATCACAGGCGACCTCAATTTCGAACTGCCCGAACTTGCCTACTGCGATTGGGACACCAGCCGCATTGCTGAGGGTCTGCTCTTCGTCCGCTTCAATAAGGAGAAGTATGATGCCTATATCACAGGCATCGGAAACATCAAGGCAGACGAGACCGTCACTGTAGAAGTAGTGAGCCTCAACGGTGTATCTGTTGGTTCGTTCACTTGTCCGATGGGCAGCGTGAAGTCCTCCTTTGCCAAGACAACCTTGCCAAAGAGCCTCTACTTGCTCTATATCAAGAGTGAAAGCGGCAAAAAAGGAACAATTAAACTGATGAAATAGGCTTTTTAAGAGAATAATTACAAAAAAAGAGCGAAACCTTTTTGCGGTTTCGCTCTTTTTTCGTTTCTTTGCAACCAAAATGTTTGGGTAGCGACTCAAACAAACTCATGACAAAAGTACTTTTACAAATTCTATATTTTTATTAACTTTTTAACTGATCTAACTTTTATGAAGAAAATCTTTACGCTTGCACTTTCAGCAATGTTTTTGCTGGGAGGAGTGAATGTCTTCGGACAGGAAGAGGATGTGACCAATTACATCACCAATCCTGGGTTTGATGAGGACTTGACATGGACTTCTGATGGTTCCACAAAGGAAATCGTCAACACAGACAAGGAATTGTCTTCCAGAAGCTATGGTTATCTTGCTGCCGACAGCACTGTGTATGCCTTTGGTAGAGGCACTCGTCCTGACGGTATGTCTCCTGCATGGAATGGTTTCTTTGGCCAGATTGAAGGATGGACCAAAGGTGACCAATCCTATACAGGAAAGTCTTATTACCCTTATGGTGGCGATTCTCCAGAATGGGTGTACTTCGGTTCCATGCCTTATGACTTGGGAAATACAGCCATACCATGTGCTGATGACGGAACCACGTTCTTTGCCCCACCATCATCTAAGCCGGAAACAGACAATGGCGACGACAACATCGCTTTCCTCTATCTGCGTGCAGGTTGGGGCGGTGCTGCCACTTACAAGCAGGTGGTGAGCCTTCCTTGTGCACAGTACCGCTTGGAGTACTGGGCCATCAACCTCAACCCATCCGCTTCCAACGGTGAGAACCTTTCACGAGTTGTATGCCGCAAGGATGAGTTCAAGGACGAAACGGGCTTCAACGACACCGAGTGGACCAAGCACGTCATTGAGTTCACCCCGACCTCCGACTTCACCATTGAGTTTGGTTTCAAGTCAAGCGGTGGTTCTGGCAGCAACCCATTCCTCTGCATTGATGCCATCAAGCTCTACCGCATTGGTGATGCAGATGCTGAAGAGTTGCTCCGTGCCGATATCACAGACGAAGTAGATGAACTCTACAACATGATGGGCGAAGAGCCATACGCTAACTACAAAGGCCTGTTGAACGAGATGAGCGATGCCATTGGCGAGGCAGAAGATGCCGACGGCGAAGAGGCCATGACCGCAGCACTCAAGGAAATCAAGGCATTCAAGCAGATGATGATTGACTTGAAGGAAACCCTCGAGACCTACGAAGCTTCTATGGTAGAGGCTGAAGCATTGTTGGATGCTGCCGAAACTTATCCTGGCATTAGCGACTTCGAGAAGGCTCTTGAAGACATCGCAACTGAAATGGATGACGCAACCTCTGACCTAATTGAAGGCATCATCGACGAACTGACACAAGCTATGCAGGCTTACTATATGTCTCAGGAAGCAACCGCTGACAACCCTGCCGACTATAGCTTCTTGATACAGAACCCCTATTTCACGACAGCCAAGGCTACTCCAACCATCACACGCGACGCTGATGGTGCCATCGAATCAGTGACTTATCCAAACGAAGCTGACTACACCGCAGGTTCTGCTCCATCGGATGCCACCAGCGAAGGTTGGTACAAGGCTGGCACATCAGAAGGCGACCAGCGTCTGAACTTCGTACAGGGTCGTGTCTGCTGGAATGCTTGGCGTCAGAATGCAGATGACGTAGCTGTGGCAACCGACCTGGTTGACCTGCCTAATGGCTACTACACAGTCAGCGCAGAGATGATCACTCAGTCTGCTTACGTCAGCAACCAGCACGTTTATGCGAAGAGCAATCTTGGCAGTGCCGTTTCCCCATCGCTCACCTCGGGCAACTGGGACGACACCAACACGGGTACTTGGGACTACCTGACCACCGAGAAGGTGCTTGTCAACGATGGCAAACTGACCATTGGTGCATTGGGTTCTGCTCTTGACGGCAGCACTGACCAGACAGGTTGGTTCTGTGTGACGAACTTCCGCCTGATGTACTACGGCAAGGCAACCGACGAGGAAATCGCTGCTGCACTCACTGCTCGCTACAACGAGGCTGATGCCATCGCAGAGGCTATGCACCTCGCAGCCGACCAAGCTGCCGTGAAGGAAGCCATCGCTGCTGCCAAGGCTATCGAAAACCTTGACTCGCTCAATGCAGCCATTGATATTGCCGAGGCTTCTGAGAAGGAGTACAATGGAATCATGGTTGGCACATACGCTGCCCTGCAGGATTCTGTGGCCAACAACGCCAACTACTCTGCAGACGCTGCCAAACTTGTGAAGGTTCCTGTTGACTACATGACTGCTTACCTCGGTTCGGCTGAGGCTACCTACAAGAACACAGGTGCCATCACAACCATTCTCCGTTACTACCGTGACACCCTCATCCCAGCACTCCAGAGCGCTGAGGCAACCAAGGCTGCCATCTCTGCTGCCAATGGTAAGGCTGTCATCGAAGGCACTATCGCATCTGTCGTTGCAGCTCTCGCTGAATATACTGACAGCACAGCATACCTTGATGAACAGGTAGATTACCTCAAGAAGGCCATCAACTTGGCTGAAATGGCTGACATCGACATCTCTGATGGTGCCGACGTAACAGCATACATCACCAACCCAACCATCGACGACACCTACGCCAAGGGCTGGACAATTTCCAAGATTGTGGGCGACGGCAATGGTGCCAAGACTGGCCAGCAGTATGATGGCGGTTCCGGTTACTACATGGATACTTGGAATGCGGCAGGTGGTCTCCGCGCCACTTGGTATCAAGTGCTTGACGTGCCTAACGGTACCTACACCATCAAGAACATCATGCGTGCTCCTGGCACAGGTGCTTACCTCTTCCTCTCCGACAAGGCTCCTATCACTACCGGTGAAGGCGACACTGAAGTGCTCTCTCTCGACCCAACAGCAACAACAGTTCTTGCCGAGGCTAAGAATGTGAACACCAACTTGACACAGTATCTTGACAAGTCTCTCCAGGCAGAGGCAGGTGGTGACTCCATCAGCACAGCAGCCGACATCTACGGTGAACTCTGGATGAATGCTATCGACGAACTGATTGCCAGCGGTATGCCAATCGAAAAAGCAAGAACACTTGACGACGGCACACTCTATCCTCTCAGAGACCAGATTGAAGACTACTTGGCTGAAGATCCTATCTTGACAGATGCTCAGAAGGCCAACATTGCCATCGTCGAGGCTAACAGCGGCAACGGTCGTGGTTGGTTCCACAACTCCATCGCTTCGTTCGAGGTGACAAACCACGTTCTCGTTGTAGGTGTAACTTGCGACTACGCATTCGTCAACAAGACAGAGGAAGATGCCTTCACAGGCGCATGGTTCTCAGCTGACAACTTCACGCTGACACTTGACAAGGCAGGCAACAACGAAGGTTGGGATCCAACTACAGCTATTGCCAACGTTGAGACGGCAACTTCTGTAAAGGCAACTGCCATCTACTCTATCACTGGTGCTCGCCTCAATGGTCTCCAGAAGGGCATCAACATCGTGAAGAGAGCTGGAACAGTGAAGAAAGTGTTTGTGAAGTAAAAGAACTTGACGTAAAATTCTGATAATGGGCACAAGGTCTTCGGACTTTGTGCCTTTTTTTGTGCCCCCATCACAGATTTTTCACGTTTCACTTTCCCCTTTTCACTTAAATGACTACCTTTGTGGCATCTAACCTAAAACCCTCATTTTTATATGAAGACAGACATCGAAATTGCACGTGAATGTCAACTCAAACCCATTGAGGACATTGCACGCTACATTGACGTTCCAATTGACGAGCTGGAACAGTATGGCAAGTACATTGCCAAGGTGCCTAACCACCTCATTGACGAGAAGAAAGTGGCCAAGAGCAACCTCATCCTCGTCACCGCCATCACCCCTACCAAGGCTGGCATTGGCAAGACAACAGTAAGCATCGGATTGGCGCTCGGACTGAATAGAATCGGGAAGAAAGCCGTATGCGCCCTGCGAGAGCCATCACTGGGTCCCTGCTTTGGCGTGAAAGGTGGAGCTGCAGGAGGTGGCTATGCCCAGGTGTTGCCCATGGAAAAAATCAATCTCCACTTCACGGGCGATTTCCATGCCGTCACCTCTGCCAACAACATGATTGCCGCCCTGCTCGACAACTACATCTACATGCACCGCGAGGAAGGCTTTGCCTTGAAGGAAGTGCTCTGGAAACGAGTGCTCGACATCAATGACCGCAATCTCCGATTCGTCGTCACAGGACTCGGTGCTAAGTCCGACGGACTCATCGCCGAGACAGGCTTCGACATCACCCCAGCCTCCGAAATCATGGCAATACTCTGCCTTGCTACTGACGTTGACGACCTGCGCCGGCGCATTGGCAACATCATCCTCGGCATCAAGATGGATGACACCCCCTTCCGCGTGAAGGACATGGGTGTGGATGGAGCCATCACCGTGCTCCTGCTCGATGCCATCAAGCCCAACCTCGTACAAACCACCGAACAGACCCCTGCTTTCGTGCATGGTGGCCCCTTCGCCAACATCGCCCACGGTTGCAACACCGTCATCGCCACACGCATGGCCATGACCTACAGCGACTACGTGGTGACAGAGGCTGGATTCGGTGCCGACCTCGGAGCCGAGAAGTTCTTCAACATCAAGTGCCGCAAGAGTGGACTGCAACCCAAGCTCACCGTCATCGTCGCCACCACTCAAGGACTGAAGATGCATGGTGGTGTGCCTGTCGATAAAATCAAAGAACCTGATATGGAGGGACTCGTAAAGGGTTGCGAAAACCTTGACCGCCACATCCGCAATATGCAGAGCTTCGGACAGAGCGTGGTGGTTGCCTTCAACCGCTACGCCACCGACACCGACGAGGAACTGGCACTTGTACGCCGCCACTGTGAGAACATCGGTGTGGGATTTGCCGTCAACAACGCCTTCCTCGAAGGCGGCACTGGCGCTACTGAACTGGCGCAAGTGGTTGTTGACACCATCGAGCAGCGTCCCGCCAAACCACTCACCTTCACCTACAACGACACCGACCCCATCAAGACAAAAATAGAGAAAGTCGCCAAGAATATCTACGGAGCCGCAACCGTCACCTTCAGCAAGGCCGCTGAAAGGCAGCTCCTTCGCATCCAGAAGATAGGCTTGGAGCACTACCCCGTATGCATTGCCAAGACCCAGTACTCCTTCTCAGCCGACAAAGCCCTCTACGGATGCCCCAAAGACTTCAACGTCAACATCCGCGACCTCGTCATCAACTCTGGTAGCGAGATGATTGTGGCCATCGCTGGCGACATCATGCGTATGCCTGGACTCAGCAAGTCGCCACAGGCCGAACGCATCGACATCGTCAACGGACTCATTGAGGGACTTTCATGACAAGAAGCTCCGTGCTATCTTCACAGACAGCACGGAGCGGACAAAAAACTTCATCTTGGCATAAAGCCCTATGATAGAAGTTCCATATTATCGTTTCTGCACGTCTGCCACAATCTTCTGAAGCGCGATGACCAGGCGGTCCACTTCCTCCTTGGTATTATAGACGGCAAACGTGGGACGTACTGACATCTCGTAGCCGAGGGCTCGCAGGGCTGGCTGGGCGCAGTGATGACCTGCACGGACAGCGATGCCCTCTTTATCGAGCAGTTGTCCCACTTGGGGAGCGGGAATGCCGGGGATGTCGAGAGAGATGACACTCACGCGCTTCTTGGGGTTGCCCATGATGGTGATGCCCGGAATGCGGCTAATCTGCTGACGGGCATACTCGGTGAGTTCGTGTTCGTGGCGTTCGATGTTGTAGATGCCAACACTCTGCACGAAGTCAAGCGCATAGCCCAGTCCGATGGCATCGGCAATGTTGGGTGTGCCTGCCTCGAAACGTGCGGGTGGGGCGTTGAACTCGGTGTGCTCAATGGTCACGTCCTTAATCATGTTTCCACCACCCTGCCAGGGCGGCAGTTGTTCGAGCCACTCCTTCTTGCCATACACCACTCCGATGCCTGAAGGCCCATAGATTTTGTGGCCTGAGAAGACGAAGAAGTCGCAGTCAAGGTGTTGCACGTCCACCTTCGTGTGGGCAATGGATTGTGCGCCGTCGATGAGCACGGGGATGTTGTGGGAGTGTGCCGTGCGGATGATGCTCTCCACGTCGTTGATGGTGCCGAAGGTGTTGTTGACGTGCCCCACGCTGATGAACTTGGTGCGTGGCGTGATGAGCCTTTCCAGTTCCGAGAGGATGAGGTCACCGTTCTTGTCAATGGGGATGGCACGGAGTTCTGCCTTTTGCTGCTTGCACACTTGCTGCCACGGCACGATGTTGGCGTGGTGGTCGAGCGTGGAGACAATCACGTTGTCGCCCTCTTCCAAGAACTTTCTGCCGAACGTCTGTGCCACCAGGTTGATGCCTTCTGTCGTGCCACGCACAAAGAGAATGTTCTCCTTGGCAGGGGCATTGATGAAGTGTGCCACCTTCTCACGGGCTCCTTCATATTGGTCGGTGCTGCGAGCTGCCAAGGTGTGGGCACCACGGTGAATGTTCGAGTAGTCCGTCTTATAGAACTCGCTCAACCCGTCGATGACACGCAGCGGCTTCTGAGTGGTCGCCCCATTGTCGAACCACACGAGGTCGTGACCGTTCACCTTCTGGTGGAGGATGGGGAACTGCTTGCGAATTTCGTCGGTGCTGACCGTGTCAGCCTCGTCGTAGTGGAGGTTGCGCACGATGTCCGTCTCGGGAATGCCGATGCCGAAACCATTGTCAGAGAAGGAAAGCCCCCCGTCCCCCAAAGGGAGAGGGCTACCGCCTTGTTGGCCACGAGAAGTCAATTCCTTCAGCAGAGAGACACCGCGACAGTCCTCTTCCTTTGGGGGCTGGGGGGAGTCGTCCGAGAAGTATTTAGCGACGACACCCTTGAAGAGCTCCTCGTCAGCGTGGCTGAGCAATCCCGTTTTATCTAACTCGTTCAGATACATTTTACTTTTCTATTTTATTACGGTGCTGATAGTCATGATAGTAGCCTACCTCCACGTTCTCCAGCACGGCAATGGCGTCGTCGGTGAGAGACGCGAGGCTGAAGTACTTGGTGAGCAGGTAGCTGGCCACGCCGTATTGGTCGAGACCCATGAGGCGTGCTGAGAGGCTTGGGGCGATTTCGCCTGGGATGCCTGCCTGGTGCAGACCTACCACTCCTTGCTCTTTCTCGCCTGTGCGCACGAGGATGATGTCTGTCGTGCCCACACCGCGGTTGGTCAGATACTGACCCTTCACTTCCACCTTGTCAGATGGGATGATGGGCACACCGCGCCAAGTGATGACCTTGGTGCCGAAGAGGTCGATGGCCACAGGAGGCACGCCACGCCAGGTGCATTCGCGCTCGAAGGCCGCGATGGCGCGTGGATTGGCGATGAAGAAGGCAGGTTCTTTCCATACGAGTGAAAGCAGTTCGTCCAAGTCGTCTGGAGTCGGAGCCCCATAGCGTGTACTGATTTTGTAGCCTGGGGCTGTCTGGGCGAGGAGACCGAACTTCTTGTTGTTGATGAGTTCCCACTCTTGTCGCTCCTTGATGCTTTCGATGGAGAGGCGGAGCTGCTGTTCGAGCTGGTTGTAGGGGGCATTGTAGAGGTCGCTGACGCGGGTGTGTACGCGCACCACGGTCTGCAGGGTGTTGAGCGAGTATTCCGTGGGGTTCTCCTCGTAGTCGATGTAGGTTTCGGGGATGATGTTGTCCTCCTCATGGCCGCTCACCAGGTCGATGTGCTTCTCGCCATGCTCGTTGACGGTGGCCTTGAGGCGCAGCTGCTTGTCCACGGCACCCGTGAACTGCTCACGGAAGTCGGGGATTTCCTCAATGAGCGACTCCAGCACGGGGGTGTCGAGCACCAGGAACACCGAGTCGGTGACGGAGCGGACGCTGACAGTGGAGTCGGCGGCACTCAGGAGGTCGGCCTCGCCGAAGTACTCGCCGTTGCCCAAAAGTGCGATGCGCAGTTCTTCGCCGTGAGTGCCTGTGCTGATGACCTCGGCCTGACCATTTGCCACGATGAAGAAACGCTGCTTGTCCTTGCCCTGCGTGACGAGGTTCTTGCCGCGTGCGACTTCCACGGGCACGAAGTTACGGGCCAAACGTGCTACGATCTCCTGCTTGATGTTCTGGAAGAGCGGGATGGCGCGGAGGTTCTTCGCCGTGAAGCTTGGCACGCCGTCGAAGTACTGAATCTCGATGCGTTCCGCCTTTTTCAGTTCCACCTTGGTGCGGTTGACGCGGTAGGTGCCGCTTTCCACCTGTGTCCAGGGAAGGAGCTTGAGGAGGAGCCTCGGTGTGATACTGCCCATCTGTGGAGGGGTCTTGGTGGTGTTCGCCAGTTTGCGAGCTGTCGCAGTCGTGATGCTGCGCTGAATGTTGTTGTCTGCCATGATTAAATTTACAGTTTAATGATTTACTATTATTTACAATTGGATGATTTACCATTATCTCAGCGGATACTTCTCCTTCACTTCGCCGTCCACGATGCGGAAGGCGTTCAGTGCGGGCTTTTCCTCTGCCAGCGAGAGGATGAAGTAGAGGATGTTGGGGTCGAGCGCCAGCCGCTTGTCCTCCTCCGACGGACGCGAGGGAGAGGCTGGATGGCTGTGCCAGTTGCCCACGATGGTCAGCCCTTTCCTGCGGGCATACTTGATGGCGGCGAACTGCTCCTTGGGGTCGAAGCTGAAGTGCTCTTCGGAGTGGTCGGCATTCGTCATGGGATAGTTCTCCGTTGCCGTCTCCTTGTCCGTGCCGAGCAGGTAGCCGCACGACTCCACGGGTGCATCCTTCTGCGCCTGTGCCAGGATGGACTGATAGGTCGATTCGGTGATGATTACGTTCATGTGTTTACTTCAATATCGTTACTTTGTGTACGTTGCCCTCCACGTGTTCCACGCTGAGGACATTGTAGCCCTGCTCCCTGGCCGAGCGGGGGACGTTCTCCAGAGGTTCACCCTCGGTGAGGAGTACTTCGAGCGTGTCGCCGGCCGCCAACTGTGCCAGCTTGAGCTTTGTCTTCACGAATGTCATCGGACAATGCTCTTTCGTGATGTCGAGTGTGTGAGTTGCCATGATTTCATTTACAATTTAGCATGTACAATGTACAATTTGCCATGCGGCTTGCTTGCATCGCGTCAGCCTAAATTGTACATTGTAAATGGTACATGATACATTTTTTATATAAACAAAGTTTGTCCTCCCTCGCTGATTTGCAGGAAGGTAGCCACGCCCAGCACGTCCTTCACCTCATGGATGAAGTCCCTCTTCTCCAGCCCGAGCACGTGCATCGCCATCTCACACGCATAGAGGTTCACGCCCAGCGCATTGGCGGCATCGACGAGCTCTTCCAGCGTCGCCACATTGTTCTTCTTCATCAGGTGGCGGAACAACCGTGGCCCGATGCCCCAGAAGTTGAAGCGGCTGGTCGGCGTCGCGCTCAGTCCGCCCATCATGAAGCCGAACATCTTGGTCAGCCAGTTGCCCCCCGTGAAGCTGCGCCCCCGCTTCTGCTTGATGGCATCCAAACCCCAGAAGGTGAAGAAGATGTTTACCTCATACCCCACCGCCGCCGCACCCGTCGCCAGGGTGAACACAGCGGTCAGCTTGTCGAAGTCGCCCGAGAAGGCAATCAATGAAAGTTTCTTCTGTTCAGCCATGTGTCAATGCTTTTTGAGGTCGCAAGCGGCCTGTTCATAATCAATCAGTTCCTTAACCGAAGGGTTCGCGCCGCAGATGGGGCACTTGTCCGTCTTCCTCACGTTAATCTTGCGGAAGTCCATCGTCTTCGCGTTGAAAGTCAGCAACTTGTTGGTGAGCAGCTCGCCCACACCCGTCAGAAACTTCAGCGTCTCCGCAGCCTGAATCGTGCCGAGCATACCGGCGATGGCGCCCAGCACCCCAGCCTGGCTGCACGTGGGAACCGCTCCCGGTGGCGGCGGAGACTTGAACATGCAGCGGTAGCAAGCCGAGCCCGGCACATGCGTGAACGTCTGACCCTCAAACCTGAGGATGCCGCCATGACTGAACGGCTTGCCAGCCATCACGCAGGCATCGTTAATCAGAAACTTCACGGGGAAATTGTCGGTGCCGTCCACCACGAAGTCATACTCCCTGACAAGGTCGAGCGCGTTGTCCGCCATCAGGAACTCGCGATGAGTCTCCACCCTCACGTGGGGATTGATGGCGTTGATGGTCTCCTTGGCAGACTCCACCTTCCACTTGTCCACGTCCGCCGTGGTGTGGATAATCTGCCGCTGCAGGTTGCTCAAGTCCACCACATCGCCATCCACAATGCCGATGGTGCCCACGCCCGCCGCAGCCAAATACATCGCAACCGGCGCGCCCAGTCCGCCAGCCCCGACCACGAGCACCCGGCCCTGCCGAATCCGCTCCTGCCCCTCCACGCCAACGTCCTGCAAGAGAATGTGGCGCGAGTAACGCTGAAGCTCCTCTTCTGAGAAATCAAACATACGCACCTCCTCCCATGAAATAAAGGAAATCCACCTCGTCCCCGTCCTTCAGCTGAAGCGTCGAGAACTCCTCACGGTCAACGAACTCCTCGTTCACCTGCACACTCACCATGTCAGGCTGAGCCACATGGTTCTCTCTGATGACATCTGCCACCGTGGCAGGGAGCAGCACCTCCTGCTCCCCACCGTTTACAATCAATTTTGCCATGATAATGAAGTTTTTTGTCTATAACAAATTCTATTCCTCTGAAAAAAGCGGCGTGCTCAAGTAGCGTTCGCCAGTGTCGGGCAGCAGCACCACGATGGTCTTGCCCGCATTCTCCGGGCGACGGGCAACCTCGATGGCGGCATGAGCCGCCGCACCGCTGCTGATGCCCACCAGCACACCCTCCGTCTTAGCCAACTGACGGGCCGCGGCGAAGGCATCCTCGTTCTTCACACGGAAAATCTCGTCATACACAGCCGTGTTCAGCACCTCCGGCACGAACCCCGCACCGATGCCCTGCAACTTGTGAGGCCCAGGCTTGCCACCCGACAGCACCGCCGAGTCCGTTGGCTCCACAGCCACCACCTTCACCCTGGGGTTCAGCCCCTTCAGCACCTCGCCCACACCCGTGATGGTGCCGCCCGTACCCACGCCAGCCACGAAGATGTCCACCCTCCCAGCCGTGTCTTCCCAAATCTCCTTGGCGGTCGTCTCACGGTGAATCTGCGGATTAGCCTCGTTCACAAACTGTTGGGGAATGAACGCGTCAATCTCGGCAGCCAACTCCTGCGCCTTGCGGATGGCGCCCGGCATCCCTTCATAGGCAGGCGTGAGCACCAGCCTTGCACCAAGGCTCCTCAGGAGCGTCCTGCGCTCAATGCTCATGCTGTCGGGCATCGTCAGGATGAGCTTGTAGCCACGCCGCGCAGCCACCAGAGCCAGCGCCACACCCGTGTTGCCGCTGGTAGGCTCGATGATGACGGTGCCACGATTGAGCAAGCCCTGTCGCTCCGCCTCCGCTATCAAGGCATAACCCACGCGGTCCTTCACGCTTCTGCCAGGGTTCAGATACTCCAGCTTCGCCAATATCCGCGCTTGAAGCTTCTGCTTCTTTTCTGTTTTTGAGAGTTCCAACAGTGGTGTCCTGCCTATCAGTTCCACCAAGCTGTTTGCTATCTTTCTTGCCATAGTTGTATGAAGTTTTTTTAGTCGTTAAATCTGCTGCAAAGTTCGTTGTTTTCAGCCAATCCCGAAATCCCATCTGTATGGTAATCTCCCTACCCTGTTTATGGTAGGCTCTCCACCGCCTGCACGATGTCCGCAAAGATGTCCTCCACATCTTCCAGCCCCACAGAGAGGCGGATGGTGGTGTCCTTCACATCCATCGCCTCCTTCTGGCTTCGGCTGAAAGGACCAAAGATGGTGCTGTAAGGATGGATAGCGAGACTCTTATTGTCAAACAAATTCGTCGCCCTTCGGATGAGTCTGAGATGGTCGATGAAGTGGAAACAAGCCCGCTTGTCCGCCAGGTCAATCGTCAGCATCGCACCGCTCGTTTCGCCAAACTGCCTGCGAGCCAAGGCATAGAAAGGATTATCCTCCAAGCCGATGTAGTTCACCCGTTTGATTTCAGGCACACCCCGCAACTTCCTTGCCAATGCCAGCGCATTGGCCGACTGCACCCGATAGCGAGCCTCCAGCGTCTCCAAGCCCAATGACTGCATGTACGCCGCATGAGGAGTCATATAACAGCCCACGTTAAAAATCAACTCGGAGCGGATGCGCACCCCCACCTGCAGGAAGTGGCCATAGTCGATGACCAGCCCGCCCAACGAGGTTGCGCCGCCTGAGATGTACTTCGTGCTGCTCACCACCTCAATATCCACACCCAATGCCTTAGCACTAAACTCAGTGAAGGGGATGATGGTTGTGTCGGCAATCAGCGGAACGCCGTGCCGGTGAGCGATGTCGGAAAGCGCAGCCAAGTCGGCCACTTCCATCTGCGGATTCGTCACAATCTCCAAGAAAAGACAGGCAGTCCCCTCATCGATGGCGGCTTCCACGGCCTCAAGGTCAAGCAAGTTCACCATACGGGTCTCCACGCCAAGCCGCCCCAACGTGTTCTTCATCAGCCCCACCGTGTTGCCAAACAAGTGGTTGGACGTAACAATGTTCTTTCCTGCCTCCACCACCGCCAGCAAAGCATTGGTGATGGCCGCCATGCCCGTGCCGAAAGCAAACACATTGGCCGCATCGGTCAAAGCCCTCACCGTGTCCTCCAGATGCATCACCGTCGGATTCATCATGCGCGAATAGTCGGGGGCGACGACACGCCCACAAAAGGCATCCGCCATATCCTTCGCCGTCTTGAACTCATACGCTGCCGTGTGATACACCGGCATCGCAATCGCCCCGTAAGCATCCTGCCGAGGCAGCGGCGTGTCTATTGCTATGGTACAGACCCCCTTTGTCCTGCGGACATTTCCCCCTCGGTTCACCCCCCCAAGGGGAGAACCATCCGGACGGTTCCTGTACAGACTTTCACTTCTGTTTTCTTGATCCATTTTACATTACATTTTATCTTCACACCCCGCATGGTTCTCCCCATAGAGGGGGAGATGCCCGAAGGGCAGAAGGGGTCTCAAATATAGTATTCCACCATCTCCACCAATCCGGCACGCAAGGCATACTTCGTCGCCTCATACACCGTGTTCACCTTGATTTTGCGGAAGATGTTCTTCTTGTGCGTCGCGATGGTGTGGATGCTCGAATTGCGCTCTGCCGCCACCTCCTTCACCGACTTGCCCAGCGCGATGAGACGCAACACGTCGCGCTCGGTCGTTGTGAGCGGATCCCCGTGTTCTTGCAGCGCTGACGGCATGAGCAACAAATTCGTCACCTGATGGCAAAGAAAGCGCACCCCCGTCACCGCACACTTCAATGCGGTGATGATTTCCTGCGCCGAATCGCCCTTCAGAATCATGCTGAACTGCTGCTCCACGCTCAGCCGACGAATCAGCCCTTCCGTCAACTCATCGGAGAACACCACCCACAGGACGAAGGGGAAACGCTCGCTCAGGTTCAGCAAATCGTCACTGCTACCCAAGTCGAAGCACGTGTAATCTATCACCACCACCGACGAAGGGTTCTCCTTCAGTTCCGCAATTAGTTCCGCCCTGCGGCTGAGTTCCTTCACCGTCAACCCCTCCACATCCTTCAGGGCAATCCCCACCAGGGTCTTCAACCCCAACCGCGTGATGTCCTGATTGTCTGCCAAGATAATATGTCTTGTCTCTTTCATACTGATAAAGTCAAAGTCTTTTTTCCATTCTGCTCGTCCCCCCACATAGCCAAACGAGTGCCAGTTCTACGCTTTCGTGGCGGATGAAGCGCTTCGAGCCATCATTTTGGGTGCAAAGGTAAAGGACATGGAAAGATGCAACAAGAAGAAGCCCCAATTTCAGAAAATTTTTCTAAAAAGAGCCTTTTGGCAGTAAATTTTTTCTACACCATACCGAACCTTAGGTTTATAAGTTCGGAATTTATGCACTACTAAAACTATACTCCGAAACGTCTTCAAACATTCCACTGAAACGTCCCCATTCATCCCTATGAAAAGTCTTCATCAGAAGACACGAACCAGAGGACGGCAAGATGACGCCCCAGAGACCTCCAAATCGACGTGCCCCACGTCGGTCAACCGATGTGCCCCACGTCGGTCGACCGACGTGGGGCACATCGATTTCCCCTCACATCCATGTTGGAAATAGCACTTCTCTTGACCCAACAATAACCACACAAATATAGCACCCAAGCGACCATTGGAAGTCGTCCCGATATGATTTCTTATGACCGATAGACGAAAAAAGGATGGACGCGCGTCCATCCTTTTTTCGTCTATCATCATAAGTTTTTAGGGGAAAGGGATTCAGTAAGATTCCCCTCTGCCACACTAACCACGTAACCCTTTTGGGGATACACCTCGGTGTGGAGTGACACATTATTATATTTTAGAAGAAGATTCTTAAGGTCATCGTCGATGCCTCGACCCGTGAGCTTGACGATGGCCTCCTTTTGTGTCCAATAACGAGTGAAGGCTGTTTGAGGGTCGGAAGAGGAAATGACATGGTTGTACTCTTCGTCGTTGAGGACATGGCGAGCAAGGGGGTCCTTGAAACGCCCTATACTCTCGACATCTACCCCCACTTCATGAGAGGAAATCACACAGGCGATGGCGGCTTTGCAATGGGAGAGGTTGAAATGAAGCTTCTCCCCTACCCCCACCTGCGGGGAAGAGCCGGATGGGGTGTCGGAGAAGAATAATTCGGGTTTGCCATGCTCCCCGATGATGAAGTTGGGTTGCTCGTCAATGCCATACGTTTCGTGCAAGGCACGGCAGAGCAGGAGGTAGGAGAATGCACATTCCTTCTGTCCCTGTTCGTGCTTGAAGCGCAGGGCTTTCTCACGTCGCCATTCGGGCAGGGAGGCGATGGCCTGTTGGAGCTGCCTGGGAGTGATGGCGTGGAGGGTGTCGTCGATGTATAGCCTATAGGCGTTCTCCACAGTGTTTGCAGTAGTTAGCTTTGAGGTCGGTCTTTTGGTTGCAACGCGGGCACCTGCCGTTGCTGCCCTTCTTGTTGGTCGTGTCAATCATGGTGGCAGACACGATGCCAGTGGGCACAGCGATGATGGTGTAACCCAATATCATGATAAAGCTGGAAAGCATCCGTCCAATCAGCGTGACAGGGGTGATGTCGCCATAGCCCACGGTGGTGAGGGTGACGATGGCCCAATAGATGCTGGTGCCGATGTCTGTAAACTGGGTGCCTGGTTGCCCTCCTTCCACCATGAACATGATGGTGCCGAGGATGGTAACGAGGATGAGCACAAAAAGGAAATAGACCGCTATCTTGTGGAGACTCTTCTTGATGCTCTCCAAAAGCAGGAATCCCTCATTGATGAAGGTGAAGAGACGGAGCACTCGGAAGATGCGCATCAAACGGAAGACACGCAGAATAAAGAAGTAGCGCGTGGTGGAAAGGCAGGGTATGAAGGAAAGATAGAGAGGCAGAATAGCCAACAAGTCAATGATACTAAAGATGTTAAGAGCTTCCTTCTTGGTGTCGGGAGAGGAGTAGAGGCGCAACACGTACTCGATGGTGAAAAAGAAAGTGAGCACATACTCCAACACCGTGAGCACAGTCTTGAAATGTCCCACTACCGCTGGCTTGCTCTCAACGAATGCAACCAAGATGCTGATGACGATGGCGACCATCACGGTGATGTCGAACACTTTTCCCGCTGGTGTATCGTCGTTTGCCACGATGTTGTAGAGCCGTGGCTTGTCTTTTAAGAGCGCAAAAAACTTTTTCATGGGTGCAAAGGTACGAAATGAAACGAAAAAGGAAAAACGAAAAGTGAAAAAATTAAAAAGTAAATGCGCTCCACTAAATGATAAATGATAAATGACAAGTGAAAGATGAAAATGGTAAGTGATATACCATTCGCCCTTTATCATTTTTCTTTTATCATTTAGACGTAGCCGCCTTTTACCACACCTTTTGCACATCGTTTTTTGAGGTGTGCATTTTTTTTCGCCATTTTTTACACACTTGGCAAAAGTATGTGTAAAATGCTCATTTTTATATCTTTTTTATTTGTTCAAACCGACATTTGTGTGTAATTTTGAAGCCGAAAACGACACTCGATTGACTGAGTGTGCATTTTTTGTACGGCAAAACACAGACACAATTACGAAAGAGATGTGCGTGTCGTACCCAACCCATCAGAAGTGACAGAAAGAGACAGAATATGACCAATATGATGCTTGACAGGTTCCTGAAAAAGTCAACCTTCATCTCTCAAGAGGATTTCGAGAAGAACTTTGAGTTCGTGATTCCCGAAAATTTTAACTTTGCATACGACGTAATGGACGCATGGGCTGAAGAGACTCCCGACCGCCTTGCCCTGCTCTGGTGCAACGACAAGGGGATAGAACGCCGATTCACTTTTGCTGACATTCGTCGTGAGTCCAACAAAGTGGCGAGTTACCTGCTCTCGTTGGACATCAAGAAGGGTGACTTCGTTATGCTCATCATGAAGCGTCGCTATCAGTTCTGGCTCACGATGCTGGCACTGCACAAAATTGGTGCTGTAGCCATCCCCGCATCTTTCCTGCTGACCAAGAAGGACATCGTTTACCGTGTGAAAGCTGCGGGCGTGAAGGCGATTGTGGCAACGGGAGACCCTGAGATTCTGCGCCATGTGGACGAAGCGCATGCCGAATTCCCAGCCTTGAAACACCGCATCAGCATCGGTCCCGTCGTGCCCGAGGGATGGGACAACTTCAAAGCTGGCGTGCGAGTGTCGCCCGAATACAAGAAGGAGCGCGTGACCAAGTCTTCTGACTATATTTTGATGTACTTCACGTCGGGCACCAACGGACAGCCCAAGATGGCGATTCACGACCACACCTACCCACTGGGGCATATCGGCACGGGAGCCTACTGGCACGACCTGCACATTGGCAGCTTGCATCTGACGGTGGCTGACACGGGCTGGGCCAAGGCTACATGGGGAAAGATGTATGGTCAGTGGATAGCCGGTGCAACCCTCTTCGTATATGACCACGAAAAGTTCAATGCTGCCGACATCCTGACGAAAGTGGGACAATACCGCATCACCAGCTTCTGCGCACCACCCACCATCTACCGCTTTATGATTCGCGAGGACTTGAGCCGCTTCGACCTCAGTTCGTTGGAGCATGTGACCACGGCGGGCGAAGCGCTGAACTCTGCTGTTTACGACAAGTTCCTCGAAATCACAGGATTGGAAATCAAGGAGGGCTTTGGACAGAGCGAGGGCACCTGTCTCATCGGCACCACGCCGTGGATGAAGACAAAACCTGGCTCGATGGGCAAGCCCATGCCGCAATATGACATCCATCTGCTGAAGAGCGACCTGACCGAGGCTGAGGTGGGTGAAGAGGGGCAGATAGCCATCCGCACCGACCGCAAGAAGCCCATTGGCTTGTGCGTGGAGTACTACCGCAACCCCGAGGCCACCAACAAGGCTTGGCACGACGGTTACTACTTCACAGGTGACTTGGCCTATAAGGACGAGGACGGCTACTACTGGTTCGTGGGGCGTGCCGACGATGTCATCAAGTCGAGCGGCTACCGCATCGGTCCTTTCGAGGTGGAAAGCGCGTTGATGACTCATCCCTCAGTGGTGGAATGCGCCATTACGGGAGTTCCTGACGACATTCGAGGCATGGTGGTCAAAGCCACAATCGTGTTAGGCAAGGAATGGAAAGATAAGGCGGGCGAAGACTTGGTGAAGGAACTACAAAACCATGTGAAGAAGACAACAGCCCCCTACAAATACCCACGCATCATCGAATTTGTGGATGAACTACCCAAGACTCACTCTGGAAAGATTCGTCGCGTAGAAATTCGTAACAATGATGCAAAGAAAATAAATGGGTGACGACCAACAGTTGAGGAAAGGGATGACAGAACAGGAGTGGATTCGGCAAGGCAAGGCTGCTTATGCACGTCAAGATTGGAAAACCTGTCTTGATTCCTACGCCGAGGCCATCCGGCTGAACCCTGCATCGGAAGCAGTCGAACTGCGCCGTATGGCCATGAGCATCATCGAGTTCTACTGCAAGGACAGATTCAACCCATAAAGAAGGAAATAAAAGCAAAATAAATTATAATTATGGCAAAAATGAGAGGCGCTATCGTTGTAGATATCGAGCGTTGCAAGGGATGCAACCTCTGCACGATAGCATGTCCATTACATCTTGTCACACTGAGTGCCACCGTCAATCACAAGGGCTACAACTATACCGAACAGACAGATTGGGAGAAGTGCAACGGTTGTACCAGTTGTGCCATCGTATGCCCCGATGGGTGTATCACAGTTTATAAGAAAAAGGAGGAGTAAAAGAATGGACAACCAGAAAGATTTTGTGTTGCTGAAGGGCAACGAGGCAATCGCCAAGGCCGCCATCCGCTATGGTTACGACGGTTTTTTTGGCTATCCTATCACCCCACAAAGCGAAGTGCTGGAAACGCTCGCCGCCGACAAACCTTGGGAAACCACAGGCATGGTCGTGTTGCAGGCAGAGAGTGAGTTAGCATCCATCAATATGCTGTACGGTGCAGGCTGCACTGGCAAATTGGTGTTCACATCGAGTTCCTCCCCAGGCATCGCCTTGATGCAGGAAGGACTAAGTTATATGGCAGGCAATGAGTTGCCAGGCGTGATTGTCAGCGTCGGTCGTGGTGGTCCTGGCTTGGGCACCATCCAACCAGGTCAGGCAGACTACTATCAAGCAGTCTATGGCGGTGGCAATGGTGATTACAACACCATCGTGCTCGCCCCCAACAGTGTGCAGGAGATGTGCGACTGCATGGGCAAGGCTGCCGAATTGACCTTCAAGTGGAGAATGCCTGTCATCGTGCTGTCAGACGGTATGATAGGACAGATGATGGAGAAAGTAGAACTTCCTCCCTATCGTCCACGCCGCACCGACGAGGAAATCGCCAAGCAATGCCCTTGGGCAACCAACGGTATTGGCTTGAAAAACCGCAAGTACAACTTCATGTCCACGCTGGAGTTCGATCCGGCTGTGATGGAGGAGCGCAACCAGAAGATGGCTGCCAAGTACCATCAGGTGGAGGCAGAGGAAGTGGATTACGAACTTTACCGTGTGGACGACGACACCGAATACCTCATTGTGGCATACGGCATTTCGTCACGCATCAGCATGAAGGCGGTTGACCTGTTGCGCGAAACAGGCGTGAAAATTGGTATGCTCCGCCCCAAGACCCTCTGGCCTTTCCCCAACAAGATAATCAGCCAACTGTCTGAACGCATCAAGAGCATCCTCTGCGTCGAGCAATGCGAGGGACAGATGATTAACGACGTGCGTCTCGCCACCGAAGGTCAAGCCACCGTGTTCCACTCTGGACGCTCTGGTGGCATGGTCTCCTCACCAATGGAAGTGGTCGAGGACTTCAAAAGCATGGCACGCGAGAAAATGAGTAACAACTGGCCCAAAGGCTACTGGATGAAATAAGGAAGAAAATTATGACACGAGAAGAACTCATCATACCCGAGAACAGAATATATGGCAAACCGACCTTGATGAACGACACGCCGATGCACTACTGCCCTGGTTGCAGCCACGGCGTGGTTCACAAACTCGTAGCCGAAATCATCGAAGAGATGGGCATGGAAGAAGACACCATCGCCATCTGCCCTGTGGGATGCGCCGTGTTCGCCTACCGCTATGTGGATGTCGATTGGATTGAAGCCAGCCACGGACGCGCTCCAGCCTGTGCCTCTGCCATCAAACGCCTCTGGCCTAACAAGCTCGTCTTCACTTATCAGGGTGACGGCGATATGGCTTGTATCGGTACGGGCGAAACGATTCATGCGCTCAACCGCGGCGAGAACATCGCCATGATTTTCATCAACAACGCCATCTACGGCATGACGGGCGGCCAAATGGCACCCACCACGTTGATGGGCATGAAGACCGCCACCTGCCCATACGGTCGTCAGGCAGACCTTCACGGATATCCGCTTCACATCACCGACCTTGCCGTCAACCTTGAAGGCACCTGCTACGTGACCCGTCAAGCAGTCAATACCGTTGCTAACATCCGCAAGGCAAAGAAGGCGATTCGTCAGGCATTCGAAAATTCAATGAACAAGAAAGGCACCTCCCTTGTCGAAATCGTCTCCACCTGTGCATCAGGTTGGAAGATGACACCCGAACAAGCCAACCAGTGGATGGTCGATAATATGTTTCCCTATTACCCTTTGGGTGACTTAAAGAATACAGTAGTAAACGAAAAATGAAAAGTGAAAAATTTGCTACCGCAGCTGTTTATCAATGGGTAGCACACACTCGCAGTAGCAAATTTTTCACTTTTAGTTTTTTAACTCTTCAACTTAGAACTATGACTGAAGAAATTATCATATCAGGATTCGGAGGACAGGGAGTCCTCTCTATGGGCAAGATACTTGCCTATGCTGGCATCATGGAGGGCAAAGAAGTGAGTTGGATGCCCGCTTACGGACCTGAACAGCGCGGTGGAACAGCCAACGTGACCGTCATCGTGAGCGACGACATGGTCAGTTCACCCATCGTCAGTTCCTACGACACCGCCATCGTGCTCAACCAGCCCTCTCTCGAAAAGTTCGAGCCACAAGTGAAACCTGGTGGTGCCATCATCTACGATGGGCACTCCATCATCCAACCGCCCAAGCGTGACGACATCAACGTCTATCGCATCGACGCAATGGAAGAAGCTGCCCGCACAGGCAACTCCAAAGTGTTCAATATGCTCGTCCTCGGTGGCTACCTCAAAGTACGCCCCATCGCCACCGTCGAAGACGTGGTGAAAGGACTTCACAAAGCCCTGCCCGAACGCCACCACAAACTCATCCCCATGAACGAAGAGGCGATACGAAGAGGCATGGAACTCATCAAAAAGATGAACTAAACATCACTTCATCTCATACAAAAAACGGAGGCACTGACGCCTCCGTTTTTTTGTATAATAATCTATTCAATATGCTTCATCCGTCACGATTTCCTGCTTGTCGAGTTTCTTGCTGTCTATCTTGCGCCAAGCGACAACGATGTAGGCAAGAACGAAGGGGATGAGGAGGCTGACGAATGCCATCGTGCGGAGCGTGAACTCGCTGGAGCAAGAGTTAGCGATGGTCAACGATGACTGTAGGTCGGCTGTGGAAGGATAGTAAGCGGTGTTGTTCCATCCCGCACAAAGCAGGAGAGCAAGGACGGTAAGCACCACACCGATACCGACTGGCCAGATACCGCCAATGTAAGTCTTGCTGATGATGGTACGGATGATGCCATAAAGGACGAGCACCACACCTACGAGCAAGAGGACAAGCAAGTACCACATCTCCATGAAGTTATTGAGATACTTCAGCGGTTCGATGGAGATAACACCCGTGACAGAATCGTAAGCATAGCCATCCTTCATGAGCAGATGGACGAGGTATGCCACGAAAAGGAGGAGGAACACGATGGTGGAACCCACCAACCGCACGGAAGCGCGCGAACGGATGTCCTCGTCGTTCACATTATTCATCACATAGAGGATGCCGAGGATGCGTGCCAAGAAGAACACAGCAAATCCGAAGACGAGTACCCACGGATTGAGCAGAGCATCAAGCCCGTGCGAGGCGTTTGCCCACTGGCTGATGACGGGTTGCATGCCCGTAAGGTTATCCTTTGCCACAATGAAGTTCGAGCCTTCAAAGAAAGTGGCAACCGCACCGCCAAGGAGCAGCGGCCCCACAATGCCATTGATGACGAGAAACATCTGGAAGGTACGGGCACCCAACAGGTTACCGAGTTTGTTCTGAAACTCATAACTCACCGCCTGCAACACGAAGGAGAACAGGATAATCATCCACAGCCAGTAGGCACCGCCGAATGAGGTGCTATAGAACAATGGGAAGGAGGCAAAAAACGCACCGCCGAACGTGACGAGCGTGGTGAATGTGAACTCCCACTTGCGCCCTGTGGAGTTGATGATTAGCCGACGTCCTTCGGCCTCACCACCCAAAGAACCAACCAAGGAGTTAGCTCCCTGCACAAACATCAGGAAGACCAACAAGGCTCCCAGCAACGAAACGAGGAACCACCAGTATTGCTGTAAAAATTCATAACTCATATTCAGGCCCTTTCTTTATTTGTTTCATTAAAATACTGATTTCTACTGCCAGCATCGTGGTGAAGAGGATGAGGAAGATGAAGAAGGTGAGCATCACGCTGGACGATTGCAGGTTGCTCACAGATGCCCACGTGGGCAGCAAGTCTTGAATCGTCCACGGTTGGCGGCCAAACTCTGCAACGAGCCAGCCACTCTCAGAGGCGATATAAGCCAAGGGCACCATAGCAATGGCGACCCAATGCAGCCATTTGGGAGCCATCACGATGTCCTTCTTATAGGCGAAAAAGAGCACCACCATGAAGAAGAGGATGAGCAGACAACCCACACCCACCATGACACGGAAGGCATAGAAATTGATGGGCACGAAGGGCACCAAATCAGCCTTGTCCTGCACGTAGCCATAGCCGAAGTAGGGCATATTCTCTTGCAGAACCTGCAAGTGGGAAGCCGCGATGGAACCATCGTCGCTGGAGCCAAACTTAGCAGCACGATAGGCGGCCAGAGCATCGATGGCCTTCTTGCCACGTTCGATTTTCTCGTCAGCAGAGGGTTCGATGGTGCCGTCGGGACGAGTGTAGCCGTTCAGAATGTCGTTAATGCCCGGCACATAACCATGTGGGTCGTTGGTGGCAAGGATAGAGAGGGCGTAGGGCACGGCAATCTTCAGTGGAGCCTCTGCCTCGTTCGCATAGTCGGGCTGCACGAAGGGGTTGACCAAGGCGATGCCCGTGAGACTTTGGTCAGTTCCACCGTTGTAGAGAGCCTCCATTGCCGCCAGCTTCATCGGCTGCACCTTCGCCACGCGGAAAGCCGACTGATGTCCTGACAGGGCGGCACCGACTGATGCCACAAGTCCCACGATGGCACCAATCTTGATGCTCTCCACCGCCAACTTTTTCTCTCTGCCTTTCAGCAGATACCAACAGGAGACAGCCACCGTGAACACGGCTCCGATAATCCATGCCGAAATGACCGTATGGCAGAACTTGTCGATGGCAAAGGGCGAAAGGGCGACCTCAGCGAAGGAAACCATCTCGTTGCGCATCGTGTCGGGGTTGAACACACAGCCCACAGGGTTCTGCATCCAGGCGTTCGCCACAAGTATCCACCATGCTGAAATGGTGGCTCCGACACCCGTCAGCCACGTCGCCGCCAGATGGAAGCCAGCGGAGACTTTCTTCCAGCCAAAGAACATGACCGCCACGAAGGTGCTCTCCATGAAGAAGGCGACGATGCCCTCGATAGCAAGGGGAGCACCGAAGATGTCGCCCACGAACCACGAATAGTTTGACCAGTTGGTGCCAAACTCGAACTCGAGGATGATGCCTGTCGCCACGCCCATCGCAAAGTTCACGCCAAACAGTTTTTGCCAAAACCGCGCCGCATCCTTCCAGAACACGTTGCGGGTACGGTAATAGCATGTCTCCATGATGCCCATGATAACCGCCAAACCGAGGGTCAGGGGCACAAACAGCCAGTGATAGATGGCCGTCAGCGCAAACTGCGCCCTTGACCACTCTATGGTTCCAGCGTCAATACTTAAAAGAATGTTGCTCATAGTGTTGATTGGTATTGAAGTTAGTATATTGTGCGGTTGTACGATTATGGGGGCATACGGTTATGCAATCACTTTGCCAACCCAACCGAACAACCATGAAACCTCAGAATCGTCTTTCTATCAATTCTGTTGCTACAAACTCGCTTTCCTCCCCTTCCCTCGCGTTCTCCTTCAGAAAGTTCGGAAAGAAGAACAGCTTCAGCACCACAAAGATGATGAACAGCTTCACCAAAATGACCACCCACAACGTCTTCCCCAACGTCATGTTGCGGAACCCGTCATAATAGAGGTCAAACGCCCTATGCCAAAAGCCTTCCTTCTTCATCCTTTACAGTTTCTGAATTCCTTTGTCATACCCACAATCATCCTTTTTGTTGTTGCAAAGATAAAACAAAAAAACTATTTGACATCAAGAAGATGCATCTTTTTTCATCTAAAGAGCTGAAAGGACACACTTTTCCCCCGTCACTACCACAGAATCAAACTTAATTCTTTATGAATCATTCATCTTTTCTCAACAAATAATTGCCATGAACCTTTCGTTCGGCAAAAACAACGCCCACAAATGAGCTTATTTTTTATATTGTCAGACAAATGTCAGGAAAGATATTTGGAAGGAAAAGTGATTTTGTCGTAGCTTTGCAGGCGAAATATCGAGTCATCGACGTTTCGCATATCTTCAAATAAAAGGTAAAAAAAACAAGACGACCATGAACAAGAAAAACAAGTCACGACGCAACGTCACCTACCTACGGCCTTTCATCACCATGCTGTTTGCCCTTGTCATACTTCCTGTGACAGCTCAAGAACTCATCTGGCAGAAATGCAACGAGGCTCTTCCATCTTCCACACGCATCATGCCTGTTCGCTGCCATGACAACAACCACCAAGAAGGTTTGCCATTTGACTCGGGTGTAGAAGCAACGATTGACGGCAAACTAAACACCAATTGGCATACCGCCTATTATCCGGAGCACAAAAAAGTAACCCCAGATACCCCAGCCGAACTTGTCTATGACTTTGAAGGAACGGAACGTATTGACAGAATGGTGTATGTGCCGCGACAAGTGGGTTACAACGGCAACGTGACCCAAGCGGAAGTCTATGTAAAAACAAAAGAAGATGAAAAGGAGCGTTTCGTGGGACACTTCGACTGGCAACCCGACTCGGATTGGAAAACCGTCCATTTCCAAGATGGGATAAAGCCGCTTTCCATCAGGGTGCGCATACTCAGCGGTGTCAACGATTTGGGCTCCTGCGCCGAGATGAAGTTCCTACAGGATGACAATACCTCATGGTCGTCTTCACTCTTTGCTGATGACTTGTTGACGAAGCTGAAAGATAATGTAACAGACGAAGACATAGAGCATGAGACGGTTCCCTTGCTCCGTGAGTTGGCGAGGCAATTGCGGTGTGGCACGTACAATACCACCTATCGGGTGGCCACCTACGAATGCTATGACTCGCCACAATGGCTATCTGAGCAATGGAAGACACCCGGCAAATGTTACGACATCCTACAAGGTGTTACAGGTATCCTGATGGAACCAGGGAATCATCTCGTCATGGTCAGCGGCCTTGGCGAACAGCAGGAAGTCCGTTTGAAAGTGGTTGCTTGGTACACGGGATCGACAGGAAAGAATTTCAACGGTGGCGACCCCGATATCCAGACATTCCACTTGAAAAACGGCCCCAATATCGTTGAATACGACAGTCCTTGGAGTGGCCTTGCCTATGTGTCCTATTTCTCCAATGGCCATGCTGACGAATGCCCACCCATCCGCGTTCACTTCGTGGGTGGCACAGTCAACGGCTACCTTTCGTCCGACATGACCAACGAGCAGATGCACCAGATGACAGCTGCCGCACCATCGCGCTTTATCGATTTGGTCAGCCAGAAAGTCCATGCCGTATGGACCTCTGCGGGGATGCATGAGTTTTGCAAGGCCGACGACGGCAAATCGCCCGGATACCGCCAGTATATGAACATCCTTGATACGCTGATGACATGGGAACAGAGGCTTGTCGGCTTTGAGAAGTATGGTCGCATCCCTCGCAACCGCACGTTACTTTATGTCAACTTCACCTTCGGAAGCCTCTTCCAAGGAGGGCTTGGCATCAGTTCCCATGTGGACAACGAACCCTCACTACTCAACTGCCAATCGCTCATCCACAACGAGTCGGAAACCATCTGGGGGCTTAGCCACGAGTGGGGTCACCAGCATCAAGTGAATCCCTATTTCTGTTGGGGTGGTATGGCAGAGGTTACAAACAACATCAACTCCTACTTCAACGTGATGCACATGGGTTATCGCTATGACCAACTGGATGCCAACAAACGCAAAGGGTTGGAGAATGCCATCAAGCATTACATCGACGAGACGACCGACGACTGCATCCTACAATCGGCTGACCTCTTCGAACGCCTCTGCCCGTTCCTGCAACTCTACAAATACTTTACAAACGAACAACCACCAGCAGGCAAGCAGGGTTCGGACAAAGTCGGCAAAAACGATTTCTTTCCAGACCTCTACGAGCGGCTACGCCATTCAGAGGTACAACCCGACTCCACCAACGTCATACCCTACGTCCTGAACTTCATCCGCCAATCCTCTCTCGTTAGCGGCTACGACCTGACACCCTACTTCGAGCACTTCGGATTCCTGCGCATCCGTGATTTCGAGATTGAAGACTACGGAAAGTATTATTATCATCTGACACAAGAGCAACTCGACGACTTCCGCCGTAGCATGAATGCCTTGGTTCGGAAAAAGAAACTCAAGCCCATGCCTGCCGACATGATTGAGAGGATTGCGCACACACCTCATGTAGAATATGAACGTCCAAACTTTGAGAACTAACCATAAAGAAGAGTTTGTGCCACCATGAGTTCAAGACATAACGGCAACTCATGGCCGAATCGACCTATTCCTCACGCTTGTCAATCATCTTATATCCCTTGTACTGATTTCGGGGGAAGGTGAAGGTATCTTCGGTGATGCCACCTGATTGGAAATCTGAGATTTGGACATTTGCCCAAATGAAGGCCACCTTGATACGAAGTTGACGAGGACAGCGAGTGGTCTTGTCGATGAGGGCACGAATCTCCTTCATCGCTTTCACACCCTTCTTGCCTTTGAGGGTGATGAGATAACCTTGTGGGTCGTTGGCAATGTGGTAAGTGTAATTCTCTGGCTCAAACTTGAAGTCATCGCCGAAACGGCTTTGCTTGGAAGAATTGGCATCATAGATTTCCACCTCCTTCTTGTTGCCTCTGATGACATACGCCGACACCCCATCATTCCAAGCCTTGCTGTTCTTGGAGAGATATCGGCTCTTATTTCCCTTATACCAGATGGTGCCTTCCGTCTTGTAGAGGCTCGCCACATTCACATTATAGTGCAACGTCGCCCCCTGCTCACCAAACACATTCTGATACACCTCGTCAAACATCTTCCGTGCCTGACGGGCATTCGCATTCTCCTGTGCCTGCAAACCAACGGCTGAAAGCATCACCACCAACCAGATAACCCATTTTGTCTTCATCATTGTGAATCAGATTTATCTATTGACAACAAAAGTCCTCTACACAGCATGATTGCAGAGGACTTTCTTGTACCCAGAGCCGGGATCGAACCGGCACGGATTGCTCCATTGGTGTTTGAGACCAACGCGTCTACCAATTCCGCCATCTGGGCATACGTTTTCTTTTGCGAGTGCAAAGGTAAGAAATTATTGGGAATTAGACACGAAGAATGAGGTTTTTTTTGCAAAAAGCAGAAAAAAATGCCAAAAGAGAAGAGGAAACGGGGTGAAAAGCATAAGAAAACCTCATTGATGTGCCTTTTATCGCAATTACGCTATACCCTACAACGTAATTACGCTATGCCCTGCAAGGTAATTACGCTATACCCTGCAAGGTAATTACGCTACCGAAACAAGCGGCTCACGCGTGTTTCGTATGGGGATTACACAAAGTTTCGCCTTTTCCCCGACACTTCAAAACCTTTTTTTGAGATTTGAAGAAAAAATATTTGGTTGTGCCAAAGATTCTCCGTACTTTTGCAACTAATCACTGGCGTAATGCCTCGGCGGAGGTGCCGGTGTGACTTATTAAAATAATAACAGCATTAGCAGTTATTCGGCGTGTCTGAAATGTAGGAAGTTTCAAAAACGTGCTCGCTATAGAATAAGTGTTGATGTCTGCGTCTTTAGGCGTGGACATTTCACTTATCAAGCGAGCGGGCATCTTCCTACAGCCTCAGACACGGATAAGCGTCCACGCTTTTTCGTGTCTATGTGGTTGTGGTGAGTGCCCGTTGCCCGATAAGTGCTTTTGCCCTAAAACCTATAGACATCTATGTCCAACCTACAACAACGAGACGAACTGCACCGCACCATCTGGACAATGGCGGACGACCTGAGAGGTCAGGCAGGAGGATGGGAGTTTAAGGCATACGTGCTGGGCACCCTTTTCTATCGATTCATCTCTGAGAACCTGACCGACTACATCAACCACCTGCAAGCCGAGGCAGGGGTGGACGGCTTTGACTATGCCGACATGACGGACGAGGAAGCCGAGGCGGCACGCGAACAGATGGTGGCGGAAAAGGGGTTCTTCATTCTGCCCTCCCAACTGTTTCAGAACGTGTGCAAGACCTGCGAGCAGGACGAGAACCTGAACATGACGCTTGCCAAAGTGTTCAAGGAGGTGGAGGCATCTGCCATCGGCACCCCATCGGAGGACGACATGAAGGGCTTGTTCAGCGACTTCAACGTGGACAGCATCTTCTTGGGCAACGATGTGAAGACCCGCAACAAGAACATGGCGAAGGTGCTGCTGAAGATTCGCGACATGAACCTTGGCGAAGATTTTCAGGACAACAAAATCGACGCCTTCGGCGATGCCTACGAGTTCTTGATGACCATGTATGCCAGCAACGCCGGCAAGTCGGGCGGCGAGTTTTTCACGCCACAGGAGGTGAGCGAACTCTTGGCACGGTTGGCGGCTGCCGACGGGCATGAGATTCGTTCGGTGTACGACCCTGCTTGTGGCAGCGGCTCGCTCCTGCTCAAGTTCTCGAAGACTATCGGACGGGAAAATCCCAACCTGATGTACTACGGTCAGGAAATCAATCCCACCACCTACAACCTGTGCCGCATCAACATGTTTCTGCACAACATCAACTACGACAAGTTTGACATCCAGTTGGGCGACACATTGGTGAACCCTTTGCACCGCCAGTTGGAACCCTTCGATGCCATTGTCAGCAATCCTCCTTACAGCATCGAATGGGAAGGCTCGAAAAATCCCCTGCTCATCAACGATGACCGCTTTTCAGGCCCTGGTGTGCTGGCACCCGACAAGACTGCCGACTTGGCGTTTACGCTCCACATGCTGTCATCGCTCAGCGAGAGCGGCACGGCAGCCATCGTCGAGTTCCCTGGTGTGCTCTATCGGGGCGGCAAGGAGAAGGCGATTCGTCAGTGGCTCATCGAGAACAACCGCATCGACACCATCATCCAACTGCCCCAAAATCTTTTCTTCGGAGTGGGCATCGCCACCTGCATCATCGTGTTGCGAAAGGGATTGCGTCCTGATAATCGGGTGCTCTTCGTCGATGCCTCTCGCGAGTATGTGAAGAACGGCAACAAGAACCGCCTCACCCCCGACAATCAAGACCACATCTTCCGTATGTTTGCCGAACGGAAGGAAGAGCAATACTTCTCTCGCCTCGTCCCCAATGCCGACATTTTGGCGAACGATAGCAACCTCTCCGTCTCGTCCTACGTGGAGCAAGAGGATACTCGCGAGGTGATTGACATCGCCAAGGTGAATGCCCATCTGAAAACGCTGATTGCCGAAGGCGAAGAGTTAAATAAAAGGATTGATGAGATTGTAAAAGAATTGGGAGAGTAAGTGATGGATTTATTGAAAGAACTAAATACAATAGAAGGGTGGACATTGATAGTGGCGATTGCTACCCTCATCGTAACTTGCTGGGCATATATCTACACTCGCCGGAGTGATAGGCGTCGTGTTAAGGCAGAAATTGCTCGAAAAAAGGCAATGCTTGCCACATTGAATGACAACTTTACAATGATGGGTGTAGAACACACTGTCGCAGAAAGTTTTAGAGTACAGAAATCGCTACTCCAGGCCGAAATTAGACAATTAGAGGAGGAAATGTAATATGGTCGAATGGAAAACTATAGGAGAAATTGGCTCTAATGTTTTTGCAGGGGGTACTCCGAGCACGCAACATTTAGAATATTATGATGGAGACATACCTTGGATAAGGTCTGGTGAAATTGATTTCAATGTTATTACAAAAGCCGAACGTAATATAACATCAGAGGGTTATAACAACTCATCAGCAAAACTTATTCGTAAGGGTAGTGTTGTTATGGCAATGACTGGAGCAACTGTCGCAAAATCCGCAATTGTTGATTTTGAAACATCTGCGAATCAATCGGTTTGTGCAATAGAAACAGACGAGTCTATAGCGAATTATAGGTTTGTTTACTATAGTTTAGCCAAAGACTATTTTAAAATAAAGTCTTCTGCACAAGGAGCCTTGACGAGTTTAAATTTAGCGATGATAAAGCAACTTCGAATTCCCATTCCTCCTCTTTCCGAACAAACTCGTATTGTTTCCATTCTCGACACCTTCACCTCCTCCATCACCAACCTCAAACAACAAATCGCAGAGCGTCGCAAACAATACGAACACTACCGCGACCAACTGCTGGATTTGGAAGGAAAAGAAGGGGTGGAGATGAAAACATTAGGAGAGGTGGTTTCGTCTGATTGTTCATTATCTTATGGAATAGTACAGCCTGGTGAAGATGTTATAGATGGAATTCCTGTTGTTCGTCCAGTCGATTTGATATCCACATATATTAAACTTGATGGATTAAAGAAAACACAACAGCAGATATCAGAATCCTATAAGAGAACTATTTTGAGAGGAAATGAGATATTATTTTGTGTGCGTGGCACCACTGGAACAATGGGACTTGCAACAAGTGAATTAAAGGGGTGTAATGTAACAAGAGGAATTGTCCCTATTTCATTTGACAATGAAATCACAAAGATGTTTGTTTTTTATCAGTTGAAAAGTTTTCGACTTCAAAAGATTATTGATGAAAAGACCAATGGTACTGCATTAAGGCAGATTAACATTAAAGATTTGCGATTGTTACATCTTTGTTTCCCTCCTCTTTCCGAACAATCCCGTATTGTTTCCCTTCTTGACACCTTCGAAGCATCCATCTCAAACTTGGAGGCTCAACTGAAAGAGCGTGAGAAGCAATACGAATATTACAGAAATCAACTCTTAAGTTTCAAATGAGAAAGAATCTCTCTTTCAAAAGTCGGAGCATCGACAATGCGGCAAGTGGACACTTCGAGGAGCACAAGAAGGTCTTGATCGCCTGTAACCAGATAATGGGCATGGGAGTCGATGGCAAGTGCCAAAAGATAGTCGTCGGCCTTGTCACGGCATATAGCAACCTGCTGAGTGGGAACAAATTTCTCACCAATCAGTTGCATAAACTCGAGCAGGGATTCCACTTCTGGCTGTGGAAAATAGTGAACAAACTTAGGACGGCTGGCAACTTCGCGAATCTCGTCAAGCAGTTCATCGCAAATGATGAGTTGGATGTGCTCATCACTCAACAGGTCAACGAGTTTTCCGAGTCGTCTGCCTATCAGGAAACTAATCCAGCAATTGGTATCAACAATGACACGAAGTTTAATTTTTCTTGGCATAGCGAGTTTGTCTCACCGCTTTTACTTCGGCAAGAATGTCTTCCTCAGAGATTTCGTCTGTGCGGAAAGTTTCGAGGAAATGAGTCAGTTCTGCACGGATATTCTGGCGAGTCAATGCTTTGCCGAGCCGCAACTGCGAACGAACTGGCATCTGCTGAATAAGGGTCAGAATCTGATTGTAACTGATGTCAATGGTTGCATTCATAATAGCACATTATATATTGGCTGCAAAGATAGGTATAATTTCTGAATAACAAAAATAAAACAAAAATAAATTTTTCATGCAAGACCACAACATCATAGCAGAGCAGGAGCACACCACACCCTATGCGTATGGCAAACGGGATGAACTTGTTGAATACAAAATGTTACAGAAATCTGTTATTGACGTTTGAATGAAGATGGAGTTATTTGCTGATTTGCTTGATTTCCGCATCTACCACAAAGATGTCGCCCTCATCGTCAACAAGAACATTGCGAGGAACGATGTCCCACACTTCATACTGGCTATTGGTGAAGCGACCCACGGAAGTTGTCTTCTGGAACCCCAATGCTGCCATATAGGTGTCAATCATAATCTGAGTGGCAGGACGAGCATTGGCTATGCGTGGTTGCACAATGACGGGTTGTACGGTGCGACCATCAAAACCTGCAAACGCATGAAAAGAATAGGCTGTGTCGGGGAAAATGAGATTGTGCATCAACACTTTTCTGAGCAGTTTAACAATGCTGCCGCTGTTCAGAAGATTGTTCACTTTGTAAACGACATGGTCAGCCACATAGGTGTCGTTCTCGTTTCCACTGGGACCAGGTACGCCCAAACAGAAAACATCTGCCATCGGAAGCCAATAGCCATCCGCTTTCGCCATTGTTTCAGCGGCCCGGTGTTCCACCTCAAGATGACCTACATTTTGTTGGCTATCTCCAGATTGCGCTTCATGTACTCTGCAAAGTCGTTCGAGTTGATTGGCAATTGCTGCAATGCGGCTATTTTCCGCTTCTTGCGCTCGGTCACTTCCTTGTGGAATTGGTTGAGAAATGTCATAATTCATGTTGTTATAGAAAGGTTCATCCTAAGCGTATGGGAAAACGGGACGAACTTGTTGAATACAAAATATTACAGAAATCAGTTATTGACGTTTGAATGAGAATGAACTTACTTGTCACCATAATGGCCGTATGTGGTAAGCACGTTCACATGAACCTCTGTTTCGAAGATACGATATACCAAACGATGTTTCTTCGTGATGGTGCGACTCCAACGGTTTTCTGGTTGCCCTTTCAGGGGTTCAGGATGCCCTGTACCGCTTTTAGGATGTACGGCGATTTCATTCAACAACTTGACCGCCTTCTTGAAGGCTGCCGGCTCACTTCGTTTCAACTTGGCAAGCCCTTCTTGGGCTTCAGGAGCATAGGTGATAGTGTACATGGTCAGAGCGAGTTAAGCCAACGGTTCATGTCGTCGAGGTTCGTAAAGGTCGTGCCCTTGCCTTCGGCTATTTCTCTTTCAGCCTTGTCCACACGAGCAAAGAATTCCTCACGGGTCATTTCCGCAGGGTCGGCTTTCCGCTCCGCAACGAGTTTCTTGGCATATCGGGTCAGACGCTTCATCAGGGGTTCGCTGTCGGCAATGGCTCCGATGCTCTGCCAAAGTTCTATGTTCATGGAATTGAGTTGTATGGCTGTCATGTCGATTCAATGGTTTATTTGCCTGCAAAGATAGATATAAATTCTGAAAAACAAAAATAAAACAAAAACAAATTCTTTATGCAAGACCACAACATCATAGCAGAACAGGAGCACACGACCGTGATGGCGCATTATGAGGCGCTGGAACGGGAAGACTTAAGTTATCAGAGCGAGGCGGAACTGGAAGCGGCTTTCATCCAGCAACTGGTGGCAGGGCAGGGATATGAGCGTGTACACATCACCAGCGAGGTGGGGTTGTTGACGAACTTCCGCAAGCAAATGGAACGGCTGAACGGATTGACACTCTCGGACAAGGAGTGGCGGCAGCTGCTGGAACAGCATATCGCATCACCACAGATGACGATAGAGGACAAGACGGAGCGGATGCAACGTTCGGAAATCGTAAACATCACTCGCGACAACGGTGACACACAAAACATCAAACTCATCGACAAGCGGGACATCCACAACAACCACCTGCAAGTGCTGAACCAGTATGTGCCCGAAGGGGGTAGGTATCAAAACCGCTACGATGTGACAATCCTGGTGAACGGCCTTCCCTTGGTACACATAGAACTGAAGAAGCGAGGAGTGCCGCTGAAGGAGGCGTTCAACCAAATCAACCGCTACGAAAGGGATTCCTTCTGGGCAGGATGCGGCTTATACGACTACGTGCAGGTGTTCATCATCTCGAACGGCACCCAAACGAAATACTACTCGAACACGACCCGCTTTGCCCATGTGGCAGCGATGAGCGGTCAGCGACAACGGGTGAAGACACAATCACAGTCGTTTGAGTTCACCAGTTACTGGAGCGATGCGGAGAACAACCCGATTTTGGACTTACGGGATTTCACTCGAACGTTTCTGACGAAGATGACGCTACTGAACGTGCTGACGAAGTATTGTGTGTTCACGGTAGATAAGAACCTGATGGTGATGCGTCCTTACCAGATTGCCGCCACAGAGCGAATCCTGCTGCGCATCAAACAAGCCACCATGAACAAGTGGCAGGGCAGCATCAGGGCTGGCGGCTACATCTGGCACACGACGGGAAGCGGCAAGACGCTCACCTCGTTCAAGACGGCACAGTTGGCGAGCCAGTTGCCCTATGTGGACAAGGTGCTGTTTGTGGTCGATAGAAAGGATTTGGATTATCAGACAATGAAGGAGTATGACAACTTTGAGAAAGGTTGTGCCAACTCCAACACCTCGTCTGCCATTCTGCAGAAGCAACTGAACGACCCGCACGACTCGAAGAAAATCATCATCACGACAATTCAGAAACTCACCTCGTTGCTGAAGAGCAAGAAGGAGGTGGCGTGTACGGACAAGAATGTGGTGCTGATATTTGACGAGTGCCACCGCTCGCAGTTCGGCGATATGCACGTGCTGGTGACGAAGGCGTTCAAGAAGTATTACCTGTTCGGCTTCACGGGCACACCTATCAGTACGGTAAACATCGCTGCTGGCAAATATGCCAACCTGCGCACGACGGCTCAGGCGTTTGGCGGCGAACTGGACGAGAATGGAAATCACACCCTGCCGCTGCACACTTACACCATCATCGATGCCATCCGAGACAAGAACGTGCTGCCCTTCAAGGTGGATTACATCCAGACGGTGCGGATGAAGGGTGATGTGGAAAGCAAGAAGGTGTGGGGCATCGAGACGAAGGAGGCACTGATGGACGAGAAACGCATCGCCAACAACGTGCGCTACGTCTTGGAGCATTATACACAGAAGACGAAGCAACGGCAACGATACACGTATAGCGTCATCACGAATGTGGTGGATGTGGCAAAGAACAACAAGGTGGAGGTGGAGAAGCGGAAGAATCTGCTGGGTGGCTTCAACTCTATCTTGTGTGTGGAGAGTATCCCGATGGCGATGCAGTATTACAAGGAGTTTCAGAAGCAGCAAGCCGACAGGGAGGACAAGCTACGCATCGCGACCATCTTCACCTTCTCTGCCAACGAGGCGGAGGACGAGATGGGGCTGATGGAGGACGAAGACCCTGCCGCAACGGAGGGGATGGATGCCACATCGAGGGATTTTCTGGAACGTGCCATCGGAGAGTATAACGAGATCTTCGGCACAAAATACTCGACGGACAGCGAGAAGTTTCAGAACTACTACAAAGACTTGTCGCTCAGGATGAAGAACAGGGAGGTCGATTTGCTGATTGTGGTGAGCATGTTCCTGACGGGCTTCGATGCCAAGACGCTGAACACGCTGTGGGTCGATAAGAACCTGCGAATGCATGGGTTGCTGCAAGCCTACAGCCGCACGAACCGAATTCTGAACAGCATCAAGGACTGCGGCAACATCATCTGTTTCCGCAATCTGGAGGAGGAGACGAATGCCTCGCTGGCACTCTTCGGCAACACGGGAGCGAAAGGCATTGCCATCATGCGCCCCTTCAAGGACTACTACGAAGGATACGACGACGAAAAAGGCAAGCACCACGATGGGTATGTGGAGATTCTGGCGGCTCTGCTGGCAAAGTATCATCTGCCGCTGAACCCCATGCTGTTCACGCTGGATGAGAAGAAGGTGTTTGTCAAGCTGTTCGGTGCTTTCCTGAAGATGCAGAACCTGCTTTCGGTGTTCGACGAGTTCACGACGGAGGAAAGGATTATTTCAGACTTTGACACGCAGGATTATCTGTCATGGTATATTGACCTGCGTGGAGAACTGCACCCAACGGGCAGCGACGGCACGAAGGATGACATCGTGGATGACTTGGTGTTTGAAACGGAACTGGTAAAGCAGATTCAAATCGACATTCCCTACATTCTCCAACTCATTCAGCTGTATCGCGACAAGCACGGAGAGGACAAGACAATTGTCGTGAAGATTCAAAAGGCGGTCAATTCGAGTCCTGACCTCAGAGATAAGAAGGAACTCATCATGCAGTTCATCGAGCGTATGACTCCAACGCCAGGAGAGATACAAGACGAACAGAAGGACATTGGCGAGGAATGGGCAACATACGTGAAGGAGGAAATGGAGAAGGAACTGAATGCCATCATCGAGGAGGAAAAACTGCGCCAAGAGGAAACGAGGCGATTTGTGGAACAGGCTTTCTCGGATGGCTATGTGACCACAACGGGAATCGCCATCACAAAGGTGATGCCTCCATTGCCACTCTTCGGAGGAGGAACGCAAGGCGGTTCTGCCCGCGAGGAGAAGAAGGAGCGTGTTCTCACCAAACTGACGGCGTTTTTCCATCGATATTTCAATCTCTCGTGGAGCCATCACATGGAACTGGGAAAAAGCGTCAAACTTTATCAGTATCCAACCGAGGACTCTTATTCAAGCAGGGCGGCTGAAGAATCATGAGGCCCTTTTCTGGCTCAAGTTTCGCAAGAACCTCGCAAGCTAAAAGAGAATCCCGCAAATAGGTATGCTTGAACCCCAAAAAGGGGAGAGAGTCTCACCCTGATAGGGGTAAGACTCTCTCCTTGGTAAGGGTGAGACTCTCACCCCTTTTGAGGTTGTTTCTGCCTTCACTTCAGCCCTGCCTTCAATGAGCGGATGACGGCTGAATTGAAGCCTGCATGGTCGAGTTCGTTGAGTCCCTTGATGGTCACGCCACCAGGTGTGGTGACCTTGTCGATGGCTTCTTCGGGATGCCAGCCAGTAGCTTTGAGGAGGGAAACGGTACCCTGCATGGTTTGGAGGGCAATCTGCTTGGCTTGCTGAGGATAGAAGCCCATCTCGCAGCCACCTTCCATCTGGGCACGGATGTAGCGCATCACGTAAGCGATACCACAGGATGCCATCATCATGCCAGGACCAACGAGGTTTTCGCCCACCACAAGCGTGTCGCCATCGATGGCATAGAGTTCCTCCACCTTCATGAGGCTCTCGTCGGAAGCACCTGCACCCTTGGCTATGAAGCTCATGCTGGCACCAAACTCGGCAGCGATGTTGGGGATGACGTAGAAGAACTGACCGTCCTGTCCCAGTTCCTCGGCAAGCATTCCTGTGGTAAAGTTGGCGGCATCGGAGATGATAATTTGCTTCTCCAAGTCAAGCACGTGCTTCACCTCGGCCAACACCAGTTTCATCAACCAAGGCTTCACCACCAACACGATGATATCGGCATCTTTCACCGCCTCTATGTTGTCAGTCGTCGTATTAAGGGCTGGATATTCTTTTTTGAACTGAGCCAGTAATGCCTCGTTCTTGTCAGCCACTGTGATGTTGCTAATCTTTCCACTTTTTGCCCATCCTTTGATGAGCGCGCCGCCCATATTGCCAGCGCCAATAACAGTAAGTTTCATAATTATTTGTCTCCTTTTGAAATAATGAGTATCTTTGCATAAGATAAGATGCGCCTCAGCATAGCTCAAGCAAGCTTGGCTCTGCATTCGGCTTTCATTATCTTTGCAAGTACAAAGTTACGACTAAGTGAGGGAACGACCAAATTTATTTGTGTTTTTCCGAACAAAAGTCGCTTACGTACGATGAAAGTAGGGGCAAACTCCACTTATCACAAAATAAATTGTGGTTTTTCTCGTTTTATTAAGTGATGAAATCTACACATTATTATATTATAGCGATTCTGACAGCCCTTTTCTCGCTTCTACCCTCTACAGAGATACAGGCTCAGAAACGGAAGGTGATGAACCGTCCCTACATCGACCAGCGCAAGTTCCACTATGGTTTCTTGGCGGGTATGCACCTGCAAGACATCGAACTGGAGCAGAACGGTTTCCGCGATATTGACGACAACGAGTGGTATGCCGAGACCCCCAACTACGAGCCAGGCTTCTCGGTCGGCATCCTCGGTGAGTTCTACTTGACGAAGTATTTAGGGTTGCGCATCATTCCCTCCATGCACTTCGGTACGAAGAACCTCACCTTCCGCAACGAAAAGGACGGCGCACGTGAGTACCAAACCATCAAATCGACCTACTTCTCCGTGCCCATCGATGTGAAGTTTGCGGCAGAACGCTTCAACAACTACCGCCCTTACCTTGTGGCAGGTGTCAATCCTGTGCTTGACCTCACCGTAAAGAAACAGAAGCAGTATCTGCTCACCAACACCGACGTCTATCTGGAGTTGGGATTTGGATGTGACTTCTACCTACCCTTCTTCAAGTTCATCCCCGAAGTGAAGTTCCTGTACGGACTTACCAATGTCATTAATAAGAAACGTTCAGACCTCACCGACGTGGATCGACTCATCTTCACCCAGTCGGTCAACAGCGCGAAAAGCAAGATGATTGTTTTCACGTTCTATTTCGAGTAGTTACTTCTCAAATACTCACTAGAAACCAATGAAATACTCTGTTATCATCCCCGTATATAACCGTCCCGACGAAGTGGACGAACTGCTGGAGAGCCTCACCCACCAGGCCATAAAGGACTTTGAGGTGGTGGTGGTGGAAGATGGTTCTGCCGTTCCCTGCAAAGAGGTGGTGGACAAATACACCGACCGCCTCGATGTGCAGTATCTGACCAAGAAGAATGGTGGACCTGGCCCTGCCCGCAACTATGGAGTCGAACACGCCAAGGGCGAGTATGTGCTTATCCTCGACAGCGACTGTGTTCTGCCCCCTGGCTACCTTGCCGCCGTAGAAACAGAGCTGAAGATGAACCCTTGCGACGCCTTCGGGGGGCCTGATGCAGCACATGAGTCCTTCACCCCCGTTCAGAAAGCCATCTCCTACAGCATGACCTCCTTTTTCACCACGGGTGGCATCCGCGGAGGCAAAAAGAAGGGAGCGATGGACAAGTTCTACCCCCGTTCGTTCAACATGGGCATCCGCCGAGATGTCTATCTGAAACTGCATGGTTTCAGCAAGATGCGTTTCGGCGAAGACATCGACTTCAGTTACCGCATCGTCGAGGCAGGTTACACCAGTCGCCTCTTCCCCGACGCATGGGTATGGCACAAACGTCGCACCGACATGGACAAGTTCTTCAAGCAGGTGTTCAACTCAGGCATTGCCCGCATCAACCTTGAGAAGCGCCACCCTGGCACCATGAAACTGGTTCATCTGTTGCCAATGGTGTTCACCGTAGGAGTGTTGCTGCTGATTGCAGGGGCGGTGTTCTTCCGCTTGTGGGACTATTATCACCAAACTGCCACTGGGTTGTTGCTGCCCAACGGCGGCTTCATCCCTGCATATGCGCTATGCTTGTTGCCGATAGCACTATATATGCTACTCATCTTTGTGGATTCGAGTATCAAGAACAAGAGCATGGTCATCGGTTTCCTTAGTGTGGAGGCTGCCTTCGTGCAACTGATGGGGTACGGCTTCGGCTTCCTCAAGGCATGGTGGCTGCGATGTGTGCAGGGCAAGGACGAGTTCACCGCTTTCGAGAAGAACTTCTATGATTAGCCCTCAAACAATCGTTAGAAAATCTCACCATAGCAATATCTCACTATCTATTACACTAACTAACTATATGAGAAAGATTTACCTATCATTGACCGCAAGCATCATGGCTTGCATGTTTCTATCGTTTATTCCAGCACAAGCACAAGAGGACATGGCAACATTCCGCACATGGGCTTTGACTCCGCCGATGGGCTGGAACTCATGGGACTGCTATTATTCTTCCGTCACCGAGAAAGAAGTGATGCAGAACGCGCAGTACTTGGTTGATAACGATTTGGTGAAGCACGGCTGGGAGTATGTCGTCATCGACATCCGCTGGTACTGCAACCACCCCTCGTTAGGTGGTGGCAACTACAATCAGAATGGCACACAGGACTATGTACTTGACGAGTACGGACGCTACCTGCCCTCCCCCACCCGCTTCCCGTCCTGCATGGTGGACGGCAAGAACCAAGGCTTCAAAGCCATTGCCGACAAACTGCACGGAATGGGGCTGAAGTTTGGCATCCACATCATGAGAGGTGTGCCGAAGAGCGTGGTAGGCTCGTCGTATAAACTGAAAGGCAGCGAGGACACACCGTGGACACAGGTCTATAACGGCACAGCCTCGCCCTGCACATGGCTGAAGGACAACCTGTTGGTGAGGAACAACGAGGCTGGACAACTGTACTACAACAGCATCATGGATCTTTATGCCGAATGGGGAGTCGATTTCATCAAGGTGGATGACCTGAGCCGTCCTTTCTACACCGACGAAATCCACATGATTCGCAAGGCGATTGACCAGACGGGGCGTCCGATGGTGCTGTCGCTGAGTCCTGGAAAAACTCAGTATCAGTATGCCGACGAATGCTTGGAGAACGCCAACCAATGGCGTATGATGGACGACCTGTGGGACAACTGGAGCGATGTGGATGCGGTCTTCAACGAAGCACACGCCTGGGAAACCGTCACCCGCCCCGGCAACTATGCCGACTGTGATATGCTACCTCTGGGACAGATTGCCATGACCATCGGCGATGCTGGCTACACCTCGGCACAGAATGGACGCTGGACAAACCTGACACAGAACGAGCAGCTGACGATGATGACACTGTGGGGCATCTGTCACTCACCCCTTTTCTTCGGTGGCGAGATGACGAAGAATGACGCTTTCACTCTCTCGCTGCTCACGAACGAGGAATATCACCAGATGCATAAATACGGCGAGAACGCCCATCAGGTGCTCAATGATGAAGACAACGGTCACGTGGTGTGGACATCGACCGACCCAGCCACGGGCAACCGCTATTTGGCATTGTTCCAAAGGGACAACACCCGATGGGTGGTGGGCAATAAGGCTCTGTACAAGTCGGAGACGGTGGCATACACGACCGACGGTCATGCCGTGAATGTGGACATCGAATGGCCAGAGGGACAGAAGACTCTTGTGCTGGTGGTGGATGACGGTGGTGACAACTACAACTACGACCACGGTGACTGGATTAACCCCACACTGGTGCTGCGCGACGGTACCGAGGTGGAGTTGACTGGCACCTACAAGATACGCGCCTACACGGCTTCGTACTTCAACCGCGTGTATGAGAACAAGAATGTGGACAACGGCGGCAAGATGAAAGTCTTGGGTGTGGCGTATGACCGAGGCTTTTCTACCGATGCCAACGCAGCCATCTTCTTTACTATTCCCGACGAGATGGACGTGGTGCGCTTCAAGGCAATGGCTGCCGCTGATGACTCAGGCATCGGACAGACAGGTGCCACAACCAGCATCCGCTTTATGGTGTTTGACCAAAACCCGCTCACCAGCGAACAGGATGATGCTGCGGCACGCTCAGGACTCATCTCACGCAAAGGCACGAAGTCGAAGCAGATGGAATGTGACGTGACGGGAGCCGAACAACTGAAGATTGTGGTGAGCAACTACGGCGATGGCTTTGCCTACGACCGTGCTGACCTCATCAACCCCGTGCTGATTGATGCAGAGGGTAACGAGACCTCACTCACCACGCTGACCGCCGCATCTTATACCTCCGAATGGAGCACACTCCACGTCAACCAGAACGTGGAGGGCGGCACGCTGAAAGTGGAGGGGCAATCATACGAGACTGGTCTTGGCATGAATGCCCAATGCACCCTCATCTACGACCTGCCCGAAGGCCACAACTACAAGACCTTCCGTGCCCTCTGTGGCTACGACTCCAGTTGTGACACCGACAACACATCCTCCACGGGTACCACGATGGAGTTCCTGTTCTATGTCACCACCAACGATGCCTACACTTTCGACCTCACCCAACTCGGCTACGGAGCAGACGAAGCTGTCCCCGTCTATGACATCTGGCAGAAGCAGAGCCTCGGCACAGCCACAGGAACCATCACCACGAATGTGCCAAGTCATGGTGTGAAACTCTTCCGCATGGGCGACAATAAGGCTGATGACAACCCCGACGAGACACAGTTTGAGTCAGCCCGCGAAGCGGTGGATAACATGGCTTTGGGTTGGAACCTGGGCAACACCCTCGACAGCAACTCGGGCGACGTGAACAATATGTGGATTGAGGCATGGACGAAACGCACTCCCTCTGACTATGAACAGGCATGGGGACAACCCGTCACAAAACCAGAACTGCTGCAGATGTTCAAGGAGGCAGGCTTCAATGCCATCCGCGTGCCAGTCACCTGGTATCCGCACATGGAGGCAACGTTCAGTTCCGTGAAGTGGAACAATGCCACACAGTCACTAAATGCCTGGGACATGGCTAACGACGACATCGGCACAAAGGTACAAAAGGCATGGATGAAGCGTGTGCATGAAGTGGTGGATTATGTCATTGACCAAGGGATGTACTGTATCCTGAACATCCATCACGATACAGGAGCAGCCAACACCGCTTGGCTTATTGCCGATGAAGACATCTATGCCCAAGAGCATGAACGGTTTGAAAAGGTGTGGACACAGATAGCCGAAGAGTTTAAGGACTACGACGAGCATTTGCTCTTCGAGGGCTACAATGAGATGCTTGATGTGAAAGACTCGTGGTGCTTTGCCTCGTTTGCAGCCAATGGCAACTATGATGCAGCCATCGCCAACTCTGCCTACAATGCCATCAACAGCTATGCACAGAGTTTTGTCAAAGCCGTCCGAGCCACAGGCGGCAACAACGCACAACGCAACCTCATCGTCAACACTTACGGGGCTTGCGACGGGAGTGGCACATGGAACAGCCACCTGCAAGACCCCCTGAAACAGATGAAACTGCCAAGTGACGATGCCGATGGGCACCTCATCTTCGAGGTTCACTCCTATCCCAGCATCAGCAACCTCACATCAGCCAAGACCGCACTGCGCACCACTATCAGCAACCTGAAAGCTCATCTGGTGGCAAAGGGAGCACCCGTCATCTTCGGCGAATGGGGTGAAGGTTCCGGCAAGGCCTACGATGAGAACCGTGAGAACTGGCTCAACTTTGCCCGCTACTTCGTGGAACAGGCAAAAGCCAACAATATGGGCACCTTCCTTTGGATGGGACTCTCTGACGGCGAGCACCGCAGTGTGCCAGAGTTCAACCAACCCGACTTACTCGAAGCCTTGCAAAAAGGATACTATGGAGAAGAAGGATATGTGGATGCCATTCAGCCAGTAGTGCCCAACCTTGAATCCGGTGTTGCTTATTTCGACCTGAGCGGCAGGAAGATTGATGAGACAAGTATTCGGAAAGGCATCTACCTAATGAAGCAGGCAAACGGTGAGGTCAAGAAGATATACATGAAATAGTAATTCAAGTGCTGCCAGTTCAACTGACAAGGATGGCAAGACAAAGAAACGGGGCGGACAAAAAAAAGTACGATTTTTTTTGTCCGCCCCCTCAATTTGTAGTACCTTTGTCCCCAAATCTTAGAAGTATCGGCAATATGGGAAAGACAGACAGAGCGATGGAAGGGGAAATGGAAGCCATGTCTTTGCAGCAAAAAGAACAGACCTATATCTCCATCAAGAACTGGGCGGAAGAAGACCGTCCGCGCGAAAAGCTAATGGCGAAAGGTGCGGAAGCTCTGACGAATGCCGAACTGCTTGCCATTCTCATTGGAGGTGGCACAACGAAGAAATCAGCAGTAGAGTTGATGCAAGAGGTGCTACGAAGTTGCGGCAACACGCTGAGAGGGCTAAACCATCTGAATCTGCAAGATCTCTTGCGATTTAATGGCATCGGTGAGGCAAAGGCACTCACCATCATCGCGGCAGCAGAAATAGGCAAGCGCCGCATGATGGAAGACAGCCGGCAAATGGAGCAGCTGCGCAGCGGTGCCGATGTGCTGAAATACATGCAGCCTATCATCCAAGACCTCACCCATGAAGAGAGTTGGGCGATGCTGTTGAACAATAATTCGCGACTCCTCCATGTGGCTCACCTCAGTTCGGGAGGCTTGGCAGAAACCACCGTCGATGTGAGGATGTTGTTGAAAGAGGCCTTGCTCCACAATGCCACAAGCTTCATCCTTGTACACAACCACCCCAGCGGCAATCTGCGTCCCAGCCGCTACGATGAGGAACTGACCCAAAAGGTCAAGAAGGCAGGACAGGCTGTGAACATACGGATGATTGACCACGTGATTGTTGCAGAGCATGACTATTACAGTTTTGCCGAAAACGGAAAACTTTAGGAAGACACATTATTATATAAGTATATAGAAATGACCAAATACGAAGTAGAAGAGAAAGTTGTGGAATACCTGAAAACGGTGTTCGACCCCGAGATTCCCGTCAATGTGTGGGACTTGGGCATGATATACAAAATAGACGTGCAGGAAACAGCCGAACCCATCGACGGGAAAGACTATGACGTGGATATCGACATGACCTTCACTGCCCCTAACTGCCCTGCCGCCGACTTCATCCTGGAAGATATTCAGCAGAAACTGGAGGGCATCCCTGCCGTGAGAACCGTCACCGTGAATGTGGTCTTCGAACCCGAATGGACAAAAGACATGATGAGCGAAGAAGCCAAACTCGACTTAGGATTTATGTAAGCGTATGAAAAACATCTACTTTATCAGCGATGCCCACCTCGGCAGCCGTGCCATAGAGCACCACCGTACACAGGAACGCCGCCTTGTCAACTTCCTCGATAAGATTAAAGACAAGGCAGAAGCTGTCTATATGTTAGGCGATATGTTCGACTTCTGGTTTGAATATAAGCAGGTGGTGCCCAAAGGCTACACCCGTTTCCTTGGCAAGGTGAGCGAACTCACCGACATGGGGGTGGAAGTGCATTACTTCACAGGGAATCACGACCAGTGGATGGATGACTATCTGGAGAAGGAGTGCGGTGTCATCTTACATCGTGAGGCGTGTGCACTCGACATCCGAGGCAAAATCTTCTATCTTGCCCATGGTGACGGACTCGACACCAACGACGACGAATGGAAGACCCGCCTCATGTTCTGGTGCTTCCGCAACCGCATCCTACGCCGCATGGCATGCTGGTTCCATCCCGACACATTCGTGAACTGGGGGCTCAACTGGGCAAAGCACTCGCGCATGAAGCGTACCGACGATTCGCCTGCGCCCGACTCCGACGGACGAGTGATGAGCAAGGAAGGGTTCATGAACGACACTCGATTGGTGGGCTACGAGCGCGCTGCCACCAATGGCGAAACACCCTACCGAGGTGAGGACAAAGAAGGGTTGGTGCTGTTTGCCAAACAGTATCTCAAAACCCATCCCGACATCAACTACTTCATCTTTGGCCATCGTCACATCGAACTTGACCTCATGCTCAATCGTGAGGCTCGCCTTATCATCCTTGGCGAGTGGATGACCCTCTTCACCTTCGCGGTCTGGGATGGCGAATACCTCTTCATGGACAACTTTATTGAAGGAGAGACGGAGCTATAAGCATAGAATCGACCAAAAATTTCATAATCATGCATATTATGCAAAAATATTTTGCATAATATGCATGATTTAGGGCAAAAAAGTGCTAACTTTGCAGCCGATTTGTGAATAAATATACAATAATGGCTACAACAAGACAATCTCGACTTGACATCATCAAGGCCATCATCCAAACGCAGGAGATTGGCAGTCAAGAAGAACTGGCTCAAGCATTGACAAAGGAAAACGTACGGATGACACAAGCCACTCTATCGCGTGACCTGAAGCTGCTGAAGGTGGTGAAGGGCTTTTCGCCTAAAGGTCGCTCCATCTATATGCTGCCAGAGAATCCGTACTACCGCAGGGTGAGGGAACATCGGCAGGAAGGAACAGCTATCAGGAATGGCTTCATGTCAGTGAGATTCTCGGGGCAACTGGCTGTCATCAAATGCCGTCCTGGATATGCCAGCGGATTGGCAAGCGACATTGACAACGCCCGTTTCCGCGAAGTCATCGGCACCATCGCTGGAGATGACACCATCTTTCTGGCATTGGAGGAAGGATTCAACAAAGACACATTAGAAGCAAACCTGAGAACAATCGTACCGGTCTATCCAGGAAGCCAATAGAAGCAGACCCTCCCCTCACCCTCCCTGTGAGGGAGGGAGTGGTCACCTTTCAAATAAAGAACAAGCAGTAGAATACCTCCCCACAAACATTCTACTCTCCCCCTCGCAGGGGGAGCGGGGAGGGGGTCTGTATGATATACGAAGACGGAATCAAGGTGATTGTGGCAGATTCCAGCCACGAGAAATATGTCGATTTGATAATTGACACCATCCGCGAGGCAGCCAAGAAGCGTGGCACAGGCATTGCCGAGCGTACCCATGAGTATGTTGCCACGAAGATGCGAGAAGGCAAGGCGGTTTTGGCACTCGACCCCAGCAAACAGTCAGAGCTGGGCGAAACGTTTGTAGGTTTCAGCTATATCGATACATGGGGCAACAAATCGTATGTGACCACGTCGGGACTGATTGTGCATCCTGACTACCAAGGTCGCAACATCGCCAAGCGCATCAAGGACCACACGTTCACACTGGCTCGTGTCCGATGGCCTCACGCCAAGATTTTCTCCCTCACCAGTGGTGATGCGGTGATGAAGATGAACACGGCATTGGGTTATGTGCCCGTGAGTTTCAACCAGTTGACGGATGACGATGCTTTCTGGCGTGGATGCCGTGGCTGCATCAACCACCCCATCCTGGAGATGAAGGAACGAAAGTTCTGTATCTGCACAGGAATGTTGTACGACCCCGCACAGCACAAAGGTGAACCAACCCCTGTGGAGATTTTCCAAGAAATCATGAAGGAAATGGTGACGAGAGGACTAATGTAAGGGTAAAGGGATAAGTGAAAAGTGAAAAATTTGCTACCGGTGCTGTATGAGTTATCTTCAGAATAGCAAATCACCATTGACAATAAAAAGTTATGATTTTGCTATCAAAATCGTAAAGATGGTCAGAGACTTGAAATGTACTCCTAAAGAGTACGGAATGATGAATCAAATTTTCCGTTCAGGAACTGCCATCGGAGCATTGGTAAGCGAATCCACTTATGCACAAAGCCCCAAAGACTTTATCAGCAAACTATCTATCGCCTTGAAAGAATGTAATGAAACTCTTTATTGGCTCAATCTTCTGAAAGATTCTGATTATTTACAGATGGATGAGTTTACAAGTTTAGAAAAAGACAGCCGAGAATTACTTGCGCTCTTAATATCATCAATAAAAACAACAAAACAAAATATATAAAAAGATGTGAAGATGGAAAGCGGTAGCAAATTTTTTACTTTTCATTTTTCACTTTTAACTTAATCAATTATGGAAAAGAAAAAGGTTGTCGTTGCCTTCAGCGGCGGATTGGATACATCCTATACGGTGATGTATCTGGCAAAAGAGAAAGGTTATGAAGTACACGCAGCATGTGCCAACACAGGTGGCTTCTCGGCTGAACAGTTGAAAACCAACGAGGAGAACGCCTACAAACTCGGAGCAACGAAGTATGTGACGCTCGACGTGACGCAAGAGTATTATGCCAAGTCACTCAAATTCATGGTGTTCGGCAATGTGCTTCGCAACAACTGCTACCCCATTTCGGTAAGCTCTGAGCGCATCTTCCAGGCTTTGGCGATTGCGCGTTATGCCAAAGAGATAGGTGCCAGTGCCATTGCGCACGGTTCGACGGGTGCAGGCAACGACCAGATACGTTTCGACATGACCTTCCTCGTGATGGCTCCCGGTGTGGAAATCATCACCCTCACCCGTGATGGCAACCTGAGCCGTCAGGAAGAAATTGACTACCTGAACAAGAACGGCTTTGCGGCTGACTTCGCCAAACTGAAATACTCCTACAACGTGGGCATCTGGGGCACCTCTATCTGTGGTGGCGAGATTCTCGATTCCAAGCAGGGACTGCCCGAATCAGCTTACCTGAAGCACCCCACGAAGGAAGGTCCTGAACTGCTGAAACTCGGTTTCGAGAAAGGCGAACTCTGTAGTGTGAACGGCATCAAGTACGACGATAAAATCAAAGCCATCCAAGCGGTGGAAGAGATTGGTGCCGCTTATGGCATCGGCCGTGATTGCCATGTGGGCGACACCATCATCGGCATCAAGGGTCGTGTGGGCTTTGAGGCTGCTGCCCCCATGCTCATCATCGGTGCCCACCGCTTCTTGGAGAAGTACACCCTCTCGAAGTGGCAGCAGTACTGGAAAGACCAGGTGAGCAACTGGTACGGGATGTTCCTGCACGAGAGCCAGTACCTCGAACCCGTCATGCCTGACATCGAAGCGATGCTGGCCTCATCACAACGCAACGTGACGGGCGAAGTGACGCTCGAACTCCGTCCACTCTGCTTCCAGACCGTCGGTGTCGATTCGCCCAACGACCTCGTGAAGAACAAGCTCGGTGAATACGGAGAAACCGCCAAGGCATGGTCATCCGAAGATGCCAAAGGCTTCATCAAGGTGACCTCCACCCCACTCCGCGCCTACTACTTGGCACATCCAAACGAAGAGCGATAGTAAAAAGAACATATCTATTAAAAGCCTCGTCAATACATTTTCAGATTGACGAGGCTTCTTTGTCCTTATATGTCAAATACACTTGATAAATCTTTGAGACTCACAAATACAACTGAACTTATCACTGGTTCATCAATTCATATAGATATGCAGGACTTTGTACATACAATTCCCCCTCCTCGTCCTGCAAAGCCGTCATCAATGGTGAGTTATATACACGCTCCATAGCCTCTTCTATGGAGCACCCCGTGTCCTCCATCACGTACTTTACCAACTCGCTCAAAACATAGTTGGTAAGATATGAAGCTATCTGATGATGATTGGGCTGGTTCATACGCTTTCAACGTTTTTTTTATGGAGAAAACACAATGCTTGTTCCGTTCCGAAGTAGTACTGCTGGTCAAGGTATTTATCTTGAAGCTGTTCTGCGGCTTGTTCGGGTGTATAGATACCTTCATGGAAGTTTGTAAGCTGAAGAACAACGCCGTCGTCAGCTATTGGACCAATGACGATGTCGTAGTCGTGAATAGGTTTCACGGTTTTCCTGTTGCGATTGGCATCCACAAAAATAAACCACTCAACACAGGCTTTCTTAGGAAAGGCTTTCACTTTCAAACCAGATTGCAGAGCAGCATCGTTCATCTCGTAGGTAATCAGTAAGGCCGTCCCCCCGAAGAGCCGTGCCTTCTTCTGTGCCATGCGGATAGCTGTCGTCCTGTTAGGTGTCAGATAAAAACCCTTACCGAAGTCTTTGTGTCGCATGCCTCGGGTGAGATCTATCGTCTCAATATCTACATTAGTGCCGTGGTAAAGTATCATACGAGTGCTCCTCCATTCTTTTGACAGACGATAAGCAAATCATCAATGGTCTCGTCCATTGACTGCAGATGCTCCACATCATAAAATTCAATCAAAAACGCCAATCCCTTGTGCTCATGCAGATAGCGGAAGGCCGCTTGCCGTGTCATAGCAAAGCGCCGTGAGAAAGCGTGTATGCACGCCGTCAAGAATGGTATCTCATACTTGCTCATCTGTCAAATTGCAATCAATTTAGAGGCAAAGATACAACATTTTTTTTTACTATACCCTTTTTCCTTTGATTTAGTGTGCCTATGTACTCCTTTTTTGAAGCAATCTTGCATGAATTATCCTTTTTTTAAGTTGCTCCATGCATTTTTTACGGCTGTAGATTCTTTCCTCTCCATTCTTTTCATTATTTTTGCCGACGGATTTATACAACAACGAACAATGAGCGGAAAGGCTACGGGTTCTTGCTCTGGCAAGCGAACAAGTTCGAACGGGCGAGCTTGCCCTGGAATTAGACCGACGGACATTCGGAACTATCCGCTTTCATAAGGACAAACAACGCTTTATCAAATGGAAGAAATCAGAATCTATCTTTCCCTGTGGAAGACTGGCATCCTCATCTTGGTCTGTTTCGCATTCGCAGCCCTTGGCATCCACAGCCTCATTGCGCACCCCGAGAAGAGCGGATTTTGGCTTTGGCTGGGCTTGCTCTTCTTCGGTCTCGGTGGTCTCTTTATGTTATGGCTCATTCTGAAGGAACGGATAACCGGCAAACCTTATTACCTCGTCACTGACGAAAGCGTCACCATGAACAGCGGCTGGAAGGCATGGGAAGTACGCTTCGACGACGTGGAGAGTTTCTTCCTTGTCGGCAAGATGATAGGGATACGCTACAAAAAGGACAAAGAGATTCAGAAGATGGAAGATGCCAGCGGGCTCGGTCGCATCGTCCGCCGCTTCAACCAGCGCATCGGTGGTTCGCAGGAACATCTCTATGTATCTCACATGACGATGAAGCCCAAAGAACTGTGCGACTTGTTGAATGAAAGGGTGAAAAAATGAAGGCCTGACAAGACCACAGGCTGGCAGTAAAGCAATGTCCCGAAGGGACTACAAACTACAGGCAGAGGTAGAGCGATAAACAATCACAAATCACACACACCTTGTAGCCTCGTCAATCCACTTCCTGATTGACGAGGCTTTTTTGCCCTATTGTTCAAAATTATTTAGCTTGATTACAACTTCTAATTTGGCTTGAATACAAAAACTAATTTAGCTTGAATACACTAAGTTGTAATCAAGCCAAATTGAAAGTTGTATTCAAGCTAAATTATAATGTATAGTCAAGCAAACTACTTTCCATGAGCGTGTAGGCCTTCTTCTTGCTCTGTTCGTCGATGCTGTTATCGCTATAGGTAAACCACTCCTGGAAGGAACGGGCACGATTGTTGGAATAGTTCTTAGCCAAAGTTTGAACGCATTCGGCATCGAGCGCATCGGCTGCACGTCATTCGGTGTGGGCATTTACTCGTTTATGACATAAAGATTATCCCCAACACCTCAGAAAAAACGGGTTAATGATGGGTAAATAACACATGGCTTCCCGTTATTTCTCAAATAATTGTTCATAATTTTGCGAACACTCGAAACTTTTCGTACTTTTACTGACAAATGACAGCAAACATTCTGAAGCCCTTTTCAGCCACCCATCCTGGCGAGGTGCTGAAGGACGAACTGGAATACCGTGGCATTTCGCAACGCGGACTTGCCAAGGATATAGGCATATCCTATTCAGCCTTCAACGAGATGCTGAACGGCAAGCGGTCGCTCTGTCCCGAACTGGCAATAATGATGGAAGCCACCCTCGGCGTGGATGCCGCCCCCTGCTGGGCATGCAGAACGAATACGACATACTGATGGCCGAGCGTAACGACTCGTTCAGGAAAAAACTCATGCAGATTCGCTGCATTGCGTCCATCATCTGATTCAAACGTCTATTATTATACATTAAAAAATAGCCGCTGACATCCGTTCATCGGACATCGGTGGCTTCATTCTTTTTCGGATTGTCTTCAAATTAGGGTTTTAGTGTTCCTAATGGTATTATCTTTACACCATCAGTCCGCGTATAAGCCATCTGCCCTCCAGTCAATATAATCAACAAGTCCGGTTCTCGAATGGGCATCTGTTTTTCTTTCTCATTATGTTCACGTATGAGTCGCTTCAGTTCCAATAGGTGCTTGGCTCCATCTTCAATCTCCTTACTGCCTAATTTGCACTCTATTAGGGCATACCTACCATCACTCAGGTGTAGTACCAAGTCTGCCTCCAGCCCGTACCGATCGCGATAATAAGAAAGATGGGTGTCAAAGTCGGGGGTGTAAGCCCTCAGGTCTCTTGCGCACAGTTGTTCGAAGATAAAGCCAAAAGTTTTCAATTGTATGAGAAGCGCATCAGGATTTAAGCCAAGTGCTGCAACCGCTACCGAGGGGTCACAAAAGCAACGTTTGTACCCGCTTCTTATAGCAGTCTTGCTCCTGATGGCAGGGCACCATGCATTAATATTGTTGATGACAAACAATTTGGAGAGTGCCCCCACATAGTCATCCAAGGTTTTGTCAGATAGCGATACCTCGCCCGAAGATGTTATATCCGCAAGTATTGCAGTGTGTTTTGCCAGCGTAGAAATGTTACGAGCGTAACTGCGTAAAAGCATTCTGGCCACACGATGGTCACGTTGTACCCCGTCAACTCTTGAGATATCCACTTTACACACACTCTCCACATAGTCACGGGCAACGAGCAACTTGGCTTTGTCGGTATTTATATTTACGGTTGCTGGCCAACCACCACGACATGCCGCAAATACTATATCTTCTATTTGCATCTCTGAGGTAATACCATCAATGTCCAGAGATGGGTCATCAAATAGTTGCATGAGGGAAATACTTCCATTAGACTCTCCTGTCTCCCAAAGACTCATCGTATGCATCTGCATCCTTGATATACGCCCTGTACCCGTATGCCGAACAGCTCTGTTGTCAACAGCATTTGAGCCTGTCAAGATAAACTGTCCTGGCATACCACGTTTATCCACCGCAGTACGAACAGCGTCCCATATAATTGGCGCATCTTGCCATTCATCTATCAAACGGGGCGTGTTACCTTGTAATAGTATGGAAGGTTTTTGAGCAGCCACAGCGAGATACTCATCACGCATATCTGTGTCTTGTAACCTAATAACACTCTTTGCAATCTGTTCGGATGTTGTTGTCTTTCCACACCATTTGGGGCCTTCCACTAGCACGGCTCCAAAGGTTTCTAATCTTTCTTTGAGGACGTTGTCAGCAACACGTTTTAGATACTTCATACATTCTATTTTTGGTTTGGGTTGCAAAATTACATATTTTCAATCAATTAACCAAATCATTTCCGATTTTTGTGGCATTTTACTTCGTCTTTTTGTGATGTTTTATTTCGCTTTTTTGTGGCATCCGTTCTTTGTTTTTGAATTACTCCCCTTCATGCATACGTTTCATCAGTTATTACTGATTATCCTGCACACCTTGCCCCCCATTGAACAAAAATTCATATTCAGCACATAAATTCTTTTCAAATTCTGCTCCATCGTCGATAAAATTGAGTATATTTGCATACTGATTCCGCCTTGTGCGGTTTCCAAGAAAGGAATAGTAGTAATGAAATAATAACTGCATATGGTAACATAAAACAGACATAAGGACATAAGACTGCGCTCGACCTTAGGTCGCTTTGCATAGCAAAGAACGTCCACTTTTGATTCTTGTTCCAGAAATTTCACCAAAACACATTCAAAATACTATGGCTAATGTCGCAACAATACCCTCACAGGGGCAGATCTTGGTCAACATCGAAGACATGTCGATGTTGAGAGATATCAGAAAGGCTATCAGCTTGCTGAAAGGCGTTGGCAAGATTACAGTGCCTCGCACTAAACGGCTCACGTCTTACGAGCGTTCCCTTCGTGACCTCGACGAAGGACGTGTCTATGACTATGACAGTTTGGACGACCTTATTAAAGAAATTGAAGGATGACCACCAAGTACAAACTACGCATTACTGGAGAGTGCAAGCAGAACATGAAACTGTGTATGCGTCGTGGACTGCCAATGAATGAACTCTGGACGGTTGTTGGAAAACTTCTCAACGGCGAGCAACTGGAAGAAAAATATCATGCTCATATTCTCACAGGCGACCGCAAGGGGCAATGGGAGTGCCATATCCGTCCTGACTGGTTGCTCATCTGGGAAATACATGACCAAGAGCTTGTCCTTGTCTTATTGAATACAGGCACACACTCTGACCTCTTCGGAAAGAACAAGCGATAATTCGGATGAAAACATAACTGAGCAGATTGGCCGAGACATAATGGCAATGAAATAACTACAAAACTGCGTATGGTAACATAAAACAGACATAAGGACATAAGACTGAACGTCCACTTTTGATTCTTGTATTTGGATAATTGGGGAATTAGAAGAATCACCAAGAACTGAAGTAGATAGTTCACGCCGCTCGGAGGGGCTGTAAGATATAATAATGTGGAGAAATGAAAGGCGAGAAAACGAGGCCGAGGATGTCGGCACGGGTTCCCGCCTTGATTTTGAATACACGAAAAGAGAGCCACGACGGACGACCTTTTATATATGAATGCGTTTTTAGGGCTTAAAATATATTTGTCATAAAGTTATCGCCCCCTCGCTTTCTTCGACATTCGGCGACAGACCTTTTCCTTGCATTTCTTCAACAATCTTTTGCCATGCCTTTTCATCATCATTATATTTGTTTGCGAGATAGGTCGTCAGTTCTTCGTAATCTACAAAACCCAATGCAGCGACAACATCTTTCGTATCAATTATACAATTACCATTTTGGAAATCGCTGTTAGTATATTCCACGTTATAGTCCATTTGGAAGAGGTCTTCACCGTCACCCATAAAGTTAGACGAATAGAAGTGCATCTCCTTCATTCTGTTAGCGAACTTCTTGGCATAAAGAACACAAGCGGTCTTCTTTACTGCTTCTTTTTCAGAGGAATCGCTCCGTTGTCGACTCGCTTATAGAGTGCAATTCCCAAATCTTTGTTCACAATCCATATAGTTTGTTCTTATTTGTTATTACCTTTGAAAAGTGGAGCTAAGGCTCTATTAATGGCTATCCTTATATCATCAGCCTCCGTTGAACCTTGTCCTTCTGCCGTGCAAATACAGACAGGCATATTTGTTTTCGCGGATAAGAATTGAATTGTAACTTCAATCGAATATCCAAGGTTGACATTACGCCTTCCGCTTTCTCCGTAGTTTACAATCAGCGTCTGATCCAATAATTCTGGATTCAATTCTGGCAAACGTATATATCCCTGCTTGAGCATTATGCCTGAAATCACATCACTTGGATTGATTGTTTTCGTTGAGCCGCTACCATAAACGCCATACTTCCCGCCATAAACTCCACTTGACCCCGAAGTCAATTCTGACGTCGGGGTGATATATACATACTTATAGCCGTCAAGTGATTCTATCTGATTAATGACGGGGGCTTTCATTGATGCGCAAGCAGCCATCAATACGGCAACAAGTACAAAATATAAAATCTTCTTCATAATGTCTATCCTTTATAAGTCGTCCATTTCATCTTGCGTATTCTTCTTGAAGTTCACCATGTCCTTGTAATCGACGTGGAGAAAGAAGTTGTTTTGTGCAGAATAGCCCGTTGAAACAATAAAAAGGTCAATGGTTCCATTGTCAACCAAATAGGAGTGCTGCATGAATTTCTGTAGATGGTCATCCTCCACTTCTTCCGACTGCTTATACTCTGTGCCATATTTGGTATCAAGCTTTCTTTCCATGCTACGCTGTAGCTGTTCTACCAAGTCCTTTCCATACCGACTGATAACAGCCTTTGCTCGATAAACTTCCTTGGTTCTTGGATTATACCAAACCACTATCTGGGCATCTTCACCAGAGAATGTGCCATCAAATATACGTACCCCTGTCGGCTGTTGCTTGGATAGTGGCGAAACAGTCAATCCTTTTGTTTGCAACTTAGTTTGGAAATCGGAGATGCTACCGTTCAATTCGATTCCCATAAACTTCAAGTGTTCTTTCGGCTCTTGTGCCTGTGCAATTACTACCATCAGACAGGCAATGATGATGAATGCAACCTTTCTCATTGTTTTCTATTAAGTAGGTAATCAAAATTAAGCGACATGTTTATGATAGTGAATATTCAGTCCTTTTCCGATGTCCGCCAATGCCCTGTTGGTGGCATAGAAAAGCATGTCCGTGCTTGCGTAATCCTGTGGTCTTATCCACTTTCCTTTCAAGATTCTCCAAAGCGTTTCGGCAATGTTCAGATGTGGGGAATATGGAGGAAGGAAGAAAAGTAAGAGTCCTCTGTTTTCCCATATCGGTCTGAGTTCCTTGATCCACCTGTTCCGGTGCACCATTGCATTGTCAAGCACGACAAAGGTGTCCCTGCTGATGCGAAAGGAAAAGTCATCAAGAAAACTGACTATCTTGTCTGTCGTCATCCTCTCAGTAGTGGTGAATCCTTCATATCGGTTGTCACGGGTTATCA
>JAFSKR010000014.1 GCA_017448825.1 Bacteroidaceae bacterium
CACGCACTGCGAGCACACCAAATATCTATGTAAAGTATCCCGCCATCCCGTCGTGGGCAGCATCCGCCGCAAGGGCAAACATCACCCACCCATCGGGCCAACTGGATTTCTGTCCCAGCAACTTCGTCCACCCTTTCGGGCGCAACAAGTCGCCAAGACAGTTGCAAAGATACAACAATTTTCACAGACTCCAAATTTTTCAGGGAAAATTTGTGAGGTGAGGAAGGAAAAGGTGATGGAGAGGGTTGTTTGGAGAGAGGAAGGGGCGAAGTGAGAGGATGCACGATTGTGATGAGGGACGGTGTAGGGTTGGCATCGCGTACGGGGGGATGCAAGAATCGCGCAGGGTGGCGTTGCGTGGTCACGCAGGGGGAGGCGAGGATGTCAAGAAGAGTGAGGCAAGGTGGTCAAGAAGGAATACTTTGGGCAACCACGTAGGGCTATGCAAGGGTGGCTTGCAGGGTGACGCCGGGTTGCCACGTAGGGTGACAGGATTGGGGGCTTATCTGCTTCTTTTGTCTATATGGCCACACGAAAACGAAAATCAAATACCCCCTTTGCCCACTTTTTTTGAAAAAAGTCGTAACTTTGCAGGCAAATAAAACTAAAAATTAAAAGTTAAAACTAAAAACTATAAACTAAAAGTGAGAGAATGTTCTGTCAACAGAAGGCAGAGGTAACTTTAACTTTTAGTTTTTAACTTTTGACTTACTTCTATCGTCATGCAACAAGATAACAGAACTAAGGAGCTGGGAACGAAACCGATAGGTGAATTGCTGATGAAGTATGCCGTGCCAGCGGTGGTGGCGATGACGGCTTCGTCGCTGTATAACATGGTGGATCGCATCTTCATCGGACACATTCCCGAGGTGGGAACGTTGTCCCTCGGGGGCTTGGCGGTCACCTTCCCCATCATGAACCTGAGTGCCGCGTTTGGCGCGATGGTAGGTGTGGGCAGCTCAACGATGATGTCGATTAAGTTGGGGCAGAAGGACTACCCCACTGCAGAGCGGGTGTTGGGCAATCTCGTTTCGCTCAACGTCATCATTGGCGTCCTTGTAGGGGCGTTGGGTCTCATCTTCATCGACCCGCTGCTGCTGTTCTTCGGAGCTTCGGAGAACACCCTTCAGTATGCCCGCGACTACATGGAAATCATTCTCTACGGCAACGTGGTGACGCATCTCTACTTAGGTCTGAACAGCGCGTTGCGCAGCACGGGACATCCTCATGTGGCGATGTCGGCAACGATTGCGACGGTGGTCATCAACGCGGTGCTCGACCCACTCTTCATCTTCTCTTTTGGCATGGGCATCCGTGGTGCTGCTTTCGCCACCATTCTGGCGCAGATAGCAGCCCTCATCTATGTGATTACGGTACTCTCGAACAAGCGTGACTTGATTCACTTGCACTCGGGCATCTATGGTCTCCGCAAGCGCATCGTGAAGAATATCTTTGCCATTGGCATGTCTCCGTTTGCCATGCAGCTGTGCGCCTGTCTGGTGGTCATCCTCATCAATAAGGGGCTGACCAAGCATGGCGGCGACTTGGCGATTGCGGCTTATGGCATCGTGAACGGCATCACGTTCCTCTTCATCATGGTGGTGATGGGCATTTGCCAAGGGATGCAACCCATCGCTGGCTTTAACTTTGGGGCTCAACTACCCGAACGAGTGGACGAGGTCTTGAGGAAGGCCATCATCCTCGCCACTATCGTGATGTGCTGCTCGTTCGTGCTGTGCGAGTTTTTCCCACAGTATCCTGTGGCACTCTTCACGAACGACCCCGACTTGCTGGCTCTGTCGGTGTCGGGCATGAGAATCATCGTCTGTATGTCACCCATTGTGGGTTTCCAGATAGTGACGGGCAATTTCTTCCAAAGCATCGGCATGGCGAAGCGGAGCATCTTCATGTCGGTGAGCCGCCAACTGGTGTTCCTCGTGCCTTTCCTGCTGATATTTCCCGAACTGTGGGGTACGGACGGCGTGTGGATTAGCATTGCCGCAGCCGACGGGGTGGCTGCCATCACCGCCGCCTTCCTGCTTTGGCACTTCTACCGCAACAAGGCTCACATCCACGCACCACGCACACGCATGGGCAGCACCTTGAAACGTGTGTTCTTCCATAACCGAGTGACTCCATAATGCGTTATTTCATCTACTTATCTTACGACGGTGCATGTTATCACGGTTGGCAGATTCAACCGAACGGAATCAGTGTGCAGGAGGTGCTGAACAAGGCACTCTCCACTTTGCTGCGTACACCTGTCGAAGTGACAGGTGCTGGACGGACGGATGCAGGGGTGAACGCAAGCCTGATGGTGGCACATTTCGACACGACTCAAACCGTCGATGACAACCTACGTTACCGCCTCAACAAGTTTGTACCTGCCGACATCGCCATCCACAAGATTGTGCCTGTGAAGGACGATGCCCATGCACGGTTTTCGGCCACCTCGCGCACATACCATTATTATATCATCACGGAGAAATCGCCCTTCGAGCCTTACGCCTACCGATTTCCCCAGCCGCTTGACTTCGACAAGATGAACGAGGCGGCGGCCACCCTCTTCGACTACACCGACTTCACCTCTTTCTCGAAACTCCACACGGATGTGAAGACCAACAACTGCCGCATCATGTATGCCCGTTGGGAACAAGTAGCAGACCCTCTCTGCCTTGCAAGCATGTTGTCAACAGAACGACCTGCACCCCGTATGGCTCTCCCCATAGAGGGGGAGATGCCCGCAGGACAAAGGGGGGCTGTCAAGTGGCAGTTCACCATCACCGCCGACCGTTTTCTCCGCAACATGGTACGTGCCATCGTTGGCACTCTCCTTGACGTGGGTCGCGGTGTGCTCAGCATTGAGCAGTTTCGAGAAATCATTGAGAAGAAAGACCGTTGCTCAGCAGGGACTTCCGTACCTGGGAATGCCCTCTTCCTCGCCGACATCACCTATCCAGAAGATGTTTTTCTTGAACATGAATGACCATATAATGCCCACAAATGTTCATAAATCATAAATTGTAAAAAAAGCATCCATTTATGTGGTTAATTCTTGCATTCCTTTCCGCTGCCCTGCTCGGCTTCTACGATGTCTTCAAGAAGAAGTCGCTGAAGGAGAATGCGGTCATTCCGGTGCTGTTGCTCAACACCTTGTTTTCGTCCTTGATTTTCCTGCCGTTCATCATCCTTTCGGCACAGGGACTCATCAGCGAGGACAGCCTTTTCTACACCCACCAGTATGGCTGGGCAGAACATAAGTACATCCTTTTGAAGTCGCTCATCGTGCTGAGCAGCTGGCTCTTCGCCTACTTCGGCCTGAAACATCTGCCACTGACGATTGTGGGTCCCATCAATGCCACCCGTCCCATCTGGGTGCTCGTTGGGGGCATCACGCTGTTTGGCGAACGGCTGAACCTGTGGCAATGGGTGGGAGTCATCATCGCCATGGTGGGACTATGGATGCTCTCACGCTCCAGCAAGAAGGAGGGCATCGACTTCAAGCACAACAAGTGGATTGTGTTCGTGGTGCTCGCCAACGTGCTGGGTGCCGTCAGCGGACTTTACGACAAGTTCCTGATGGCATCGCCCGAGAACGGCGGTGTGGGGCTTGACAAACTTGCCGTGCAGTCGTGGTACACCTTCTATCAGTTTTTCCTGATGCTCGCCATGCTCATCTTCCTGTGGTGGCCCATGCGTCATGAGTCCACCCCGTTTCGCTGGGATTGGTGCATCATCCTCATCAGCATATTCCTTTCCGCTGCCGACTTCGCCTACTTTTATGCCCTCGGACTTGATGGTGCCATGATTTCCATCGTCTCCATGGTGCGCCGTGGCAGCGTCGTGGTGAGTTTCCTGTTCGGAGCAATGCTCTTCCACGAAAAGAACCTCAAGTCGAAGGTGGTAGATCTTCTGTTGGTGCTACTGTCCATGCTGTTCCTGTTTATCGGCAGTCATTCATAACCCCCAAAAATCGTCTTTCAGCACCTCTCGACCGACGTGCCCCACGTCGGTCGACCGATGTGCCCCACGTCGGTCAAGCGGCGTGCCCCACGTCGGTTTTGGGGTACTGAAAGCCCCTTTCTGCCTTCATGTCACAAACGAGAAAAATGCAATGCCGTTATATTTTTCTCGTTTTTTTAGTTTACCTTTGCCCCTGTTTTACGTCTTTACAATAGAGATGCCTTCAAGATGATGATGACAGCATTTGAGAAAATCGCTACCAACCTGCGCCCGAGGCTGCTGGAACTGTGCGAGAGGTTCCTGACCGACAGGCAACTGCCCGAAGAGGCGGAGGACATCGTGCAAGAGGCCCTTTTCAGGCTCTGGCAGATGCGCGAGCGGCTGGAACACTACAGCAGCCCCGAAGCCCTCGCTGTCACCATTGCCAAAAACGTATGTATCGACCTGCTGCGCCGACAGCATCTACCGACCGACGCGCTGGGCGAAACCGATGTGGCTGACACCCGAAGGGCTGACCAAGACCTCATCACCCACGACACGGAGGCGCAACTGCAAACGGCACTCAACCACCTGCCTGCCACACAGCGAAAGATGCTGACGATGCGGAGCGAGGGGATGACACTGGACGAGATTGCAACCATTTGTAACACCACCAAACAGAGCACCAAGACCATGATTTCTTCGGCACGGAGAACCATGCTGACACTGCTCCAGAAAGGAGGACAACGATGAAAGACCTGAACGACAAGGCTGTGCGCCAACAACTCATCGAGCGTTATCTCGATGCTGACACCACCACGGACGAGGAGAAGGCTCTTGCCGACTTCTACCGAGAGAACGACGGAACCTACTCCGCCGACGAGGAAGCGGTGCGCCAACTGGTGCTTGCCATCCCCCGAACCGACAGCGGTTTCACCCTGTCTGACGAGAAGGCGGAGGAGTTCGACCGCATCATGGCTGCCCCTCCCAAGAAAGCCGCCCGACTGGTGGTGTGGCCCTGGCTGGCAGCCGCCTGTGTGGCAGCCATCATCGCCATCATCTTGGCACCACCAAGAGGAGCCGATGGGAACACCCCCGAACAGCCGACGGCACAAACGGACACCCATCCCAAAGAACGTTCGCAAGAAGTGCCGATGACGGACACCTCGGAGGTGATGCCCAAGACGTTTCTCGCCAGCATTCCTGCCCCGAAACATTCGACTGAAGCCGAGGATGAGCAGGATGACCTCATCTCCGTCGATAGCGTCTTCGGCGTGGAATCACGAAAGAATCCACTGGAGGAATATACGGCACTGAACGAGAAACTGAAAAGGGAATGCGATGCCGTATTTGAGATGATAGAAAATCAACATTAAAAAAACAAGAAAACAATGAAACACCACATATTCATGCTGGCGATGATGCTGCAAGCCATCGCCATCCACGCACAAAACGAGCACAGCATCCAGCAACTGATGGACTATCTGGAGCAGCACCACCCCGAGGAAGTCGGCTACTCACTCGGACGTACAGACGAAAGAATCTACGAGGAACGAACGTGGAAGAAAGGCTACGACATCAGACGAGACCGACCCTTCGTCCGCTACCAGCTGCAACTGCTGAAGGACACCGTGATGCAGCACTTCCTCGATGCCTCCAGCCATGCCGTTGCCTGTCACCACCAGCAGACGCCCAAAGGCACGGAAGACGAAATCGATTATGCCTTGGCATTAGAAAGATATTCCGGCGAAACACCTCTCTACGCTTACGACAGTTATCATAACCATGCCTTGGAAAGTGCCACCTTTCATTATCGTCCAGACAGAGACAGGTGCAACCTTGCCGTAGAATACACTAAAAATATAGAACAGAAAAGCAACGGGCAAGTGCTTGACTACCGCCCTCTCATCCCCTTCATTGCCCAGCTGACAGAGGCGGCAGGAGGCGAGACACACAGGGTTACTTACCGCTACAACACACAGAAGGAGGACTTACTATATGACAATGCCACCTTTGCCTATGTGCTGGAGCAGGATAGCAACAACATGGTCACCAAGTCGTTCATAGGTGGCGACCGGGTGAATGTGGTGGAAGGTGGATGCAGCGGCACACTCTACATCATCCCACAAGAAAAGGCGGATGCAGCCATCACAGACCTCAACAGGAAGATTCTCCGCTATCTGCACGACAACATGGAGAAGGAATTTGCCTACGATTTCTTCAACCCCGCAGACAAGACTTTCGCCTATCTCAGGCTCAGCAGATGGGGCGACGACAACTCCCCCCGAGCGTATGGACTCCTGTACGGCAAGAAGGATTACTTCGGACGCTACACCATCCTGTTCATCGACCAGGTCGATTCCACGTTCACTCTGCCCGAAGACTACGAAACCATGCTGACGTATGACCACGGCAAGGTGGAGCGTGTGCCTGACTACGAAAGACTGAAAGCCGAACATCCAACAACGGCTGAAGACTATTACCACTACTTGTCATTGCTTGAAAAGACCCGCCTGCAACTGGGCATAGAAGATTTAGGGTATCATGACAGAACCGAAATCATTGGAGGCGACACGCTCCGCCAAATCTTCACATGGCAGAAAGAAATCAGCAGAGACTCCATCGATGGCATCCGCAGCAGACTCATCAACGGGTCATTCAGCAACTTCCAGCATGTGGAATCGCACTCAGAACAGGGAGACACGATTGAACTGACTGCCTCAGACAGCCGATACGACCGAGAGAGAATCATCTGCAAGATATATGGACAAGGGGAACAACACACGCTTTTTGTGCAGCAACTCATCAGCACCGGCACAGGAAAAATCCCCGTCCCCTACAACACCCAATGGGTGAACGACTTCATCCAGCAAATGAAGGATTCCGCTTGTGTCGCCGAATACCCCGTCAGCTACGAATACGGCAAGAAGTCCGACCTCTCCAGCATGGGAAAAGTGAGCGGAAAGCTATATGTGCTGACGGTAGATAGCCTGATGAGCCAAGCGAACACACTCTTGAGGATGTGGAACGAACACGAGCTCAAGCATCCCAACCAGACGTTCCATCTTGTGGAAGAGTTCAAAGACCAAATCCACCACCTCCGCATCACCGACCGCATCCTTGCCCGCTTCAGTTCCCTCCACGGAGAGTTCCAACTGCTCTGCATCGACCATGTGGAAGGAAAGTACCTGATTCCCGAGGAGTGGCATCGCATCACCAACTACAAATACGGGAAAAAGACCTATCTGAACGAAAAGAAAAAGTAAGGAATGATTAACAGGAAACATCCTTTTCGCCTTTGTTCTCAAGCCTCACCCGAGGAGACAGGCAAGCAACTTCGTGAACTTGAGGATTGTCGGCAATAGTCAATCAGCTGGTGGTAGAGGGGGTTCTGACGGAGAATGGCTTCGTTGCCGAGGATGAAGAGTTGCTTGCGAGCACGGGTGATGGCGACATTGAGTTTGCGGTCGATAGGGGTAGCAATACCCTCTTCCCTGCGGGCAGACCCTTTCCCCTGCCCTCCCCCATAATGGGGAGTGACCGTTGTGAGGTTGGAAAGAATGTCGAGTTCGTAGCGTTGGGTGATGGTGGTGCCGTAGATGATGATGTCGCGCTGGGAGCCTTGATAGCGTTCAACGGTGTCAATCACTATCACACCTGCCACACCAGGACAAACCTTCTCTATCTCGGCCCTCACCATCGCTATCTGCCGACGGAAGGGAACGATGATGCCCAATTGACGGGAGGGGTCGAAGGGAATGTCGTTCTGCTGATGCAAGGAGAGGACGGCCTTGACAAGTTGGGCAATCATGCGGGCTTCGAGGATGTTGGCTTTGGGCAGACGGTCTTCAATCGAGGGGCGAGGCACATTGACGAAGGCGATGCGACGAGTGGCAACAAGCGTCTCGACGGGGTTCTCGGTGTCGTAATGGGCATAGGCGAGATGCTCCGTCTGATGAGAAAGGCCAACGGGCATCAACAGCCCTTCGTAGAAAGCGGAAGAGGCGAAGGCAGCGATGTCGGGATGCATACGTCCTTGATGGTCGAGCATGGACACGATGTCAGGAAGATGGCGGTACTGCTCGTAAAGGCGTTCAAAGAGGGAGTTGCGGCAGTTGATAAGCCCTATTTCGTGCAAGAGCGGTGAGATGACTGCCGACTTTTCTTCGTTCTGCACCACAACGGCTGGCAATTGCTTGTGGTCGCCTATCATGATGAACTTGTCGATAGCAGGCGAGGTGAGAATGCCAAGAATCTGAGGTTCCAATATCTGTGATGCCTCATCGAACATGGCTACATGGAAGTGCTTCAGCGCAAAGAGTGCGGCATGACTGTTCATGGAAGCCACAGTGCAGACAAAGATGCGCGTGTGGGCAATGCAGTCGAGCACCTGCTGGCGGTTGGAGAGATGCCCAATCGTGTTGACCATCAAGTGGCTGTGGTAAGCAGGAGCACATGCCAGTTCACGTCCCAAACGGATGTAGTCAGGTTCTGGATTGATCGTGGAAAGCATCTGGCAAATCTCATCAACAGCACGGTTGGTGTAGGCAAGCAAGAGAATGTTGTGCCCCGCTGCCAAGTGTTCTTCCACCATCCGTTTCAAGGCAACAGAGGTCTTGCCTGTGCCTGGAGGTCCCATGAGCAGGAAGAGGTCATCGGTGGTGGGGGGGCGCTGACAAAGCAATAAATCTCGACGTGACTTCTCACAAGTGACCAACGAGAAAAGACCGCTGTACAGCGTACGGAAATTTGCATCGACATGATCATGTTCTATGGCATAAGTGTCTTCACGATTGAACACTCCCCTACCTCGCTGCGGATTCCTCAGTCTCAACCAAATGCGTTCCGTTTCATAGGCCTCTACACTACAACGCACCACTTGTTGAGTAATGGCTGATTCTTTTTCAGTATTTCGTTTATACAGAATAACAGAATCACCTATACGAAAGTTGGGAAGTCCTTGCGGAGAAGCACTCTCAACACAATCAGCCTCATTATCGTTGATGCCCATCGACTCAAGACAAACCGCCTCCACCCCATCTTTCATACGAACGTCGGCTATACGGAGGTTCAAAAAGATGTCGCCATTCTCCATTTTGGTGTGGATGTCAGCATTCCATAGCGATGACAGAGCACGGGTGGAATCGGGACGCGTGTCACAGAGCTTACTTTCAAATTGTTCACGCTCAATGAATTGCAGAAAAGCATAAAAGTACTCAGCCGTCAGTTCGTCCATTCCATGCAACGCATCTGTGAACGATTTAAGTCCAGGCAAACACCATCCTGTCCAAAACTTGTCATTACAATTAGGATTACGCCTGAGAACTTCTGGCGTGAGTTTGGGTACCCAATTCCTCGCCTCTCCGTGCAGAAGTCCGAGTTCCAAAGCGACAATGCTGTTACGGATGTTCATGGCACGGAACACCATCTCCTGATAACTACGCTGCTCTTGCAGATGAGGATACTTGGAATACAAAAGATTGCCCCTCACGTCGGTTTGCTTCACATTCATATTATAGTACAACATCTCTTTGTAGAGCAGCATCTGCATGAGGTGTTCTTCTTTGGCACGACCACGAAACTCGTCCCATTTTCCCGACTTCAACTCAATGAGGAACTTCTTCCCCTCGTCATCGAGGTCAATCAGGCAGTCCATACGTCCTTGCAACCCCAATGCCTCACAGAAGAAAGAGGGTTCGATGTGGATGTTCACACCGTCTTCTTGCATAAAGGGTTGCTGGAAGATTTCATAGAGAATCTTTTGGATATTAGCAAATTGACGCTTCGTTTCTTCAAAGAATTTGGTATTGATTTCCTGACAAGCTGAAATGTCCAAAGCACGTTCTGCAAACACCTTGTGCATGGAGTTCAAATAGTTGGCATCAGAAAGATTGATGAGGTCGTCAAGGAACTGGTTGGCAAAATCACCCAACAGCGTGTGGACGGTGCTTTCGTTGGGACGGAACTTATCGACAAAGTGGTTGAAAGCCGATTCGCCCCACCCTTTGATGCACCCCGTCACACTGGTGGTGTCAAGCAGAAAATCGGGTTCAATAACGAGGTAGAGCGGGTGGTAAACACCCTCGCTGTCTATAGTAAATGAGAGTGCATTGAACTGCATCCCCTCCTTTAGCAATTGTGCCGCTTGTTGGGTGTGATGATTCATGGTCACATCCACACGGAATGGGGCATCAGCCGGAAAATCCTTGGAGAGGGCATAGATGTATGGCTCGTTGATGTGCTGCACGGTGAAGCGGATTCGTTTCTGACGAGCAGCATATTCAATTTGTTCCCGAGGAATGGGCAACGACCCACTGTCAGGGAGTTTACCTATGAGCACCTCGGGAATGCGTGTGCCAGTGAAATGTGCCAAGGCATCAACAAAGGCACGGATGTCAACGAGAAAAGTATGCTCGTCAACATCCATGCCTAAATGCGCCACCTGACGAGCACGCCAACGGAAACCATCAACCCGATGCAACGGATAGTTCGTCAGTCGGCACACTGCCTGTAGGCGAGAAAAAAAATCGTTGTATTCAGCTGGCAGATTCGCCGTCTTCTCCACGCACACCCGATGCAACATATCGTAGAAGTAACGATACTTCTGCCGCAACGTCTGCTGTGAAAAGAAGACCTCAACAATATCTTGCCAGTTATCCATCCAATTGTCCCACAATCTCATTCACCGACTTGCACCCATGTCGGTCAAGCCAGTCGTTGATGCCATTGGCCACCTTCACTGTGATGGTGGGGTCAATGAAATTTGCCGTACCGATTTCGATGGCAGATGCACCTGCCAAGAAAAATTCAATGGCATCTTCCGCGGTCATGATGCCACCAAGACCCACAATGGGGATATGAACCGCCTTGGCCACCTGCCATACGCAACGTACAGCTACAGGCTTGACCGCAGGGCCAGACATACCACCCGTGGCAATGCTCAACACGGGCTTGCGCTTCTCGATGTCGATGACCATGCCCATAATCGTATTGATGAGTGATACAGCATCGGCACCTGCATCCTGCACAGCCAAGGCTATATCAGCAATCGACGTGACATTGGGCGATAGCTTCACGATGAGGGTCTTCTGATAGACCTCACGCACAGCCTTCACCACCGCTGATGCCCCTTCTGGAGTCACACCGAATGCCATGCCACCATGCTTCACGTTGGGACATGAGATATTCAGTTCGATGGCAGGTATGTTGTCGAGCGCGTTGATGCGAGCGGCACATTCAGCATAATCATCAATAGAGAAACCGCTCACATTGACAATCATGTTTGTTTGTATGTCCTTGATTTCAGGATAGATATGCTCACAGAAATAATCGACGCCTTTGTTCTGCAACCCCACACAGTTGAGCATACCACTCGCCATCTCTACCATACGGGGATAGTCGTTCCCTTCGCGAGGCTGAAGCGTCGTACCTTTCACGATGATGCCACCAATATCTTCAAGGTTTACGAAATCAGCAAATTCAACTCCATAGCCGAAAGTGCCTGAAGCAGTCATCACGGGATTCTTCATCGTGAGACCAGCAATTTTAGTCGTCAAATCTGCCATAAATCAGATGTTCCAAGTTAAATCGTTAATGTCAAACACGGGGCCTTCCTTGCACACACACACGTTGCCCTTCACCGTTTTCTCCACACAGCAAAGGCAAGCCCCTAATCCACATGCCATCATATTCTCCAACGACACCTCGCATGGCGTCCCTGTCGCTTTGGCATAGCGAGCCACACTCATCATCATGGGTTTGGGACCACACACGGAGATGCGGTCAAAACGCTCTTTTTCCAAAAGGGTGTGCTGCGTAACAAATCCTTTTTCCCCTTCCGAACCATCCTCAGTAGTCACATAAACAGGAGCGATTGCCTTAAAGAGAGCCTGCTCCAACAAATCGCTCTTGCTTCTGGCACCCAACAGAAAGACTGGGCTTGCCCCATTGTCTTTCAGATACTTGCCATAGTCAAGTAACGGAGCAACACCTACGCCGCCACCCACCAGCAAGACTTTCTCGCCCTTTTCCTGTACAGACGAAAAACCATTGCCCAACGGAAACACGAGGTTCAGCTTGTCACCCACTTTGAGTTCAGCCAGTTTCTGGGTGCCTTCGCCCACCTTCTTGATGAGTAGCCACAACTGGTTATTCTCCCTATCCACATAGTTGATGGAAATCGGACGGCGCAGAAATGTTTTCGGACTGCCCTCCACTTTCACTTCCACAAATTGTCCTGGCAACATCTCCGGCAACGGTTCAGAGTCGGTCAGTTTCAGCAAGACATAGCATTCATGTGGAAACTCCACCGCCGCTACCATCAAATCTTTCACGTATTTCTTCATAACCACTTATTTTTATATTCCCCATGCACTCGGGTTGCAAACCCGTTCAAGTTCTTTCTCCTGCTTATCGTCCAACTGATAGAAAAAGTCCATACCCGTCACATTCTCCACCTTATCCACCGACACTGCATAGTCACGCATATCCCCCCCACACGAACGATTCGGATAGATGAAACCGATAGCCTTTGGCACACGTCCCAGCGCGAGGATGACTTTGAAAAAGCGGTCGGGCACAGCCACCTTCATGTTTTTGCGCCTCCCTATCGTCTTAGGAGATTTGCTGTCAAAAATGGGACCACAACAGATATAGAGAGTTCCATAGTTACGAGCCCAGTCACGGCACTGAATCTCAAGGTCGTTCCATGCACCCGTATTCAGGTTGTGGTTCTGCGGACAGATGTTCGTCATCAGAAACGACTCATCCATCGCCAGAATGCTGTTCTTGTTATCACTGGCAGGACACATGTGCCCACGGTCATATCCCGAACCATTATAATCGAAGTAGTCAACACGACAACGGTCGTTCACAACGTTGTCACCATGAAACTTGTCTGAACGCTGTACCCTTCCCTTTGCCCTGCTCGGAGTGAGGCTCCAACAAACATAGTTAGGACACAACGTCTCTAAATTATACGAAATGATGAACTGCGACTTGAAGAGGAGCATTTCCTTCCTGTTGCGCAATTCTGCCGGCTGTTCCAAATTCTCGTATGCCATCTGCGAAAGCCCTTGGTCAGGAGCATCCACATCGTTCGGATTGGTCTTTGGGGTTTCAGCCCTCGCAGCCTCCTGTGCGGCAAACAGCGCGTTCCGTTCCGCACTACTTACGACAGGCTTCCCCTCGTTCACTTCCGAGGGCAACCTGTCGCCTTTGCTGCCACATGCCCACAGATAATTGATGCCCGCCACTGCCACGATCAGTATGAGGCAAGCAACCAAAATCGATTTTGAATTTTTCCTTTTCGTCATTGAATTGGGTGATTTTATTGGATAAAATCCATCTTTTTTATCGTAATCTTTGCAAATTTACTAACATTTTACCGAAAAGTTATCGTTATAACAAAAAAAAATCCTACCTTTGCACCGCTTTTAACAAAAGACGCGGTCTTTTTTGTGAATATGCTGCCGAATTGGCTCAGTTGGTAGAGCAACGCATTCGTAATGCGTGGGTCGGGGGTTCGAGTCCCCCATTCGGCTCTAAAAAACCAAAAAACAAAAGTGAAAAACTAAAAGTAAAAGTTACTGGGCTTTTGGAAGTCTATGGTACCTATAAACTTTTAGTTTTTCACTTTTAGTTTTTCACCTATCAATGAAAACCAACCCAAACATAGAAAAAATCATCCTTGGCGTTGATCCTGGCACCAACGTTATGGGATATGGAATCTTGAGCGTAGTGGGCAACAAAGCTTCGCTGGTAGCGATGGGCGTGATAGAACTCAGCAAGTACGAGAGCCACTACCTTCGCCTTGGCAAGATATTCGAACGAATCACCCACATCATCGACACCTATAAACCCGATGAAATGGCCATTGAAGCTCCTTTCTTTGGAAAAAATGTGCAGTCGATGCTCAAACTGGGACGCGCACAGGGAGTGGCCATCACCGCTGCCATCATGCGCGACATCCCCATCACCGAATACGAACCCCGCAAAATCAAGGTAGCCATTACCGGCAACGGAAGTGCCGCCAAGGAGCAAGTGGCTGGGATGCTGCAACGGATGTTGAAAATATCCAAGGAAGACATGGACGTACAATTTGACGCCACCGATGCCCTTGGTGCCGCCTACTGCCATTTCATCCAGATGGGCAAGCCTGAGGTGGAGCACAGATTCAGTTCATGGAAAGATTTTGTACAAAAAAATCCCAAGAGGCTTACGACTTTGTAACCTTGCCTTTTTTTGATGACTATTCGACACATTCCATCCTCTTTTTATCGCTAAAAAGCATTATTAACATGTAACATCTGCATTTGTCAAAAAAAAGTCGTACCTTTGTCCCGTTTTTCATGCGCGTGATATACGCACGCATATAAATAATGTAGAAAATGGCTACTAAAAATTACGCATACCGCTCGTACTCGATGGAGTATGGCACCTTCGTGGGACTTGGCTGGGGAGCGTTGTTTCTGACTTATGTGGGAGGCATCGCAGCAGAGAATGCCCTATTGTTGTTGCTGTGCTTCCTTCTGTGTCCAGTATGCTTCATGATGCCTTTCTTCTTTGCCATACGACTGAACAGGAAAATGCATGGAGTGGGAGAACGGCTCAGTTACGTACAGGGACTGTTCTTCTCGCTATCGATGTTCATGTATGCCTGTCTGATGAATGGGTTGATAGTGTTCACCTATTTCCAGTGGATGGACGACGGTTCGCTCTATACTCAACTGAACCAGATGTTTACACAAACAGAGATAGCGGCAACTTACGAACAAATCGGTATGGGAGAACAATATCTGCAAATGATAGACATGCTGAAACAAGTGGACGAATTGTCTCCCTTCAACAAGACGCTGGCTGTGTTCAACAACAATTTCTTCTTCGGTCTTGTCATGTCGTTCTTGACGGCGGTAGTGGCATCGTATGACTTGAGGAAAATCAGAAAACATCAACAACAATAAACAAGATATGGATATTTCAGTAGTAGTGCCTCTGTTCAACGAGGAAGAATCGATTGCAGAACTTCACGAGTGGATTAAACGGGTAATGGATGAGAACCATTTCTCCTATGAGGTCATTTTTGTGAATGACGGCAGCACAGACCGTTCGTGGGAGGTGATAGAGGAATTGAGCAGGGAGTTTCCCGAAGTGCACGGCATCAAGTTCCGTCGCAACTATGGCAAGAGTCCTGCTCTGTTTCATGGGTTTGAGCGGGCTGAGGGCGATGTGGTCATCACGATGGATGCCGACTTGCAGGACAGCCCTGACGAAATACCAGAACTGTATAGGATGGTGAAAGCTGACGGCTACGACCTCGTAAGCGGCTTCAAGATGAACAGGAGAAAAGGTGACCCGCTGTCAAAGACGATTCCGACCAAGTTGTTCAATGCCACTACGCGCATGGTGAGCGGCATCCACAATCTGCACGACTTCAACTGCGGACTGAAGGCCTACCGAAGGGATGTAGTGAAGAACATCGAAGTGTATGGAGAGATGCACCGTTTCATCCCTTATCTGGCGAAGAATGCGGGCTTCAGCAAGATTGGTGAAAAGCCTGTCCACCACCAAGCTCGTCAGCACGGGGTCAGCAAGTTCATGGGATGGAACCGCTTCGTAAATGGCTATCTCGACCTCATCAGCCTTTGGTTCATCGGCACGTTCGGCATGAAGCCAATGCATATTTTCGGTTTTATCGGTACGTTAATGTTTGTGATAGGTTTCGTTGCCGTGGTGTGTGTGGGCGCATTCAAACTCGTTGCACTTTATCAGCATGAGTCGCATGCACTGGTAACAGATAGTCCCTATTTCTATATTTCACTGACCATGATGATTCTGGGCACACAACTATTTGTGGCTGGATTCCTTGGCGACCTGATCAGCCGCAACAGCCAAGAACGTAACAAGTATCAAGTGGAGAAGGTTATCTAATGGACAGACAAAGAAGATATAGATGGGGAGGCATGGTGGTTGGACTTATTGCTGTGTTGATGGGCGGTTGCTACTCCAACAACTGCCCGTTGGAGAACTCGGTAGTGTGCAACTACTATTTTTACGACTCAGAAGGCACTGCCATCACGTATGGCGACACCATCACGGTGACTACGCTCATGCCTGGATGGAAGACGATATATACGTATCGGAAACTGGGAAACGTGACGGTGACGAAAGAGTATCAGGATACGGCCCTCGTCAATCAGGGATATACGGAAACTGCATCGCAGGTAAGGAATGATACTGTGCTCATCAATCAACTCAGCGGTGCTTCCAGCATGGAAGTGCCCATGAGTTATTATCATGATGTGGACACGCTCATCTTCGCTTACCGAAGCATTTCACTGAAAGACACGGTGAAGGTTTTCCATGACAGCTACCCGAACGTGGAACTGCCAGAATGCGGCACTCACCGCTTCCACACACTGAAATCCGTTACTGCTACTGATGCAGCCATCGACCACATCGAAATCAACAATCCTTCAGTAAATTACGATGGAAACGAAAACATCAAGATTTATTTCAATGGAGTTGCCCAATGATGCGGGAAAGGAAGATTGAAAAATAAAATGAAGAATGTGATACATATTATCAGTCTTGCAATGGTACTGGCTTGCTGCTTGCCCATCAAGGCACAGGAGCAAGAGGTGGAGCCATTGATGCCAGGCGAATCACCTAAGCCCACAAAATATATTGCCGTGGAAGATGAGAAGGAGCATCTGGTGTTTTTCCAAGGCTTCACGCTGGCTGTTGATGCTTATGGCCCTATCGCCTATTTAGTGTCAGATTACGGTACCGCAGAAGCTGCCCTCCGCATCAATCTGAAGAACACATTCTTCCCCATCGTGGAGCTGGGATATGGCAAGTGTGAGAAAAATGACCTCAACACCAACATCTCCTATAAGATGAAAGCACCCTACGGACGTGTGGGCATCGACATCAATATGCTGAAAAACAAATTTCAAGACAACCGCCTCTATTTGGGAGCAAGATACGGTCTCTCCAAGTTCCAGTATGATATGTCGGGGCCCGCTATGGTTGACCCCATCTGGGGAGGTAGCCAACCATACGACTTCAAGGGCATTGACTGCACCAGTCACTGGGTGGAGTTCCTTTTCGGCGTGGAGGTGAAAATTTACCGAAACTTCCACATGGGATGGTCTGTCAGATATAAACGTGAAATCTCATCAACCAAAAGCGACTACGCCAAGCCAAGTTGCATCCCTGGCTATGGGTACACGACCAACTCCACTTGCTGGGGAGCCAACTACACCCTCATTTTCGACCTCAACTGGGGCAAAAAGAAGAGCCACAAGCGAGGCATAAATGTGGAAATCAAAGACATTCCGCAGGAGAACGAAGAAGTGGAACTTCCCAACGAGACAAACAAAGAAGAGAACGCGGAAGAGAAAGAAAGCATCGAAAATACTCAAGAAGAAGACAATGGAGAAGAAACAGACACAGACGACGAACAAGATGACGGAGAAGCCACAGAAGAGTAGTTTCGACCCTTACGCCCCACACAAAATCAAGTGGTGGGGATGGCCATTGTTACTACTGCTGATTGCTGGCACCATCTATATCATCAGAACCAACCATTCGGCCCCCAAAAAATCCACGATAGGAAAAATGTGGAAGGCTACAGAGATACAGAAAAACGAAGGCAATGTGTTTGGCACATTCTATCACATCACCTACGAAGCACCTGCCGAGATGCAGAAGGGCATCGAAGAGACACTTGCCGACGTCGACCATTCGCTCTCACCCTTCAATAAAGAGTCAGTCATCACGGCTGTAAACAATAATACAAACATGGCAGTGGATGCACGATTCACAGAAGTGTTTACGCTTGCCAAAGAGGTGTCAGCTGCCACAAATGGTGCTTTCGACATCACAGTTGCTCCCCTTGTTAATCTGTGGGGATTCGGCTTTAAGAACATGGACAATGTCAGTCAAGACAAGGTGGACAGCCTGTTGCCTTACGTGGGATTTGAAAAGGTGAAGCTTGCCAATGGAAAAGTGGAGAAGGAATGTCCAGAGACAATGCTCGACTGTAGCGCCATTGCCAAAGGATATGGTGTGGATGCTGTGGGGAAATATCTCGAAAGCCAAGGTGTAAAGAACTATATGGTGGAAATTGGCGGAGAAGTACGCGTGAGAGGCACCAACCCCAAAGGCGAATTGTGGAGAATTGGTATCAATACCCCTGATGACGATTCCACCAGCACAAGCAACAGCATCGAACAAGTGCTGCAAGTCACCCAACTATCGATGGCAACATCAGGAAATTACCGCAACTATTACGAAAAGGACGGCAAGAAATATGCACATACTATCGACCCACGGACAGGTTACCCTGTGCAACACAGTATCCTTTCCTCTACGGTGCTCACGACAGATTGTGCCACTGCTGACGCATACGCTACTGCTTTCATGGTGATAGGACTTGATGAGGCAAAAAAAGTGCTGGCCCTCCATAACGAACTGATGGCTTTCTTCATCTATACAGACTCCGATGGCACCACCCAAGAGTGGTACACTGAGAACCTCGAAAAACTAATTGTTAAATAAGCCTCTGGAACATCTATCATAAAATAGGAGATCCAGAAAAAACAAAACGAACTGCAATGGAATTGACAATGTATGAGCGGATATTACAATTGCCGCTATTTCAAGGACTTACTTCCCAAGAACTGTCGGAAGTAATGGCTCATGTACGTCTTGACTTTGTCAATTTCTCCCAAGGCGATGAAATTGTCATACAAGGTGATGTCTGCAAGAACCTCATCTATATCATTAGCGGTCATGTACAGTCGGAATACCAAGACCCCAAAGGACGTTTCATCCTCACAGAAACTCTGCCTAACATGAGGATTCTGGAACCCTACAATATGTTCGGTATGTACCAGAAGTATTCACGTACCTATTTATTCCACAATGATGGTTGCACTTTGTCCATCGAGAAAAGGACTGTTCTGAATCGCTTGATGGCCAACAACATCGTGAAAATCAACTTGCTCAACATCGTGAGCAACCGCTATCAGCAAGCCCAACGTGTGATGTGCGAATATCCAGAAAACACTGTGAAAGAAAAGATAGTGAAGTTTCTCCTTTCGTTTGCCTCGGTACCTAAAGGTCAGAAAGAACTGCATATACGCATGACTGACTTAGGGGACATCATTCACGAAACGAGGCTCAATGTATCACGTACTCTCAACGCGTTAGAAGACAAGGGTCTGATTACCCTGCAACGAGGAGGCATCATCATACCAGAATTGCAAGATTTATACAAATGACGCTTATCAACAAGAAGATGAATCCGTTTTTTACAACATACGAATACATTCCCTTCGACAAAATTGCTGAAACTGACTACGAGCCAGCCATGATGAAAGGCATAGAAGAGGAAGACAAGGAAATTGAAGCCATTGTCAGCAACCCCGCAGCTCCTACGTTTGAAAACACGGTGGAGGCTCTGGAACAGACGGGAAAGCTGTTAGGCAACGTGACAGAGGTGTTCTTTAACCTCTTGAGTGCCGAAACCACTGACTTCCTCGATAAATTGGCACAAAAGATGTCGCCTATCCTCTCGGAGCACTCCAACAACATCACCCTCAACGAAGGGTTGTTCAAACGTGTGAAGGCTGTGTATGAAGACCATGCGGCTGATGACTTCGCACGGCTCAATACCGAACAGAAGATGCTCTTGACCAACTGCTATGAAGGCTTTGTGCGCAACGGTGCCAACCTTCCCGATAACAAGAAGGAGCAACTCCGCAAAATTTCAGCCGAACTCGGTGTGCTGTCGCTTCAGTTCTCCCAAAACAAACTGAAAGACACCAATGATTTCCTCCTTCACATCACCGACAAGACCGCTCTCGAAGGATTACCAGAAAGTGCCATAGACCTCGCACGACAGACAGCAAAGGAGAAGCAGATGGACGGCTATGTGTTCACCCTGCAAGCTCCCTCCTACACGCCATTCCTCACCTACTCTACACGACGTGATTTACGCCAGCAGATGTATATGGCTTACAACACGATGTGTACCCACGACAACGAAAACAACAACGTACAAATCGTCAGTCAAATCGTGAATCTTCACCGTGAAATGGCACAACTGCTGGGTTTCAACACGTATGCTGACTACGCCCTTGCACGCCGCATGGCAGAGAAGTCGGAATTCGTCTACCAACTGCTGAACGACCTCATCACGGCCTACAAGCCAACTGCCCTACAAGAAGTACAAGCCGTGGCCGACCTCTACTACCAGCAGGAGGGACTCGACGAAAGTACACTTCCCCCCGGTGATGACCGCCGTTTCCAGCCGTGGGACTTCTCCTACTACGCTAACAAGCTGAAAGAAAAACGTTTCAACATCAACAGCGAGATGCTGCGCCCCTATTTGGAAATATCCAAAGTGAAGGAGGGCGTGTTCGGATTAGCCACACGTCTCTATGGCATCACCTTCCGAAAGAATCCCCATGTTCCTGTCTATCATCCCGATGTGGAAGCATACGATGTCATCGACAAGGATGGCACCTATCTTGCCCTGTTCTATTGCGATTTCCATCCCCGTTCTTCCAAAAAGTCGGGTGCATGGATGACCTCATTCAAGGAACAGTGGATAGAGAAAGACGGCACTAATTCCCGTCCACAAGTATCCATCGTCATGAACCTCTCAAAGGCGACTGACGAGAAGCCCGCCTTGCTTACGTTAGGTGAGGTTGAAACCTTCCTGCATGAGTTCGGACACTCGCTTCACGGCATCTTTGCCAACAGCACCTACCGTTCCCTTTCTGGCACCAACGTCTATTGGGATTTCGTAGAACTGCCCTCACAGTTCATGGAGAATTATGCCATTGAAAAAGACTTTCTCTCCACCTTCGCCTGCCACTATCAGACAGGTGAGCCATTGCCCCAAGAACTCATCGACCGCATCACCGCCAGCCGCAATTTCAACGTTGCCTATGCCTGTATGCGGCAAGTCAGTTTCGGATTGCTTGACATGGCATATTACACCTTGACCGACACTTTCAATACAGACCTGTATCAGTTTGAGAACGAAGCATGGAAGCGCGCACAAATCCTTCCACACGTAAAAGGAACCTGCATGACTGTCCAATTCTCCCACATCATGGCGGGAGGCTATTCAGCAGGGTATTACAGTTACAAGTGGGCTGAAGTGCTCGACGCCGATGCCTTCTCATTATTCAAGGAGCGCGGAATCTTCGACACAGCCACTGCCCAAAGTTTTCGCGACAACATCCTCTCTCGCGGAGGAACCGAACACCCCATGACTCTCTACAAACGCTTCAGGGGACAAGCCCCCACCATCGGTGCCCTGCTCCACCGCAATGGCATCACAACCTCATAACTCCAACATCAACCCTCCATGAAACAGGCATTGTACATATTTACTATTGCAGCCATCCTGCTCACCTTCACCTCCTGCACCCGAGAAGATGACCTCAACGAAATCTTCATCGGCAAGACATGGTACATGAACGGCGGCATCATCAATGGCATGAAACTCAACAGTGAAGTCAAGAACTTTTACACTGACGGCAGCCAGAGTGCCTACTACATCACTTTCTCGCAAGGCACATATCATGGTGCACTCTCGTCCGGCTTCACTTTCTCTGGCACATGGTCAGCTGACGGCAAGAAACACACAATCAACCTCTATCCGTCCAACAACACGTCGCCAGAGGTGACTTTCGACAAGCAAATTTACAACATCCTCACATCCACTACCTCCTATGAAAGTGGTGCCGAGTTTCTCCGTCTGAAGAAGGACGGTGACAACCAAATCTTCTTTGGTTCCACCCGCTGATTTCACAACTTCATCATTCACAGATTCACCAATGCAAGACACTAAACAATACAACCTCGATTGCCGCTACGTACGCATGGCACGTATTTGGGCAGAAAATTCCTACTGCACACGCCGCCAGGTAGGTGCACTGGTCGTCAAGAATAAGGCCATCATCTCCGATGGCTACAACGGCACCCCTTCAGGATTCGAGAATGTGTGCGAAGACGAAAACAACGTTACCAAGCCCTACGTTCTCCACGCCGAGGCAAACGCCATCACCAAACTGGCACGCTCCCATAACTCAAGCGATGGCGCCACCCTCTACATCACCGCATCGCCATGCATCGAATGCGCCAAACTCATCATCCAGGCAGGCATCCGTCGTGTGGTTTATAGCGAGAAGTATCGCCTCGAAGACGGCCTCAACCTCTTGCGACGCGCCAACATCGAAGTAGAATATATCAACCCCACAGAAAATGAGCAATAACATCAACCGCCGCAACCGCTGGATGCCACTCATCATTGCAGTGAGCGTCATCGTCGGCATCATCATCGGCACCTTCTTTGCCGCCCGTTTCTCAGGCAACAGGCTAAACATCATCAACACCTCATCCAATAAGTTAAATGACTTGTTGCATATCATTGATGACCAATATGTTGACACCGTAGATATTGCGAACATCGTAGAACAGTCGATGCCTAAGATTCTCGAAGAACTTGACCCCCACTCCAGCTACATCTCTGCCAAGGATGCCAAAACCTCCAACGACGATTTGAAAGGTTCCTTCAGCGGTGTGGGCATACAGTTTGTCATCCGCGAAGACACTGTGCGCATCACCAACATCATCAAAGGAGGGCCCTCCGAGAAGGTGGGCATCCTTGCAGGCGACAAGATTGTGTCAGTTGATAGCGAACCATACGTAGGCAAGGTGGTTACCAACGAAGAGACCCTCCACCGCCTCAAAGGCGAGAAAGGCACCACCGTGAAAATTGGCATCCTGCGACACGGACAAGACAAACCTATTTCCTTCACCGTCGTGCGTGGCGACATCCCCCTGAAGAGCATCGATGCCACCTACATGATTAACAAGGAACTCGGATATGTGAAGATCAAGAACTTTGGCGAAACCACCTACCCCGAACTGCTCACCTCGCTGGCAGAGTTGGAGGCTGAGGGATTCCGAGGGCTGGTAGTTGACCTTCGAGGCAACGGGGGCGGCTATCTGTCTGCTGCCATCCAGATGGTAAACGAGTTCCTGCCCAAGAACCGCCTCATCGTCTATACACAAGGGCGCCGTGCCCGTCGAGAAGAGTACCGTAGCGATGGTCGCGGTTCCTATCAGCAGCTACCCCTCATCGTACTCACAGACGAAACCACTGCATCGGCTGCCGAAATTTTCTCCGGAGCCATTCAGGACAACGACCGAGGCATCATCGTGGGGCGTCGTTCCTTCGGAAAGGGGCTTGTGCAGCAACCCATCGAGTTCTCCGACGGGTCGCTCATCCATCTCACCATCGCCCGCTATTACACCCCCTCTGGACGCTGCATACAGAAGCCATATGTGAAGGGACAGCCACAGGAGTACGAGATGGATCTCATCACCCGCTACGAGCGTGGCGAATTCTTCTCGCAAGACAGCATCCACCAGACAGGTGAGAAGTACTACACCAGTATCGGGCGCATCGTCTATGGCGGTGGAGGCATCATGCCCGACTGCTTCGTGGCAGAAGACACCACAGCCCTCACACCCTACTACACCGAATGTGTCACCAAAGGCATCGTTGCCCAATACTGCTTTGAATACACCGACAACAACCGCGAACGCCTGCAACCCTTCACCAATGCCGCAGAACTGGAGAAGTATCTGCGTCGGCAAGGGGTGGTTGACAAATTTATCCGCTATGCCGACTCCAAAGGCATCGCACGACGCAACAACATGATACTCAAGTCGCAGCACCTCTTCGAGCAAGCCATCTACGGCAGCATCATCTACAATATGCTCGACATGAACGATTACGTACAATATCTCAACCACGACGATGCCACCATCGACAAAGCCGTCGAAATCTTCAAAACAGGAAAAACTCGACCCACTCTCGATGAACAAACAGGAAATTCGGACGCTGATAAAGCAAAGAAAAAAGCAGCACACTACCGAGGAACTTTCGGCACTAAGCCTGCCACCTACTCGCTCACTGCTTGAACGCATACAAGCAGAGGAGGATGTCCACACCATCCTCCTCTACCATTCTATGCCTGACGAGGTCAACACACACGACCTCGTCCGTTCCCTTCATCGTCTTGGCAAACAGATTCTCCTGCCCAGCGTTGTGGGCGACGACCTCGAGCTGCACGAATATCTCGGCGACAGCACGCTTGCCGCAGGCACCTCATACGGCATACAGGAATCGACGGGTCCCCTCTTCACCCATTACGGAGACATCCACCTTGCCGTCATCCCAGGCGTAGCATTCACGCCGCAAGGCGACCGGCTTGGACGCGGTCGAGGCTACTACGACCGCCTTCTCCCCCACCTCTCCTGTCCCCTCATCGGACTTGCCTTTCCTTTCCAAATCCTTGATGCCCTTCCCTGCGAACCTCACGACATCCGCATGGATGCCGTCATCTACTGAGGAGCATGGATGCACCACCCTCCTATCATCCCAACATCAAGGAAGCACAGATGAAGCAAATGAAACTTCGGGCTTCCTGTCGTACCCTCGACAGGAAGCCCGAAGTTAGTTTTGACGCAAGCCGCAAACAAGCAGCGAGACAAGCCGCAATCGAGCTCTGATGCAAGCCGCAAGCCACTTACAAATCCTTGTAGGATATGTACATTTTCAAGAAGGATATGCACATATCGTACAATGATATGTACATATCCTACAAGGATTTGTAAACGGATTCGGGCAAATCATGAAAGTAGATGCCAGCGAATGGTGAAAGTAGATGCCTACAAAGAGAGAAAGCTGTTCCGAGCGGCAAGCTTCGATGGATGACCGTCACTTCTTGGACTTCTTGCTGACTGGCACATCGGTCATCTCGCCTTGGATGAAGATGCGGGTCATGTCTTCCTTACAGTTGGAGAAAATCTGGACGCTCTTCTTGAAGCGTCCCGGCATCTTGTTGGAGCCATCGTATGTAACAGTGATTTCACCTGATGCACCTGGGGAGATGAAGTCCTTTGGATAATCAGCAACGGTGCATCCACAGGAGGTGCGTACGGCATTGATGACGAGTTTGCCTTTCCCCACGTTGGTGAACTTGAAGGTACACTTCCGAACGGGTTCATCCAAAGAGAAGGTGCCCAAATCGATGGTGGTTTGTTCGAACTTGATTTGTGGGAATTTTTCTGCCTGCATCGCAAGCGATACGGTCAGCACGGCGATGAGCATCAAGAGTTTTGTCTTCATTTTTCTTCCGATGTTTTTGTTAATCTTCGACAAAAGTACGACAAATTCTCATTAAATAGAGCATTCATGCAGGATATTTAATCTTTTTTTTGTAATTTTGCACGATTTTTATATCAAAAGAAACACTAAAACACAAAAACTATGGCTGAAACACGGTATATCTTTGTGACGGGCGGTGTGGCCAGTTCACTGGGCAAGGGCATCATCTCTGCATCGGTGGGCAAGTTGCTTCAGGCGAGAGGCTACAACATCACCATCCAAAAGTTTGATCCTTACATCAACGTTGACCCTGGCACACTCAACCCCTATGAGCACGGAGAGTGCTACGTGACCATCGACGGTGTTGAGACCGACCTGGACCTCGGACACTATGAGCGTTTTACAGGCATCCAGACAACACGGGCAAACAACATCACAACGGGACGCATCTACCAAAGCGTCATCGACAAGGAACGACGAGGCGACTATCTCGGGAAGACCATCCAGGTGGTTCCGCACATCACGGACGAGATTAAGCGCAATATGCTGAACTTGGGACGACAAGGCAACTACGACTTTGTCATCACCGAAATCGGGGGCACCGTGGGCGACATTGAGGGTCTGCCCTTCCTCGAGGCCATCAGGCAACTGAAATGGGAACTGGGCAACAAGGCCGTGTGCATCCACTTGACCTATGTGCCCTACCTTGCTGCCGCTGGCGAACTGAAGACGAAGCCCACCCAGCACTCCGTGAAAGAACTGCAGAGCCTGGGCATCCAACCCGACATCATCGTGCTGAGAGCCGAGAGAGACTTGTCGCACGAGCTGAAGATGAAAGTGGCATCGTTCTGCAATGTGGACAGAGACTGCGTGGTGCAGTCGATTGATATGCCGAGCATCTACGAGGTGCCGGTGAAGATGCAGGAACAGGCACTTGACGTTGCCATCCTGCGAAAACTGAACATGGCGATAGGCCCCACGCCAGGGTTGGGCGCATGGAAAGAGTTTCTGGAATTGCGCAATAAGGCAACCGAGGAGCTGCACATTGCCCTGGTGGGCAAGTATGACCTTCAGGACGCATACAAAAGCATCCTCGAATCGCTGCAACACGCTGGCACATATAATGGATATAAAGTGAAAAGCCACTTCGTCAACTCGGAGCGGCTAACGGAGGAAAATGTGGAGGAGACCTTGAAGGGAATGGCCGGAGTGGTCATCTGCCCAGGTTTCGGGCAACGAGGCATCGAAGGCAAGATTGTGGCGGCAAAATACTGCCGCATAACAGACAAACCAACTTTCGGCATCTGTCTGGGCATGCAGATGATGGTGATAGAGTTTGCCCGAAACGTGTTGGGATATGCTGATGCCAACTCCAGAGAGATGGACGAGACGACTCCGCACAATGTCATCGACATCATGGAGGAGCAGAAGACCATCACTCACATGGGCGGCACGATGCGCCTGGGCGGCTATGAGTGCGTGGTGAAGAAGGGAACAAAGACCTATGAGGCATACGGCACGGAGAAAATCATAGAGCGTCACCGCCACCGCTACGAATACAACAATGCCTTCAAACAAGAGTTTGAGGCAACAGGCATGGACAGTGTGGGCATCAACCCCGAAAGCGACTTGGTGGAGATTGTAGAAGTGCCTACCAACACATGGTACATCGGCACACAGTTCCATCCAGAGTACTCTTCGACAGTACTGAAACCTCACCCGCTCTTCATGAGTTTCGTGAGGGCGACGATAGAAAAACAAAAACAATAATATAAAATGAACAAAAACACGCTCACAGCTTTCCTTCTGATGGCACTGGTGGTGTTCGGCTTTATGGCATACGAGAACTACACCCGGCGCAACCAGATGGAAGAACAACTCATTTTGGATTCCATCGCCCAAGTGGAGGCAAAGAAGGAAGCCAAAATCAAACAGAAAGAACTGGAGAAAAAAGCCGAAGAGGCAGCAGACACGCTCAATCCCCTCTTCGAGGCAAGAAATGGTGCCGTAAGCACCACCGTGATTGAGAACGAAGTGCTGCGCGTCACCCTCACCAACAAGGGCGGCCAGTTGCAGAAAGTGGAACTGAAAGACAGCACCTACAAGAGCCGTGAGGGCGGCAACGTGGTCTTGTTCGACGGACATGACCAGAACATGAACTTCCTGATGGACGGCAAGACCGCCAACATCGTGACCGATGAACTCTTCTTCACACCCACTGACGCTACCGCTGACGGGGTGACGATGCACCTGCCTGTAGGCAGCGGTGCGCTTGACATCGTCTATTCACTCAAGCCCAACTCCTACCTGCTCGACATGGACGTGAAGGCAACAGGACTGGAAGGCTTCTTCCCCTCGAAGACAAAGACGCTGCAAGTGGAGTGGAAGGAAGACATGAAGCAGCAGGAAAAAGGCTACGACTTCGAGAACCGCTATTCGACGGTGACTTACCGCGATGTGGATGGCGACACCCACGAACTATCGACCACTGGTGGCGACGAGCAAGAAGACGAGTTCGAAGAAAAGACAAAATGGATCTCCTACAAGACACAGTTCTTCAGCCAGACACTGATTGCCGATGAGCCTGTGAGCATCAGCACCATGACTTCAGAAAAGCTGCAAGAAGGCTCAGGCTACCTGAAGACCTACAGCACAACCTTCGAGGCAGGCTTCGACACGAAGGGTGTGAAGCCGACAAGTTTCCATCTCTATCTGGGTCCCAACAAGTTCTCGACACTGAAGGAGAACGAGAAAATGTTGGCATCGGGCGACGATCTCGACCTCCAGTCGCTCGTCTATATGGGATGGCCCATCATCAAATGGATTAACCGTTTCTTCTTCCTCTATGCTTTCGACTTCCTGACAGGGTTAGGCCTGAACATGGGCATCGTGCTCGTGTTGCTCACCATCATCGTGAAACTCATCGTGTTCCCACTGATGAAGAAGTCCTACATCTCGTCTGCCAATATGCGAGTGCTGCGCCCGAAGATGGACGAAATCAACGCCAAATACACGAAGCCCGAAGATGCCATGCTGAAACAGCAAGAAGTGATGAAGCTCTACAGCGAGTATGGCGTAAGTCCGATGGGGGGCTGTCTGCCGATGGTCATCCAGATGCCTATCTGGATTGCGCTCTTCAACTTCATCCCCAACTACATCGAGATGCGCGGTCAGTCGTTCCTATGGGCAGACGACCTCTCGACCTATGACGATGTCATCAACTGGGGTTTCAACATCTGGGGCATCGGCGACCACCTCTCACTCTTCTGCATCCTGTGGTGCGTATCAACCGTGGCAAACTCCATCATCACGCAGCGTCAGCAGCAATACGCCATGACGGCTGAACAACAGCAGCAGATGAGCATGATGAAGTGGATGACCTATCTGATGCCCGTCATCTTCTTCTTCTCGTTCAACAGCTACAGCTCAGGACTCAACTGGTACTACTTCATCTCAGGTTTGGTGAGCATTCTCATGATGTGGTTCCTCCGCAAAACGACAGACGACAAAGTGCTGTTGGAGAAACTGGAGAAGCGTCATGCTGAGCGCAAGGCAAATGCTGGCGACAAAAAGAAGACCTCCAGCATCATGGAACGTCTGCAAGCCATGCAGGAGAAGCAACTCGAAATCCTCAAGCAGCAGCAAGAAGCACAGAAAAACCGAAAATAAGAGCACCCTCTTCCTCTCCTTGTCAATAGCAAGGGGAGGATGAGGGATGTTTTTTTCAAACAACAATCTTTATGAATAAAGCATTCGTCTTCGCATCTTTACTCACTATGGTACATCTCGATGCAGACGCACAAACCTTTATCGGGCGGCAAACTCCCCACATCGAAAACCGCACCCTCACCCCCGAACTGCTATGGGCAATGGGGCGTGTAGGCAGTGCCTCGGTCTCACCCGATGCGAAAACCGTCACCTACAATGTCTCCTACTATAGTGTGGCTGAAAACAAAAGCCATACGGTAATTTATGTGGTGGGCAGTGATGGGACAGGGGAACGGCTTCTCACGACAGCCAAAACCTCCGAACTCTCACCGAAGTTTATTGCTGGAGGCAAGAAGATTGCCTTCCTCACCACCGACAGCGAGGGTACTATGCAGGTGTGGCAGATGAACCCCGACGGAAGCGACCGTGTCCAACTCTCCCACGAGAAAGAAGATGTGGAAGACTTTACTTTCTCCCCCAACGAGAAGAAAGTGATTCTCATTAAGTCCATTCCATACGGAAAACGCACGAAAGACCTCTATCCCGACCTCGACAAAGCCTCTGGTCGTGTCATCACAGGCTTGATGCATCGTCATTGGGACGAATGGGTGGAGAGCATACCACATCCCTATGTGGCCGACTTCGACGGAACCACCATCAGCGCAGCAAAGGACATTCTCGAAGGCGAACCTTACGAATGCCCCATGAAGCCTTTCGGGGGCATCGAACAACTCGCATTCTCTCCCGATAGCAAGCACATCGCCTATACCTGCCGCAAACTGGAAGGCAAAGATTACGCCTGTTCCACTGATGCTGACATCTATATATATAATGTGGAAACGGGCGAGACGAAAAACATCTGCAAGCCCGAAGGCTACGTGCGCCCCGCCGTTGACTACACCGAGTCGCTGAAGCATCAGAAAGTCAACACAGAAGCTCCCGTGGTGGGTGGAATGACTTTTGCCGGCTACGACATCAACCCGCAGTTCTCGCCCGATGGCAAGTACCTCACATGGCAAAGCATGAAGCAAGATGGCTATGAGAGCGACCTGAACCGCCTCATCATCAAAGACCTTGCCACAGGTGAGTGCCGCCAGTTGGCAACAGGTTTTGAAAGCAATGTCGATTCCTACTGCTGGAGTGCTGACAGCAAGAGGCTCTACTTCAACGGTGTTTGGCACGGCACGACCCACATCTATTCGGTAGATTTGAAGGACAACACGACTCAACTGACTGAAGGACAATACGACTACACGTCCGTTCAGCCCTTTGGCAAGAATCTTCTCTGTGCCCGTCAAAGTATGTGCGAGGCAACAGAACTCTACATCGTCCATCCATCGAAAGGTACAGCCACTCAACTCACCCACGAAAACCAATACTTCAAGGATAACATCGACTGGGGCACCGTCGAGCCTCGATGGGCAAAGACCATCGATGGCAAAGACCTTCTTTCGTGGGTGGTGCTTCCCCCTAATTTCGACAAGACAAAGAAATACCCCACCCTCCTCTTCTGCGAAGGTGGTCCTCAAAGTCCCGTCTCCCAATTCTGGTCGTTCCGATGGAACATGATGATGATGGCTGCCAACGGCTATGTGGTCGTTGCCCCCAACCGTCGAGGACTCCCAGGCTTCGGCAAGGCATGGAATGAAGAGATTTCAGAAGATTATGGGGGTCACTGCATGGAAGACTACTTCTCTGCCATCGACGATGCAGCCGACAATCTCCCTTACGTTGACAAGAACCGACTGGGTTGCGTGGGAGCCAGCTTCGGAGGTTTCAGCGTCTATTGGTTGGCAGGGCATCACAACAAGCGTTTCAAGGCTTTCATCGCTCACGACGGCATCTTCAACATCGAACAACAATACCTTGAAACCGAAGAGATGTGGTTTGCCAACTGGGACATGGGTGGTGCCTTTTGGAACGGTCACGACAAGACCTTCCGCAATTCTCCCCACCGATTCGTTGACAAGTGGGACACCCCTATCCTCTGCATCCAAGGCGAAAAGGACTACCGCATTGTCACCTCTCAAGCGATGTCGGCCTTCAATGCAGCTCAGCTTCGTGGCATTCCATCGGAGTTTCTCTGCTTCCCCGACGAAAATCACTGGGTGCTCAAACCTCAGAATGGCATCCTTTGGCAACGCCGATTCTTCAACTGGTTAGACACCTACGTGAAGACACTCAACTAAAAACTCATAAACTCAAAAAAACTAATCAACCCACCTATATGACACAAGCTATTCAGAAAAAACTCAGCGATTCAGCCCTTTGGCGCTGGACAGCCCTCATCATCGTTTCGATGACGATGATGTTTGCCTATTTCTTCACCGATGTAATGTCCCCCCTCGAACCACTGCTCACAGCAGCAAAGGAAGATGGCGGCCTTGGCTGGACAAGTGACGAATACGGTTTCTTCTCAGGGTCTTACGGCTTCTTCAACGTATTCCTGCTGCTGCTCTTCTTCGGTGGCATCATCCTCGACAAGTTCGGCATCCGTTTCACAGGTGTGCTCTCCACAGTGCTCATGTTTGTGGGTGCCATCATCAAGTGGTGGTCGCTGAAGGAATCTTTCGAGGGAGAACTCTTCGGCTATCAGATGCAGGTCATCTATGCTTGCCTCGGCTTTGCCCTCTACGGCGTGGGGTGCGAGATTGCAGGCATCACCGTAAGCAAGGTGCTGGTCAAGTGGTTCACTGGACATGAACTCGCCCTTGCAATGGGGTTGCAGGTAGGTCTTGCCCGCCTCGGCACTGCTGCTGCACTCAGTTTCGCCCTTCCATTCGCCAAGTCGATGGGTGCTGTCTCTGCCAGCATTGGCTTAGGAGCATCATTGCTTTGTGCTGGCATGGTGGCGTTCCTCGTCTATAACATCCTCGACAAACGGGAGGACAAGGCTGCCCAAGCCGTCGCCACCGAACCTGAACCAGGCTTCCAGTTTGCCGACCTCAAATATCTCTTCACCAACAGGGGCTTCTGGTACATCACCTTGCTGTGCCTCATGTTCTATGCAGGAGTGTTCCCCTTCTTAAAGTTCGCCACTAAACTTATGGTCATCAAATATGGTGTCGATGAAGACCTTGCCGGCTCCATCCCTTCGATGCTCCCTTACGGCACCATCGTCCTCACCCCTATCTTCGGTTATATTTACGACAAAATTGGAAAGGGTGCCACACTGATGATTATTGGTTCCGTACTGCTCACCATCGTACACACCGTGTTTGCCCTCCCTATCACCTCAGTGGGCGTAGCTATCAGCATGATGTTGGTGCTGGGTGTTGCCTTCGGATTGGTGCCCTCTGCCATGTGGCCCTCCGTACCCAAGATTATCCCGATGCAACTCTTGGGCACTGCCTATGCAGTCATCTTCTATATCCAGAACATCGGGCTTTCGATGGTGCCTATCCTCATTGGTAAGGTCAACCAAGCCAACACGGATGCCAACGGTATCATCGACTACACCCAAACCATGACCATCTTCGCTATCTGCGGTGCCATCGCCATCGTCATCGCCTTCCTCCTGCTCATTGAAGACAAGAAGAAAGGCTACGGCTTGCAGAAATCGAACATACAATAGTAAAATAAACTGTAAATGTAAATCGTTAAATCGTAAATAAAACCATGTTTGAAGGACAACCCAAAGGTCTGTGGACCTTAGCATTAGCCAACACAGGCGAGCGATTCGGTTACTACACCATGCTTGCCGTATTCACCCTCTTTCTCCAAGCCAACTTCGGTTTCGACGAGAAACTCACCTCCAGTATATTCTCCAGCTTCCTCATGCTGGTCTATTTCTTGCCACTCTTCGGTGGTATGTTAGCCGACAAGTTTGGCTACTCAAAAATGGTCACCATCGGCATCTTCATCATGTTCATTGGCTATGTGCTCCTCTCACTGCCACTCGGCAAAGACTCCATCGCCATCATTGCCATGGCAGGCGCACTTCTGCTCGTCAGCCTTGGCACAGGACTCTTCAAGGGCAACCTCCAAGTCATGGTGGGCGACCTGTACAACGACCCACAGTTTGCCACCAAGCGTGACTCGGGCTTCCAGCTCTTCTACATGGCCATCAACGTGGGTGCCCTCTTCGCGCCTACAGCAGCTGTGAAGATGATGGCTTGGGCACAACAGAGCCTCGGCATGACCGAAGCCGACTCCTACCACTTCGCCTTTGCCGTGGCATGTGCGTCGCTTATCGTCAGCATCGCCATCTACTACCTCGGTATGCGCACTTTCGCCCATGTCATCACAAGTGGCAAGAAAGACAATAAGGCAGCCACGGCCACTGGACAGGTGGAAGAAATTTCGAAGAGCGAGACCACTGAGCGCATCATCTGCCTCATCCTCGTCTTCACCGTGGTGCTCTTCTTCTGGATGGCATTCCACCAGAACGGACTCACCCTCACCTTCTTCGCCCGTGACTACACCGCCACGTCAGCAACAGGCGTGACAGCAATGGAGTTCAACGTGATGAACCTTGTCTGGTGCATACTCATCATCTATGGGTTGTTCTCGTTTTTCCAGAGCAAGACAGCCAAAGGCAAAGGCATCGGTGCCGCACTTGTCTTCATCCCTGCCGCCATCCTCGGCTACACCTACTATCAGAATGCCGACAGCGTGGTGGCAGTCGATGCTCCCATCTTCCAACAGTTCAACCCCGCCTTCGTCGTGGCACTCACCCCAGTCAGCATTGCTCTCTTCGGATGGCTCGCCAAGAAAGGCAAAGAGCCTAAGGCACCAGTCAAGATTGGTCTTGGTATGCTCGTGGCAGCAGCGGCCTATCTCATGATGACCGCCTTCTGTGTAGGTCTCCCCCTGCCAGCTTACGACGCTGAGGGAACGAATCTCCATATGGCAGACGTGACTCCTAACCTTCTCGTCTCCACCTATCTTGTACTCACCTTCGCCGAGTTGCTCCTCTCCCCCATCGGCATCTCGTTCGTCACCAAGGTGGCACCTCCCAAATATCGCGGCATGATGATGGGTGGCTGGTTTGTCTCCACCGCCCTCGGCAACTTCCTTGTACAGATTCCAGGCTACCTTTGGGGCAAAGACCTCACAATCGTCTGGGGTGTTCTCGCTGGCATCTGCCTCCTCGCCGCCCTCTTCATCTTCTCCATCATCAAGAAGTTGAACAAAGTGGCATAACACCTACTCATCAATTCCCGAAACTTAATATAGGAAATCAGTACTAACACTAATAGAAAAAACCTATGATGAACAAATTATTATTGACAGCCCTTTTAATGGCAAGCACAGGGTCGGCTATGGCTGACGACTATCCCTACCTGACGTTTGAAACAACTGATGGCACAAAGACCTCCGTCAGCACTACCTCGTTGACAATCACCTTTCAAAACGGCAAACTGATGGCTGGCACGAAAGAGTTTACGCTCACCGACCTGAGCAAAATGTATTTTTCGACTTCCGATGAAACCCCAACCGACATCAAGGAAGTGGACACTGTGAAGATGGATGACGCAACCGAAATCTACGACCTGCAAGGTCGCAAGGTGAGCAAGGCGCAGATGAAGCAAGGTATCTATGTGGTAAAGACAAAGACAGGATTCCATAAAGTGAACGTACAATGAAAAAGCTAATGACCCTCATGGTTGCCATCATCAGCACGATGGCAACCGTGGCACAGACGCTGAATGTAACAATTGACAATGTCACCTACCAGTTTCCTGCCTCAAAATGTGGCGAGATGACCTATAGTGACGGAACAGCGCTGACCATCTTGAATAAGACATTCACACTGAATGACATCACAAGTATGACCATCGACCAGACAGAAGTGACAGACAATCTGGTAAGCATTGCATACAATGGTTCCTCTGCCACAGTGACAGTGGCTGGCAACGTGGCACAGTATGTCACACCGACCATCAGTGGCGCACACGTCACCATCGCGCAGTCAAACACAGCAGCTGTCGATGACGACGAAATCACCTATCAGTTGAGCGGAACAACAACTGACGGTTCCTTCTCACTCAGTGGTTCCTATAAGTGCACCGTCTCACTGGCCGATGTAACCCTGACCAACCCCAGTGGAGCTGCCATCAACATCACGAACTCAAAACGCATCCAGCTCAGTGCCAAGAAGAACACCACTAATACCATCACCGACGGCAGCGGTTCCCAAAAGGCCTGCATCTACAGCAAAGGCCAACTGCAGCTGCAAGGCAATGGCACACTGAATGTGGTGGGCAACTACAAGCATGGCATCAAGAGTGCTTCATACATCTCCATCAAAAACCTGACGCTGAACATTACGTCAGCAGTCGGTGACGGCATCAACTGCGAGGAATACCTACAGATGAAGAGCGGCACAGTGACCATTAGCGGTGTAGGCGATGACGGCATCCAGTGCGACCTTGACGACACGACCTCAACAGGTGAAACGACAGACCATGAAGACGAAGACAGCGGAAACATCTATTTAGAAGGTGGCACACTGACTGTCACCACTACGGCTGCAGCATCCAAAGGCGTGAAGTCAGAAGGCGACATCGTCATCAGCGATGGTGAAATCAACATCACCACAACTGGAACTGGCACCTACGACAGTGACGAAAAAGACGCCAAGGGATGCGGCTGTCTGAAATCCGACGGCAACATGACCATCAGCGGTGGAACCCTAACACTAAAGAGTACTGGCTCTGGCGGAAAATGTATCAAGACTGACGGCACACTGACCATCAGCGACGGCACAATCTCCGCCACTACAACGGGTGGCACCTACTCCTACAGCTCCAGCAAAGCGCAGCCTAAAGCCATCAAGAGCGACGGCAACATGACCGTCAGCGGCGGTAGCGTGACAGCCTCATCAAGCAGCCATGAGGCCATTGAGACCAAGGGAACACTCACCATTACAGAGGGAACGGTCTATGCCTTCAGTTCATCAGACGATGCCATCAACTCAGCCAGCCATATGTATCTCAAAGGCGGAACCGTATCAGGCATCTCTAACGGTAACGACGGTATCGACAGCAACGGCAATATGTACATATCAGGCGGCAAGGTGCTGGCATGCGGTGCAGGAGAGCCTGAGTGCGGACTGGATGCCGCAGAAAGATATTATCTCTACATCACGGGCGGCACCGTGTTGGGCATCGGAGGCGGAAACAACTCTGTGACGTCAACCACAGGTTCGCAATGTGTAGTGAGCACAACGGGCAGCGTCACGGCTGGCAGCACCGTCACACTGAAAAGCAGTTCTACAACACTCGCATCATTTACAGTTCCCAGCAACTACTCCCCCACCTCATCTGGTGGCGGCGGCGGGGGCGGTCGTGGTGGCGGTGGCGGCTTCGGACCTGGCGGAGGCAGTTCTAACAGCAGCAACTTCAGCTATCTGCTCAGTAGCCCTGACCTGACCTCTGGCACCAGCTACACCATAACCATTGGTTCCACCTCCAGCACGGCAAAAGCCTCCACAAGCTATTCAGGAAAATAGTTACAAAAAAGACGGAAACAAACTCTATACGAGTGCCACAATAAACCCAAATCGGTCATTAGCGTGATGATGATAACAACTTTTACTCAAATTTCGTAAGTTGTATATCATTGAAGTTAACGAAGTGAGCGAAGTGAGTGCTTTGCTCGAAGTTAACGACAATAGTTAAGGACATTGAAACAGCATTGAAAACTATCGCAAAAAGTATCGTCGATAACTTCGTTAACTTCGATAACTTCGAGCGAAGCGATAACTTCAGAAAGTTTTTAGCGCCTAACAGCCTAATGACCGATTCGGGTAAAAAAGGGCACATATTATATGTCAAAACCGACGTGCCCCACGTCGGTCGACCGATGTGCCCCACGTCGCCTCACCGACGTGGGGCACGTCGTTTTACCCTTTTGCCGATGTCCTAAAAAGGCACCATGAAAACGCTACATGAAACCCTCAGAAAACACCTCCCCGGAAGACACGAGCATGAGAGCCAGGTGATGACGAGCATCGGAGCCGAGTGATGACGAGCATCGGAGCTGAGTGATAACGGGCAAGAGGACTCGGAAGACACGGGCAAGAGGCGGAGCAAGATACGGGCAAGAGAACTCGGAAGACACGGGGCACAGTCTTCCGAGATGACGGGCATGAGGACGAGGAAGACATTGGCAACAGAGTTATTGATACAAGGGCGACTCACACTTGCATCAGCCAAGAGATTGCCGAACTTCTTCATTTAAGCCCCATACGCTCCGAACTGGTTAGCGCGGCAGATGGATATGTCAGCGAACTTCCTGTATATGAGATAGAAATGACCATTCCCTTGGGCTATAATCTGCCGTTGGAGGTCTATGGATTGCCCGTTGAGACTCAAGCCACCCAAGAAGTGCTTATCATTGGCATGGATGTGATAAGTATGGGAGCGCTTCACATTGAAAGTACGGAAGACAGCATTGAAAGAACGTTGACTGTCATTGTGGCATAATAGTCCTCTTGAAGAAGACATGAATTTTGTAAGGAGACTCTTGAATCTTAAGACTCAAGAGTCTCTATTTTTAATGAACCGATATTCCCTTTCCCCTCCTCATGTAAATTTTTCCTCAAAACCATCATCCTTACTAACTTTTCTTTCCCCACTCCAAAATTTCTTCCAAATTATTTGATTTATTTGAAAAACTTCTGTACTTTGCAACATCTTCACGCCGAGGTCATCTTCAAATGACGGGAAAGGCTGTTTCGCTGCGGCGGATATGTGCCGTGAGGATACCATATATGGAAAAAGCGTTTATCATGTCGCTTGGTTCTTGACCTTTCGAAATCCTGAGAAAATTTCAATTACTGTCAATGGACATTGCAACGATAGATGCTCAGGGGTATATTATATACAGCCCTCAATGTACACATTATTTATCTATAGAACATGCTTTTTTAGAAAGAATGTTGGACTATATCATAATGGGTGTGTATGAGGCAGTTTATATAATGTATCGGCGTGAGGTCTAAGTTGCTCGTTCTGACAGTAATGGGCAATCTCAGGGCCTCGAAAGGTGGGACGAGCAACTGGTGCAGGTCTCACGTTTTTTGTTTATAATGGTTTTGTTCATCAATATATTTTCAGCCAAATCTGGAGACTTACAGGCTCAATCTTTTAATCAAAAAAACATGAGCGAACAAAAAAAGTACACGTGTACAAAAGCGGAAGCAAGTCATCTGCGTCTTGAAAGAGGTTTTGACGAAGCGGCTGTGATTATTCCATGCGAAGTAGAAAATGGTCGTTATCGAATTTGGCCAGAGAGGTTAGCCGTTTTGGGCGTTTCTGAAGATGCCATTCCCGAGAAAGCAGCCGATGGGACTCCTATTATTATTGCTTAACTAAAATTCATCCATATTTGTGCCGTTAGTAGCATCTTGCTGAATTAGATGGTACAGATATGGATTTCTTTAATTCTTTTTGTGTTTATGAAATACAAATTCATTTTTTATAGAGTGATATGTGTTATTGTACTATCACATCTCTCCCCATTATCTCATGCTTATGACTTTGAAGTTGACGGGAATTATTACACAGTGCTCTCCACCTCGGAAAGAACTGCAAGATTTGATGGGACACAACTGTCTGGTGATCTCACTATTCCAGAAACAATAACGGTTGCTGGTAAGACGCTCACAATAGTGGAGATTAAAGGAGGGGCATTCAAAAATAACACCGAGATTCAAAGTGTTACAATACCCCAAACCATAACAAATTTAGGTGAAGATGCTATGAGGGAAGGGCTATTCAGTAAAGTAATTCTTCCTGAAAACATGGTTTCCATTGGGAATTATGCATTTTATAATTGTACAAACCTAAAGGATATTCATTTGCCCCTACAACTAAAAGAACTTGGTAAATATGCTTTTTATGGCTGTACTAATTTGGAATCTATTGATTTCCCCAAAAACTTGCATTCTCTAAATTATGGTTGTTTTGCAAACAGCGGTTTGTCCCTTCTCTATATTCCTTCAAATATTACATCTATAAAAGATTTTTATAGGGAACTCCGTTGTTTTCAGGGGTGTAAACTTGAATCTCTTGTATTTGAAGATGCTTCAACTCCCATATCTATAACAGGAGTGTTAAGATCTTCAAGCTCCATAAATCTGAAAGGTGAGTTTGATAAGAATGACAGTATTGATTATGTGTATATTGGACGTAATATAGAAACAACATGCAGATATGAACCTTCTGTCCTAATAGGAAGACCAGACTTTTCTTCTGCGACCACAATTATATGGGGGGATTTATGTACATCTATGTCTGTGACCGTTGAAGATGGATATCCGAGATACCCATATCGAGTAGTTGCATCCGTCGAATGCCGGAAAGTAGAAACAATCATATTTGGAAAGAACTTGGAAACAATAGCACCTTTTGATGAATGCAAAAAAATAAAGAAAAGGTAATTATATACTAAATTACACCAAGACTACACTAAAAGAAGTGCCCATTCTCTACATGACATGGGCACTTCACTATTATAGCCGTTATTCTTCTATTCCCATATTATCATTGGTTTTTCCCTCGTTTTTTTCTTTAGGGTTAAAGTCCAATGCTTGTTTGAGCGACTGGTCGAACGAAGACAGCGGTTCTTCTTTTATTGCTTCGTCCTCAGTTGGTAGTCCATTATGGCTTGCTTCAATTAACCTATTAAAATCAGATTTATATTCTTTGTCCTGGATAATTCTGAATTTACTATATTCTGTTTCGGCGAATCGTTTGGCAATATCAGCGCATACTTTTCCTGCATTGGTAAGAACAGGGTAGTCGTTAAAATTCAAGAACATTTCGAGACGCTTCGCCCAGTCTGCCATCATATAGGTCCCTTTCCCCTTTTCTGCCTGATGCTCCGCATAGTCAAGAAACATGTTTACAAGACGGTTCAAGGCTTTTATCTCTGATTCTGATAAATAGTTTTTGGCTTTCGTGACATCAGATTTATAAATCTTACCTCCTTTCTTCTGGTTACTCCAATTCGTTAATCCCATGTATGGCTTTGAAGCGTCAGCACGTTCGCGCAGTATTTCCGCAGCCGTATGCTGATGTATGGCATAATGGAATTTGTTTTGCATGGCTGCATAAAATTCACGAGATACAGGGGATTTGGGATCGTAATCTCTGCTACAATCTCTGAAGATGTCCGTAATTTTGTCATAGAACATTCTTTCAGAAGCCCTAATCTCCTGTATTCGTTCTATGAGTTCTTTGAAGAAATCCTTACCAAACAGATTGTTACCCTGTTTCAATCTGTCATCATCTAAGGCAAATCCTTTGATAAGGTATTCCTTTAATACGCGGGTAGCCCAAATTCGGAATTGAGTTGCCTGATAACTATTTACACGATAGCCTACGGCAATAATTGCATCAAGATTGTATATGGAAGTTAAATAATTCTTTCCATCACTGGCAGTTATTCTAATTTTTCTAATAACTGCCCCCTCTTGTAACTCACCACTTTGAAATATCTCTTTCAGATGGTAATTTATAGTCGGAACTTCCACCCCAAATATATTAGACATCCCCTTTTGTGAGGTCCATATAGTATCATTTGTGGCATCTACAATGACCTGCACATTTATCTTTCCGTCGTTTGACGAATAGAACAAGAAATTTTGCGACTTCTCTATATTATTATCCATATATCAGTTGTTTATATGTTAGACGGTGTTCTGCATTCTGAAGCAACAAATTAAATCTTTTGCATTCTGTATGTTTACGGGTATTATATCTGAAGACAAATTCATCCACATATCGCTGTAAATGCTGTTTTGACGTGAAATGATAGATGCCTATGACACCACGCTTTAATAACGACCAAAAACCTTCAATAGTATTTGTATATACATTATTCCTTGCATACTCCTTACATTTGTGATTGACAATCTCGTGTGAGAAAAGTTGCTTGATGGAATTATATCCCCACCATTCATCGGTACATATAAGCGCATCCTTTACAAACTTAACTGTTTCTTTTGTCAAAGTAGCACAACTTGTATCAGAAACAACCTTGGCATTTAATTTTCCTCCACGCTCAACCATCCCAAACACAGGAGTTTTATCTTGAATGCTGCGACCTTGAGAATGCTCAACCTTTTTGTCCTCATGGCGATTCTTGTTCTTGCCTCCCATATAGGTCTCATCTAATTCAACAGTATTGTTTAACTCATTGTTGTTCTCAATACCAAAGCAGTTCCTGATGCGTTGTAGCATAAACCATGCCGTCTTCTGAGTTACATCAATATCACGGCTCAGCTGCAAAGAAGATATACCTTTCTTATGAGATGTAACAAGCCAAATGGCAGCAAACCATTTGCGCAATTCAATCTTTGTGTTGTCAAAAAGAGTATTGGTCTTTACATTAAAATACTTACCAGTGTTTTTACAACGATAACGATTCTCCTTACACTTGTAAACCTTTGACGTAGAATCAAACGGGCTAACAACATAACCATTCCACCTTAGTTTCTCCAGATGTTCTATGCAGGATTGCTCTGTCGGAAAGGCATTGAAAAGCTCAAGAATTGAGTTAAAGTTCTGCGTAATCATATTATATCTTCATCATTTTGGCGCAAAGGTACGAAGAATTTTACATATATACAAATAAATTTAGTGTAAATTTATATATAATTACCAAAGAAAATATATGTAAGAGCATCAACTCCTCAACCAGCGGTGGCCTTTGCTCATGATACGTATCTTCATTCGACATTATATGTCCCCAAAGGAACATTAAAAGCGTATCAAGAGGCAGATGTTTGGAAAGAGTTTTGGAACATTGAAGAATATGATGTACCAGAATCTCCAACAGACATCAAGCCTGTGTCTGTTCAAAAGGACAAGGCTCTTATAGGTATATACGACATCAACGGAATCAAACATGAAACTCCTATCAAAGGACTGAATATCTACCGATATAAAGATGGACGTGCTAAGAAGAATTTCGTAAAATAACGTGAGTTTGACGAAGATGATACAGCAAATAATCATCTGATTATTAGAAAATTAGCGATATTTTTAGTAAATTTGTAGTCACTACACAACAAGTTACGCTAAAAAATATCACTAATGTTTACCGAAGACACAGATATGAAAATTTTCTGTATGGCGGATAATCATTAAACCCAAATTGGTCATTAGCGTTATGATGATCGATTTGGGATAAACAAAAAAGAGTGAGAGTTACCACCGAAAGGTCAGTAACTCTCACTCTTCTTTCAACGAATATGCTAACTTCTATTCCTTTATGAGAGGAAGCCCAAGAGGACACCCGCTGCCACAGCAGAGCCAATGACACCTGCCACGTTGGGACCCATAGCGTGCATCAGCAAGAAGTTATGGGGGTCAGCCTTGAGACCCTCGTTCTGCGAAATACGGGCAGCCATCGGCACAGCACTCACACCAGCATTACCAATAAGCGGGTTAATCTTCTGGTTCTTCGGCAAGAAGATGTTCATGATATGAACGAAGATGACACCACTGGCAGTAGCAATAATGAAGGCAAATGCACCGAGGGCGAAAATCTTCACCGTAGCCAAGGTGAGAAACTCAGAAGCCTGTGTGGAGCAACCCACCGTAAGACCGAGGAGCATCACCACGATGTCGTTGAGTGCACTGCCAGCAGTCTTGGCAAGACGGGTCGTCTTAGTGGATTCCTTGAGAAGGTTTCCAAAGAACAACATACCCAGCAGGGGCAGACCCGAAGGCACGATGAAAGTCGTGATAAGCAGACCCACGATGGGGAAGAGCATCTTCTCGGTCTGGCTGACTTGGCGCAGGGGCTTCATCTTGATAAGACGCTGCTGCTTGGTTGTGAGCAACTTCATCACACCTGGCTGAATCACAGGCACCAGAGCCATATAAGAATAAGCACATACAGCGATGGCACCCATGAGGTTAGGACTCAGCTTGCTGGACAGGAAGATGGCGGTAGGACCATCGGCACCACCGATGATGGCAATACCTGCTGCCTGATTCGGTTCAAATCCCATCGCCAAAGCAATCATGTAAGCACCAAAGATACCGAACTGAGCCGCTGCACCGATGAGCATGAGCTTCGGATTGGCAATGAGGGCACCAAAGTCTGTCATGGCACCAATACCAAGAAACACAAGTGGAGGATACCAACCCAGCCGAACACCTTGATAGAAAATGTTCAGCACAGAGTTGTCCTCGTAAAGACCAATTTCAAGACCCGCAGCCTTGAACGGGATATTTCCCAATATGATGCCGAGGCCTATCGGGATGAGGAGCAAAGGTTCGAAGTCCTTTTTGATGGCAAGCCAAATGAAGAAAGCACCCACAGCAATCATGATGATGTTAGCCCATTCCACATTGGCAAAGCCTGTGTAAGTGAGGAAATCGGTAAGTTTGCTTCCTATGAAATCCATGATGGAAACGCTTTCGAGTAACATAACTAAATTACGATTAGACGATTGACAATTTATAATTCAGTTACCCGATAGTCACAAGGATGGAGCCTTCCATCACCGTGTCACCCTTCTGCACCTTGACTTCCTGAATCTTGCCGTCACGGTCAGAGTCGATGTTGTTCTCCATCTTCATGGCCTCCAGAACGACGAGCGTCTCGCCCTTCTTCACAGCCTGTCCGACAGTCACCTTCACCTCGTTGATAGTGCCGGGCAGCGGAGCACGCACGGCACTTACACCTGCCTCGACAGCCTCTTGCGCTGCCTTCGGAGCTTCAACCGTCTTCACTGGAGCGGCAACGGCACGAACCACTGGTTTAGGCTGAGCCACTGGCTTCTCAAGTTCTACATCAAACTCGATGCCATTCACCTCAACCTTTGCGATGTTCTCCTCAATGCCTTGAATCTTCACATTGTAAGGAGCACCCTTAATCTTATAATTATATTCTTTCATTGCTTTTTAGTTATTAAGATTTTCTCAATTCCACCGCTTGATGGTGCAGTGGTGTTGTACGAAGTTCATGGCTCTTGTCGGCCCATGTGGTGTGCGACTGCTGAATGGTGAGGACACCTGACTCAAGGTCATGAGTGCCGCCAAAGTATTCATGCAGTGCCAACCCTATGACAGCCGTATAAGTCTCCATGTCGATACCCTTGGTCTCGGTGGTGCCTTGCTTGGCCATCTCAACCACCTTAGAAGCCTGTTCATGGATAGCACGGATGGCACGTACACGAGCTAGCTTGGCGGCACGGTTCATGGCCCAACCAAAGATGTGGAAGAACACAAAGAGCAAGATGAGGCATGAGAACACAACACCCATGCACATCAGTGTCATGGCGATACCATACGGGTCTTTCTCCTTGAACTCTTTGATTTTGTTATTATAATATGCCACATTCGGAGCGTTGGGGGTCACCTTGTCTGCCTCCAACACTTGCCATTCTGTTCCATCGATGCGAGCATAGCTCGTACCGGCAGGAAGAGCATCTACATGCACTGAGTCAAGCAAATCCACGGCATTACCATCAAAGAGGTAGAGCGTGAAAGGTTCGCCTACTGGCAGTTGGAAATTAAGGTGCAGTGTGCCTCGGTTCGTCTTGCCATCAGCAAAGAAAGTGATGCGCTGTTTGGCAGCCACAGAGGTGCGAGGGTCTCCAGCAGGGATGACCGACATGAGCTTCTCACGCTCAGGGGCAGACATCTCCTTGTCAAGCACTGCTGGATTGATAGTGAGGTAGCAGTTTCTTATCTCATGCGTTGAATAAGAAGTGTTCTCTATCTCAATCCAGGAAGCAGGCTGACCATATTCATCCACATAGCTGGCTGACTTGTCGCACGTCTGGGCAGAGTCGCCACTACAACAGGTTGGGGTATATACATAGACTTCATTAAACTTGAAGTCATGCGCACCCTGAGCAAATGCACCTGTTGATGCCATGAGGAGAGATAGTACTGATAATAACTTTCTCATTATGTAGTTTTTTTGTTGTTTAGTTTTTTTAGCAAATCAGGAAACCATACACATGGAACCCAATCCACTAATTCACCCATTCACCCCATTTTACAATGGAATGTTACCATGCTTCTTGGCGGGATTAGTCAGTGACTTATTAGCAAGCTGTTCCAGAGCCCTGATGACACGGAAGCGAGTGTTTCTCGGCTCAATCACATCGTCAATGTAACCATACTTAGCTGCCTGATAAGGATTGGCGAAGAGCTTCGAGTACTCTTCCTCCTTCTCTGCGATGAATGCCTTGGCATCACCACCCTCCTCCTTGATTTGCTTGGCCTCACGGGCATACAGCACAGCAGCTGCACCGCTGGCACCCATCACAGCAATCTCTGCAGATGGCCATGCGTAATTGATGTCACCACGCAGTTGCTTACAAGACATCACGATGTGACTACCACCATACGACTTACGAAGCGTTACCGTCACCTTCGGCACAGTAGCCTCACCATAGGCATACAGCAACTTGGCTCCATGCAAAATCACAGCATTGTACTCCTGACCTGTGCCTGGCAAGAAGCCTGGCACATCCACGAAGCTCACGATAGGAATGTTGAAGGCATCACAGAAGCGCACAAATCGGGCGCCCTTACGAGAGGCATTGCAGTCAAGCACACCAGCGAACTTGCTAGGCTGGTTAGCAACGATACCCACCGAACGACCGTTGAAACGGGCGAAGCCCACTATGATATTTTGGGCAAAATTGGGTTGTACCTCGAAGAACTCACCGTTATCTACCGTAGCAGCAATCACCTTATACATATCGTATGCCTGGTTAGGGTTGTCCGGGATAATCTCATTCAGTGAATCCTCCAGACGGTCGATAGGATCTGTGCACTCCAGCAATGGAGTCTCCTCTTGATTGTTCTGGGGAATGTAGCTAATAAGCTGCTGAATCATGGCCATCGCCTCCTCTTCAGTCGCTGCCGTGAAGTGAGTCACGCCCGACTTTGTCGAGTGAACCGATGCACCACCAAGACTCTCCTGGTCAACATCCTCGCCCGTCACAGTCTTCACCACGGCTGGCCCTGTCAGGAACATGAACGATGTGTTCTCCATCATCAGTGTGAAGTCCGTCAACGCTGGCGAATACACAGCACCACCTGCACAAGGACCAAAGATGCCCGAAATCTGTGGAATCACACCCGAAGCCATGATGTTTCTTTGGAAAATCTCCGCATAGCCGGCCAAGGCGTTGATGCCCTCCTGAATACGGGCACCGCCCGAGTCGTTCAAACCAATCACAGGGGCACCTACCTTCATCGCCATGTCCATAATCTTGCAGATTTTTTGGCTCATGGTTTCCGACAACGAACCCGCATTCACCGTAAAGTCCTGAGCAAAAATAAAGACGAGGCGGCCACCAATGGTTCCAGAACCCGTCACGACACCGTCGCCCAGATACTGTTTCTTCTCCATGCCGAAGTTCGTGCAACGGTGGAGCTTGAACATATCATATTCTTCAAAACTGCCCTCATCAAGGAGCATGGCTATACGTTCACGTGCCGTGAACTTACCCTTGGCATGCTGCTTGTCAATGGCCTTCTCGCCACCACCCAAGCGTGCCTTCTGACGGAGTTCAATCAACTCCTGTATTCTTTCTGTCTGCTTACTCATAGTCTCAATTTATAAATTCCATGATTATGAATGATGCATCCCCATCACTTCTGGGGCTCACAAAGTTCTGTCAGAATACCTACAGTCGATTTCGGATGCAAGAAAGCGATGTTCATCTGCTCCGCACCTGGACGTGGAGTCTTGTCAATCAGGCGTATTTCCTTGCCTTCTGCCTCGACGAGTGCCTCAGCCACACCATCCTCCACAGCAAATGCCACATGATGAACACCCTTGCCACCCTTCTCCAGCCATTTCGCCACAGCCGACTCGGGCGACGTCGGCTCCAAGAGTTCCAGTTTCACCTCACCAACCTTCAGGAAAGCAGTCTTCACTTTCTGGTCAGCAACCTCTTCAACGGCATAGCACTTCAAGCCAAGCACGTTCTCGAAATAAGGGAGCACTGCATCAATGCTCTCCACACCTATACCAAGGTGGTCGATTCTTGAAATTTTCATACCAATAAATTGAATTATTTAATTGTTGGTTAAATATAAATGTGCATCCAGTCACAATGCAGGGCATACAGCCCACAACTGACATACAAAGTTAGTGCTTTCCTACGGAACTGACCCACAAAAAAGCAAAAACTTCACAATTCGCCCTCAAAAATTGATGTTACCTTTGAAATAAGCCTCTATTTCGGAAGTCAACAAAGCATAGTCTCGGTCATAATCCTTGATGATACGCCCATGCTCCAACAGCGTGATGCGGGTACAGATGTCCAGCGTATGCGTCAGGTTGTGCGACGACACAATGATGGTCGCACGCTGCTCCTTACTGTAAGTCTCCAGTAGATACTTCATCGCCAACTGCGAAGTTGGATCCAAAAAATTGAAAGGCTCATCCAGTATCAGCAGTTTCGGATAGTGAAGCATCGCACCGATGATGCCCACCTTCTGCTTGTTGCCCATCGACAGATTCCGGATGAGCGTTTTCTGACCCAGCACCTCACCATTCATGAAACTGTCAAACTGCAGCAGACGGTCGTTCAGCACACTGTCCGAAATCCCCGACACCTTGGCGATAAAACGGAAATACTCCTCAGGCGTCAGATAGTCAATCAAGAAGCCCGTATCCACAAACGCACCTGTGAACGATTTCCAGTCCTCACTCTTCGCCGTGTCACACGACACCAGCACATCATCCACCAGCCCGTCTATAGTCACACTCCCGCTGTCAGCATGGAGCAAATCCAAGATGATACGGAACAAGGTCGTCTTGCCTGCCCCGTTATTACCCACCAGACCGATAATCTCACCACTATGGATGCTGTATCGGTCTATGTCAAGTGCTCTCTTCTCACCGAAAGATTTGGTTAGGTTTTCGATTGTTACATTCATAAGCTTATCTCGAGTTTCTGAAGCCGTCCAAATTCTGGTAACGATGTTCCATAAACCTTTTATAAATGTTGCGCAACCACAACGGATGAAGCACCGTACCTATCAGACCCAAACTCATCATCACTGCAGAAGCAATTTGGTCATCAAACAAATCCACCAGTACATACATCACCATCATCGGCAGAAACAGCGCAGCAGCCGACATCAGCATCTGCACCTTCGTATCACGCCCTGCCCTCGTCAACTTCTCGTTCAGGTGGATAGTGCTGTCATTATACACCGCCAACTGGAAAATGAAAGGAAACACCGCCCCCGACGTGAAGAACATACACCCCAACGCCATCAGCCACGTAATCTTACCCTCCAGTATCGGCATCAGCGAAAACAGAAATGGAACAATCAAGATGAGACAGTGGAAATAATACTTCGCCTTCAGCAGGCTCAGTACCGTCTCCTTCCTCACCATCAAACCGTCCATGTAATTCCCCTCCGCACACATGATGGTCGTCAGCGTCATCACACCCAGGCACGTAAAGCAATACACACAGATGAATATGCGCATGAAAGGAACACCTTCATACACATCCGTAAAAGAAAACAGCACACACAACATCAGCATACAGATGACACCGCTCAAAAACTGCTTCCTCACCACCAAGTTCCGCATCGTCGATTTCAACTCCAACTTCAGATACTCACCCTTCACGCCCAACTTATCCAAAAACATCATGTTATTCGTCCTCACCTGCCTCACCATCTCACCCTTCGCAATCTCCACATAGATAGCAGACTTCTGCAAATAATAATTCAACACATATAATGGCACCATCAGAGCCAGCACCACCAGCCAACTCAACGTATTCCCCATGCAGAAACCACGCATCAAGAGGATGCACCCCTGAAAAAGCCACTGATGCGTCACATCATGGAAAATTCCAAAATACGCCACACCCGCAAACAACAGCAATGGCACCAGATGAAACCACAGATTTCGATTAATCAGCGTGCGCCACAACAGATACCAATAACTATTCAGCACAAACATCAGCCACCACCCCAACAGAAAACCCACGAACCCCCAAAAACCATAAAAATGAGGAATCGCCAAAAAGCCGAAAGGTACAAAGAAAAATGACCAAAACAGATTATACGGCTGCAACCCCATACGCAACAGAAACGTGTTCAACAAAAACCTCGTCGGGATGTTCTGCAACTTATACTGCTTAATGTTCTGGGCAGGAGTCTCCTGCATAGCAAAACGAAGATAGAAATCCAAAATTAGGAACCATATCATCCCACCATCCAACCAGTCGAATGATTCCAGTGCCGTATTCTCGAAAGCAAAATAGCAAGAAATACCCAAACCTATCAGATACACAGCCCAAAAGGCAATAAAGACATAACTAAATATCTTCATCGCCAAGTTCTTCTCAAACATCGGGTGCCGTCTGGCCTGCAACCGCTGATTGTGAGAAACCATTTTATACAACAACCTTGTTCTCGATATATCCATCACTTTCCGTTTCCATTCCCCAAGTATTCTCCCCTCCGAAGAGAGAATATCCTTAAGGGGCTTCCCTACCTCAAATCCACCACTTCCGCATTCGGGTAATTCTTCTTGTTAAACCTAAACGTTGCATCCGTATATTTCTGATTCTTCACAAACGAATTGCAACGAATCGTCGTCTCATTCCCCTTCGCAGACAGCATCTGGATGTAAGTCGGCTCATGACTGGACTTGTTCACCCGCACCACCACCTTCTGGTAGGCCGTCGCCCCGCTACCCGTCAGCACCACCTCATGCTCCTTTGCCGTGCTGCCACCCATCTTCGCCACATAGCCTTTCTTGTAGAACGTCAGAAACGCATACGGATTCATCCTTGCCACCTCATCTGCCGAGGGAGTCGTCACATTCACCTCCTCATTCTTCTTCACATAACTCCACATCGTCTTCCCATCAAACCACGTAATCGTACCGCCCAAGTTCACCACAAAACGCTGTCCTTGCAGTTTGATGTAACCCGTCGAAGACCCCGCCTCCGTCGTCATCGTGAAGCCAATCTTCACATTCCCAGACCCTTTCAGCGTGGCAGCAGTCTTGTCCAGCACCTTATTCGCATCTTGAGCCATCAACGTGCCGCACCAGCAGCACATGACAGCCACCCATAAACACATAATTCTTTTCATACCCACTATTCTATTAATTATAATTTTTCATTTTTTACTCCCTCCCAACACCCCACATGGTCTCTTCCTCCAAGAGATGTCAGAAAGACAGAGAACCACTTCTCTCCCATTACAAGGGGAGAGTTGGAAGGAGAGGGTATCTATTATATATTATTCAATAAACTCTCCAACGTCATCGGATCCTTAATCAGCACCTCTCTTGGCTTTGCCCCAACCTGCGGACCCACCACACCCATCTTCTCCAACTGATCCATTATCTTGCCGGCTCTGTTATAGCCAATCGAGTAATTGCGCTGAATCATCGATGTCGAGCCACTCTGATTGTTCACCACAAACTTCGCTACGTCAGCAAACATCGGGTCAAGGTGTCCCTTATCCACCATGCCCATACCACCGCCACCATCACCTTCAGCATCCTGCACTTCGGGCAGGAACATCGGATGCAGGAACGACTGCTGCGTGGAGATGAAATGGCAAATATCATTTACCTCGGGCGTATCCACAAACGCACACTGCACACGCACAGGCTCAGCACCACTTAGATACAACATATCACCCTTGCCAATCAATTGGTTAGCACCGCTACGGTCAAGTATCACTCGAGAGTCCATCATCGAACTCACCTTAAACGCAATCCTTGTCGGGAAGTTCGCCTTGATGGCACCACTAATGATGCTCGCCTGGGGGCGCTGCGTGGCGATAATCATGTGGATGCCCACCGCACGAGCCAACTGCGCAATGCGGCAAATCGGCAGCTCCACCTCCTTCCCTGCCGTCATGATAAGGTCACCAAACTCATCCACAATCACTACGATGTACGGCATAAACTCATGCCCGTGCTCGGGGTTCAGCTTACGCTGCTTGAACATCTCGTTATACTCCTTGATGTTTCTCGCATGCGCTTTCTTCAACAAGTCATATCGGGTGTCCATCAATACACACAGAGAGTTTAGCGTCTTCACCACCTTCTGCACATCCGTGATGATGCAGTCATCCTCCTCCTCCAGTCGCGCCAAGAAATGATTTTCTATCGGACTATAAATGCTGAACTCCACCTTCTTCGGGTCAACCATCACAATCTTCAGCTCAGCAGGATGCTTCTTGTACAGCAACGACGTCACTATCGCATTCAGTCCCACCGACTTGCCCTGTCCCGTGGCACCAGCCACCAACAAGTGCGGAGCCTTCGCCAAGTCAAAGAGGAATACCTCATTACTGATAGTCTTTCCCAACGCACACGGCAACTCCATCTTGCTCTCCTGATACGCCCTGCTGTTCAGCACACTCTCCATCGACACGATGCACTTCTTCTTGTTCGGCACCTCAATGCCAATCGTACCCTTCCCAGGAATAGGCGCAATAATACGGATGCCCTCGGCCGCCAGCGACAGTGCGATGTCATCCTCCAAATTTCTGATTTTCGAAATCCTCGTACCCTCGGCAGGCACAATCTCATACAGCGTAATCGTAGGGCCTATCGTCGCCTTGATGCTCTTGATTTCCACGCCAAACGTCTTCAACACCTCAATAATTCTGTTCTTATTCGCATTCTGCTCTGCCATATCAATCTGAGGACCCTCATCCGCAGCCTTACGCAACAATCCCAACGACGGGTACTTATAATGCTCCAAGTCCAGCTTCGGGTCATACGGCGTCTCGATGCTCCCCCGTTCTATCTTGCCACTCCCCTCCTCCGTCTCTTTCAGCGTCACACCCATTGTCACACCACTCGTCCCGCCAGTCTCCACATCCTTCTTCGTCACATCATTTTCCTTCTCTACAACCACACCATCCGAACTCTTCGGCACATCTCCCACCTCACCAAAATCAACTACCACTTCTCGGATTCCATCATCTTTTCCACCATGCATAGTAGCCTCCTTCACAGGAGAGGTGTCCGCCAGACGGAGAGGGTCTTCATCCCCCCCCTCCACGGGAGAGATATCCGTAGGACAGAGAGGGTCTTCCTCCTCCTTCTCCACGGGGGAGGTGCTATTCTGGGCAGAAAGGCTCTTCCTCCTCAAAAACTGCAATCTGAATACATTCCGTATAATCTCAATCGTTCGTGCGCTCACATAAATCAAGTAACACACCGCCGTCACCACCAGTACCAACATCAGTCCTGGCGTACCTCCCACCTGCGTCAGTGCCTTCACCGCATGAATGCCGTGGTTGCCGCCCAACTTTACGAAACTTCCCTCAAAGTAAGGGAACAAATAGCCGAAAGCAGCCAGGAACACACTCACCCACAACATCAGCACCACCGACAAGATAAACTTGCGCACCAGCGTAAATTTGAAAATACGCATCATCCGCAAGCCCAAAATCACCAAGAACGGCAACATGATGAACGATGCCAGACCCCACATATCGTTCAGGAAAAAATAAGCCACAAACGCCCCCCACGAACCACACATATTCTTATAGTGCAGCCCCGAGTTCATAGGGTCGCTCCCAGCCTCCAGCAGACTATAGTCATCAGCACCCGTGAAGATATAGCTCACAAACGCCACCAGCATGAACAACGCCGCCATTACAAACACAAAACCGATGCCAAACGACACCATCTCCCAACGGCCGAAGCCCACGAAAAAGTCGCTCGCCGACAGCTTCTCCTGCTGGGCAGCCACATACTTCTTCGCGTCCTTCTTGTTCCTATGATTCTTATGTTTACTCGCCATTCCTATTTTTTGTCAGTTGTCGTTTTATCAATCAGAAGAAAATCAATCATCATGCAAAGTTACGTTTTTTTTCTGACACACCTACCATCTGCCACCACTTTTTTCATATCCCCCCATAGAATTCTCCCGTCACCTATCATGAGGTGACGCGAGGTATTTCTCTAAGGCACGCAGTTCCTTCCCCTTGTTGAGTTTGAAGTAAGCTTCCCGCAATCCCGAGAGCCAGAGGTCGGGCTGGTTTTCGGCAAAACGCCGGGCAGCCTCGTAAGCGGTGCGTGCCTGTTGGTAGAACTGGTTGACGGCTGCCTTCTGTGCCTTGTAGGCGGCAGTGGCGTTGGCAGTCGGTAGTGCGGCATAAGCATCGTGTGCCTGTTTCAGATGGATGCTGCCGATGGCTGCGAAGCTCTCGGCATCGTCGGCCTGTATCTCGACGCACTGCTGGAAGGAGTAGAGGGCTTCCTCCTGCTGCTGCATGAGGAGTTGCTCCTTACCGACCATATACCAGTAGTCTCGCCTAAGGGGTTGGAGCTGGGTCATGCGCTGTGCTTTCTGCAGGGCCTGGTCGTAGCGGCCGAGGTCGTTGTAGTACCGGGTTAAAGTGAGGAAAAAGTATTCGTGGAGGGGATGTGTGTAGAATCCGTCCTCAAGCAGCCGAACCATCTCAGTGGTGTCGCCGAGTATGGCAGCTGACTTCGAGCCCACCTCAAACAGTTGCGCCTCCACCGCTGTGTCGTGGAGAGCTTGTGGAAGGTAGCGCATCACGCCGTTATGACACTCGGCTGCATAGGCACTGAGGGTGGCTAGAACTGCCACTTCGGTCAGGTCGTCAGGGTCGGCGACGGTAGTGGGGGGGGAAGCAGTGAAGAGAGGGTGTTCCTTGGTACGTGCGTAGAGGTCAAGGTAGTGGAACGCCTGTGTGTATTCACCTCGTCGATAGTGCCACTTTCCTGCACCCACAAGGTTTTTCCTGTAGGGCATCAGGAGGGCTGCCACCGTGCTGCGCAAGCGTGATGTAGCTTTCTTACCTGTCGCCTGCCGAGCGAGCAGGTTGGTCTGTTCAACGCTGTCGCACTGCAAACCGGTGAGGAAGAGCTGACTGATATAGGCGAAGTAGGTGGCGGTGTCAGGTTGCTGCTGTAGGTAGATTTTGCGGTTCTCGCTGCCGATGAGTTCACCGATGGCATCCATCTGGAGTCGGTAGAGCGTGGCATCAGCAGCTGCTTCAGGGTGTGACTGCATGGCATCGGCGATGAGCTGTCGTGCCTGTGCGAATCGCTTCTCCTTCATGCAGGTGCGATAAGACTTGACAATGCTTGCCCGCCTGTAGGGTTGAGGCGGAGCAAGCATTGCCAACGTGTAGATGAGTATGCTAATTAATTGAACCATTTCACATAGCAGAAGTCCTGACGGTGTGGCAGGTCAGCATTCTTCGGGTACATACGGTAGGCGACCCGGAAGCTGCCAGCGGTGGGGATGACGTGTGTGCCCTCGAAGGTGTAAAGGTTGCCCTCACGCTTGGTGACGGTGAGTGGCTCTACCTGCGAGATGTGATCCACTCCGTCTTCGTCACGGTAGAGGGTGACGAGTTCGAAGCCGATGGCATCGTCGAGTCCCTGCTCGTCAATGACATACTTGAGGTGGTATTTCTTGCCCGAGAGCACGTCGCCCTTCAGCATCTCTTCTTCTTTATCGAAGGAGACAACGTTGATGTTGTCCCATCGTGATGCGACGAGTTCCTTCCATGCAGCAATGTCTTTGGCCTTCTTGCAGTTGTCGGCGAAGAGCACCTTTGCACGCTTGGCAAGGGGTATGTAGAACTTAGTGAAGTAGTCATCAAGCTGCCGCTTCATGGTGTAGTGTGGCGCAATCTGTGCGATGGAGTTCTTGACGGTCTGAATCCATCCCTCGCTGTAGCCCTTGGAGTTGCGAGCATAGTAAAGGGGCAATATCTCGTTCTCAAGGAGTGAATAGATGGTGGCGGCATCGAGCTGGTCTTGCTGCTCTTGGTTTTGGAAAGTGCGCTTCTCGGTGAGTGCCCATCCTGCGCCTTCACGATAGCCTTCGAGCCACCATCCGTCAAGCACGGAAAGGTTAACCACGCCGTTCATGAGACCCTTCTCGCCAGAGGTACCTGATGCCTCAAGCGGACGGGTAGGTGTGTTCATCCAGATGTCAACACCTGTAACGAGGCGGCGTGCGAGCTTCATGTCGTAGTTCTCGAGGAAGATGATCTTGCCGAGGAACTCGGGACGGCGTGAAATCTCGTAAATCTTCTTGATGAGCCCCTGGCCTGCGCCGTCGGCAGGGTGTGCCTTTCCTGCAAAGAGGAACTGAACGGGGTAATTGGGATTGTTGACAATCTTGGCGAGGCGGTCAAGGTCAGAGAAGAGGAGGTGAGCACGCTTGTAGGTGGCAAAGCGGCGGGCAAAGCCGATGGTGAGCGCATTGGGGTTAATTTTCTCGACGATGGAGACAATGCGTGAGGGGTCGCCCTGATGCTTGAGCCAGTCTTCCTTAAAGGCTTTCTTGATGTACTCAATTAACTTGGCCTTGAGGGTGAGGCGTGTGTTCCACACGTCCTGATCAGGCACGTTGTAGATAGCTTCCCAAATCTTCTCATTGGACTGGTCAGCAAGGAACGCCTCGTCGAACGACTTGCCATAGAGGTTTTTCCACTCTGAGGCAGTCCATGTAGGCATGTGGACACCGTTGGTGACGTAGCCAACGTTGGCGAGTTCCTCGGGGAAGTAACCTTTCCAAATGCCATTGAACATCTCACGCGACACCTTGCCGTGCAACCAGCTGACACCGTTGACCCACGTGGAGGTGTTGCAAGCGAAGGTGGACATACAGAAGCGTTCACCCTTGTCGTCGGGGTTCACTCGACCCATACCCATGAAGTCGTCCCAAGAGATGCCGAGACGGTCGTGGTACTGACCCATGTATTTTCCGAAGAGAGATTCATCGAAGTAATCATGACCCGCCGGCACAGGCGTATGAACCGTATAGAGAGAGGTGGTGCGCACAAGTTCGAGGGCTTCGTTGAAGTTCATGCCCTGCTCAACGAACTGTGCCAGACGCTCCACGTTGGCAAGGGCAGCGTGACCCTCGTTACAATGGATGATGTCTTTCTTGATGCCGAGCTTGTTGAGCAGCAGGATTCCGCCAATACCGAGGAGAATTTCCTGCTTGAGGCGGTTCTCCCAGTCGCCACCGTAGAGGGCGTGGGTGATGCTGCGGTCGTACTCGGAGTTCATTTCGTTGTCAGTATCGAGCAGGTAGAGCTTGACACGTCCCACATTGACACGCCACACGAGGGCGTGCACGGTATAGTTGTTGTAAGGCACATCGATGACCACCTGATTGCCCTCGGCGTCAAGTTCACGCTCGATGGGCAGGGTTGGGAAGACTTGTGCCTCATAGTTGGCCACCTGCTGACCTTCCATGGAGAGAGTTTGGGTGAAGTAACCATAACGATAGAGGAAACCGACGGCACAGAAGTCGATGTTGGAGTCGGAAGCCTCTTTTACATAGTCGCCTGCAAGGATGCCCAAACCGCCTGAGTAAATCTTCAGCACGTGGCTGAGACCATACTCCATACAGAGGTATGCCACCGAGGGACGCTTCTTGTCGGGCTTGACCGACATATAGGTACGAAACTCTTTGTAGATATTGTTGATGCGCTCCACGATTTTCTTGTCGGATGCAATAGCTTCCAACTTCTCGTAGTTCATGCGGCCAAGGAAGAGGACAGGGTTCTGCTGCACATCGTGCCAGAGTTTGGTGTCCATATCGTTGAAGATGTGACCCACTTCATTGTTCCAAGTCCACCACATATTGTGGGCTATTTCGTTCAGCGGCTGGAGGGCTGCCGGAACTGATGATCTAACACTAATCTCACGCCAATTGGGTGTGTTGGCGTTGCTTGCTTGAATTTTCATAATCTATTGATTTGAGTTATTATGATGTTCTTTTTTTGTATCTCTCTTTCTCTTTTTTCTGCTGTTGCACAAATGTATTCTTTCACCTTTCTTGAACTTCCTTCCATTCGTCTTTCCTTATATATATATAAGATGTGTCATGCAGCATCAGAGGCGTTCATCCCTACGGGCGAGGGCTTTGCCGTAGGCCTCATAGTAGTAGGCGATGAAGTGCTTCCAAAGTGCCTTCTCCGCCACACGTTCAGCGTTCTTGCGGGCAGCATTGACTTGTCGCTTGTCGAACTGCGAGAACTTAAGGATGGTATCACGGATCGTGTCGCTCACCTCGTCAAAGTTGTAGTCAGAACGGTGGACGGTCTGCACGCCGTCTTCAATCTCGCTCGTCCCGCCCTTGAGCGAGTTGGCCCAAAGGCCAAACCCTGCGAGGTCGGTTGTGATGCAAGGCACATGAAAAGCGACGGACTCGGTAGGCGTGTAGCCCCACGGTTCGTAATAGGATGGAAAGACCGTAAGGTCGTTGCCAATAAGGAGGTCGTAGTAGTGCATATTGAAGATGTCATCAGTGCCGTCAAGATAGCATGGCACAAAGATGACCTTGACCTTGTCAGCGGGGCGATTGTGCATATCAAGCCAATCCATCTGCCCCAAGACTTTGTCGCTGTCCTGCTCATGGAGGTCATGGGTGATGCGTGGGTCGCCAATGGGACCTACCTCCAAGGGGGTGTAAGATTTCTTGGAGAGTGCCGCCTTGAGGTCAGCACGAGCCTCTTTCATCCATGCCGGCACCATGACGAATGCCAGCACGTCTTTCTCCAAGCGGCTGTCCCAACGCAGACGGTTGAGTGCATCGATATAGACGTTGATGCCTTTGTTCTGATATTCGTAACGACCACCTGTGCTGACGATGAGGGTGTCGTCGCCAAGGTCTGTGCCCATGAGGGTATTGGCCACCTTCAGGAGGCGTGCTCGAGCGGCCTTGCGAGCCTCATTGAAATGGGCGGCAGGAGAAGGGACGAAGTCATTCTCAAAGCCGTTCATCAGGATTTCGTCAACGGGCTTGTCAAGCAATTCCGCACATTCCTTGCCCGTGATTTCGCTGACAGTGGTAAAGCAATCGACATTCCATGCGGCTTGCTTCTCCACGGAATGCTTGGCCTCGACGTTGAGTTCAGAGGCCATCTGGTCACCATTGTAGGCAGACAGATAGTCGTAGAGGGGCTTGTTGTTACCAGCAATGGAACGTCCGATAGTGGTGGCATGGGTGGTGAAGATGGTGGCCACTTCGGGCACATTAGCCTTCACGTAGAGAGCTGCAAGGCAGGTTTGCCACTCATGAGCCTGAAAGATGACGTTATCGTCTTTTGTCAATCCGAAGAACTTGTAATAACTCTCCACCACCTTACCAGCGGCCCACGAAAACATGAGGCTCTCGTCGTAGTCACCGTAAGCATGGAGGGAATTGACCTGAAAATTCTCCCAAGCCCATGCAAATATCTCGTTACGTTGCACAAAGAATGGTTTGAAATCGACCAAAATGGCTATAGGCTCGCCTGGCACTTGCCAACGGCCGATGCGGAAAGACACACCATCATACTGCAAGGCACTCTTGCGCCACTTGGCAAGCAGAGTCTTACTCTCCTTGAAGAGCGGATTTTTCTTGCCTTCCCAGAAGTCGGGACCGATGAAAAAGATTTTATCTGCCAGTTTTTCTTGCAGGGTCTTCGCACGTGTGGATAATACGGTGTATATACCACCCACCTTGTTGCAAACCTCCCAGCTTGACTCAAAAATGTAGTGTGGTTCCTGTACCTTTTTAGCCATAAATGTCAATCAAAGAATAACTTACCTTAAAAATTCGGCTGCAAAGGTACTGATTTTTTTTGATTTTAGAAAGTTTTAGAATAAAAAACACCTTTTGAGGGGCATAAAAACCATTATCATTCCATTTTGGCAGGAGGAGGTTGCAATGCAAGTCGTGCAATGCAACCTCAGCTGACATGGAGTAATGGTGAATCGAAGCATTCCGTTCCTCAATCTTCAAGCATCGCCAAGAACTCGTCCTCGGCAACGAGAGGAACGCCCAAACTTTGGGCTTTTTCCAGTTTGGAGGGTCCCATGTTGTCGCCAGCAAGAATGAAGGAGGTCTTCTTCGAGATGCTACCCACATTTTTGCCTCCGTGCTGCTCGATGAGGGCTTTGTATTCGTCACGAGAATGCTGAGAGAAAACACCCGAGATGACGATGCTCTTGCCAGCCAGCTTGTCGGTTTGTCCCGAAAGCTGCTCCTCGGAGAGCTGCATCTGAAGGCCGTAACTGGTGAGTTGGTCAACAATCCTGGCGTTCTTAGGGTCTTGGAAGTATTTGACGACTGACTCGGCAATGACCTTCCCCACCCCATCGACTTCCAGCAACTGCTCAACAGTCGCGTGCCGCAATGCTTCCATCGACTTGAAATGGCGGGCTATCAGTTTGGCTGTGGTCTCACCTACGAAACGGACACCAATGGCAAACACCACTCGCTCAAACGGGACGCTAAGCGTTGATTGCACGCCATCAATGACTTTCTGAGCAGACTTCACACGGTTCCTGTTATAGCCACATATCTCTGCCACCGTCAATTTGTAGAGGTCTGACACATCATGTATCAGCCCACGCTGGTAGTAGTCATCAACTGTCTCGGGGCCAAGGCTTTCGATGTTCATCGCCTTGCGAGAGATGAAGTGTTCGATGCGACCCTTGATTTGCGGAGGACAAGAGGAGTCGTTGGGACAATAATGTGCCGCCTCACCCTCAAAGCGCACCAATTCTGCGCCACATTCAGGACAGGTCTTGATGAACTGCACCTTCTGCATTCCCTCCGTGCGTTGGCTCTTGTCCACTCCCACCACTTTGGGGATGATTTCGCCACCCTTCTCCACATACACCATATCGCCAAGGTGGAGGTCAAGTTCTTCCATCACGTCAGCATTGTGAAGCGAGGCACGCTTCACGATGGTACCAGCCAGTTGCACTGGTTCCATGTTGGCAACAGGCGTGACAGCACCCGTTCGGCCCACCTGATAGGTCACCTCGTTCAGCCGTGTGCAAGCCCGTTCCGCCTTGAACTTATAGGCAATCGCCCATCGAGGACTCTTTGCCGTATAACCCAAATGCCGTTGCTGTCGTAAAGAGTTGACTTTCAAAACGATACCATCAGTGGCAACAGGAAGATTTTTCCGTTCCGTTTCCCAATAGCTGATGAAATCGAGCACCTCGCCGAGGGTCTTGCACTTCTTCATGCCTTGTGAGATTTTGAAGCCCCACATGGCTGCCATTTGCAAGTTCTCATAATGGAAGCCATCAGCAGGAATCTCATCACCTAACAGGTAATATAGGTAGGCATCAAGTCCTCGCTGCGCCACCACCTTCGAACTCTGCGACTTGAGGGTTCCGCTGGCAGCGTTCCGCGGATTGGCAAACAACGGCTCTTCCCGCAAAGCCCTCTCCTCGTTCAATTTCTCAAACGAAGCCCAAGGCATCAGAATCTCGCCACGTATCTCAAATTCATGCGGATAACCGCTACCCTCCCGCAGCCTCAACGGTATCGAACGAATGGTCCGCACATTGCCCGTCACATCATCGCCACGCACACCATCGCCACGAGTAACTGCCTGCGTGAGTTCTCCGTCCACGTATGTCAGCGAGATGCTCAAGCCGTCGTACTTCATCTCCGCACAAATTTCAAAGTCCTCACCTTCCAACCCTTCCTTCACACGCTGATAAAAGTCTCTCACCTCTCCTTCATTATACGTATTTGCCAACGACAGCATCGGGTACTTGTGCGGCACCGACTTGAATGCCTGGTTCAAGTCGCTCCCCACCCTCTGCGTCGGCGAGTTCGGATCGGCATACTGCGGATAAAACATCTCCAAATCCTCCAGACGATGCATCATCTGGTCGAACTCATAATCCGACACCGTCGGCTGATTCAACACATAATAATTATAATTATGCAACTCCAACTCCTTCCTGAGTTGTTCAATTTCTTCTTTTGGGGTCATATCGTGAGGTTTCTTTATTGAACGAAATATTTTGATATGTCGAGAGTTATTGACAGTTAATTTACACTTGAACACATTTCCGTTGCAAAAATACAACAAAAAAAGCACTCTTCAAAGTTTTTGAGGAGTGTTTTTGTGACTTCCCCAACTTTCTCTCTCCTCAATGACGGTGCTTTTAATACACTCGTCATCGCAATTACGTTGTACCCTTTATCATAACTATGCTATACCCTTCATCGAAATTACGTCAAAAGGCATAGCGGTTCTGCCCATGATAGTGCTTAGTGGCTGAAAGACAATAGTGAAAATTGGATTGTAACTATTCAGCATGTTTAATGTCTTCCGTATAAAAATTGATGTTAGATACGCACTTCAAAAACTTTAGTTGAAGAAGATCCTCTATCCTGATGCCGCAACTTTTGATGTTATGGTTTATGATTTGCTTCCATGACTCGAACAAATCCACATTAGGTCGGAAGTAGTTGGAATAATAGCGAATGTCCTCATACGGATATGAGTGGCTCTTGAATATATTGCGGATGGTGTCCAATTGTATGAGGAGATTGCAAATCACCTTGGGCTTGTTTGCCCATCTCAAAGTACCATCTACATAGATGTCTCCTCTACCTCCAGCGGAAAATTTATCACGAAGACTTGAACTGATGATGGAATAGCGCGAGCACAGCCATAAGGCAAGATTTTGAAATTTAGTGGTTTCGTTGCCCAATATTTCTGGGAAGAGAATGAATGCACACGCTTTCAGCCACTCCTGCGTAGGACGGTCAATGATGTCCCACATGCGAATACTTCCTGATTGTTGTAATGCAGGGAATGGTTCTGAACTTAAATTGGAATCTGATCCAATCCACCAAGGCATTTCCCCCTTTTTGCCACTAGTTCTGAATTTTTCGCGATAGTAATCTCTTACTATTTCTATCTGATTGCTTGACTCTCTGAACGTGTCATAATTGACCTGCATCTTACCAAAGATGGTTTGACTGCTATTTTTCAAATCCATATTGATGAGATAGCGGGGGCTATGAGTGACAGCGATGTCGTAAAGGCACTCCTCGTATGGTTTGCAACGGAAATCTATGTCGGGGAAGGATAAACGTCCAAAGAGTAGATAGACCTTTTTGACTTGCTCTTCTCTCAAACTTTCCACGATGCTGCTGCCTGTCGAAACCCATGAGTGCTCTTTCGTTGATTTCACCTCCACGCCAAACCTATTCCCAAACAGGATGTCAGGAAAATGCTGTTTCAGAGTTGGACGGATGTCATTAGGGCTGATGTCAAAAGTCGATGCATAGGAACGCATCTTGTCAAGGACAACACCTTCCAACTTTTCACCATTCTGTTTGCCATAATATTCGGCATTTTGCCGTGCATCCTTTTTCAAAGCATCAGTCGTAACCTGCATGAAGCGCGCGAAACGCTCTTCTTCCTTTTTCTTGAGGTCAATTGCTATGTATTTGCTTTCGTCCATTTTACTCCGAAAAATACAGAGGTAACACTTCTTCTAATCTTTTTGCTATATGATATGCCAATACAGGAGGCACAGCGTTGCCGATGACTTTATATGCGGCAGAAGAACTCAACAGGAACCCACGTCCATTGTTGTTTTTCATGACAAAGCGATAATCGGGTGGGAATGTCTGAATCAGTGCGCATTCACGTGGCGTAAGTCGACGTTCTTTCAGACCTCTTAATAATTCTTCAGCATGTGTTCCTCCATGCTCGGCAGATAAGCGACGGAACTCTATGTTCCCATGATGTTCTGATCGTATTGTTGGAGCGATGGCTTGTAGTTTTATTTCTGTTTGTCCTTGGCTCCCATTGCTGAGGTATTTTGCCTTTGAGTAGTTTTTTTGTGCCAGGTCATAAGCATCATCCGGTTCAGGCAAACCCGCAAGAATGTCGCTTGTCGTCACCATCGGCAGCAGATGTTCTGCTTCTATGGTGCACCGATGGGTCGGTTGGGGATACGGGTTATATTCATCTGGTACAAATTCCTGTGTCAATGCCTGATAAGCCTCCGGTTTTAACCCTTCGATGCGGATTCCGATGAAGATGACACGCTCTCTGGATTCAGGAACACCAAAGTTGCCAGCATGAAGCACTTGTGGATTGAGAACAATGTAGCCATTACCACTTGCCGATGCAAAATCATGCTGAATAACATCTTTCACATCACCAAGACTGACCAAGCCCTTCACGTTCTCTGCTATGAAAATCTTTGGGCGTGTGATGTCTATCACCTGCTTCATCCAGTAATAGAGTTTTCCCCTGCTTTCCTCTGTCGGTACATCCTCTGTACGCATATGCCCTTCGTGGTCTTTCTGCGAGTTAAAGCCCTTTCGCTTGCCTGCCACGCTGAAATCCTGACAAGGAAATCCTCCCGTCACCACATCTATCTGAGCAGGGAAAATGTCTGCCCCCTGTTGGTGCATCTTCACCAAATCAACAATGCTCATGAGTCTGAACGTCTCAGGGGAATGTCCGTACCTGCTCATGAAAGTTGTCCAACCCACTTTTGCCTCGGGTAGAATGTCGTTGGCAAACACCGTGGTGTAGCGGTTTTTGCGGAGGAACACCCATTTGTCGTCTATAACATGGTCAATTGATGGACTGTCGACGGAAAAACTTCTGCGAGGAGCAATGAATCCACCCTCAAATCCGATGTCCATTCCTCCACAGCCCGAGAAAAGCGACAACAAACGAAGCCTGTCCACAGGCGTTTCCTCCTCAGGAAAGCGAATCGGGATTTGGGACTCTTGGACAAGTCCATCTTCTGTTTCCGACGCTATCTGGGCAAAATAATCCGAAATGTGTGACATGATAAGATGATGCAGTTATGATTATTGTGCATTAACCTATCATTCAGGGCTCTCCACATAAAAAGGCGTGAGCCTTCTTATGCGTTCACCGAGGCAGCCTAGGAGAGTAGCCTCTATCCATACTTAAGAATGATTGCTCACGCCGCTAATGCGACACGAGCATCAACTATCCAAGTATGGATATAAGGCAACTCCCACACGGGGATGCCAACTATCATTTTGAGTCGTTTATTACACTGATGAAGTTTCCTAGGCTTTTCAGGTGAACGCAAAACAATAGTCAATGCTTTGTTATTATATAAATTCATACCACCACCCTGCTCTCAGGGATTCTTGCCTTTCAGCAAGCATCGTTTACGACGGTTCAGCGGTACTTGATTGCAAAGGTACAACAAAAAAAACACTTATCCAAAATTTTGGACAAGTGTTTTTGACAAATAAAGGAAAAATTGTGTTGTGTTTGTTTTCTCAGATGAGGGGCATGCCGGCTGCGGCACATTCCTTGCGCATTTCCTCGGGCCAGATGGAGGCTTGGATTTCGCCGACGTGGGCTTTGTGAAGAAGCACCATGCAGAGGCGGCTCTGACCGATACCTCCACCTACGGAAAGCGGCATTTCGTCGTTCATTAACTTTTTATGGAAGAAAAGATTAAGGCGTTCTTTTTTGTCTTCCAGTTCAAGTTGGCGAACCAAGGCTTCTTTGTCAACACGGATGCCCATTGAACTGAGTTCGATGCTGCGTCCGAGGACAGGATACCAGATGAGGATGTCGCCGTTCAAACCCTTGTAACCCTCTTCGTTCGGAGTGCTCCAATCATCGTAATCGGGGGCACGTCCATCGTGCTTCTTGCCGTCAGTAAGTTTCCCTCCGATTCCCATGATGAACACGGCACCGTACTTCTTACAGATGGCATCCTCACGCTGTTTGGGGGTCATATCTGGGTACATCTTCAAGAGTTCCTCGGAATGGATGAAATGGATTTCCTCTGGGAGGAAAGGTGCGATTTGTGGATAGGACTCACAAACCAGGTATTCCGTACGGAGAATGGCCGCATAGATGTCGCGAACAATCTTCTTCAAGAAAGAGATATTGCGATTTTCGGGCAATATCGTACGTTCCCAATCCCATTGATCCACATAGAGGGAGTGTGTGTTGTCCAGTTCTTCATCACCACGAATGGCATTCATGTCGGTGTAAAGCCCGTAACCTGGCTGAATGCCATATTCGCCCAACATCATGCGCTTCCATTTCGCCAGCGAATGAACCACTTCTGCCACTTGGTCGCCCATGTCCATGATGGGGAAAGAAACTGGACGCTCTACGCCATTCAGGTCATCGTTGATGCCAAGACCACGAAGCACAAACAAGGGTGCCGTGACTCGGCGAAGACGAAGTGCTGTGGACAAGTTTGCTTGGAAGAAATCTTTTATCTGCTTGATTCCCAGTTCCGTCTGTGTGGGGTCAAGGAGCTGTTTATAACCCTCAACCTTTATCAATTTGCTCATATTTGGTTTTATTTTGTAATCTTTTGTCCCAATACCTCTCCACCTTTTGACATACATCAAAGTGGAAAAGTGCTGCAAAGATACGACTAATTTTCAAAACAATCACAAAAAATCGCCCAAATAATTACAAAATGAAAGAAAAAACTCTTATTTCCCTTTCATTATTCCAAAATAAGGAGCATTTCCTTACTATTCTGTCACACTTCTCGAAGGGAATATAAACACTGCCACGAAGTCATTGTCAACAATACCTCGAAGAGAATACAAACACTGCCCCGAAGGGATTGCCAACAATACCTCGAAGGGATAAAAGGACATCTGAGCGTGGGTTGATTCGTTGTTTTTTTGTTCGTTTAAGAAGGATTAACCATTTATTTTATCATGTTTCACATTTTTAATAATAGAAATGTCAAAAAAAATCCGTAACTTTGCAGCCGTTTTGGACATCTGTTTGAACAGAATAAAAAAATAAACCCGAGTAAAAGCAAACCAATAGAGAAGGATTTTGAAGATGGATTTCAACTTTGACGAAATAATTGAGGACGGACAAGTGGAAAGCAAAATCAGTTTCATCACAAACATTGATAATACCACAAAGGGAACCATCGAACAGGAAATCTCACCAGAGAATTTCATTCCCATCCTGCCTCTGAGAGGCATCATGCTGTTTCCCGACACAATGGTTCCCATTTCCATAGGGAGAGACTCGTCATTCAAACTGCTGAAAGACGCTCAGAAGCATGACGTTCCGATTGCCGTGTTCAGCCAAGTGGACGACTCGAACGATGACCCCGACTACGAACAACTGTACCACACAGGCGTGGTGGGCAAGGTGCAGAAAATCATCAAGCTGCCTGACGGCAACCGCACAGCATTGATACAAGGATTCAACCGAATCCGTCTGATTGAATTGGGATGGAACGGCACATACAATATTGGCCGTGTGGAGAATTTCCCCGAAAACATACCAGCCAAAGGAGACCGTGAATACATTGCTGTGGTGGATGCGTGCCGTGAGACCGCCATCAAACTGATGCGCACCAGCGAGATGACCATCGGGTCGGCTTTTGCCCTCAACAACATCACCGACCGTGAACTCATCATCAACTTCACCTGTGCCAATCTGAACATCAGCAATAAGGAACGTATCGTGCTGCTGGAAGAGACCAATATGTACGACCGTGCTTACCGTCTGTTGGGCATCCTGCAACGTGAGTATCAGTATGTGACCTTGAAGATTGACCTTCAGATGCGCACCAGGGAAGAGTTGGACAAGCAACACAAAGAATACTTCCTGCGTCAAGAGATGGAGACCATCCAAGAGCAGCTGGGCGAGAAAAGTGAGGATGAAATCAACAAGATGCGTGAGGCAGGAAAGAAAAAGAACTGGAACGAGGCAACGGCGAAGGTGTTCAACGACACGTTGGACAAGATGTCACACATGAGCAGCCATTCGCCCGACTATCAGACGGAATATGCCTATGCGCAGACGATGCTGGAACTGCCGTGGGGCGAATATACCAAGGACAATCTGAATCTCAACAACGCAGAGAAGGTGCTGAACAAAGACCACTACGGAATGGAGAAGGTGAAGGAACGTATCATAGAGCACTTGGCTGTGCTGAAGATGCGTGGTGACTTCAAAAGCCCCATCCTCTGCCTATATGGTCCTCCGGGCGTGGGCAAGACATCGCTGGGCAAGAGCATCGCCAAGGCCATGAAACGGAAGTATGTGCGGATGTCATTGGGTGGTTTGCATGACGAGGCAGAAATACGTGGTCATCGCCGCACATACGTGGGAGCGATGGCTGGACAAATCATCAAGAACATCAAGAAGGCGGGCAGCAGCAACCCCGTGTTCATCCTCGACGAGATAGACAAGGTGACGCAGAACACCAACCACGGTGACCCTGCATCAGCATTGCTCGAAGTACTCGACCCCGAACAGAATTCGGCTTTCCACGACAATTATCTGGATACTGAATATGACCTCTCGAAGGTAATGTTCATTGCCACCGCCAACAACATCTCCACCATCCCTGCCCCGCTCCTCGACCGAATGGAGCTGATTGAGGTGAGTGGTTATCTGACGGAAGAAAAGATAGAAATAGCCAAACGCCATCTCGTACCGAAAGAGTTGGACAACCTCGGCATGAAAGATACGGGCGTGAAAATATCGAAGCCTGCCATTGAGAAGATTATCGAGGATTACACACGTGAATCTGGCGTTCGTGACCTCGACAAGCAAATCAACAAGGTGCTCCGCAAGGTGACACTCAAATATGCAAAAGACGGCGAGCTGCCCGAAGGAGAACTGCAAGTGGAGGATATCAAAAAGCACTTAGGCACCGAACCATACAGCCGTGACAAATATCAAGGCAACGACTACTACGGCGTGGTGACAGGTTTGGCATGGACAAGTGTGGGCGGTGAAATCCTCTTCATCGAAACCTCTATTGACAACGGGAAAGGTGGCAAGTTAGGCTTGACAGGCAATCTGGGCGATGTGATGAAGGAGTCGGCAACCATTGCCTTGCAGTATCTGAAGGAACATTGCGACCTGCTCGGCATCGAACCAGCTTTCTTCGAAAATCACAACATCCACATTCATGTGCCCGAAGGTGCCACTCCAAAGGATGGACCTTCAGCGGGCATAACCATCGCCACATCGATAGCCAGTGCCATCACGAAGCGGAAAGTGCGCAAGAACATCGCCATGACGGGAGAGATTACCCTACGCGGCAAAGTACTTCCTGTGGGCGGCATCAAAGAGAAGATTCTGGCAGCCAAACGTGCTGGCATCACTGACATTCTCATCTGTCATGAGAACCGCAAGAACATCGAGGATATTCCCGCCAAGTATGTGAAGGGTGTGGAGTTCCACTATGTGGAGAACGTGAAGGACGTGCTGGATTATGCACTACTATGAGGATTGAACATATAGATTGTATAGAATCTATAGCAAACAAAACAGCAACAAATGACATTCACCCTCCAACATAACGACCCGAAAACCAATGCGCGTGCTGGCCTCATCCATACCGACCACGGCAACATCGAGACCCCCATATTTATGCCCGTCGGTACACAAGCCTCTGTGAAGGCTGTGCATCTGCATGAACTGAAAGACGACATCAAGGCACAAATCATTCTTGGCAACACCTATCACCTCTATCTACGCCCCGGACTTGATGTGATAGAGGCTGCCGGAGGACTGCACAGGTTCAACGGGTTCGACCGTCCGATGCTGACCGACAGCGGAGGCTTTCAGGTGTTTTCCCTTGCAGGCATCCGCAAGATACGTGAGGAGGGGGTGGAGTTCCGCAGCCACATTGATGGCAGCAAACACACGTTCACGCCAGAGAAGGTGATGGACATAGAGCGCGCCATCGGAGCTGACATCATGATGGCGTTTGATGAGTGTCCTCCTGGCACCAGCGACTATGAATACTCCAAGAAATCGCTGGCACTGACAGAACGATGGCTCGACCGCTGCATCCAACGTTTCAACGAGACCGAACCAAAATATGGCTATCAGCAAAGCCTCTTTCCCATCGTACAAGGCTGCACCTACCGTGACTTGCGACAGCACGCCGCCGAAAATGTGGCATCGAAAGAAGCCGACGGCAATGCCATCGGCGGTTTGGCAGTGGGGGAACCCACGGAGGTGATGTATGAGATGATAGAAGTGGTAAATGCCATCTTACCCAAAGAAAAGCCTCGCTATTTGATGGGGGTAGGCACTCCTATCAATATCTTGGAAGCCATCGAAAGAGGGGTGGATATGTTTGATTGTGTGATGCCTACTCGCAACGGACGTAATGCACAAATCTTCACTCAACATGGCACCATCAACCTGCGCAACAAGAAGTGGGAGATGGACTTCTCACCACTTGACCCTGAAGGGACATCCTATGTTGACACCACCTATACAAAGGCATACGTTCACCACCTTTTCAAGGCACAAGAAATCCTCGCCTTACAGATAGCATCCCTCCACAACCTCGCGTTCTATCTCTGGCTTGTTGGCGAGGCACGCCAACACATCATCGGTGGCGACTTCTGTGTGTGGAAGGCCAAAATGGTGGACGAATTGGGCAGGAGATTGTAGTACACATTATTTATATATAATAAACGATAAAAGTTGGTAATTTTTAAAGAAGTAAACGGCAAACTTGTTCCACAAGGAAGCGAAGAAGACATCAAGGCTTACTATGACTATCTGAAGGGAAGGAAATCTCGCAAAAAGATTTCTCGACGCTTGAGGTCTGGCAGTAAGTTTCAGATGTTTAATTGGTTGGCCGAACACTCTCCCCTATCCCGTCTTGACCTTTATATTATCGGGAAGTTTCTGGGTACCTACTTCTTCTCCATCGCCCTCATCATCAGTATTGCCGTCGTGTTCGACTTCAACGAACAAATAGACAAATTCCTGCAACATGATGCACCTGCAGAGGAGATTTTCTTTGACTATTATCTGAATTTCATCCCCTTCTACTCCAACTTGTTCAGTCAGTTGTTTGTCTTCATTGCGGTCATTTTTTTCACCACGAAACTGGCAGAAAATTCCGAGATTATCGCCATGCTCTCAACTGGCACCAGTTTTGCACGCATCGTGCGTCCATACATGATTTCGGCAGCCATCATCGCCATATTCAATTTCTGTCTGGGTGCCTACGTCATCCCAAAAGGGAACATCAAACGTGTGAAATTTGAGAACCGATACAAGAATCGAGGCAGGCAGGACTTCTCCACGAACATACAGCTGGAGGTTGACACTGGAATCATTGCCTACATTGGCAGATACGAGGAAAGCATGAAGATGGGATTTGAGTTCACGCTGGACAAATTTGAAAACAAGAAATTAGTGAAACACCTGCAAGCCATGACTATTCAGTATGACACCCTCTCCTACGAGCCTTACCACTGGGTCATTTCCAACTATCAAACACGTGACTTGCAAGGAATGCGAGAAGTTATCCAAAGCGGTGGAAAACTTGACACGGTCATCAAGATACAACCCCAAGACATCCTCGTCTCGCGAGACATGGAAACCACGTTGACCACCCCTGAATTGGAAACATACATTAACCGCCAGAAAGCCAGAGGCTTCGCCAACATACAGCAATTTGAAGTGGAATACTGGAAAAGAGGAGCAACCGCGTTTGCCACCTTCATCTTGACCATCATCGGTGTGTCCATTTCCGCCCGAAAAAGGAAAAACGGAATGGGTATTGCCCTTGGTATCGGACTGCTACTGATTCTGACTTACATCATGTTCCAGACAGTGGCATCAAGTCTTGCCGTCAATGCAAACTTCCCCGCAGTGATTGCTGTCTGGATTCCCAATGTGGTGTTTGCCTTCATCGCCCTCTATTATTATAGAAAAGCGCCAAGATAACATACCACATATTAAAAACCATTTAAAACCAAATAACGAAGTGTATTTCGACGAATTAGATTTATCAGACGAACTGCTTGACGCGCTCGATGCCATGAACTTCGAGACGTGCACACCCATTCAAGAGCAAGCCATCCCCCCAATCCTTGAAGGGCATGACCTCATAGGCATCGCCCAAACAGGAACAGGCAAGACCGCAGCATATCTGTTGCCAGTGCTTGACGAACTGAGCCACGGCAACTACCCCAAAGACTCTGTCAACTGCATCATCATGTCGCCCACACGAGAGCTGGCACAACAAATAGACCAACAAGTGGAGGGCTTCGCCTATTATCTGGATGGGGTTTCGTCTGTTGCTGTCTATGGAGGCAATGACGGCATCCGCTTTGAACAGGAGCGCAGAGGGCTGGAACTGGGAGCAGACATCATCATCGCCACACCTGGACGACTCATCAGCCACCTGAACGGAGGGCACATCAACCTCAAAGAAGTGTCCTTTTTCATTCTTGACGAGGCTGACCGTATGCTTGATATGGGCTTCTACGACGACATCCTGAAGATTGTCAGCTACCTGTCCGAGAAACGCCAAACCATCATGTTCTCAGCCACCATGCCCGACAACATACAGAAATTGGCCAACAACATCCTGCACAATCCGGTGGAAGTGAAGATTGCCGTGTCGAAACCTGCTGAGAAGATTCAGCAATTAGCCTATCTCTGCCATGAAGGCATGAAAGAAAAAATTGTGGAGAAAGTGCTGAGCGACGAGTCACTCGACCGCGTCATCCTCTTCGCTTCTTCCAAGATGAAGGTGAAGGAGCTGAGCATCATCCTGAAGCGAAAAGGCTTCAATGTAGAAGCCATGCACAGCGACCTCGAACAACGTGAGCGTGAAGATGTGATGCTTGCCTTCAAGAACCGTCGCATCAATGTCCTCATCGCCACCGACATCGTTAGCCGAGGCATCGACATCGACGACATCCAGATGGTCATCAACTACGACGCGCCACGCGACCCCGAAGACTATGTGCACCGCATCGGACGTACTGCCCGTGCCAACCGTGACGGACAAGCAGTAACGCTTGTCACTCCTCGTGACTGGCAGCACCTGCTGAAAATTGAACGCTTGATTGAGAAAGAAATTCCCAAGCCTGACCTGCCAGAAGGTTGCGGAGAGAAGCCCGAGATGAGTGCCTCGAAATCACGACGTCATACCCCCGGCAGGCATGGCGGCAAGGGAAGGCATGGCAGAAGAACGAGTGGCAAACATCATGGGAAGCCATCATCCGACAAACCGTCCAAAAATCCTTCAAACAAGGGAAACAAATAGTAAAATACAAGCTAACAATGAGCCTTTCAGTTTTTTTAACTCGCATAGACAAAAGAAATTTTTGAAGACTCCACAAAAAGCCGTAATTTTGCACCTAAAATAACGATTCTACAGAAAAGAAGAATGAAGAAATTATCACTTGCCATCATCGCTACGGTGTTCTCGCTCGGTGCCTTTGCTCAAAATGGCATCAATTCCCCCTACTCCCGCTATGGCTTCGGCATACAGTCGGAACGAGCTATGGGATTCAACAAAGGCATGGGCGGTGTGGCACAAGGATTCCGTGAAGGACAACAGATAAACATCGCAAACCCCGCGTCCTATTCTGCCGTCGATTCGTTGACAGCCCTGTTTGACCTCGGCATTTCCCTGCAAAATGGGAACTACAAGATGGGCAACCTCCAGCAAAATATCCGCAACACCAGTTTCGACTACTTTGCCTTCCAATTCCGTGCGGCAAAGAATGTCGGCATGACCATCGGTATTTTGCCAATCACCAACATAAAATACAATTTTGCCTCTTCTAAAGAGAACTTGCAAGGAACAGAAAACGTGACCTCTGCTTATAGTTTCAGTGGAGATGGCGGTCTGCGTGAGGTGTTCCTCGGTATGGGTTGGAAACCTGTCAAACCTCTTTCCATCGGTGTGAATGTCAGCTATCTGTGGGGTGACTATACGCATTCTATGATGATGACATTCAGCGATAGTTCCTCCTTCAACATAGCTCGCACTTATACAGCCGACATCCGCACCTACAACCTTCAAGCGGGTTTGCAATACATCCAACCCATTAACAAGAACGACAAAATTGTCGTGGGTGCCACTTACACTTTTGGACATAATATAGACAACAATGCTTATCGTACCACAGCCACGACCAACAGCGCCACCATCGAGGCACAAAGTATTGACACCATCCGTCATGCGTTCCAATTGCCACATGCCGTTGCTGCAGGTATCACTTACTATCACTCAAACACTTTCCGGGTAGGCGCTGACTTCGAAATCCAAACATGGAGTAATTGCAAGTTCCCTAATCAACAAACAGGACTGAATGGTGCCACAGATGTCTATTCATCGTCGAAAGGACAGTTGAACGACAGAATAAAAGCCGCAGCAGGTTTCGACTGGACACCCAACCCGTTGGCACGAAGCATCTTCAAGCGAAGCACCTACAAAGCGGGCGGCTACTATGCTCAATCATACGCCAAAGCTGACGTAACGGGCACTGTCAGCAAGAAACCTTACGAACTGGGAGTCTCTGCTGGTATCAGTATGTCCATGTTCAATAACTGGTCACGATGGACAAGTTCTGCCCCAGCCAAACTGAATATCTCCGTGCAATGGGTTCACACCAACATCCCATACCTCAACACGGCAACACAACGCCAAAGTGCACTCACAGAGAATTATCTCAAATTTTGTCTGGGCATAACATTCAGCGAAAGATGGTTCTACAAGTGGAAGGTTCAATAACAGAACGGCAAACCAAAGATGTAATAAATAGGACACCAAGGAACATTTTGATATGGTAAATAGGACTTTCCCGACAAAAAACGGGGAAAACCCCTCATCAAGTGAAACACTTTTAGTATCTTTGCATTCAAATTCAAACAGATAACTATTAACAAAACTACACAAAGCAATGAAGAAAATCTTATTGACATGGTCTCTGGCTCTGATGGCTGTCGCAGCATCAGCACAGGATCTGAGCGGAACGTCTATCAACGACCGTCTTGCAAACAACCCCGACAGCGCAGAAGTACTTCAAAGCATAAGCCTCTACCGCGAGGCTTTCAAAAGCCAAAACTACGTAGAAGCAATTGAACCTTGGGAGTTCGCCTTCACCAAGGCTCCCTTGGCTCAGAGCCGTCTCTACACCGACGGAGCATGGATGTTCGAGACACTCATCTCGAAAGAAACCGACGCTGCCAAGAAGCAAGAGTACTTCAACAAACTCATGAACATCTATGACCAGCGCCAGAAGTATCTCGACGCACTCAACTCGTTCGCCACTCCTAAGACAACATCGACGAAAGGTAACATCATCTGTCGCAAGGCATACGACTACTTCAACTTTTGCCCCCAGATGGACAACGAAACGGCCTACAAGATGTTCAAGGAAGGAATCGACGACATGGGTCCCAATACCGAGGCTTTCGTGCTCTATGCATTTATGCAGTGCTCCTACAACCGCTTCATGGCCAACAAGGACAACATCGACATCCGTCAGGACTTCATCCAGGACTACATGCAGACCAACGACATCTGCGACCGTCTGCTCGACCAGGCAAAGGAGTATCCCTCTGAGACCATCCCTGCCGACCCCGAATCTGAAGACTCCACAAAATGGGTAGAGCAAGTCGTTTTGGCTCCTGAGGCTCAGAAGATTGTGAACAACTACCAGCCTACCCAGAATCAGGCCAACGAACTCTTTGTCTCTTCGGGTGCCGCTGACTGTGATGCCCTCGAGAAAATCTATGGCGCACAGGTGGAAGCCAACAAGACCAATCTGGCTTACCTCAACTCCGTGCTTGCCATCCTCAACAACTTCGAGTGCGACAAGTCCAACATCTACTATGTAGCGGCTGACTATGCTTATCAAATCAACAAGACCCCACAGGCAGCCATCGGTAAGGCATCCAAGCTCCTCAAAGATGGCGACATCAATGGTGCCATCCAATACTTCGACGAAGCCATCGGTCTTGAGTCTGACAATGCCAAGAAGGCAAAGTACTCTTACATCGTGGCAGCACTGATGTACAAGAAAGGCAACCTCGCACAGTGCCGTGCATATTGCCGCAAATCACTTCAGTACAACCCATCCAATGGTGGTGCCTACCTCCTTCAGGCAAGCTGTATCGCACGCTCTGCATCGGGTGACCACCTGCAGAAGAGCTACTACTACTGCCTCGCAGCCGACTACTGCAACAAGGCGAAAGCTGTGGATCCAGCATCAGCAGCCAAGGCCAACCGCGCCGCAGCAGGCTATGCAGCCCACTTCTATCCCAAGTCTGAAGCCTTCTTCGCTGGCATCAAGGCAGGTCAAGTGGTTAGCGTAGCAGGTGAGACAACCACCCTCCGCCTCCGCTAATTCGCTGCCACTCACTGACATGAGCATGAAAATCAGAATCACACATACGTTCAGCATTGCAGCAGTCGCCATGACTGCTGCTTTGTTGTCGCTCCAATCCTGCGACGACAGCGACAAGAAAGTCGGCCCCGACATTGGAGAGCGTGATTCGTTGCCGTGGCTCAAGTCTTTGGGAGTCAGCACCCTCATCAGCGACTCAGGCATCATCCGTTACAAGATGATTTCCGAAGACTGGTACATCTACGACAAGACAGAGACCGAATACTGGTCATTCGAGAAAGGACTCTTTATCGAACGCTTCAACGAGTCCTACCAAGTAGATGCCTACATCTCCTGCGACACCGCCTACAACTACTACCGAAAGCGGCTGTGGGAACTCCGTGGCAGGGTGCTCGTCAAGAATATGAAAGGGGAAACCTTCAAAACCTCCCTGCTCTATTGGGACGAAGCCGCCCACCGCATCTACTCCCCTGCCTACATGGAAATCGACGGCGAAATACGCCAGCTTTCCGGATACAACTTCAGCAGCAACGAGCAGATGACCGATTATATCATCCACTCCTCCAAAGGACTCTTCCCTTTGGAAGACCACCAACCACCCCCACAACCAGACCCTGCCCAAATGGCACAACGGGACAGCGTGGAAAACTAAGAACTTGCAGGGGAACAGGCACTCCATACTAAAGCCTTGTTCCCCTGCAAACTTTCCCCGCAGAACCCCGCGAGCCTTCCTCGCAGAACCCCGTGAGCTTTCCTCGCAGAACCCCATGAGCCTCCCTCGCAGAACCCCGTGAGCTTTCCCCGCAGAACCCCGTGTACCTTAGCCCGCAACACAGCCTTTTTCCCACAAAACGCAGGGTTTGTACAAAACAAGTCGTAACTTCACACAAGTTCGACATAAGTAGTTGCGGCAAGCTGCCAAAAGAAAACTATTTGTGCTTATATCGAGTGGGCGTGCCTCTTACAAGGCAAGAAATAGAGGGAGAAGAGGGAAAAAGGGAGAAAAAATCAATTTTTCTTGTACAAGTTCGTGTCTGGGTCAGTTTTTTTTTGTACTTTTGCACCGTTTTGTGGTTTTTCGGCTTAGGGAAGACCTCAGAAACAGCCAACAGACAGACAAATAACAATAAAAAACTAAATAACAAATGGCAGCATTACAAAAAATCAGAAGCAGAGGAGTACTCCTCGTTTCCATCATCGCTCTGGCACTTTTCCTCTTCGTTGCAGGAGACCTGTTCAGAGGACTTGAAAGCCTTTTCCAGCAGTCAAGTCAGCAAATCGGAGAGGTCAACGGAAAATCAGTATCCATTCAAGACTATCAGAAGATGGTCGATGACCTCCAGACTTATTATGAAATTGTTCAGCAGAAAAGTTCTTTCAGCGAGGACGAGCTGAACCGCATCAAGGATGAAGCATGGCAGACATACGTTCAGTCACAACTGATCCAGAACCAGTGTGAAGAACTGGGTCTTGCAGTATCTGACAACGAGATTTCTGATGTCGTGAAGAGCGGATACAGCCAGATGCTTCAAGTGCCGATGTTCATGAACCAGCAAACCAACCGCTACGACTACGCAATGGTCAACACCTTCCTCACTGAGTACAAGAAGTTGAAGGATGCTGGTTCTCAAGTACCTGAGGCCTACGAGAAAATCTACAAGTATTATCTCTTTGCTCAGCGTCAGATTCGCGACCAACTTCTCACGCAGAAGTATCAGGCACTTCTTTCGCAGAGTTTCCTCTCCAACAAGGTGGAAGCCAAACTTGCTTTCGACAGCCGTGCCGACGAGTCTGACCTTTTGCTTGCCGCCATCCCTGCTTCATCGGTCAAGGATGATGCCGTAACGGTTACAGACGAGGACATCAAGGCAAAATACAACGAGGACAAAGAGAAGTATCTGCAGCTTATTGAGACACGCGACATCAAGATTGTTGACATTCAAGTCGTTGCCAGCGATGCCGACAAGAAAGCGGCCGAAGATGAAATGGCTGATGCAGCCGCCAAACTCACAGCCGCCACTACTAATACGGCAGCTGGTAATGCCGCCCGTCAGGCAGCGTCTCTCATCCCCTACTCTGATGTCTATAAGACAAAGGACGCTTTCCCTAACATGATTTCTTCCACGCTCGACTCTGTGGCAGTAGGCACGGTGACGAAGCCAGCATTCGATGTGATGACCAACACCTATTACACCTACAAACTGCTCGGCAAGGCCACTCAGCCAGACTCTGTGCTCTTCCGTCAGATAGGTGTCATTGGCAAGGACGAAGCCGACATCGCCAAGAAGGCCGACAGCATTATGACAGCACTCAGCAGCGGTGCCCAGTTCAAGGACCTCGCCAAGAAGTACAACCAGACAGGCGACTCTACTTGGATTGCCACATCTCAGTATGGAAATGCAGCCCTCGATGCTGACAACACCCTCTACATCAACACCCTCTATGGCATGAGCGCCGGTGAGAACAAGAAGCTGAAACTCGAAAACGGTTCAACCATCATCCTGCAAGTGATGAAGACTGCCAACCCTGTCACCAAGTACAATGTGGCAGCCGTGGTGAAGGAACTCAAGTTCTCCGACGAGACTTACAATAAAGAGTACAACAAGTTCTCTTCGTTCGTAGCAGAAAACACCACTCTCGAGCAGATAGAAGCTAATGCGCCCAAGAATGGCTACACCGTTCGTCCTATCGAAGACGTAACCGTTGCCGCACACAACATCGCTAACATCCGTGCCACACGCGACGCGCTGAAGTGGGTGTTTGACGGTGCGAAAGTAGGCAATGTGTCTCAGCTGTACGAGTGTGGCAACAATGACCACCTGCTCCTCGTTGCCCTCACAGGCATCAACCCAGCAGGCTACCGTTCCATGGACAAACTGAAAGATGCGCTCACCGACGAAATCAAGATGGAAAAGAAGGTCGCACAGATTTACGAGAAGGCCAAGAATACCAAGAGCATGGCAGAAGCCAAGAAAATTGCAGACGTAGTCGTTGATACCGTAAAGCATGTGTCATTCTCTGCTCCAACCTTCATTGCCGCCACCTCTTCATCAGAGCCATTGGTCAGTGCTGTAGCAGCCAAAACCGCCAAAGGTGCATTTGCCAATGCCATCAAGGGTAAGAATGGCGTTTACTTCTTCCAAGTGCTTGACAAGACCAAGACTTCTGAGAAGTTCGACGAAAAGGCAGAACAGTCATCATTGGCAATGACCAACTTCCGTAATGCCTCAAGCGCCATCATCAATGCGCTCTATCTCAAGGCCAATGTGAAGGACAACCGCTACAAGTTCTTCTAAACAGACATCACACATTATTTATATATAAGAGGCGAGGGTTTACACACCCTCGCCTCTTTTTAAATATGATTCCGCATTCACACCATCAAAGCTCCGAAGGGGAAAAGGCCACAGCCAGGCGGTGGGACAAAGCGGAGACCCTGCGGTCGGCAACATCAAAAAAACACAAGAAACCATGAAAAAGGGCTTTCCTAAACAGGAATGGACACATTTTTTGAAATTTATTGTGCTAAGGAGCAATTTTTTTGAAAAAAATTTGGTAGTAATGAAAAAAAGGAGTATTTTTGCACAATAAAACACATTGTATATGGTAAAATCTTTACATAACACACTAAAAGTCCTTCTATTGATGATTTGCTTGTTGATGCCTGCAGCGGTGATGGCACAGGATGTCATACAGCACAGTTCAGTAGAGATGGAACAAAATCAGATTGTTGTCAGCATGAGCGGCACCACTCTGAACATCAAGAATGCGGAAGGTCTTGTGATTGAGATATTCAGTGTGACGGGCGAGAAGGTCTATACACAGAGAATCGAGAGCCAGTCGAAAAATTTCGAATTAGGTCATTTGCAACGCGGATACTACATCGTGAGAATTGGCAAATACACTCGCAAGATTTATCTGCGCTGACGATTCAGACAATAGGAAAAGATTATCATACATCAGGAAACGAAGAGTGAAAGTATGTGTTCGGAAGCGAGCGATTACTTTCACTTTTAGTTTGCCCACATGACACGATGCAGCACCTGCGACGACACATCACAATAACTCACTTTCACATTAAACCTTTTGAATAGACAACCGTCAAAAGAAACATAAAAGCAGAGTAGTCCATGACAAAGATAGACGAACAAAGCATATTAAGGCGACTTCAAGATCCGACCATGAAACGTCGGGCTTTTGAGGAGATTGTCAATGGCTATTCGCGCCAACTCTACTGGCAGATTCACTATCTGTTGCAAAACCACGAGGATACGGATGACGTGCTACAAAACACCTTTGTGAAAGCATGGAGAGGAATTGACAACTTCAAAGGCGAATCGGCCTTGTTCACATGGCTCTACAGGATTGCCTACAATGAGTCACTAACGTTCTTGAAACAACGGAGGCAGATGACATCGATTGACGATGAGGACTTTGTGGAACAGGCAGATTTTGTTGCGGACGAGTATTTTGATGGTGACGAGACGGAGAATCTACTGATGCAAGCCGTTTCCACATTACCCACCAAGCAGAAGCAGGTTTTCTGCATGAAGTATTTCGAAGACAAAAAGTATGAGGAGATTTCTGAATTGGTAGGTACAAGCGTGGGGGCACTGAAAGCTTCCTACCATATTGCGGTGGAGAAAATCACAGCCTTTGTAAAAGGGAGAGAAATGTGAAAGAAAGAAAAAAGGGAAATCCGATTAAACTATTACAGAGAAATAAAGTCAAAACGATATACAACTAAAAAATCACAGAATATGAGTACAAAGGATGAGAGAATCTTAAACCCTGATGGCGGAAGATACCCATTCAAGGTGTCAGACGAGTATTTCGACCATCTGACCGCTCGTATCATGAAGCAGATTCCAGAGGAAGATGTGAAACCTCGTATGCAGGCACTATCCTATCAGAATGAAGCTTCAGGCAAAGAGACAAAGATGATCGACATGAACAAGGGGCGCCATCGCAACCTGTGGATTCGCGCTATCTCGATAGCAGCATCGCTCCTGCTCATCGCTGCTGTCGCACTGAAGTTTATCCCCATGTCAACCACGTCTTCTCCAACCGAGACGTTGACTGCGGAATATACAGATGACGACTACAACGAAGACTTGATGACTTACACCATGGTGGATAATATGGATATCTATTATTATCTGGCATCGGATGAAACGGAGGAGGACTTATAAAAACCACCTAAAACAACGAATTATGAAAAGAATCATCACATTCATGACAGCCTTGCTCATCTGTTTCTGCCTCAACGCACAGAATCAGAACAATGCAGGGAAAAACCATGGCACGCGACGAGAATTCAGTCCAGAACTGTACATGAAGAGGTTGCATGAGTTCGTTGCCCGCGAAGCATGTCTGACGGAAACGGAATCAGCCAAATTCTTCCCATTGCTCCAAGAGATGTTCAACAAGCAGCACAAACTGATGGGACAGCAACGAGAGTTGATGATGAAGAGTTGGAAAAATCAAAATCTCAGCGAGACTGAATACGAGAACATGGTGATGAAGGCTGCCAGCCTCGATGTGGAGAGCAAGAAAGTGGAACAGACCTACTACAAGAAGTTCCACACCGTGCTTCCGTGGAAAAAAGTATATGCTGTAAGGTTTGCTTTGGCTCGCTTCCAGAAGGAAGCACTCAACCACTTCCAACCAGGAGGAGGTAAGGGCAACCAGCAAGGACAGGCACCGAAAGGAAACGACTACAAAGGGTCATTCGGTGGCAGACGATAAAAAACAACACATTATTTATATTTATACACAATATATAAAGATGCCAACTATGAAGGAGATACCAACAAGATGGTGTCTCCTTCTTCATTTAATAGTCCCTTTTTAAGAAGTTTTCAAGTTAATAATTTGACCATAAAAGGTAAAAGCATTAACTTTGCAACGGAAATAGAACTCAAATCCATAAAAAGACATGAAGAAAACTATCATTGCACTCATTGCTGTAGCCCTCCCCATGATGATACAGGCACAGAGCGAAGGCCTCTTCGCCCGCAAAACACCCAAAAGCACCAACGCTGACCTATCCGCATACACGGCAAAAGGCGTTGTGCCCGAAGTGGATGGAAAAATCGTGTTCAAGGATGTCATCTCTGCCCCTGGCAAGTCGAAGGATGACATTTACCAAAAGGTGGCTCAGTGGGCTAGTTTCCGCTACGAAGCCAACAGCGTGCGTGGCGTCTATACTGATGCCGATTTCTTTAAGAACATCGAGTTCTCGAAAGTGAAGGCTGCTGACAAGCAGAGTGGCAAAATTGAGTGCATGGGTGCAGAAGAACTGATTTTCTCCATCAAGCCCTTAGCCAAGAACTACACACAAGCCTTCTATCGGCTTGACCTCACCGTATCTGACGGGAAGGTGGAATTTCTTCTTCACAATCTTGCTTTCAATGTTGACCAAGGTGAAGGACGCTTTGAGCGTGTGACTGCCGAAGATTGGATTAGCGACAAAGAGTGCATCAACAAAAAAGGCAAACTGAGGCGCATCCCTGGCAAGTTTCGCATCAAGACGGTTGACCTTGTGGCAGAACTCAAAAAGGAGGTATTAGAAGCCATCAATCAGTAAATCATAGAGAAGAGAGAAGGTGCTCCTTCTCTCTATTCCTCATCAGAGAACAACGATGAATCAGGAAGAAGTTGACAAAATCATTGCTGAAGCTGTTGCGGAAAGCAAAAGGGAGAGCCGCAAGAAATGGCACAAGGGCAAGTCGTCCAGTGACAGCATCATGACTGCACGCAAAGTGCTCAATTGGACTTTCATGGTGGGCTTTGTGGCGGCTGTTGTTATCTATTTCGTATTGCCAGAACAGCGGGTGCTCTTCTTCAGTGTTGGCTTCGGAGCCGTAGTGCTCAAACTGGTGGAGTTCTACCTACGTTTCATGTTTTAGTTCCCCAACACCCGCATCCTGTGCTTTTATGTTTTTATCTCTATTGAAGCATCCTAACATTTTGAATTTAAGACATCTATCCATACTCCTTCTCACGCTTGCATTCGCCATCACCGCCCATGCACAGCGCATTGTGTCTGAACTGGAGTCGAACACAGATACGTCGATGGACGCACGCTTAGACTCCGCTTCTACACGCGACCACAACAAAATTGTGCCCAACGACATCCATGCGTGGTTCATCGACGAGAAGTATGGCAATCGGATTGACACCCACGTCGATACCCTGCAAAATCTTTTCATGAACTCCGACCTGCCCGAAGGCAAGGAGGGACACTACAATACCCTTGGCAACGTCGGTTCGCCACGTATGTCGCGCATCTTCATGGAGCGTCCGCAGATGTCCAACTTTTTCTTCACAGATCCCTTTGACATGTTCTTTGTCGATACCGAACATTTCCGCTTCTACAACACCAAGTCGCCTTTCATGAACGTCACCTACCACTGGAACGGTTCGAAAACGACGGGTTCCGACCACGTGAAGGCAACCTATACCAACAACGCTGGCAAGCACTTCAATTTGGGTGGCATCTTCGATTACATCTACGGACAGGGGTATTATGACAACCTATCGACCTCTTTCATGAACGCATCGGGATGGGCATCCTACATTGCCGCCCATTACAACTGCCACTTCTACTATCAACACAACTTCATGAAGATGGCTGAGAATGGCGGCATCGAGAACGAAGAGTATATCACCAATCCTGAAAACATGGAACGCAACGTCGAGTCGAACGACATCCCCACCCTGCTGTCCAGCACGTGGAACCGTCAAGAGCACGACCTCATATTCTTCAACCACAACTACAACATGGGATTCTACCGCGAAGAAGAGGTTGACTCCACGACCACCAAACAGGTATTTGTGCCCGTCAGCAAGATATTCCACACCATCAAATTGCAGAACATGATGCGCAACTATCGTTCCTTCCAAGAGACATCTAATTACCATTCCTATACCTACCTGCCTGGCGACTCTACACAAGACCGCACCAAAAATTTCTCCATGAAGACCCTCTTGGGTCTCTCCCTCTGCGAAGGTTTCAACAAGTGGGCAGTTTTTGGACTCAACGCATACGTTGGCTACGAGTACAATCGCTACACCCTACCCGACTCCACGCTCTACGGAGGCTACTACACTAACACCAACGGACAAATCGGCAAGCATACGGCCACTGAACACAACATTCTAGTGGGTGGCCAAATCATCCGTTCCCAAGGCACCACCGTCCACTATAACTTGGATACCGAATTCGTTGTAGCAGGTGAGAGCATTGGGCAGTTCAATGTCAAGGGCCATGCCGAAGTAAACATCCCCTTCTTGGGCGACACCGCACAAGTGGCACTCAACGCCTACATCAAGAACACCCATCCCAGTTACTATTTTCGCCACTACCACAGCAAGCACGCGTGGTGGGACCAAGACACCGAGAAAGAATTTCGCCAACGCATCGAGGGTGTCATCACCATTCCACATACGCACACCCAACTGTCCCTTGGTGTCGAGAACATCAAGAACTTCTGCTATTTCCAAAACACAGGCATTGACCTGAGCGACGATGCCGACAACCCCATCATCAGCAACAACATTTCAGCCCTACAATGCAGCGAAAACATTCAGGTAATGAGTGCCAATTTGCGACAAAACGTTCAACTTGGCATCCTCCATTGGGACAACGACATCACCTACCAGACCTGCACCCACAAGGATGTCCTGCCACTCCCAGCCCTGTCCCTCTACAGCAGCCTTTACATCAAGTTCAAAATAGCCAAAGTGCTTAAGACAGAACTCGGTGCCGACCTCCTCTATTTCACACGGTATCATGCCCCCGACTATTCCCCCGTCTTGGGCATGTTCATGAACCAGAACACAAAGAAGTTAACCGATATCGGTAACTATCCCGTTATCTCCGCCCATGCAAATTTCGACTTGAAGCGCACACGATTCTACATCCAGTACCACCATGCTAATCAAGGGACTGGACGCTACTTCTGGGCTCCTGGCTATCCCATGAACCCCAGCAACATTCGTATGGGAATCAGCTGGAACTTCTATGATTAAAGTTCCCTTTGCCTACAGAACATTCCGCTGAACACTTCGTCCACATTATCCACAGGCTCGTCAAAAATACCAAAAACACTCGAGCCACTGCCCGACATACTCGCATAGATAGCACCGAGGTCATACATTCGGTCCTTGATAGCTGCAATCTCTGGATACTTCACAAACACACTAGCCTCAAAGTCATTCACCACCGTATCTTTCCATGTTTCAATCGGTTGCGAAAGCAATTCTGGCAGTTGCCGTTCGGGACGTTCCACCTTCACCTTTGCATAGGCATCCTTCGTCGAAACGAAAATATCAGGTTTCACCAGCACCAACTGTCTATACTTCAAGTGGGCTATCTCCACTGGATGGAATACATTGCCAATGCCCGTTGCAAACACAGGCTTGTTCTGGATGAAAAAAGGACAATCAGCACCCAATCGTGCACAATACTCCTCCATCTGACCATCTGTCAAACCTAATTCAAAACGTTCGTTCAGCGTCTTCACCGTAAAGGCGGCATCAGCCGATCCACCTCCCAATCCCGCACCCGTCGGGATGTGCTTGTATAAGCCAATACTTACTGGTGGCAATTCAAAATCCTGTCTCAACAACTTCAACGCCCTCACCACCAGATTATCCTCTGGCGAACCATCCAGCACCGTACCCGTCACCTTCAACCGATAGCCACACGCAGGCACATCTGTTTCAATCTCTTGAATCTCCAAAATATCTTGCAGTCCAATCGGATAGAACACGGTCTCTAAATCGTGGTAACCATCGGGACGCTTCGCCACCACATTTAGACCGATATTGATTTTTGCGTTCGGATATACTATCATAAGTTACTCATTTTAAGTTAACACGACAAAGGTAATAAAAACCACACACACTACAAAATAAAAACACTTTTATTTGTACACATTGTCCCCTCTCTCCCCCTTGCCATGGACAAAAAGGGGAGCATGAAAACACTCCCCTATAGAAAAAGACTGTGTCAAAATGCATACGCCCACTCCCCCTATACCGACCACGTCGTAGTCGGTTGGTCGACTACGACGTGGTCGGTTGAGAGGTTATTAGCGTATGTGTCTTGACACAGCCTCTTTCCTGAATCGTTGCAATGCTATTACTTCAAGTCAACGACCTTAATGACATCTTTATCGTTGTAGTCAAGATTCTCACCAGCCATGCCCCAAATAAAGGTGTAGTAGTAGGTAGCAGAGGCAGCATGGATAGACCACTCGGGCGACATGATAGCTTGCTCGTTATGCAACCATACGACACGGCTTTCCTGTGGCTCGCCCATGATGTGGCTGATGGTTTGGTCTTCAGGCAGGTTGAAGTAGTAGTAGGCCTCGATGCGGCGACCGTGAGTGTGGGGAGGCATTGTATTCCACACACTACCCTCTTGCAACTGTGTCAAGCCCATCTGCAACTGGCAAGGCCCTTCTTCGAGGGCGGTGTTAACAATCAGTTGGTAAATGGTGCGTTGGTTGGATTCAGCCAATGTGCCGAGAGGCTTCTCCTTCGTCCCGATGATTGTAGCTTTGCGGCTCTGCACTTTGCCGTTCTTGCGACCGTCGAGGGTAATCCACTGCGTCTTGTAATGCTGATGAGCTGTAGCTGAATTGAGATAGAACTTGGCGGGATTAGCGGGGTCAACCGAACGGAATGTCACGTTTTGATTCGACTCGATGCCCTTGCCGTTCTTGTCCTTCCCGAGGTTGCCACGACCTACATAGAGGGCTTCTTTGGAACCAAGCCTATACTCGGTGCCATCGACTGTCACAACACCTTCGCCCTGACCGCAGTTGATGATACCCAACTCGCGATTGAAGAGGAAATAAGGAGCACGAAGTTCGGGGAAAGCCTCCAGCTTGAGTTCCTTGTTGACAGGCATGGCACCGCCGAAGATGAAGCGGTCGTACATGGAATACGTCAGGTTGATTTCATCTGCCACCATCACCTTCTCCATGACAAATCGTTCACGAAGAGTCTTAGTGTCGTAGTGCTTCACATCTTCAGGATGACAAGCAGTCTGAAAGTTCACCTTCACCTGAGCCGAAGCAGTCAATGATGCAGCCAATGCTGCAAGAAAGAATAACTTTTTCATGTTTCAGTAGTTATTTAGATTGTTTTTCTTCTTTCACAATGCGCATACGGTTCCACACCATCATGCAGACCGTTACAAGTGCCATTACACCCATGCCTATCCAGCGAAGATACTTCACACAGGCGTAGATGACATAGCCAAAGAGCGAGGAGGCAAAGTCCATCGCACCAGCTTGGAAACCCTCTGGAATCTGGGCAGCCTTGTCCTGCGTGGCATCAAACACGGTGTTGGCGGCCAGCGTGAAGGCAGGTGCCATATCGGTCACGAAATAGAGACCAATGGTAACAGTGACCAGACCAACGATGAACGTCTTCACCACGTTTCCTTTCGTGTAAGGTAGCACCATCACGAATACATAGAACATACCAGCCAACGATGCCAGAGGAAGGAACTGATTGCCTGCCTTTGACAAGGCGATGGCAAGCACCAGCGTGACAGGAATGAGCAGCAGCGAAACGACCAACGTGGTGGGATGACCAATCACAAGGGCGGGCGACATACCTATGTAAATCTTCTTGCCCTTGAACTTGCGTTTCACCACTTCCTGCGTCTTCTCTGAAATAGGCATCAACCCGTCGATGAACAGGCGCGTGATGCGAGGAATCAGTTCCATGACAGCACCCATCGTCACACCCAAGAAGAGGATGTCCTTCAAAATATATTTCACCCACACGTCAGTCATGCTGACCACACTCTGCGCATTCTTCTCCTGCAGTGCCATCTCCAATTTCATGCGATAGGCCTCCAAGTCAGCGAAATCGGCATAGTGGGCGGCTGCACCAATCAGCGCACCAACAATGACACCCAGCACGATAGGCTCGCCCAGCACGCCAAACTTCTTCTTCAATCCCTCGGCATCAATGTCAAGTTTCGAGAAACCTGGGATGCGGTCAAGCAGCCAATTGATGCCGATAGCAAATGGCGTGAAACTCTGACAGAATGGCTGAGGAATGGAGATACCATCCATGTTTTCATAGTATCCCTGGAAGCGGTCTGCAGTCAAATCTGCCATCACCAGTGTGACAATGTAGCACGAAATGGCAGCGAAATAACCCAACAGCAAGCTCTGGTCCATAACGAAATAAGCCACTGCTCCAATGAAGGCAAAGTGCCAGTAGTTCCACAGGTCGATGTTGACCGTGCGCGTACATTTCGTGACGAGCAGCAGGAAATTAATGCCCAGGCAGATGGGGATGATTAGTGCCCCCACAGCCGTGTTGTAGGCAACGGCAGCAGCAGCAGGCCAACCCATGTCGAACACCTTTAGGTCAATCTGAAAAATTTCGGAGATATCGCCCAACGGTGTTTTGAAGTTGGTGGTGAGCAACGCCGTGACAATGCCCAATCCCACAAAACCGACACCCACGTAAAGGCCGCTCTTAAGAGACTTGCCGAACTTCATGCCGATGCACAAGCCGATGACAGTGAAAATAATCGGCATCATGACCGATGCCCCCAACTGGATGATGTAAGCAAAAACTTGTTCCATATTAGTTTAGTTAGTTAGATTTGGGCACAAAGGTATTAAAAACTTTCTTAACATTAAAAAAAGTTAGGTGTTTTTTCTCCTTTTGGGGTATCTTCACACCCTAACTCTTGACACATCCACAAAAAAATCGTATCTTTGCACCATCTTTATCTACGCTAAAAATGATACGATTACCCAAAACTACTACCCACTTAGCAATAAGCATGATGCTCTTGATAGGGAGCGTTTGGGTTTCATGCACGGAAAATGACAAGATGAACCATTTCTCTCTACAAGAGAGACAAGCGGCTCTGGCAGATTCCTTGGTGTATGGAACACTAAACAGCGACCCTTATCGAGCTATTGCCATCGTTGATAGCCTTAAAGATGCATACACCATCACCGAAGCCAAGGCGAACTACTACCGTGCGTATATATATCATCAGATGAAACAAGACCTCACCGCTGAACTATGCTACCAGCAAGCATTGGGAGGCAATGAACTATACAACGAACGCCCTGCTTATTTCTACTATGCCTACGACCAACTGGCCACCATCTTGGCCTGTAAAGGTGATCATGAGGGAGCACTCGAAGCGGCGATGAATGGGTTTTCCGTGGCACGTTCTGGCGATGATAATGAAAGCAAACGATGGGCGGCAACCCTGCTACACGACATCGGATACTGCCAGATGTTGCTCGGACGAGTGGACGAAGCGGAAAGAACGTTTGACAGGGCTTACTCAGCTCTGAAAAGTTTGGTGGAACAAGACAGCAACTATGACAACCTTTACAGTTGGGCACGTGTAGGATATAATATCGTGGACTCCTATACCAGCACCCAGCAATACCAAAAGGTCGATGCATGGATGGAGCGGGCCGAGGAGGCTGTGAACAGAATGGTGAACTCCCCTGAATGCTCCGCCCAAGAAAAAGAAGAATATATTGGAGGGCTGAAAACACATAAGGCGATTATGCTGATAAAGACCGGGCATCGCACCGAGGCGGAAGAAGCATTCAGACAAATCATCAATTCCGACTATGCAGAAACCAATCTGGGATTGATAGACCGTGCCGAATACCTGAGACATGCAGAACGCTGGGGTGAACTGGCTGATTTCATGCCACGCATCGACTCATTGGCAAATGCATGGCAAGTTCCACTCTCGCTGTATTATCTCAAAGAATACCTCGTACCAGACTTTATCGCCTACATGAAATCGGGACGCTATGAAAAGGCACTCCAAACAGCAGAGAGATTGGCAACATCCATTGATTCTGTAGAGATATACGAACGCGAACATAATGCAGCCGAGTTGGCCATCATCTATGAAACCAAAGAAAAAGAGGCCAAAATCGCAGAACAGCAGAATTCGATGAAAATGATAGGATGGGTCGCCATCGCTGTGGTGCTCACCTTGTTAGTTATTTTCCTGACCATTTACCTGATACTCCGCTACCGAGCAGCCAGACAACTGAAAGTGAAAAACCGAAAGTTGGAATGGAAGAATGCCCAGTTGAAAATAGCCAATGCACGAGCAGAGGAGTCCTCAAGAATGAAGACAGACTTTATCCAGCAAATCTCGCATGAGATACGCACCCCACTCAACATCCTATCGGGGTTCACACAGATTCTCACCACGCCAGAAATGGAGATGGACAGCACAGAGAAGGAAGAGATTGGTACACATATTGCCGAGAATGTCGATCGCATCACTGGTTTGGTGAACAAGATGCTGGAACTGGCAGACGCAAGCAGCCAGACAGTGGTGGACTGCACGGACAGAATATCGATGGTGCAGATAGCAGAGATGGCTATTACCGATTCCAACATCCAACGCGCAGAACATCTGGACTTCACGCTCTTGAAAGAAGAATGCATAGAAGACGTGGAAATCATCACCAATCAGCGTTATGCCATCCGCGCCCTGAGCCTGCTGCTCGACAATGCGCAGAAGTTCACACGCAGGGCTGAATCGTACAATGCACGACTGCACGAAGACCGCAAGGAAATGGTAGTGCTCAAAGTGGGCATGAGAGGAAAGAAGGCATATTTCATGGTAGAAGACACGGGCATAGGCGTCCCGATTGAAGAAGCAGAACACATCTTCGACAAATTCGTGCAATTAGACGAATACTACAACGGCACAGGCATCGGACTGACGGTAGCACGTTCCATCGCCAGACGAATGGGTGGCGACATCGTGCTCGACACCACTTATACCGGCGGCGCACGTTTCATCTTCTCGCTGCCACTCCCCAACATAAAAACCAACCCTAAACAATCATAAAAAAATGAAAGAACTCGAATTGAAGTATGGCTGCAACCCCAATCAGAAGCCATCACGTGTTTACATGGAAGAGGGCGAGTTGCCCATCGAAGTGCTCAATGGTCGCCCTGGCTACATCAACCTGCTCGATGCGCTGAACAGTTGGCAACTGGTCAAGGAACTGAAAGCAGCCACAGGCATGGCATCGGCCGCCTCGTTCAAACACGTCAGCCCTGCTGGTGCCGCCGTAGGTGCTCCCCTGAGCGACACCTTGAAAAAGATTTATTTTGTGGATGATGTCAAGATTCCACTCACCCCCATCGCAACAGCATACGCCCGCGCCCGTGGCGCAGATCGCATGTCGTCGTTTGGCGATTTTATAGCTCTGTCCGACACTTGCGACGAGGCCACTGCCACCCTCATCAAGCGTGAGGTGAGTGACGGTGTGATTGCCCCCGACTATACTCCCGAGGCACTGAACATCCTAAAGAGCAAGCGCAACGGCACTTACTGTGTCATCAAGATTGACCCAACCTATCGTCCCAACCCCATCGAGCGCAAGCAGGTGTTTGGCGTAACGTTCGAGCAAGGGCGCAATGAGATTGACCTGACTGGTGACAACCTCTTCGAGAACATCCCAACCGATAACAAGGACATCCCAGCCGATGCCAAGCGCGACTTGAAGATTGCTCTCATCACATTGAAATACACACAGTCGAACTCTGTTTGTTACGTGAAAGACGGACAAGCCATTGGCATTGGTGCCGGACAGCAGAGCCGCATCCACTGTACCAGATTGGCTGGCAACAAGGCTGACATCTGGTGGTTACGTCAGTGTCCGAAAGTGCTGGCACTCCCCTTCCGTAGCGACATCCGTCGTGCCGACCGCGACAACACCATTGATGTCTATATTGGCGACGAGTACGAAGACGTGCTTCGTGAAGGCACATGGCAGAACTTTTTCACCGAAAGGCCCGAACCGCTCACGGTTGAAGAGAAGAAAGCATGGATTGCCCAGAACACCAACGTCTGCCTGGGTTCAGATGCATTCTTCCCCTTCGGCGACAACATCGAGCGTGCCCACAAGAGCGGTGTGCAGTACATCGCACAGGCAGGTGGCTCCGTGCGCGACGACAATGTCATTGAAACCTGCAACAAGTACGGCATTGCTATGGCATTCACAGGCATCCGCCTTTTCCACCACTAATTTATGGCATCAGACAACGAAATCCAATATGCCATCACACGTGGCATCACTTTTGGCAAGGCAAGAAGCGAGCAAAAAGAAGACCCCAACAAGGTGAAGACCAAGGCACGCAAGAAAGCCTACCATACAGGTTCCCACAAGTCAGGCGCGGCAAAGCACAAGGCTGAAATACGTCAGCGCGTGAAGAACCGCGCCTCCCAACGCAAGACGAAATGATGAAACGCTGGTGCATCATCTTATCCTTACTGCTCAGCATTATGGCCTGCAACAAAACTCCGTCAGACCATCATGCTGAGCAGTCTCCGTATGCATCCAGCACCTCACATGACAATCCTCATTTCGATCTCCCCGACATCCAGCAGAACGGAGAACTCATCGTCCTCACCCTCTATGGTCCTGAAAGTTACTTCGAGTTCCGAGGCGAAAATTTCGGTTTGCAATACATGATTGTGCAGCAATATGCCCAAAGCATCGGTACAAGTATCAGGGTTGAAGTATCTCGCAATCAGCAAGATTTGGTCAGCAAATTATTGAATGGTGAAGGTGATATCATCGCCTACAGCATCCACATGGAAGACTCTCTCACCACCCTGCTCAACTACGTGGGCGGCAAGGAAATGACCACCTTCCTCGACAGCCTTTCCCGTCAACGGAAAGACCCCTCGCTCCGTCCGAAGGAACACTCCGCATGGGCTGTCCGCCAAGATGCCCCCCTACTGGCAACCTCACTCTCCACGTGGATGACAGCCCATCAGACAGCCTTCTTCGATTACACCACCATCCGTGTGAAATCCAGCGGCGGGCAGACCTACACACCTCGCCGCAGCGTGTCCTCCCCCATCCTCAACGCCGCTCGCGGAGAAATCTCCATCTACGACAACATCTTCAAACAATACGCCATCCAATGCGGTTGGGACTGGCGTCTCATGGCAGCACAAGCCTATCAAGAGTCCACCTTCGACCCGCAAGCCGTTTCCCACATGGGAGCGATGGGACTCATGCAACTCATGCCAGGCACAGCACGCGATGTCGGTGTTTCACAAGCCGAGGTGTTCAATCCTCAAAGCAATGTGCGTGGAGCCACCCGACTCATCAACCAACTCAACACTCACTACTCCTTCATCACCGATGCCAACGAACGCATCAACTTCATCTTGGCTGCCTACAATGCTGGCCCTGGTCATGTGGATGATGCTCGCGCACTTGCCCAGAAAAATGGCAAAAATCCCAATGTATGGCTCGGCAACGTCGATGCGTTCGTGTTGAGAATGAGCAGCCCTGACTTCTACAACCAGTCTGAAGTCAAGCACGGCTATTTCCGTGGCAGCGAAACATACGACTACGTCAACAGCATCCGCACACGCTGGAACGAGTACAAGAAGAAAATTACGCACTGACGAGGTATTTCCTTAGACGCAGAAGTCCAAGCATCCCCCAAAAAACAAAGAAAAGAAAGAATATCACCTCATTTTTTGTCTTTTCTTTCAAAAAAACAATGGTCATCCGATGTTTTTTTGTATTTTTGCACAAATTGGCGATAGCCCCTTTGAGTTGAAACCTAAATATAATAACCACATAATAAACAAAAAATCCATGTCTGCACTCGTATCTGTAATTCCCATTTTACTGCTCTTCGTCCTGATGATGGGACTGAAGATGTCGGGGTGGAAAAGCGCATTAATCACCCTTATTGTCACCATCCTTTTGGCCTTGTTTGTAGCCCCGTTTTTGAACATCATACCAGAGAAATATGCAGGTATGAGTATCTATGGCATCACTGGGTGGTCTGTAGTCGAGGGATTCTTGAAAGCCTGTTTCCCAATTATCTTGATTATCATCTGTGCCATCTTCAGTTACAACATTCTGGTGGAGACGAAAGAGATTGAGACCATCAAGACTCTGTTCATCCAACTGACAGCAGACAAAGGCCTGTTGGTATTGCTATTGACATGGGGATTCGGTGGTGTCTTAGAAGGCATGGCAGGCTTTGGCACAGCAGTGGCCATTCCTGCCGCCATTCTCATCGGCCTGGGTTTCAAGCCGATGTTCTCAGCTGTCATCTGTCTGGTGGCCAACACTGTGGCTGTAGGCTTTGGTGCCGTAGGATTGCCCGCGACAACGCTGGCCAATCAGGTAGCCGACGGCACGGCATCGCCCGAGATGCTATGCGAAGTTGCCACCCTAATTATATTACAGCTCTCGCTGATGTTCTACATCACGCCATTCCTCATTTTGATGATGACCGATCGCACCAAGGTGGTGAAGAACCTGACTTTGGCACTGTTTGTGGGTACATTCTCCATTGTCGTACAATTCTGCTGTGCCTACTATCTCGGTCCCGAGACACCTGCCATCCTGGGCAGTGTGGCCGCCATCATCGCCATGCTTATCTATAACAAACTATTCCTGCGCCATGAGGCTGAAAAAGATACGGTACACATTGAAAGGAAAAAGTTTGGCATTGCCAAGACGCTACGGGCATGGAGCGTCTATGGACTCATCATCTTCTTCATCCTTATTTCGAGCAAGATTGTACCGCCCATGAACGAACTGCTGAAGTCAACATTGGTAACCAAGTTTGACTTGCCCGTCATCGGCAATACATTCTCGTTCGGCTGGCTTAGCAACGCGGGGCTTATGATATTCCTTGGTGCCATCATAGGCGGAATGATTCAAGGCCTCAGTTTTGGAAAGCTCATGAAGATGTTAGCCAAGACGACCACCAGCCTGCAGAAGACGGCACTGACTATCTGCTGTCTCGTGGCACTGGCCATGCTGATGAACAACACTGGCATGACGCTCGCTATAGCTACGGGACTGGTCACCCTAACTGGACCTGCCTACCCCTTCTTCGCACCACTCATCGGCAGCATCGGCACCTTCGTTACAGGGTCAGCCACTTCTGCCAACATCCTATTTGGCAAGTTACAGGCCGCTGCTGCTGGACAGTTGGACTTGGTGCACGATGCAACATTCTTCGGCGTCAACGGCAACGAGACAAACTGGCTCGCCGCTGCCAACTGTGCAGGTTCTGAGGGAGGTAAATTATTGTCGCCACAATCCATTGCCATTGCGACTGCCGCTTGCGACATGGAGGGGCAGGACGGTGACATTATGCGCAAGACACTACCCTTTGCCATCTTCTGGATTTTGATGAACGGACTCATGGTTTACCTTGGGCTGCACATCATATAACTGCTCCAACTCCAAGAGAACAGAAATCCCGAAACTCAGGGAACTATCAGATAATTATAGATATATAGATAAATACTATACTAACAACCTATTTAGTATGAAAATCGGACTATTCATTCCCTGTTACGTCGATACCCTCTATCCCGAGGTAGGGGTGGCAACCTACCGATTGCTGAAACATTTGGGAATTGACGTAACATATCCTCTTCATCAGACTTGTTGCGGACAACCTATGGCAAATGCTGGTTTCGAAGGTGAGGCACTTCCTTTGGTGAAGAAATTTGAAGAGACGTTCAATGCTTTTGATTATGTGGTGGCACCTTCAGTCAGTTGCACCGCATTTGTGCGGTTGAATTATCAGCGACTGTTGGGCGAAGCCCACGAATGCACGACTGCCCAAAAAGCGATGGATGTGGTGGAATTCCTACACGATGTGGTGAAAGTCAACCAGCCTTTAGGACGTTTCCCTCACAAGGTCAGCCTTCACAACTCTTGTCATGGTGTGCGTGAATTGAGGTTGAGTTCTCCCAGCGAAGAGCATATCGCCAAGTTCAACAAAATCAAGGATTTATTGCAGTTGGTGGATGGCATAGAAGTCGTGGAACCAGAACGTCCTGACGAGTGCTGCGGCTTTGGCGGTATGTTTGCTGTGGAAGAAACGGCAGTCTCTGCACAAATGGGCATCGACAAACTCAATCGTCACATCGCCACTGGTGCGGAATACATCACGGGACCCGATTGCTCCTGCCTGATGCACCTTTCTGGAGTCGCAAAAAAACAAGGAAAAGACATCCAGTTCAAGCACGTGGTGGAGATTCTTGCCGCTGGAATTTGAAACGTAAAGATGAACGGATTAAAAAATTAAACGATGGGAACACAACATAGCAAAGCAGCCAAAGAGTTTTTGAAGAACCAAGACTATGCTCATTGGCACGACAACACTTTCTGGGCAGTACGCCAGAAGCGTGATAATATGGCACAGGGGCTTGACGAATGGGAACAGTTGCGTGAGAAGGCATCAGCCATCAAGCGACACACCATCACACACCTTGACCAGTATCTCGATGAGTTTGCCACCCGTGCCGAACGCAACGGTGCCATTGTGCATTGGGCAAAGGATGCAGCCGAGTTCAACGAAATCGTCTATGGCATCCTGAAAGAGCATGATGTGAAGAAGATGGTGAAGTCGAAGTCCATGCTCACCGAAGAGTGCGGGATGAATCCCTATCTGGAAGCACGTGGCATCGAAGTGGTGGAGACCGACCTCGGAGAGCGCATCATCCAGTTGAAGGGGCAGAAGCCTTCCCACATCGTCATGCCAGCCATCCACCTCAACCACGATGATGTGGGCGAACTCTTCGAGGAAAAAGGCATCAGCGACGAAAAGGGCAATCACGACCCCACCTATCTTACTTATCGGGCACGTCTTTCGCTCCGCAACGAGTTCCTCACTGCCGATGCAGGCATGACTGGAGCCAACTTTGGCATAGCCGAAACTGGCGACATTGTGGTGTGCACCAATGAAGGCAATGCCGATATGTCCACCTCATGCCCCAAGCTGCACATCGCAGCCATCGGCCTGGAAAAGGTCATTCCCAACTACGATTGCCTTGCCGTATTCCAGCGTATGCTGTGCCGTGCAGGAACAGGTCAGCCCACCACCACCTACACATCCCACTTCCGCAAGGCTCGTCCCACGGCTGAGCAGATGCACATCGTGCTGGTCGATAATGGACGTTCCGACTGGATTGCCAACCCTGAGCACTGGGAAATTCTCAAGTGCATCCGTTGTGGTTCCTGCATGAACACCTGTCCTGTCTATCGTCGCAGTGGTGGCTATTCCTATAGCTACTTCATTCCTGGTCCCGTAGGCATCAACCTCGGTATGTTGCGTTCACCTCTACAGCATTCGGGCAATGTATCCGCCTGCACCCTTTGTCTGAGTTGTCAGTCCGTATGCCCCGTAAAGATAGACCTCGGCGACCAAGTTTACAAATGGCGGCAGCAGCTCGACGAGTTCGGCACCGCCAATTCGTCGAAGAAACTCATGTGCAATGCCATGACAACGCTCTTCAGCCATCCTTCACTTTACAAAATGGCAACTGCAGTCTCACCGCTTGCCAACATCCTCCCACCCTTCCTCATCAACAGCAGTTTGAACCCGTGGGCAGAAGGACACGACATGATGAAGTTCCCCAAGAAACCCTTCCACGAGATGGCCAAAGACCTAAACATATCCCCTAAAGCCTAACCCAACATCTCGTACACAAAATCATCCAATCGTCAATCGCCAAATAGTAAATCATACGATGAGTACCAAAGAAGATATCCTCAAAAAATACCGTAACAATGTGCATGAGCGTTACCCCATGCCCGACTTGAGCGACATTGCCGCTGTCACCTACACAGACCCCCTTGCTCAATTCATTGAAATGAGCAAAGCCGTAGGTGGTCGTGTCGTGGAACTGGCAGAAGGACAGAGCCTTGACGACCTTATCCGTCAGTGCTATCCCGACGCACACGAGATTGCCTCCAATCTGCCCGAAGTAACCTCTGCCACACGCAATCCCGACACCGTAGAGAATGCCCAAGCCCTCAATGGCACCGATGTTGGCATCATCCGTGGCTGTTTCGGGGTGGCAGAAAATGGCTGCATCTGGATTCCCCAGCACATGCAGCAGAAAGCCGTCTGCTTCATCTCCGAGAACCTGATGATTCTGCTACCCAAGAGCCAGATTGTCAACAATATGCACGAAGCCTACCACCGTCTTCGCCAAGCAGAAAAGGACAGTGGCACAGACCTCCTCAACGACTATGGCTATGGCACCTTCATCAGCGGTCCCTCCAAGACTGCCGACATCGCCCAAGTGCTCGTGATGGGAGCACAAGCCGCACGCTCCGTCACCGTCGTGCTTTTGCCCCAATAACACCCTCCAGCATCGTTTTCCTTCATTTCTTCACAAAACTCACGTCGTTACCTCCATATGTATTCCCGTATGGACAACGAGTCCATCTTCAACACTTAGGAATGTCTTCAAACATCCCTTTGGAGACCCTTGATGCTTCCCTCTGAAAACACCTCATCGGAAGACACGGGCAAGTGGAGTCGGTGGACATTGAGGGGCATCACAAATTGAATTGAAGTGAACCCCAAAAGTTAGACACTAAAAACTAAAAGTGAGAAAATGTTCTGTCAACAAAAGGCAGAGGTAACTTTAACTATTAGTTTTTAAGTTACTCTCACTTTTAATTTTTAACTTCCTCTCCTATCCATTGGCAAGTGTTGCCAATTGCAGGTCAATCGTTTTTGGCCAATCCGTCGCGGGTGGAGCAACGACTTTCCCGTCGCGTGTTGCTGAAACATCGGCATGAATCGTACGGAATCCCAGTGCCGCAGCCGCTTCAACATTCGGCGTGGAGTCATCGATGAAGAGACATTCTTCAGCCTTTGCATGGGTATCTTCCAACACCTTCAGATAAATGTCCTCATTAGGCTTGGCAAGATGCATCTCCTGCGAAAGGAAAACGTGTTCAAACAGTCCGTTCACAACATCTTCTCCTCCAAAGCAACGCTGTACGATGTCTTGCCAGTGGGCATCGTTTGTGTTCGACAACATATAGAGGTGATAGCCCCTCTCTCGCAGTTCCTTCACTTTGTCAAGTCGGTATTGGGGGATGCCGATACAGCAAGTGTTCCATGCATCAAGCACCTGCTGGCGAGTGGTGCCTGGATGACAGGCTTGTTGTACACAAGCCAAGAAGTCTTCAGTGGTGATGCCTCCCACCTGATACAGGTTGACGACACCATTTGCCACGATGCCCTCTCCCATCACGGCTGGCTTCGTGTCATCATGAAGAGGATGGTGAGAAGTGTTGGCTGAAAAGGCATCCATATCGACACCCAAGGCCTGTATCTGCTTCATGCAATGGATGAGGTCGATGTCGAGCAGCACACCGCCCAAGTCAAAGATGATATTTTTAATCATAAGATGGCTTCCTGTTTTTTGTGATTCAATCATTCATCAGCCGTCACTTCATGTGCACGTCAATTTGCTGGAAGGGAATCTCTATTCCAGCGGCAGCCAGTTCCCGATAGACCTTTTCTGTTGTGTCAAATCTCACAGTCCAATAGTCGGAAGCCTTTACCCACACCCGCATTTGGAAGATGATGCTGCTGGTGGACATCGTGGTCATGGGAAGGGATGGGGCAAATGCACCTTCTTTCAGGATGCGTCCGTCGGCATCAATAATTTGGTTCAGCACCTTGCGCACATCGTCAGGATTGGTGCCGTATGCCACCTCTACGTTGAGGTCGATACGCCGTGTCGAAGCCGCTGTCGAGTTCTTCAGGCTGCCCGTTGCCAGAGGGCCGTTCGGGATGATGATGGTTTGATTGTCCGGCGTGTTCAGCACGGTGTTGAAAATTTGAATCGCCTTCACGGTGCCTGCAAAACCTTGTGCTTCGATATAATCCCCCACTTTATAAGGTTTCAGCGTCAAAACCAGCACCCCTCCGGCAAAGTTCTGTAACGTGCCGCTCAGTGCCATTCCGATAGCCATGCCTGCTGAGGCAAACACAGCCAAAAACGAAGTCGTATCGATGCCCAAAATTCCGATGATGATGATGACCAGCAGCAGATTGAGCGAGATGTGGACAAGGCTATGGGTGAACGTGTAGAGCGATGCCTCCACTTTACGTTTCTGCATCAACGTCTGAATCAGTTTGACCAGATACTTGATGATGAACCGCCCTGCAATCAGGACAATGGTGGCAACAATGAGGTTTTTGCCAAACGTGATGAGATAGTGAGTGACCAAACTAAGGTCTATTTGGCTCCAGTCAAACTGAGTTACATCTATTTTCTTTTCTTCCATATACTTTCTTCTTACCTTTCTTTTTACCTTTCTTCTGTCACCATGTTAAAATTCTATCACCTCGTTGTCGTAAGCCAAATGGACACCCGGTGGCAAGGACTGTTCTTCGACAGCATGAGGACGAATGTGGTGGCTCATGTGAACAAGCCAAGTCTCTCGGACACCCTGTTGTCGGGCGAAAGCGATGGCTTCTTCGATGGTTTGATGGCTGGGATGGGACGTATGGCGCAATCCGTTGACAATCAGGTAGTCAATGCCTTGCAAGAGGGGAAGTTCCGTGTCAGGGATGGTCTTCATGTCGGTGATGTAGGCGAAGTTCTCGATGCGGAAACCAACAATAGGCAGGTTGCCGTGCATGACACGAATAGGCATGATGACCACATCCTTACGGCAGATGTCGCCCTCGCGTTCCCTGATTCTCTGCAACTCCTCCCATATCTGCTGACGCTTCATCTTGATGGCATCTTCAAGATACTCAGATGCCATGGGTTCCCGTTCCACATCTTTAATAACAAAAGGAACATGGGGTTCTATTTCGATGAGATTGATAGCAGGCACACCAGGATAACGCTTGTCTTTCGGTGTGAAGCAATAGGGAATGCGCTCCATCAAATGGTCAGCACAGAACTTTTCGGCATACACATCGACATCGCCAAAGATGCTGTAGGGGCGCAAGTCATCAAGACCACCCACATGGTCATAGTGTTCGTGGGTGATGAGCACGGCATCAAGTGGCTTAAAGTCGATGCGCAACATTTGTTCACGAAAGTCAGGACTACAATCGATGAGGATGCGTTTGCCGTAGATTTCCAATAGGCTGGAACACCGCAGACGCTTGTCTTTGGGATTGGTGGAGGTACACACCTCACACGGGCAGCCTATCTGAGGCACACCGCAGGATGTTCCGCTTCCGAGAATGGTGATTTTCATATAATAGCTTATATCATGTTTACTTCGGGATGGATGTCGATGCCGAACTTCTCTTTTACGTCCTTGCAAATAGTGTCGCACAGACGGATGATTTCGTCCGATGTGGCTCCACCAAGGTTCACCAGCACCAGCGCCTGTTTATCATGCACACCAGCCCTGCCCAGTGCCTTGCCCTTCCATCCACACTGGTCAATCATCCATCCTGCCGGAATCTTCACACCGCCTTCCACCTCGTAGTAGGGCATTTGCGGATAGTCTTTCTGGAGCGAGAGGAACTTCTCCCTGCTGACCACGGGGTTCATGAAGAAACTGCCAGCGTTGCCCTGCACCTTCGGGTCAGGGAGTTTGGCATTACGTATGTCGATGATGGCTTGGCGCACATCAGCGATGGTCACATTCGCTTGGTCGCCCAACACGGAACGAATGTTGCCATATTCCAATTTCAACACGGGAGTCTTCTGCAAGCGATACACCACGTAGGTGATGGCATACTTACCCTTCAACTGGTTCTTGAAGATGCTCTGGCGATAGGCATAGTCGCATTCCACGGTGGCAAAGTAACGCTTTTCCCCACGCTGCATATCAATGGCTTCAACCATTGCTATCACATCCTTCGCCTCCACACCGTATGCACCGATGTTCTGCACGGCACTGGCACCCACCTCGCCCGGAATGAGCGAGAGGTTTTCCAAACCACCCAAACCATGTGCCACGGCCCATGCCACCACATCATCCCACACCTCACCAGCACCAGCACGCACCAGCACTTCATCCTCGCCTTCCACCTCTTCGGCTATCTCGATGCCTTTGATGGCACTATGCAGCACCGTCCCGTCGAAGTCGCCACGAAACAGCAGGTTGCTACCACCACCGATGTGCAACACCTCACCTTGAAGCGTCGGGATGAGTCGCTTGAGCTCTCGTTCACTACGATATTCCACATAACGCTTGGCCTTCACATCCATGCCAAACGTATTGTGTTTCAGCAAACTGTAATCTTGGTATTCTTTCATCAGTATTCAATCTCTATCAGTTTCCAGTCCTCACCTTGCTTATCAAACTTGAATTTCATCTGCATGCCGTTACTCACGCCCTCCATCAACAGCGTCTTGCGATTCTGGCTGATGCAAGTTTGGCCATAGTCGATGTTCGTGAGCACATCCGTCGAAAGAGGCAAATCATTCCTCAGGTTGAACCAGTCGTCAGCAGACAGTATCTCTTCCGTCGTTTCCTCTTCACCATCCTCCGAGGTGAGCACCAACTTGAGTGAAGGGCCGATGGCATCACGCTGGAAAGTGCTGTCTGCCACAAAATTGCTGTAGAAACGAAGGAAATCGCTATTGGGCAGGCAATCCATCTCCTCTTTCAGAATCTCGGTGAGCATCCACTTCCCGTTGATGCGGTTGAACAGGTACTTCTCCACCAGGTTCTCCTTCAGATAGCACCATTCCACACCCACACTCATGATGGACGTGTCCTTCTGCAATGCCAAGTCTTGCTCACGTTCGTAGATGATGGAATAGATGTCTTGGGCGTTAAAATGGTTATATTCCGTCCAGTCCTGTCGGGTCAGCCTCGTGTCCTCCTCCCCTTCCTTGCACGACAAGGGGAAAGTGATGCGTTGAGATTGAAAACGTGGGTCATCGGCAAAACTGAAGAAAAAATCAGCGAACAACTCATCCACCGTGACGGGAGGCTCAACCTCTTCGTCAAACAGATGGAGCGTGTCGCCCACATACGCTTCGACAGAGTCTTCCTCCACCTCATCTTCCGAAGCATATACGTTTTGCATCTTGCTGTCCTTGCACGAAACTAAAAGGCAGACAGCCGCAACAACTAACCCTTTTCTCATATAAAATAGTAAAAACTTTGCAAAGGTAAACATTTTTTTTCGTACCTTTGCATCGTTTTTTACAAAAATGTCAATCGAGAAGATAATTATGTTAGACAAAATTCAAAGTTTACTCCAAGAAGTTGAAAGTCTGCAGGCACGTTCAGCCGAAGAGATTGAACAACTTCGCATCAAATACCTGAGCAGGAAAGGTGTCATCACTGCCCTGATGGCAGATTTCCGCAATGTGCCGGCAGAGCAGAAGAAAGAAATCGGAATCAAAATCAACGAGCTCAAAGACAAGGCGTTGGAGAAAATCAATACCTTGCGTGACACCTTTGCCGTGCAGGAAACCGAGGCGAACCACCTTGACATCACCCGCACGGCGTACCCCATCGGGCTTGGCACACGCCATCCGCTCACCATCGTCAAGAACGAAATCATCGACATCTTCTCACGCCTCGGCTTCTCCTTGGCAGAAGGGCCAGAAGTGGAAGACGACTGGCACGTGTTCTCGTCCATGAACTTTGCTGAAGACCATCCCGCACGCGATATGCAGGACACCTTCTTCGTGGAGGCACATCCCGACATCATTCTGCGCACCCACACCAGCTCCGTTCAGGCACGGGTGATGGAGCGTCAGCAGCCTCCCGTACGTGTGCTCTGCCCGGGCCGAGTCTATCGCAACGAAGCCATCTCTGCCCGTGCCCACTGCTTCTTCCATCAGGTCGAAGGACTCTACGTCGATGAGCAGGTCTCCTTCACCGACCTCAAGCAGGTGCTCCTTCTCTTTGCCAAGGAGATGTTTGGCGAAGACACCCAGATTCGACTTCGCCCGTCCTACTTCCCCTTCACCGAGCCAAGTGCCGAGATGGACGTCTCATGTACCCTCTGCAAGGGCAAAGGATGCAGCATGTGCAAAGGCTCGGGCTGGTTGGAAATTCTTGGCTGCGGCATGGTGCACCCCAACGTGCTCGAAGCCAACGGCATCGACTCCACCAAGTACAAGGGCTACGCCTTCGGCATGGGCATTGAGCGCATCGCCAACCTCAAGTACCAAGTCAAGGATCTCCGCCTCTTCTCCGAGAACGACGTCCGATTCCTGAAAGAGTTTGAGGCTGCCAACTAAGCCAAGGAACCAGCCTCCCCCAGCATCACGACGCACGATGCCGTCAAGCTTGGCTTGACACATTATATATATAGTATCTAACCCTTCAATCACAAACATCATGAAAGCATTATGTACCCATTTCGCCTCACCCCCTCGATGGACAAGCGCAGCAGGTCTGTTGACGATGGTGGTGGGGCTTCTCTGTTCATGCAGCAGCGGCGGCGAGGGCGAACTGCCCGACCCCAAGACATTGGGCGACGTGTCCTACAACATCAGCCATACGGAAGGAACCGGCAACGGCACCGCCAGCTCGCCAGCGGTGGCAACGGCACAGACACCTGCCCAAATAGACCTCTCGCAGAAGAGCACCTACAACGACCCCGACGGCTCCACCTACGAGTGCGAACCCCGTGCCTCCGTGAAGCTCTCTGCTGCCAACGCCGCCATCGATGCCAACAGCATTGCCGAGCTGACCACCATCAAGGAAAGCAGCTCGACCACCGCCGAAGGCACCAACCCCGTGACCAAGCACACCGTGCAGACGTTCACCATCGGCAAGCAGACCATCACCTTCGACCTTCAGCATGAAGTGTACACGCACACCGACAGCCACAACCGCACCGTCGAGATGCCCTACCTGCGACTCAGCAATGCCCATCATGGTGCTGCCCAGGCGAAGGAAACCCGTGCGGCTGCAACAGCAGCGACTGAAGGAGGCTCCTCAGACAGCAGCCCCATCGCGGTGACTGGCATTCGCCTCACTCCCCTATCCACCCGTGGCTCCGTCACCACCCAGCAACCCTACCACGTCTCTGTGTCCTTCACTGTCGATGTGAACAGCGAGAACACCGACGACACCCAACAGCAGACCCTCGCCTTCCAAGTGGAATATGATGCCACGGTAGAGACCACCACCGAGTTTCCCGACCCCGCCACCTCCTTCACCTAACATGCCGAAGCCACCCACGGCTCGAAGAGCACCCAGTCGCCGTGGAAGATGACACAAGGCATGACCGAGATGACCGTCGAGTGGGACCAGCAGTCCACCTACACCTACTTCGACGTAGAGCAGATGACCACCCAAGTGGTGAGCCACGAGCCCAAAGCCATCATGTCCCTGCATCTGACAGACACCGTATGGGTGGAACAGATAGACGATATAACAAAAGTAACAGCGGCAGAGCCTGAAATCAGCGAAACGGGGGAAACTCCTATCGTCACAGCAGGTAAAATCAGCTTTAATATTGGTGGACAGGTCATTAGCGTGGACTGGAGCTATGATGCCTTTAAAGAGGTGAAAATTGGCGACTATTACGTGGCATGGCCTTATCTGATGCTTGGCACACCAGAGGTGGTAGATGTTTCGGTAAGCGAAGTAGCTGGAGCTAAGGTTCCTAACAAGGACGCAAAGCTTTATGAGGTAACAGCGCGTATCAAACAGCATCTTTCAACCAAGAATGTCCCTGAAAGTGAGCAAATCTCTCAAGATGTTGAATATGTTGTTCAATATTTTGCGGCATTAGAGGTTAAGCTTGTGGATGTGAAATATCGTAAGGGCTATGAATGGTTGGCACCGCATGATAATATCATGCTATGCTCAAGATACATCGTCTATCGCGATCGCACTTATTCCACAGGCGAAACTTTCACCGACACCTTCTACAGTATGAACAACCCTGCGGTATCTCCTCTCGCTTCTCCACATCCCCCCGGGGGGGGATAGCTATCTCGTTGATTCTGAATTGGTTGCACCCGATAGCGCCAAGTTTATTTATCATAAGAGATATTCTGATGCGGATGTAGATACTTGGATGACACACAGTATAAACTCAGTTAGGACAGGAGTACCTGACCTAACGAAAGTTAGGTTGGGACTCCTATTGACAGGAGCGACTACGGTCTTGCTTGGGGGGATTTTAATATGTACTCCGACGGAGAAAAGTATTTTGACCCCGAAAACCCAAAAGAAACCTGGTACTTCTGCGACATTGCGAGAGGTGGAATTCAAACGGTTTATGGTGAGTATAACAACAATGGTCGCTGGGATAAAATTCTTCGCCTGTATGATGTTTACATCAAATATTACGACAAATTCTTGTACCTTGATGGGCAGATGATAACCTTTGAGGAATACAAGCCAACCTACGAGATGAACGTCAAGGAAGAAGATACCACCATGCTGGACGGCTCCCCTGCAAAGGTCTTTACAAATGAGGTTAAAGCCAAATACCTTGGTCGGGATTTCTATGCTGCAACGATTGATACAATCTATCAGTACAGTAACCCCTAACCAACGGCCTTAACAACAGAACTAACGTTACGCAATTACTTAAAAAGAAAAACCCCGCCATTTTGACGGGGTTTTCTTTTTGCCTTTTTCGCGCAAGCGCGGACATTACCGCTTCATGCTCTTATCCAGCAATGGAACTTGAGATGAGGATGAGCACGAGGAGGCCAAGGATGGCATAAAGCTCGGGGAACACAGCGAGCACCATGGTGGTACCGAAAGCGTTGTGCCCACCTCCGATGGCGGAGATTCCGTTGGCACAAACCTTTGCCTGACGAATGGCAGAGAAGAGTGCCACGGCACCCAGGGCGAGGCCTGCACCGAGAACGGCACAAGCAGCAAACATGCTGATGTTCTCATTCACGAGCGGATTGAGGATGAAGAATCCCACGAAGCCGTAGAGACCCTGCGAAGATGGGAGGGCTGCGAGACCGATGTAGGAACCGCTGGCGGATGGGTTCTTCTTGAATGCGCCGATGGCGGCGTTACCACAGATGGTCACGCCATAGGCGGAACCGATGCCGGAAAGTCCTACTGCGAGGGCGATTCCGATGTACGCTAAAAGTACTGGAGACATAATGCTTTGATTTGTTTTTTAGTGACCACACCTCTGTCACCCATGAGAAGGGCTTCACACGACCATGAGGGGGTCGGGTTAATAATTATTGATTTTAATGCATCATCTTGAAAGGTTGATACTCTTTGCCGTTTCCTTCGAAGTTGGCGTTCTTGAAGTACTCGACGAAGGTGAGTCGCATTGGGTGCACGAAGGATGAAATCATGCAAAGCCCGAAGTTGATACCGTGACCAAACAGGAGGATGATGAGCATGACGAGTTCGTGAACCACGGGGATGTCAGGACTCATGTCCATCGCCAGGCTGTTGAACACGGAACCGAGGACTCCACCCGTCAAGCCGAGCGCAAAGAGTCGGATGTAGGAGAGCAGGTCGCCCAACAGTCCGGTGGACATTCCGTAGGTTGCCCATACGCCGGCGCCGAGGTTGCTTCCCACACCCAGTGCCTTGCCCAAAGCCGAAGCTTTCTGATAGGCAGCGGGATTGTTGAGGAAGAAGATGCCGAAGGCTGACACGGCAATGAGGGCATAGAGGACGTATTGCACGGGCTTTGACCACTCCACACCAAACAGGGGGAAGCCAAACAGGACGACCGCGCTGAGGAGCGCCACGACCCATGAGAATTTCCCGACTCCGTAGATGAATCCGTAGTTCTTCACCGCCTTGCAGCCAGCCAACGTCATGCCGAGCAGCACCTGGATGAGACCGATGATGACGGAGATGACCATCATGGGCGAATAGCCGAAGAAGCTGTCCTTCATGGAGTCGTTGATGAAGTATGGCTGGATGGGCTTGATGAACTCCCAATCCACCGTGGAGAGGTCGATGCCAAAGAAGGTGCCCGTGATGAATCCGCAGAGGCAGGTCATGCCACCCAGCAAGGCACCCAACTTGCCGTAGGAGGCAAACTGAGGTTTTGCAAAGATGATGGCGATGCTGATGCCGAGGATGAGCAGTCCGTAGCCCATATCGCCCATGCAGAGTCCGAAGAAGAGCATGAAGAAGGGGGCGAAGAAGGGCAGCGGGTCGATGTCGTGATAGTTGGGCAGGGAATACATCCGCAGGATAGGCTCGAAGAGCGAGGAGAACTTGTCGTTCTTTATCTTGATGGGCACGTTGTCGTCAAAGGCGGGGTCTTCCACCTCGTAGAAGATGTGCTCTTTTTCCAGATACTCCACCACGCTGTCGGCATTCTCCTTGAGCGTCCATCCTATCATCAGCTTGACGGCACCATCGACAAGGTTCTCGTTGCTGAGGTGGACTTTGGAGAGCTGGATGTCGTTTTCGTTTGCCACCTTTCCCGCCTCAATCGAGGCACGATCCACGGCGTTCACTTGCAACATCTGCTCGTGGATGCTTGCCAACTGCTCACGGAGGGTCTTCTGTTTCTCGCGGTAGAAAGAGAGGGACTCTTCTGGCAAATACAAGCGTTCCGCTGTGATGGCTGGCTCGGAGTCTTCGTTGGAGAAGGCGACAAAGTAGGTCTTCTTGTTCAACTCGTTGACGGGTGTGGCAAAATACTTTTCGCCCCACTCTGCCTTATACATCTTGTGATTAACCGCATAGAAGTATGGCTTATAGCCCGACTGCTCCAGTTGATGGATGCTGTCCCAACTGAACTCGCCGAAGGGTTCCAGCTGGTTGATGGCATCATCGGTGGCATCCATACTATGCTTCACGCTATTTTCTTCAGCCAGCAGACGCTCCACCGTGTCCACCAATGAGACGCCCTTTGTGACATCGGCGGGTTGGGCTGCATAGGTGGTTGAGGAGTCGTAGGATTCGGCTGCGAAGTCAAGAGCCTTGAGGGCGTTCTTGTATCGCTCAGCGAGGTCAAGAGCTGCTTGCAGTTCGTCACTGGTCGCTCCCTGCTGGAGTTCCTCCACATGGACAACTCCCAAGTCGCGAATGTCGGCGATGAACTTTTCATATTCCCTGCTTGTGACAAGGAATGTCAGTTTCTTCATATCTTGTATCATACGCTTTCCTCCTCCTTTTTCTTCCGAGCCTCTTGGAGAGACTTCAGAATCTTTTGTGAAGACTTGGAGAGGTTCTCTTCGTCTTCCATGAATCGCTTGATTTTGCGTATCGCCTCCTGATAACCCGGAATCTGCACCTTTTCAAAAAGGTTCACCTTCTGGGTGGTCTTGCGGCGTGCATGGTCGAGAAGGCCGAGCTTGGCCAGAACGAACTCGCGCTCTACGGCAGTCTTGGCGAGTCCCTGCAAGAGATTGATGCCGTCGAAGTACCACTTCGGCGCGGAAAAGAGTCCGAAGGGCTTCACGTCCAACTCAATGTTTTGAAGTACCGGCACACGAACACCGGCTATCTTCTTCACATCGAGCTGCACATCTTTCAGGCTGACCAGCGATGCGTCGAACTCTCCCCACAGGGCATACATCGACTCGTAGCCAGCGATCTGACTTTGCAGTTTCTGGTCCAAGATGTTCGCTTCTTCCTTGCTCTTGTTCACCTCAATACGGAGTGCCGTCTCCTTATTCTTGATGATAGGGAGTGTGCGCTGCCGCATCTTGAGGTTCTTCTCGATTTGCTGAAGCGATGTCTTATTGTATTGAAACTTGATCATAATGCATCATTCATAATACATAACGCATAATTAATTAAATATGCACCTGCAATTCTTTTAATTCCTTTCTATTAAGTGTTTCGTATGCAGACCTAATGATAGAGGTCAAAAAATCTTCATACAAGGCATTAGTCTCATGATGCATTATGCATTTCCCAATAAACATCAGTAAATTCTTTCTTGATATTGACCTCTTCGAGCTTGAAGTATTTCTTGAAGAGAGACCATGTGACATCCAACATCTCTGTCGTGTCAAGGTTGACATCAATAGCAAGCAGCTTGTCGGCATATTCCTTGGCAAAGTCGAGACAACGGTTGTCGTAGTCAGTCAGGTCGAAACCATTCTCCAACTTGGTCTTGGCATTGGCTGCATCTGAATAGAGACGGATGGCAGCATTCATCACCTGGGAGTGGTCTTTGCGCGTCTTCTTACCAGCGACGAGTTGCTTCAGACGGGACAAGGAACGGAACGGGTCAACGATGACCTTGCCAATGTCGGAGTCACGACGCAAGTAGAGCTGACCCTCCGTGATGTAACCCGTGTTGTCAGGCACAGCGTGTGTGATGTCGCCACCCGACAGCGTGGTCACGGCGATGATGGTGATGGAGCCACCCCCTGCACTCTCCGGGAACTGCACCGCCTTCTCGTAAATCTTTGCCAAGTCGGAATAGAGCGAACCCGGCATAGAGTCCTTCGATGGAATCTGATCCATGCGGTTTGACACGATGGAGAGCGAGTCAGCGTATGAAGTCATGTCCGTCAGGAGCACCAGCACGGTCTCATGCTTCTCCACAGCGAAGTATTCGGCAGCCGTCAATGCCATATCAGGCACGAGCAATCGTTCCACAGCAGGGTCTTCGGTAGTGTTCATGAAAGCGATGATGCGGTCGAGCGCACCCGCGTTGGAGAAGGTGTTCTTGAAGAAATAGTAGTCGTCGTTGGTCATACCCATACCGCCGAGGATAATCTTGTCCACCTTGGCACGGAGCGCCACCAACGCCATCACCTCGTTGAAGGGCTGGTCGGGGTCGGCAAAGAAGGGAATCTTCTGACCAGACACCAGCGTGTTGTTCAGGTCGATGCCAGCAATACCTGTGGCAATCAGTTCGGATGGCTGCTTACGACGAACGGGGTTCACAGAAGGACCGCCAATCTCTACGTCCTTTCCCTCAATCTCTGGGCCTCCGTCGATAGGGTTGCCGTATGCGTTGAAGAAACGGCCCGCCAACTGGTCACCCACTTTCAGCGATGGAGCCTTGCCAAGGAACACAACCTCAGCATTGGTGGGGATGCCGCCCGTGCCTTCAAACACTTGCAGCGTCACATCATCGCCTGCAATTTTCACTACCTGAGCCAACTTGCCATTGATGGTGGCAAGCTCATCATATCCTACTCCCTTTGCCTTGAGGGAGACCGTAGCCTTTGTGATTTGGCCTATCTTTGTATATACTTTCTGAAAAGCTGTAGCCATAGTCGTTTATGCGGCAAGCATTGCCTTTATCTGTGAAACAAAATCGTTGTATTGTTCGCTCTGGAACTGCGAGTAATTCATCTGCTTGCAGAGGTTGATAAGTTTACGGAAGAACGCCACGCACTCCTCGAAGTGGTCAAACTTGAAGTCTGTCTCGCAAATCTCCGTCACCATGTCGAGGATGGCTTCCTGACGCTCGATGGAAGTCACGGCATCCACCTCGTCGAACGCATCTTGCTGCAAGAGCACGAAGTCGATGATTTCCGATTTCCAGAACACCACATGGTAATCTACAGGCACACCGTCATCACCCAAGATGTTGATTTGCTCTGCGATTTCCTTACCACGCTGCATACGGGTCTTCAGTGCAAGCACTTTCGGAATCCACTTGTCGTTAATTTTCTTCGACACATATTCCGCAAACTCAGGGTATTCCAAATACTTCGAATAGGAATCGATGGGGTTGACGGCAGGATAACGTTTCTTGTCAGCACGGTCTTGTTCGAGTCCGTAGAAGCAACGAGCCACTTTCTTCGTGTTCTCAGTCACAGGCTCCTTCAGGTTACCACCTGCGGGCGACACCGTTCCGATGAAGGTGATGGAACCGACTTCGCCGTTGTTCAGATATACATATCCAGCACGACCGTAGAAGTTGGAGATGAGCGCGCCCAAGTCCATCGGGAATGCGTCGGGACCAGGCAGCTCCTCCATACGGTTCGACATCTCACGAAGTGCCTGTGCCCAACGAGAGGTAGAGTCAGCCATCAGCAACACGCGCAAACCCATTGAGCGGTAATACTCCGCCATCGTCATGGCTGTATATACAGATGCCTCACGAGCCGCCACTGGCATATTGGACGTATTGGCGATGATGATGGTACGCTCCATCAGCTTGCGTCCCGTATGTGGGTCATCCAGTTCAGGGAACTCGGTAAAGATTTCCACCACCTCGTTGGCACGCTCACCACAGGCTGCAATAATCACGATATCTGCCTCTGCCTGTTTCGAAATGGCGTGCTGAAGCACGGTCTTACCCGTACCGAAAGGCCCAGGGATAAAGCCCGTTCCACCTTCCACAATCGGGTTGAACGTATCGATGGTACGCACACCCGTTTCGAGCAACTTGAATGGACGCGGCTTTTCCTTATAGTTGGTCATGGCAAACTTCACAGGCCAGTGCTGCACCATATCCACCTTCACCTCTGTGCCATCCTCCTTGACAAGCACAGAAATCACATCGTGAATCTTATACTTACCAGCAGGCACGATGCTCTTCACCTTAGCCTTACCTTCCATTTGGAAGGGAGCCATAATCTTGAGTTTCTGCGAGTTCTCCTCCACTTCGCCCAGCCATGCAGAGCCTTCCACCTCGTCACCCACCTGGGCAAGCGGTATGAAGTCCCATTCACGATCGGCATCAAGCGGTTCTGTGTATTGACCACGTTTGAGGAAAACACCCTCCATCTTGTCGAGGTCGTTCTGCAGACCATCGAAGTTCTTTGACAACATGCCAGGACCCAACTGAACTTCCAGCATGTGTCCTGTAAATTCGGCTGGAGCACCAACCTTCAGTCCACGTGTCGATTCGAACACCTGAACATACACGTCACTGCCCACCACCTTGATGACCTCACTCATCAGTTTGTCGCCACCTGTCTCTATGTAGCAGATTTCACCCTGCTTCACTGGGCCGTCAACCGAGAGTGTCACCATGTTGGCAATCACGCCACTAACAGTTCCTTTTGTCATTGTATCTTGATTTTATTATTTTCTAACAAATTCTTCTGGTACACGCGCCTCGCCACGCAGATTCTCGATAATCTGGCGGAAAGTCTCCTGTCCCTTTTCCACATCAAGTTTATCCCATCGAGCCAGCATGTCAAGTTTACAGAGATAAGCAAACACCGCCTCTATGGAGAAAATGTTGAAAAAAGTCTGCTCTTCCAGCCAAAGCCATTTGAAAGCATCAATTTTCTTTTCCTTCTCTACAGGATCCTCGCAATCCACAATCTTCATCAAGTCCACCACATAGTCTTTCTCGTTGACCAAGTTGAAGTCTTTTGTGTTGTTTGTGAGAATCATCTCCGTCACCTCGTCCTCTCCCTGAATGAAGTCAGCCACATTCCAGCCGTTCTTCCTTGCCAAAAAAGCGGTAAGGATGTTGGTGATGTCAAGATTGAGTTTGTACCACTGTCTCACCATCTTGTTCGGACAAGTCTTGATGGCATAGCTGTAGAACTTGTACAGCATATCATCCTCGGGGAAATATCCCTCTTTGTCCTTATTGTAGGCAAATTCACGGGCAAACTCACTCATAAAGGCAGGGTAACGATGGACGTTGAAGTTCATCTCCCTTGCCGACGTCATCAAATCGACATACTGTTCCATGGTCAAGTTGCCGTGGTCGTCTATCTCTGCATTCGGATTCTTCAGCAGTTTGACCAAATTGGTGCAATCGTTCTTGAGGAAGAAATAGTAGAGCACCTTCTTGTCGCTATCCGACAGAGCTGCCTCCAGTTCTTCCCGCAAGTCAGCGATGCTAACATCATGCTTTGTGTTCTCCAGCGTGATGTCGGGCAGACCTGCCATTAAACAATAGTAATTTCCCATGTTAATTTAGAATATCATTTCAACGAGTTGTGGACGCAGGAAGTTCTTGAAATACTCCTCAAACTCAGCCTCGCCAAAGTTCACCTTGTAAGAGCCGTCTGCTGGCTGCACAGTGAAGAGTGCCTTCTGACCATTCACCTGCTCAATCTTCACACCCTTGTCAAGGAGTGCCTTCGCCTTCTTGGCAAAGAGTGCTTTGAGACTTGCCGCATCAGCTGTCGAGATGATGATATCCTCACCAGCACCCCATTTCTCAGCCATCTTCAGCATAAACTCGTTCATGAAATCCTTGTTGCCAGCCACCTCTGCCGTGGCCTCCTTTACCACCTTATCACCTACAACATTGGCTACCTCACTCTTCAGGGCGTTGAGGGCTTGAGCTGCATACATCTTGATTTCGCTCTTGGTGTTCTCTTCCATGCCCTTGACATTCTTCTTGGCTGCCTGTTCTATCTCTTCAGCCTGAGCCTTTGCTTCGGCTACAATTTGAGCTGCCTTTTCGTTTGCTGCAGCAATAATTTTCTCTGCTTCGGCATTGCCTTTCTCCACTCCATCTCTCAGGAGTTTTTCGGTCAATTCTTGAATTTTATTTTCCATTTTAATTTGATGTTAATATACATTCCGCTACAAATTAACACATTTTTTTTCGGATAGCTGCCACATCAAGAAAACTATTTGCATAAAAGACGAAAAAAAAGCAAACGAACTTGCTTTTTTTTTCGAAAAACATCTGAAAAATCAAACAAAATCACAATTCTTGCCTTTGCTTCAATTTATTTCCGTAATTTTGCATCACAGATTCATCTTTCACAAGATAGCACATAAATATATTATAAATGAGAATCATGAAACAACAGCCTGAACCCAAAGGACATATTTCATCCGTCTGCACACCCTCAACATTCCATTGGACATGGAAAGACTGGTGCAAAATTCCAATGTTGGTGTTAGTTCTGAATGTGCTTTGCTGTTCCTTTTGCAAAGCTTCTGACGATGAGAAAAGTCTGAGGGAATGGACACCTGCTGCTGTGGTCAACGACGAATCCGTCAAAACTTTCGGCATCGACTCCTGTTTCAAGGCAAGCCCCATTAGCGATGCCATTTTCAGCCGCATGCAAGGAAAGTCATACAAGAAAGATTGCACCATTCCCCGCTCTGCCCTCCGCTATCTGCACGTCCTACACCGCAACGTGGAAGGGCGTACACAATTGGGAGAATTGGTGTGCAATGCTGACATTGCTGACGACTTACTTGAGATTTTCCGCCAACTCTATCAGTATGGGTACAAAATAGAACGCATGGTGCTCATTGACGAATATGATGCCGATGACGAACGAAGCATGGCAGCCAACAACACCTCCTGCTTCAATTTCCGTGTTGTGTCTGGCACCAAGAAACTGTCCAAACACGCACAAGGACTTGCCATCGACATCAACCCCCTCTACAACCCCTACTTGCATCTCGGCACGGGCCAAGTAGAACCAGCCAACGCCAAAGCCTATGCAAGCAACCGCAGCAAACTCACCAATACCAAGGTGCCCATTATCGACAAACAAGACCTCTGCTATAAGCTTTTCATTCAACACGGCTACGCATGGGGCGGTAACTGGATGTCTGTCAAAGACTACCAGCACTTTGAGAAGTCCAAACAGATTCTCACCACCATCAAAAACAAACTGCCTTTCAAGTCAAAGAAATGAGTATTCAAAAAGGAGAGGCACCCAGTTCATGAAAAGCCACATATCCTTGCAAAAACAAACTAAAAGTAATAAAGCCTATGAAACCTTTTATGGATGAGAACTTCCTGTTGCAGTCGGAGACCGCACAGAAGTTGTATCACGAACATGCGGCGAAGATGCCGATTATCGACTACCACTGTCACCTTGTTCCACAGATGGTGGCTGAAAACAAACGTTTTGACTCCATCACCCAGATTTGGTTGGGTGGCGACCACTACAAATGGCGTGCCATGCGCAGCAACGGGGTCGCCGAACGTTTTTGCACAGGCAAGGACACGACCGACTGGGAGAAGTTCGAGAAGTGGGCGGAAACTGTACCCTACACTTTCCGCAACCCTCTCTACCACTGGACACATCTGGAGTTGAAGACGGCCTTTGGTATCAACAAGACACTGAATCCAGAGAACGCCCGAGAGATTTACGAGGAGTGCAACGAACAAATCAAGAACGACCCGAAGTTCACACCACGCGGACTCATGGCACATTACAACGTCGAGACTGTATGCACGACCGATGACCCTGTCGATTCACTCGAATACCATCAGCAGGTGGCAGCCGACCCGACCATGAAGACGAAGATGCTCCCGGCATGGCGCCCAGACAAGGCTATGGCGGTGGAAGTACCAGAAAACTTCAAGACATACGTGGACAAACTCTCAGAAGTGAGCGGCAAAGCCATCAACGGATTCAACGATTACATCGATGCCATTCAGGTACGCCACGACTTCTTCGCTTCACGGGGCTGTAAACTGAGCGACCACGGTATCGAAGAATTCTATGCCGAAGACTACACGGAGGCTGAAGTGAAGGCCATCTTCGACAAAGTGTATAGTGGCAAAAACCTCACGCAGGAAGAGGTGCTGAAATTCAAGTCTGCCATGATGTACATCTTCGCTGTGCAGGATGCCGAGGCTGGTTGGGCACAGCAGTTCCATTATGGTGCTATTCGAGACAATAACTCCAAGATGTTCAAGCAGTTGGGGCCTGATACTGGATTCGATTCTATAGGTGAGTTCAACACAGCTAAAAAGTGCTCTAAATTCCTTGACCGCCTCAATGCTGAAGGCAAGTTGGCAAAGACCATCCTCTACAACCTCAATCCCTGTGCCAATGAGGTGCTTGCCACCATGCTGGGCAATTTCCAAGACGGATCCTGTCCTGGCAAGATACAGTGGGGTTCGGGATGGTGGTTCCTTGACCAGAAGGACGGCATGACCAAGCAGATGAACGCCCTTTCACTGTTGGGTCTGCTGAGCCGATTCGTGGGTATGCTCACCGATTCTCGTTCCTTCCTCTCCTACCCTCGTCACGAGTATTTCCGCCGCATCCTCTGCAACCTTGTTGCCACCGACATCGAAAATGGTGAAGTTCCATACGTTGGTTATGAAGAAAAACGTGTCAATCAGATGATTGAAGACATCTCTTACAACAACGCCAAGAACTACTTCAAGTTTTAATGCCTACTCCCTATTTCCAATTTAAGCAATTCACCATCCGTCACGACCATTCTGCCATGAAGGTTGGGACGGATGGTGTGCTACTGGGAGCGTGGGCACAAACACCCACCACGACTTCTGCTTCATCCATAATGGAAGAAGAGGTCAAGGAGGGCGTTCATATCCTTGACGTTGGCACTGGAACAGGAGTCATTGCCCTCATGCTGGCACAACGATTTCCCAATGCACAAATTGAAGGAATCGACATCGACGAAGAGTCCGTCATCCAAGCCCAAGAGAATGTTTCCACGTCACCTTTTGCCACCCAAGTCTCCATTGAAAAGAAGGATTTTAGAAACATCGTTTTTTTCTCAAAGAAATATCATTTAATAGTCTCAAATCCACCTTTTTACCAAGAAGAAACTTTGGGAGGGAACGAGGTTCGAGATGCCGCCCGTCACACCATGTCACTACCTTTCGAGAAACTCATTGAGAATGCAGCACAACTGCTTCTACCCGATGGGTATTTCTCCATCATCATTCCCTATCAAAGTGCTCCAATTTTCATCAGTCTCTGTGCACAAAAGCAACTCTACCTGACACGACGCACCGACATTCGTTCGACCGAGCGGAAACCCTTCAAACGTACGTTGCTGGAATTTAGCACCCACATACATTCCACCACCGTGGACACCCTCACACTCTATAACCCACAAAACCAGCGTACCCACGACTACGCCAACTTAACAAAAGATTTCTACTTATGAACTATCAAGCTATCATCGACAAATACTACCCCGAAAGCAACGAACTGAAACACATTCTGATGGAGCACAGCCGACAGGTGACAGATAAGGCTCTCGCCATCGTCGATACTCATCCCGAATTGAACGCTGACCGCATCTTTGTGGAAGAGGCAGCCATGTTGCACGACATAGGCATTTTTCGTTGCAATGCTCCTGGAATCCAGTGTTTTGGCACTGAACCCTACATTTGTCATGGCACGATTGGGGCTGAGATACTCCGTTCCGAAGGCTATCCGAAACACGCTCGCGTGTGTGAACGTCACACGGGGGCAGGACTCTCACTGCAAGAAATAGAGCAACAAAACCTCCCCATTCCCCACCACGATCTCCTGCCCGAAACCATCGAGGAACTGATTATCTGCTATGCCGACAAATTCTTCTCGAAAACCAAGCTTGACCAAGAGAAAACACTTGAACAAGCTATCCGTTCCCTGTCCAAATTTAGCAATGAAGGCGTAGCACGCTTCGTTAAATGGTCTAAAATGTTTGGCTAATTAGTATTTATTAAAAATAAATAGCCATTTATGTTCCGAAAAATGCTTACCTTTGCACTCGTTTTATGAGAAGTCAAAGGTTCATAGCGTCATTTCTCGTACTCATCACAGTACTTTCCATCATGGCTCACCAACGTCCACTGGTCGGCAACACACACGTTGCCGGCCATCATGCGATGGATAGCTTGACACCTGACTCGATGCCCCTGGCTTTTGACTCGACGGCCCTGACTCTTGACTCTGTAACTGCGCCATCTGTCGAAACCGACAGTACGACAATGACGGAAGCAGATTCGTTGCTGATGGATTTGGATTCCATTAAAGCACGTTTCGACCGTGAACATGGCATCGAGCCAGAAGAGAACAAATCGACCGCCATCCAGTGGAACGATTCGGTGGCAGCTGCCGAAGACTCCATCCGCAAGGCAGAACAGAAGAGGGGTGCACTGGAAGCACCTGTCGTGTATGAAGCGAAGGATTCGATGACGTTCTTCATGGACACAAAGAACGCTTTCCTCTACGGCAACGCCAACGTGAAGTACCAGAAGATAGACCTTACCGCAGAAAATATCGCCATGAACATGGACAGCAGCATCGTCCATGCTGTCGGCAAAGAGGACTCACTGGGTACCAAGTTTGGTGAACCCATTTTCAAGGATGGAGGCGATGAGTATGAGATGGAAGCAATGTCGTACAATTTCAAGACCAAGAAGGCGTACATTCAGAATGTCTATACTGCCCAACAAGACGGGTTCCTCACCTCAGAGCAATCGAAAAAAGGAACGGAAGGTGAGATGTATCTGAAGGGTGGCACTTACACGACGTGTGACGAGAAGCATCCGCATTTCTACATCCGAATGTCAAGAGCAAAGGCTTACCCTGGGAAGAGCGTCTTTTCGGGTCCAGCCTGGCTGGTGGTGGAAGATGTGCCACTGCCCATCGCCATCCCGTTCGCTTATTTTCCCATGACCAGCACCTATTCGAGCGGTTTCATCATGCCGTCGTATGGTGACGAATCGACTCGTGGCTTCTACCTGAGAGATGGCGGTTACTATTTTGCCATCAGTGACTACATGGACTTGAAAGTGACGGGTGAAATTTTCACCAAAGGCTCATGGGGCATCGGCACACAGACGACCTACAAGAAACGCTACAAGTATAGCGGCAACTTCTACTTCAACTACCAGGTGACCAAGGAGGGTGAGAAGAATATGCCCGACTATTCGGTGACCAAGAACTTCAAGTTACAGTGGAGCCACCGCACCGATTCAAAGGCATCACCTAACAGCAGTTTCTCCGCCAGTGTGAACTTTGCCACACAGTCGTACGAGAAGAACAACCTCTCGTCACTCTATAACCCGACCTCATACTCGCAGAGCACCCGAACTTCGTCTGTGAGCTATTCGCACAACTTCACGAAGATTGGCCTGTCGCTATCCAGTTCGTTCAACATCTCTCAGAACATGCGCGACTCCACGCTGGCACTCACCATGCCCTCGCTGTCACTGTCGCTCTCACGTTTCTACCCCTTCAAGCGCAAGCATGCCGCCGGCAAGGAGAAATGGTATGAGAAAATCAGCATGAACTACACGGGAACGTTGTCAAACTCCATCACCACAAAGGAAGACCAGTTGATGAAGTCATCGCTCATCAAGGACTGGAAGAACGGCATGAAGCACTCAGTGCCTATCTCGGCATCGTTCAATGTGCTGAAATACATCAACGTGACCCCATCCCTCAACTACACCGAACGGTGGTACACGAACAAGGTGGAACAACACTGGGATCAGAACACACAGCAGGTAGTGCGCGACACTATCTACGGATTCAACCGTGTATTTGACTACAACCTGTCTCTTTCTGCCAACACAAAATTATATGGTATGTACAAACCCAACCCCAAAGTGTTTGGCAAGAAAATTCAGATGGTGCGCCACGTGTTCACCCCATCTGTAAGTTTCACGTATGCACCAGACTTTGGAGATGGGAAATGGGGGTACTGGAAGACCTATACCAAGACGGATGAAGAAGGAAACGTGTCGTTAGTCAGCTATTCCCCTTACGCTGGTTCACTATACGGCACTCCCTCGCAAGGCAAGACGGGTTCTGTCAGCTTTGACATCTCCAACAACGTGGAGGCAAAAATCAAGGCAAAGAACGACTCCATCAAAAAAATCAGCATCATTGACGAACTGGGAGCCTCTCTCTCCTACAATATGGCAGCCAAGACACAGCCTTGGTCAAACCTATCCACACGCATCCGCCTGAAATGGGGAAAGACCACCTTAAACATGAACGCCGTGTTCAACACCTATGCCTATGAGTTCAATGAAAGCGGCAACGTGGTGGTGGGCAACAGGACAGAATGGTCGTACGGACGCTTCGGACGTTTTCAGGGTATGTCGAAAAACCTTTCATACACATTCAACAACCAGACGTTCAAGAAGTTGAAGGAAAGTATCGCACGCCTATTCGGACATGGTAAGGACCTTGAAGACGAACCAACGGGGGAAGACTCGGAAGACGATGATGAACGAGACCCCGATGACTTGGAAACAAACATAGACGACCCCAATCGAGAAAGAACTGGCAAGAAAGGAGAATCGGGAGGAAATGGTTTGGACAAAGACGGTTACATGAAGTTCCAGATGCCGTGGTCGTTCTCCATCTCCTATGGTATCACGATGGCAGAAGACCGCAGCAAGGACATCAACGTGAAGAATATGCGCTACCCTTACAAGTTCACACAAAACCTGAACTTCTCAGGCAACTTGAAGCTGGCCAGCAACTGGAACTGTAACTTCTCCTCAGGATGGGACTTCACCAACAAGGCCATCTCGATGACCACCGTGAACATCACTCGCGATATGCACTGCTTCAACATCTCATGCGGTCTGGTATTCGGCACCTACACCAGTTACAACATCACCTTGCGCGCCAATGCCAGCACGCTGACCGATGCCTTAAAGTACGACAAGAAATCAAGTTACTCAAGTTCCATCAACTGGTATTGAACAATCAATCAGAAACAGCAAATCGTCAAGAATATGTCAAGAATACTTGCTATAGATTACGGAAAGAAACGCACAGGATTGGCGGTGACTGACAATCTACAAATGATTGCCAACGGTCTGACAACCATTGACACGTGTGACTTGGAGAAGTTCCTCACCGACTATATGGCAAAAGAAGAGGTTTCCACCATCGTCATGGGGAAACCCACACAGATGAACGGGGAAGACAGTGAGAACATGAAACGTATCGAGCCGTGTTTCAACCGTCTGAAGAAACTCTTTCCCAGCAAGGAAATCGTCTATTACGACGAACGCTTCACCTCCGTGTTGGCACATCAAACCATATTGAACAGTGGCATCGGCAGGAAAGCACGACAAAACAAGGCACTCGTCGATAAAATCAGTGCCACCATCATACTGGAAGACTATCTGGAGAAAGTGAAAAGTAAAATATGAAATCGTAAATTGTCAAATTGTAAATAACATGATACTACCTATGTACATATTCGGCCAACCTGTTCTCAGAAAAGTTGCCGAAGACATCGACTTCGAGTCCTACCCTAACCTGAAAGAACTCATCGAAAATATGTTTGAGACCCTGCGCCGTTCAGAAGGTGTAGGTCTGGCAGCACCACAAGTGGGACTCCCCATCCGTCTGTTCATCATCGACCTTGATGCCATCTCGGAAGACGAACCGCAATACAAGGGGTACTTCCACACCTTCATCAACCCCGAGATTCTGGAAGAGAGCGAAGAAACCGCCTCCATGTCAGAAGGCTGCCTCTCCATCCCTGGCATCAACGAGAGTGTGAAACGCCCTGCCAAAGTGCTGGTCAACTATTTCGACGAAAACGGCAAAGAGCAGGAACGTTGGCTCGAAGGGTTTGAAGCTCGTGTGTTCCAACATGAGTACGACCACCTTGATGGAAAACTCTTCGTCGATCGCCTTTCCCCCTTCCGCAAGCAGATTATCAAATCGAAACTCCTTGCTATGAGCAAAGGCAAATTCTCAGCACATTACAAGTGCAAACCCAATCGGTGAAAACGGGAAGTAAAAAACTAAAAGTCAAATGCATCAGTTAACGTCAGTTCGACGAAAATTATCCAACATAAAATTCATCGAATTCACGTTAAGTTACCCATCAACAACAAACCAACAACATTGCCCCATCTGCTACAGTTCGTATGAAAAAGATACTGTTACTTTTAGTTTTTAGTTTTTCGTTATTGGGGTCCCATGCCCAAATCAACACCGACCGCATGATGAACGTAGCCCGCAACGCGCTCTATTACGAAGACTACGTGCTCTCCATCAGCTACTTCAACATCGTCATCAACTACAAACCCCACCTCTACGAACCTTACTTCTTTCGTGGGGTGGCTAAATTCTATCTCGAAGACTATTCAGGCGCCATTCTTGACTGCACTGAAACCATCAGACGCAACCCCTACTTTCCTGGTAGTTACGAGTTGCGCGGACTTGCTTACATCAACCTGGGCAACTTCGCTGCCGCAGTCAACGACTACGAGACTGCCACCGAGATGACACCCGAAAACCGCTCCCTATGGCACAACCTCGTACTCTGCAACATCGAGATTGACAGCCTCGACCGAGCCGACAGCATCGCCGACATCATGATTAAGAAGTGGGCGAAATATGCCGATGGTTACAACCTGAAGGCTCAAGCCCTGCTCCAAAAAGAAGACACATTGGCAGCCGAAGCAGCCATCGACCAAGCACTCGAAGCTGATAAGTATAATATCAACGCGCTCTCTGCCAAGGCAGGCATTCTGATGAGCCATGAAGCCTATCAAGAAGCTATCAACTACTACAACGAGTCACTGCGTCTGAACCCCAAAAGTGCTGGCAACCTCATCAACCGTGCCCTCTGCCACTACCATCTTGACCACTATCGCGATGCCATGAAAGACTACGACCTCGCCCTCGACATCGAACCTAAGAACTTCGTCGGACACTACAACCGAGGACTCCTGCGTGCCAACGTAGGCGAGGACAACCTTGCCATCGAGGACTTCGACTTCATCCTCTCCATCGCCCCCGACGACATGATGGCGACCTTCAACCGCGCCACACTGCTCGACAACATCGGCGACTATCGTGGAGCCATCCGCGACTACACTACCGTCATCAACGAATTCCCCAAGTTCCTCTATGGCTACGAACGCCGTGCCGCAGCCCGACGCAAGATTGGCGACATCGCGGGTGCCAACCGCGACGAAGAGCATGTGCTGAAAGAGCAAATAGCCCACCGCTACGGCTACTCCACCCCCACATCCCGACAGAAGAACAAAACCCGCAAGAAGTCCTCTGTCAACCTCGACGACTATCAGAAACTCGTCGAAGAGGATGACCGCGAACCAGACAAAGTATATGAAAGCGAGTATCGGGGCAAGGTGCAAAATCGCGAACAAGAGGCAAAACTCATCCTGCCCACCGAACACACATATAATATATATAAAGAACTTGCTCCCGACGATGCCCTCGCCTATTTCGAGAAAGCTTATCAAGAAGCACAAGAAGGCAACATCAACGAAGCCATTGCCCACTTCACCCGTGCCATCGAGACCAACGACACCTTTGCCGAAGCCTACTTCAACCGTGGGCTTCTCCACCTGCTGCTCGACGACACCCAAGCCGCCATCCCCGACCTCTCCAAAGCGGGTGAACTCGGCATCTACCAAGCCTACAACATCATCAAGAAAAACCAAAACAACAAACGAAAACAAAACGCTGAATAACAATCACGCCTCTCCATTCAATAAAACTAAAGAGAATATGAAAACAAGGCATCGACAAGTGTTCGGGCGGCGTGGGCTGATGCTTTGTGTCACTTTTAACAGATAAACGAGGGGATTGTCAAGAAGTTTTTTGTAACTTTGCCCACATCAGAACGAAACAGATAACAAGATGAACGAAAATTTTGCCATACAGCTCTTTGAGGGCAGGAAGGTACGCATCGTATGGGATGCGGAACAGGAGAAGTACTATTTCGCAGTAGCCGACATAGTGCAGGTGTTAACTGATACGGTGAATCCACGCGATTACATCAAGAAGATGCTTCGTCGTGACCCCGAACTGAAATCCAAGTGGGGGACAATTTGTCCCCCTGTTGAGATGCTTGCTCCTGACGGTAAGCGCAGGAAGACGCAGGCGGCTGATTTTTCTTGGAATTTGATTGTGTAAAAAAAAGAAAATTCGTATCTTTGTACGCGAATATATTGGAGATATGGATATTCAGAAAATACAGCAATACAAGTCAGCCTTCGACGAGATTGTCAAGGAGGTTAAAGACGATGAAGGGAACAGCATCGAAGTGTGGTATGCCCGTGAGCTTCAGACAGTGCTGGGCTATGCCCGATGGGAGAATTTCGTGGTGGCTATAGGTCGTGCGATAGAATCGTGTAAGACGCTGGGAATCAGCGTTGATGATCATTTTCGTGAGGTCACGAAAATGATAGCGTTGGCCAAGGGCGCACATCGTGAGGTTCAGGACTTCATGCTCACGCGCTATGCCTGCTACCTGATAGCGCAGAACGGTGACCCCAAGAAGGAAGAGGTAGCCTTTGCCCAAAGTTATTTCGCCGTACAAACCCGTAAGGCCGAACTCATTGAGGAAAGGCTGAATGAGATTGCCCGCCTTGACACCCGTGAACGCTTACGCGCCTCAGAGAAGCAACTTAGCAAGAACATCTACCAGCGGGGCGTTGACGACCGTGGCTTTGGGCGAATCCGTTCCAAAGGCGACCAGGCGCTGTTTGGCGGACTCTCTACAGAACAAATGAAACGTCGCCTGGGCATTAAGAGTGGTGCGCTGGCTGACCATCTGCTCACAGGGGGACAGACCCCCTGTGAGGTTTAGGAATAAGGAAACAAAATAAACTAAAACTGAATGAATATGGAAACAAGACAAAAACAACTATTCAAGCCTTTTTGGCTCTGCTCTCGCTTAGGCGCAGCCTTGATGCTGATGCTCGTGCTGCTCATGGGAGTCTCGCCGACGAAGATGCAGGCGCAAGAGTACATTACCGACGTGATAGTCCTCGGTTGTGGTATCAGCGGACTTGACGCGAAAAATCTGAGGAACGAGTACACCAACAAGGGGTGGACCGTCCTCGAGCAAGACCTCAACCAAGGTAACGGTGGCTGGTACGTCCACATTGCCTACAAGACCAGTAGCACTGCCAACCCCTATTCGGACTACATTACCGACATCTGCGCGTCGAATAAAAAAGTGGATTCCTTTACCTCTGATGGGCGCACCTACTACAAGGCGCCGACCAACGACAGCAAGTTCGACGGCGACCTCAACAGAGGTTCTAACGGGAATGATATATATATTTATTACACCTGCGACCGCAAGAACCTTAGTGATTACGGCGGCAGCAAGCGCGTGATGACCCGCCTGTCGACAACAATCAACACCAACGGCAATACCGATGACGGAGACAAGTCTTCTGACGCCGTCTCTTGGCGCAACAGCTCGTACAGTGGCTACGTCGACACGAACAAAGGAGCTGGAGTATCCACCTATATTTTCATCCATCAGCACTTCACCACACAGACGGCGAAGTGGAAAAAAGAACCCACCTACGCCTCGGACCTTACCTACGACGGCAATAGTCAGAAGCTGATAACCTATGATCCAATCAGCGATAACGTCGGCTACACGGTGTTCAGGGTGGATGACGGCAATTGGTCGGGTACTGTGCCCACAGCCACGAACGTAGGCAACTATAAGGTTGACTCTCGTCTTAATGGCACATGGTCGGGCAACATCTTTGCCGACAACAGTAATGTCATCAGCAAGACGGTGACCATCAACCCGCCCATTGTCCAGGCCACCAACCTGAAGGGCGTGTTCAACCAACGCGACAAGAAGGTGAACCTCTCGTGGACCGTAGAATCTATCCCCGGCAACTATTCCAACTACAAGTGGGTGGTCTATCGCGACGGGAAAAAGATAGCCGAGCTCGCTCAAAACGTGCGTGCATACGCCGACACTGGCTTCAGCAATGAGTCGAAGCCGGTGTATGACGTCTATTATGTATCGAACTTCTGGGACGTGACGACCCGTCGCGACGACACGAAGGCCAGCGTCACCTTGAACACCACGCGCACGATGCCCGTGAAAAACCTCAAGGCGGAGCAGTTGTCGGACCGCATCGTCTTCACCTGGACTTCCGATGCCTATCCCAAAAGCTTCGGCCACAAGTTCCGCATCTACGTCAACGACGAGAAGGACCCCATCTACACCCTCACGCCGGCCGACAACCAGAGTTCCTTCCGCTGGGAGCACCGCACCACCGACCAGCACGCCAACCGGCAGAACAAGGTGGACGCCGCGACTGGTGTGCCCTATACCGAGGAGCCTCTGAGCGCCTGCGCGCCCCGAACCTATCGCATTGAGGGTGTCATTGGCGACGCCGTGCTCAACACCTATAGCGTCAGTAAGAAAGCCATTGGCGAGGCTACGAAGTTCTACGCGCTCGATGCCTCGAAGGGTGTCTATGAAGGCTCGGTGAAGCTGTCGTGGCACGTCGGCCAGCAGGGCGTTACAAATGCCAAGACCTACATCATTGAGCGTCGGCGTGCCGAGCAGGAAAATGAGGCATGGGAGACGCTGACCCGCCTGTCGAGCAGCGAAGAGTATCTGTTCTATACCGATGCGACGGCTCTGCCAGGTGTCTTCTACGACTACCGCGTCACCGTTGAGGACAAGTGCGACGACGGCACCACCGTCAACAGCGAAATGACCAACATCGGATTCGCCAAGAGTACCGGAACGGTGACGGGCCGCATAGCCTACGGCACTACGGGCACCGCCGTGCAGGGTGTCGATGTGGTGATGACGATGACCAACAGCCAGGGCAGCGAGGCTGAGCAGTACCACTCCATCTATTTCGCCGATGCTACCGGCGGCGTGACGTGGGCATACCCCTCAGCTGACTATGCCGCCAGCCTGTTTGCCGGCGACTTCTCCATCCAGATGTGGCTCTATCCCGAAACGTTCAGCAAGAGCCTGATAGCCCACTTCGGAGGCAATACCGGCTTAGGCATGACGGAAGCCGGCCAGCTGACCTTCAGCAACGGCTCCACCACCTACACCTTCAACGGCATCACCCTCCAGCAGGAGAGCTACAACCACGTGGCGCTGACCCGCAGCGGCACGACGCTGACCTGCTACGTGCTGAACAGCGCTGGCGGGTGGGCCGTAGGTAAAGCCACGCAGACCATTGCCGGCAGCCAATGGCCGCTGACCAATGCCAGCCAGTTTGAGCTGGGTCGCTTCAAGGGTGCCGCCGATGAGCTGCGCCTGTGGGCGAAGTGCCTCAGCGAGGACGAAATCGTGGGCAACTACGACCATCTGCTCGTGGGCGACGAACAGCAGTTAGAGACCTACTGGACCTTCGACGAGGGTCTGCGCACGCAGTTCTTCGACTACTCGCGCGACGGCAGCAACTACCACAAGCACCACGGCCTGACAGGCAGCAATGCCCAGCCTTCGACGCTCACGCCCGGTGCGCTGAAACTGAAGGCGAAGACCGACACTGAGGGCAACTACATCATTCAGGGCATCCCCTACACCGGCGCAGGCACCACCTATACGGTTGTTCCCCTCTACGGTGTCCACGAGTTCAAACCCGCCAAGACGCTGCTCTATGTGGGCAATGATGCACTCGTACATGCTGCCGACTTCGAGGACGTGTCCAGCTTCCCCATGGACGGCCACATCTATTATGCCGGCACCAACATCCCTGTTGAGGGCATACCCCTGTATGTCGACGGCGATCTTCAGACGCAAGACGGCAAGATTGTGCAGACCGACGCCAACGGATACTACAACATCTCGGTACCCATCGGCAATCACTACGTAGAAGCCAAATTAGACGGGCACACCATGGTGGCTGGCGGTCGCTTCCCGACGGCAGGCAAGTACCATTTCAGTGCCCATGTCAGCCACGACTTCATCGACTCCACACTGGTAAACTTCGTGGGCCGTGTCAGTGGCGGTGAGAAGAACGACACGCTGGCCGTGGGCTTCGGCGCGTCGAACAACAACATCGGTCAGGCCAAAATCACACTGTGCATGAACAACGAAAGCCTGCTGTTCAACGTCCTTGACAAGGATCACAGCACCGCTGCCACAGAGCGACGTATCTGGAAGAGCGACACCACCTCCATCAACAGCACGACATGGACGGGCTACGAAGGCAGCGACGCACGCAAAATCTACATCGAGACCGACCCCGCTACGGGCGAGTTCTCGGCCCTGCTGCCGCCGCTGAAGTACTTCGTGAGTGACATAGATCTACCCAAAAACCAGGACAACATCGAGTTCGCCTCACTGCCGCAGATAGACCTGAGCAACGTGTTGAAGGAGTTGACCGACTCGCTCAGACAGGTCACAGAGACTGGAGACTCCGTGTGGAACTACTACAAGTACAACACGAAGATGGTGAAGACCTACTTTGCCGAACCGCAACTGGTGGTGACGCAGAAAGGCAGCGAGGGCTTCGGCGAGCAGGAGATGGCCGACTATGCCGTGAGCACCACGGAGACGACGACCATCAGCGACATCTGGAAGAAGATGGACGACGGCAGCATCACCTACACCTACGGCTACCCCGTGTTTGCCCGCAACAAGGAATACAAGTTCGACGTTCACGGCTACGAGGTCTATACCAACTACGACAGCGGCAAAGCCGTCGACGACATCGTGCCGCTGAACGGCCAGGTGGTGACCATTGCTAACGAGATGAGCAACACGCAGGACGTGGTGGCGAAGGTTATCGACCCCAGCAAGACCAACCTGAAGGAAGGTGACATCTCAGGGCTGAAGCGCACCCAGTTGCGTCTGGACCAGGACGGACGCAACACCATCACCTTCACCACCGGCGCGCCCAACGTGACGGCTCCCTACACGCGCCGCTTCAGCATGACCTTCGAGCGCAAGAACCGCACCTACAGCGGCCAACAGTTCGACGGCATCGTCTTAGGCGAACTGACCAACGGCGACAACTTCATCACCGAAGGCCCCGACCACGTGGATATGGTGCTGCGCGACCCGCCCGGCGCCAAGGGCAAGGTGACGTGGAAGTCGGGCACCAGTCACACGAAACTATGGCGAGACACAGAGGGAGGCTATGGGGACGAAACCATTGATTTTGAAATGCTCTGGGGTACAGACTTGACAACTGTCGAGGGCATCGGTTTAGCCATCGTCTCAGGCCACGAAATTGCGAATACTATAACGATGGGCGAGCATGGCTCATTCAGTTGGACGACGAGCAACGACAGTACCTTCGTCGAGACCACTGCCAAGGACATCAGCAGCAGCACCGGCTCGCGCTATGTGGGCGCCAAGGGCGACGTGTTCATCGGCAAGTCGCACAACTACATCGTGGGCACCTGCCGCAAACTGGGCTTCCACCGCGAGGCTGGCGGCATCGTCTTAGGGCTGAAGGAGGCCGTGGCCATCAACGACAAAATCAAAACCGACTTCGTCTTTACCGCCCGCGAGATTGAGGAGACGATGATACCCAAACTGATTGACACGCGCAACAGTCTGCTGGAATATATGGACGAGGCTGCGGCCAAGAGTTATGAGAACAACAGCGAGCAGGATGTCTATCTGACGTGGAAGGAACCCACCGAAGACGACTACGGCGAGGAAGGCACCTACGTGTGGAAGCCTGGCAAGAACATCGGTTCGCAAAACATGGTGATGTACTACAACGGTTCGGTGGAGAACTGGAAGAATCTGTTGGCCGAAAACGAGCAGGACAAGTTGGAGGCCATGGCTGCGCGCGAAACATACCTGAGGGAGAACCGCTCTTTCGACGGCGGCTCCAGCTATAGCTACTCTGTACGCCGCGACTCCACCTGGGCTAAGACTACAAACAATTCTGTCAAGATAGGATTTGTAGGCGGAACTAAGCTCGGTATCCATGTGAATGCGGTGGGAACATTTGGAACCAATATGGTTATTAAGGCAGAAGCCGGATATATGTCCAACAGTTCAAAAGGCGACTCGATTGACAACAAGCATACCTACGTCGAGTTTGACTATGAATTGAACGACGGCAATCCCGGCACCGACTTCAGTGTGGACATCTACAATTCGCCGCGAGGCTGGGGCGACATCTTCGTGCTGCGTGGCGGCCAGAGCTATAACCCCTACGAGGGCGAGGAGCTGGCCCAGTACTACGAGCCGGAGAAGAAGCACGTCATCTCCTACGGCACGGAGCAGATGGAGCAGCCCGTCATACGCGTCAGCACCGACGGCGAGATAGGCGCCACGAGCGCCACGCTGACCGACATTCCTGCCGGCGGCACGGGACAGTTCACACTGCACTTGACCAACGGCACGACGGCCAACCAGACGTATCCGTTCACCTACTTACTCGACGTGGCCGAGATCTACAACCAGCATGGCCTGGAGGTGCTGATGGACGGCGTGCCGGCCAACGGACGCGGCGTGATGATTCCCGCCGGCGAGACGGTGAAGAAGGTCATCACCGTGCGCCAGACCGACCAGAGCGTGCTCGACTACGAGGACATCGTACTGTGGTTTGAATCGCAATATCAGCCCGCCAAGATCTACGACGAGTGCAAGCTGAATGTCCACTTCGTGCCGTCGTCGTCGCCCGTGGAGCTGGCCATCAAGGAGCCGGTGCTCAACAACGACAGAGAGGATGGCATACTGGACATGAAACTCACCAACTTCAACCGCCAGTTCAAGAACCTGAAGAACGTCGGCGTGCAGTACCGCTTCCAGGGCAACACGCAGTGGACCGACCTGTTTACGTGGTGGGTGAACGAGAACGACACCATTGGCAAGGACACCCTGAGCAACGCCCTGCTGCCCGCGAAGGGCGACCTGCGCTATGCCGCGAAGATGAAGAGCAACCTCTCATTCCCTGAGGGCGACTACGAGTTCCGCGCCTTCACCACCACGCCCTATGGCACGGAGAATGTCTGTGTGTACAGCGACGTCATCACTGTCATCAAGGACATGAGCAGCCCCCGCAGCCTCTACACGCCCGCGCCGGCCAACGGCATACTGGGCTACGGCGAACAGATGGCCATCGAGTTCAACGAGGACATCGTGCCGGGCTATGTGGGCGACGACAACGTCATCGTCACCGCCAAGCTGAACAGCCGTCAGGTGAACCACGACGTAGCCTACCAGATTATTCCCTTCCTCGACATGCCGAGGACGGTGAACCCCGTGTTCTTGAAGGGTGAC
>JAFSKR010000015.1 GCA_017448825.1 Bacteroidaceae bacterium
AGGCACAATGACCGCCCCGTCTATCACCTTTATCTTGATAGTGTCTGCGAAGTCTTTCTTTGAGAAACGGACAGGAGCCGTAGCAGTCTTTATCAGGTCTTGTGCCACAACAGAAGTCGTGGCAACGAGGACGAGCAATGCACTAATGATAGTTTTCTTGTTCATGTTGTGTTTTGATGATTTTCGACTGCGAAGTTACAAAAGGCATACAAATAAACTCTCGGCAAGCTCGAAAAACGGATGCCCACTTGTTATGTACGGAGAGTCCCTTCTGTTCTATGCTGTATGAAGGGATTGTTCTATCATTTCATTTGCAAGGGGCGAGATGGAATGATACCAGCAGACAGTTTTTCAAAGTGACATTTAGTTACTTTACACGTCTCCGAACGTGTGCTTACTTGTTCTTGTTTCGTAGCCGTTCTTCGTTCTTGCTCTTAGTGCTCTTGGCTTTGTCGGGCTTTTGTTTGGTGATTTTCTCGGGTTTCTGCTTGGCGCGGGCACGGGCGGTGGGATTCCAAGTCTGCGAGACTTCCCAAAGGGCTTTGAGCTGGAGGGCTTCGGGATAGTAATAGACGTGTTCGGGTTGGAGGTGGGCATCATAGTCGCCGGTGTCCCATTCACCGTTGTTGTTGGTGTCGCAGATGAGGCGGAGGTAATAGGTGCCTGGATTGATGAAATAGAAGTCTGCCTTGCCTTTCTCAGCCTTGATGGTCTTGACCACTTTGTCGCTGCTATCCATGAGTTGGAGGATGGCTGGGGCATCAGCCCAACCGCTGCCGAGGGGGGAGGTGCCTTGCAAGGTGATGAAGAGGGTGGAGTAGGTGTCGAGTGACTTGATTTTGATGGCTCGCTTTTGTGCCTCGCTGCGCTTGCCATAGATGTTGACGAAGGCAGCGGTATCGAGTTCGAGTTGGTAGGTGGAATCGGCTTCCCATTCGGCATAGAGTCGGTATTTCCTGAGTTCTCCAGGCACTTGACGGAAGAGGAACTTGGCTGGCTCGAAGAGGGAGTCAACCTTGAGGCTGAAGTGTATCTTGGAGAGGTCGAAGGAGTTGAGGGGTTCTGTGAATTCGAAGTCGATGTTTTGGTCGGGGTCCATCGATTGTCCACCACTTATTTTGACTTCGAGAAATTCTTCGGGCATGGGTGGTATCTCGATGTCTTCGTCATCGTCTTTCTTCTTTTTCTTTCCAGACCCTCCCTTCTCTTTCGCTGTAGGGGCAGACCCTCCCCTCACCTTCCCTACAGGAGGGGGCGGTTACTTTGTGCACTTGTTTCCTCATTGACGGAGATACTATCCCCTCCCTGTAGGGAGGGTGAGGGGAGGGTTTGCTCCTGTTTTCGGGCTGCACGACGTGCATCCTTGGCTTTCTGCTTGCACTCTTTTACCCATTCTTCGTACTTTTCCTGTTGCTGCTTGGCAATTTTCTCTTTGGTGAGTTTGGAGAAGAGGTAGAGGGTGTCTGTGGTGAGTGCGAGGGTGCCCGTGGTGTCGGTGGCAAAGAAATCTATCTGTATTTCGAGTGTGTCGAGGTTGTAGATGAGGGAATCGCGAATCCAGTAGTTGATGGTGTCATTCTTTTTGCTGGCATCTACGATGAAGGCGTCTTTGGCATTGAAGTTGAGTCCTGTGAGTTTGGGAAGAGTGTCGCTGGGTGCCGTGAAGTAGATGGTGAACTGCTGGGGGATGGGGCGTTCTTCTTTGAGTTTGTGTCGGTCTTGGGTGGCTGATTCGAAGGCGAGGAGCACGATGTCATCAGGGTAGTAGTGGGTGTAGGGGGTCATCACGATGGAGTCGTAATGGATGCTGTCATGCCACACGGTGTCGGGGCGGAGGTCGGGTTTGCTGGATGTTTCGAGGATGCGCTCGGTGAAGGCAACCATCTCGGCTCGTTGGTCATAGATGTAGTTTTGGTTTTGGTCTTTCAAGGCGAATGCGCGGTATTGGCCAGGGGAGAGTCCCTTCACGACGAAGTGTCCGCGGCTGTCGGTGCGCGAGATGCGTTCGAAGGGGACGGTCTTGAACAGGCTGTCAACGGTCGATTGCAGACTGTCAACTTTATACAGTCCTACAAGGATGCCTTTGATGGGTTCGAGGTCGCTGGCATTGAGCACGTTGCCTGACATTTGGAAGGTGTCGACTTGTTCGCCTGTGGAGAAGGTGAAGGCATAGTCACCGTAGGGATTGCCTTCATTGTTATCGACAATGGCATCAGAGAAGTCTATGGTGTAGGTCATGTCGGGTTTGAGAGAGTCGAGCAGGGTGACTGTGACTTTCTTGCCGACGGCTTCAATTTCAGGTTGTTCTATTTGTGGGGGGGAGATGACTACTTTCTCCATCGCATTGTCTATCTTCACCATCTCGTCGAATTCGATGATGATTTTCTTGGCGTGTTTGACATTGGCGGAACCAAATTTGGGTGATGTGCGTACTACCTTAGGAGGGGTCTCATCGTAGGGACCTCCATCAGGGTTACCCATACGGGCACAGGCAACGAGCAGCACAATCCATGCTGCCAACAGCGAGATGTGGAGGAGGAAGGATGAAGGGCGTTTATCCTTTATCATTTTTCACTTTTCATTTAGCGTAGCCCTCATTTGTTCATTGAAATGAGTTCTTCAATGTATTGCCGTGAATTGCTGAGACGGGGTATCTTGTGCTGCCCTCCCAGCTTGCCTTTGCTTTTGAGCCATTCGTCGAAGAGTCCTGGCTTGGCCACGATGATTTCGAGGGGTTGGAGGGTGATATCCTTATGGCGTTTGGCCTCATAGTCGGAGTTGATGCCTTGGAGGGAACGGTCGAGAATGAGGGCAAATTTGTCAATGGATGCTGGCATCTTGGCGAAGTCAATCATCCACTGGTGACGACACTTGGCATTGCTGTCCATGAAGATGGGGGCGGCGGTGTAGTCTTTCACTTGTGCACCCGTGGCGACGCAGGCTTGCAACAGTCCTTTTTCTGCATTATCTACAATGAGTTCTTCGCCAAAGGCGTTGATAAAGTGTTTGGTGCGTCCTGTAATGGTGAACTTGTAGGGGTCGCGTTGTGAGAACTTGACGGTGTCGCCAATCAGGTATCGCCAAAGTCCACAACTGGTGCTGATAATCATGGCGTAGTTCACACCTGGCTCTACTTCCCACAGGGGAACAACCTTGTGGGTGTCCAGAGGGAAACCATTGTGGTCAAGGTTCTCCATCGGACAGAACTCGTAGAAGATGCCATAGTCTATCATCAGCAACATATTGGGGTCGTTGAGGTCGTTTTGAAGGCCAAAGAATCCTTCGCTGGCATTGTAGGTCTCCATATAGTGCATATTGGGCAGACCGATGATGCTTTTATACTGTTCACGATAGGGGGTGAATGCCACACCTCCGTGGAAGAAGACTTCGAGATTGGGCCACACTTCGTCAAGACGGTCAACGCCTTTCAACTCCATCACACGGTTCAGCACGCTGAGCATCCAAGAGGGGACACCGCTGATGTTGGTGATGTTCATGTCCATCGCAGCACGGGCAATCTTGTCACGCTTCTCCTCAAAGTCGCTCAATAACGCGATGCGTTTCTTGGGCACGCGAATAATCTTGGCTGCGGTGGGGATGTTTTCAATGAGGATTGCACTGAGGTCGCCCACAAGACTGTTGGGGGTATTGAGGTTGGGAGAGTGGCTGCCTCCAAGGATGAGGCTCTTTCCTGAGAAGAATTTGCTGTTGGGGTTGATATGAAGATAACTTACGACGCTGTCAGTGCCTCCCTTGTAATGAATGTTTTTCAGACCTTCACCGCTGACGGGGATGAATTTGCTCTTGTCGTTCGTTGTGCCAGAAGACTTTGCATACCAATGTACCACACCAGGCCATAGGATGTTCTCCTTGCCCTCACGCATCTTGTGAATATATCCTTTCAGATTTTCGTATGTGTTGATGCTGACATACTCACGGAATTGTTCGTATGATTCTATTTGGTCATAATGATGCTCTGTGCCCCATTCTGTTTTTCTTCCTTGTCGAATGAGATGGCGAAGAATTTTTTGTTGTAAGTCTTTGGCACGAGTGGCATATTTCTCCAGTTGCTTCTGGCGTTTGGAAAAATATATCTTATTTAGAAACCCTGTAGTATTCATCGTAAAAGTAATTTGGGTGCAAAGGTACGAAAAAAAAGTAAAAGGTATAAGTGAAAAGTGAAAAATTTGCTACCGCTGCTGTTAGCCGCCTGTTTCCGTACAAGTGCGGTAGCAAATTTTTCACATTTCATTTATACCTTTACCTTTTATGCGGTAGCAAATCATTCACTTTTACCTTTTTCTTTTTTGTTGCTCGATGGCCATCCGTAATTCGGTGGGTTGCCCTTTCTTGGAGGTGAGTTGCTTCAAGGCTTGTTTGGCGGCATTTTGGTCACTCTCTTTCTTGCTGTACCCATCGCCTGTACCACATGGAATGCCTTCTATCAGCACACGGGAGTGGAACACAGGAACGCTTCTGTTTGTTGTATCACGCGATTCTTTCTGGTTGAAGGCAAATTGATATTGGTACTTTTGGCACCATTCGATGAGGGCGCTCTTGAAGTTTCTTTCTTGTTGAGCAACCTGTTCGATGTTGATATGATATTTGAACACCTTCTCTTCGAGGAAACGGTAGCAGTATTGATACCCCCTGTCGAGATAGATGGCTCCGATGAAGGCCTCGAAGGCGTTTCCGCTCATGAAACTGTTGTGTGCAGTCGTGATGGCACCCGTATGTTGGATGAGTTTGTCAAGCCCTAGTTCCGCCGCCACTTTGTTGAGTGAATTGCGACATACGATTTTGCTTCGGAGATTGGTAAGGAAGCCTTCTTGTTTGTTGCCGTAGTGTTTGTAGAGGATGTCAGCGACGATGGCTCCTAACATGGCATCACCCAGAAACTCGAGACGTTCATTGTTCACATAGTGGGGCGATTCCTTTATCTTTTCTCCTGCCATCTTTGTTTTATCTCGTGCGTTGGCTCTTCTCGACTTTCTCTTGTTGGCTTTTTCCATCTCCTGTTCATGATAGGAGACAGACTTATGCATCAGTGCTAATCTGTACAGCCTGATGTTGTGGGGGTAGAATCCTAAAATGGATTTGAGTCGTAAAAAAGGCTTCTTTTCGGGGATGAAAAGAAGCCTAATTCTATCTACAAAATCTGAAATCACCATCTTTTAGAAAAGTTCTTGGGAGTTCCCCTGAATTTTAGAAAAAGTGCTTAAGGTTGTTGCCCTAAGGTTATTGGTATTTCTTGAAGATGACGCTTGCATTGTGACCACCGAAACCAAAGGTGTTGCTGAGAGCAGCACGTACGACACGTTTTTGGGCCTGATTGAAGGTGAAATTGAGGGTGTAATCAATTTCTGGGTCTTCATCGCCTTCCGCATGGTTGATGGTAGGGGGAACAATGTCGTTCTTAACAGCAAGTATGCTAATCATCGCTTCAACAGCTCCTGCGGCACCCAAAAGGTGACCTGTCATAGACTTGGTGGAACTGATGTTGAGCTTGTAGGCTGCATCGCCAAACACTTCCTTGATGGCCTTAGCCTCAGAGATGTCACCCACGTGGGTGGATGTGCCGTGAACATTGATGTAGTCAATGTCCTCAGGTTTCATGCCAGCATCCTTGAGGGCACGTTCCATCACGAGTTTTGCACCAAGACCTTCGGGGTGGGTGGCTGTAATGTGATAAGCATCGGCAGACATACCAGCACCGATCATTTCAGCATAAATCTTGGCACCACGAGCCTTGGCGTGTTCCAGCTCCTCAAGAATCAGAATGCCAGCACCTTCGCCCATCACGAAACCATCACGACTTGCACTGAAGGGACGGCTCGCTTTTTCTGGCTCTTCATTACGAGTGGAGAGTGCCTTCATGGCATTGAAACCACCCACGCCAGATGCAAAAATGGCTGCCTCTGCACCACCAGTCACAATGGCATTGGCTTTGCCGAGACGGATGAGATTGAAGGCATCAGCAAGTGCATTGGATGAGGAAGCACAAGCAGCAGTTGTTGTGTAATTGGGGCCGCGGAAACCATACTGAATAGAGATATGGCCTGCGGCGATGTCGGCAATCATCTTCGGAATGAAGAAGGGGTTGAACTTAGGACCGAGTTGAGGTCCATTGATGGCATAGTTGCCCGCCTCTTCCTCAAAAGTCTTGATGCCTCCGATACCTACACCGAGCACCACTCCAATTTCGTTCTTATCCACCACTTCAAGATTTATGCCAGAATCTTCAATGGCCATCTTGGCAGCGGCAAGCGCATACTGAGTGTAAAGGTCCATCTTTCGGCTTTCCTTACGATCGATGTAGGCAGCCGAATCAAACCCTTTCACTTCGCATGCGAATTGAGTTTTGAATTGTGAAGCATCGAAATGAGTAATAGGACCAGCACCGCTCTTTCCTGCCTTGAGGTTCTCCCAAGATTCCTCAGCCGTGTTGCCGAGGGGAGTGAGGGCACCCATGCCTGTTACAACAACTCTTTTTAATTCCATAACAAAATAAAGTTGAAAAATTAAAAGATTGAAGAATTGAAGAAGTTTCTGGAACACACTTCAATTCTTCAATTCTTCAATTCTGTTATTTATTTTGCGTTAGCCTCAATGTAAGCGATAGCGTCACCTACAGTGGCAATCTTTTCAGCCTGATCGTCAGGAATATTGATACCGAAAGCCTTCTCAAACTCCATGATGAGTTCTACAGTGTCGAGAGAATCAGCACCGAGGTCGTTAGTGAAACTTGCTTCTGGCTTTACTTCTGCTTCGTCAACGTTGAGCTTCTCAACGATGATGGATTTTACTCTTGATTCAATTTCAGACATAATCTTAATGTTTTTGAATGTTAATGATACTTTCTTTTATTAGTCCGTTCTTACACGTTTCGGGTGCAAAGGTAGAAATTATTCTTCAATTCGTTGCAAAAATATCTTCATAAAATGCATTTTTGTGCACAAAAATATGGCATTTGTGCATAAAAGGCACTAAAAAGCCCCTGTTTAGCTTCTCCGTTTTGCAAAATCATTCTTCCCGATTGGCACGTTTGCGCTCCAAGTGGTCGAGAATAATTTTTCTGATACGCATGCTTTTGGGAGTGACCTCCACGTATTCATCTGCTTTGATGTATTCCAGTGCCTCCTCCAATGATAAGATGACAGGAGGGATGATATGCGCCTTCTCGTCCGTTCCGCTTGCGCGCACATTTGTCAGTTGCTTTGCTTTGGTCACGTTGATGACAAGGTCAATCTCATGGACGTGTTCACCTACCACTTGACCAGCATATACGGTATCTTGGGGGAAGATGAAGAACTTGCCACGGTCTTGTAGGTGGTCGATGGCATAAGCAAAGGCTGTGCCTCCTTCCATGGCGATGAGCGACCCGTTTGTGCGGCGTGTCAGTTCGCCTTTGAAGGGTTGGTAATTCTTGAAGCGGTGTGCCATGATGGCTTCGCCTTGGCTGGCTGTGAGTATGTTCGTTCGTAGTCCGATGATGCCTCGCGATGGTATTTCAAACTCGATGTTCACCCGTTCGCCTTGTGCTTCCATGCTCACCATTTCACCCTTGCGTCGTGTCACCATGTCTATCATCTTGCTCGAAAACTCTTCAGGCACATTGATGGTCAGCTCCTCAATGGGTTCACACTTCACACCGTTGATTTCCTTGTAGATGACCTGCGGCTGACCTACTTGTAGCTCATAACCTTCACGTCGCATGGTCTCAATCAACACAGAGAGGTGCAGCACACCACGTCCGCTCACAATCCATTGGTCGGTTGTGCCTTCTTTCACTTCCACTCTCAGGGCAAGGTTCTTCTCCAACTCCTTATAGAGGCGGTCGCCAATGTGGCGGCTGGTACAATACTTGCCTTCTTTTCCGAAGAAGGGAGAGTTATTGATGGTGAAGAGCATGGACATGGTAGGTTCGTCAATCGAGATGGTGGGCAATGCCTCTGGTTCTTCAAAGTCACAAATTGTATCTCCGATTTCGAAGTTTGTCAAGCCAATGACGGCACAGATGTCACCCGAGCAGACCGTTTCAGCGGAACGATGCCCCATGCCCTCAAAGGTGTGCAGTTCCTTGATTTTCGTTTTTTCAGTGCTGCCATCCCGGTGGGAAATGGTGATGTTTTGCCCAGCCCTCAAGGTGCCGCGATGCACTCGTCCCACAGCGATACGTCCCGTGTAGGTGGAATAGTCGAGTGAGGTGATGAGCATCTGGGGTGTGCCCTCCAACTGCTTGGGGGCAGGAATCGTGTCAAGGATGACATCCAGCAAGTAGGTGATGTCGTTCGTGGGTGTCTTATAGTCGGGTCCCATCCAGCCTTGCTTGGCAGAACCATAGACGACGGGAAAATCCAGTTGCTCCTCTGTGGCATTCAGCGAGAACATCAGGTCAAACACCATCTCATACACTTCTTCAGGGCGACAGTTCGGTTTATCCACCTTATTCACCACCACCACGGGTTTCAGTCCAATCTCCAGTGCCTTCTGCAACACAAAGCGTGTTTGTGGCATAGGGCCTTCAAAGGCATCCACCAAAAGGATGCATCCATCCGCCATATTCAGCACACGCTCCACTTCGCCGCCGAAGTCAGAGTGTCCTGGTGTGTCGATGACATTGATTTTTGTCCCTTTATAATTGATGGAAACGTTTTTGGAGAGAATCGTGATGCCACGTTCACGTTCCAGTTCGTTATTGTCCAAAATCAAGTCGCCTGTCTGCTGGTTCTCCCGAAAGAGGTTTCCCGCCAGTAACATCTTATCGACCAGCGTTGTCTTACCGTGGTCAACGTGCGCAATAATTGCAATGTTTCTAATGTCTTGCATAAGTCTCTTTTCCAAAATCGGGTGCAAAGGTACGAATTTTCCACGAAAAGTTTGTACGATTCACCGAAGATTCTTACCTTTGCACCCGATTTCCGACGAGCTATCCATTCGGCTGAAAGAATCATGGCGCGTTGGATAACACATTATTAATTATATATACACATTCAATTATGTATTTAGATTCAGCAAAAAAGGCAGAGATTTTCGCACAGTATGGTGCTTCTGCCACTGACACTGGTTCTTGTGAGAGCCAGATTGCACTTCTCACTTACCGTATCAAGCACCTCACAGAGCATGTGAAGGCTAACCACAAGGATTATGCCACCAACCGTTCTCTGGTGAAGCTCGTCGGTCAGCGTCGTCGTTTCCTTTCATACCTCAAGCGTAAGGATATCGAGCGTTATCGTGCTATCGTCAAGGCTCTGGGTCTCCGTAAGTAAGTCTTTCGGGTCTCCTAAGACAAGTAACCGTTCTCGTTTTGAGAACGGTTTTTTTGTGTCTGAAAGTGATGGTGGCTATGCGTTGGTGGATGCCTCTTCTTGTCTTCTGAGCCACTCCTCCTTAGTGCGGCTCCAGCGTTTATGGCTCCACAGCCACATTTCAGGATGTTCCTTGATGTCCGCCTCCAAGAGTTGGAAATACCAGTCAGTCATGGCATTCTCGGGCATTGTGGCGGGATGGTCTTCCATGGGGATGATGTCAAGATGATAGTAGCCACGACGAGGGCGTGACATACGGCCATACGTCATAAAAGCATCCACCTTGCGGGCAATCTGTTCTGCACCCGTGAAGACGGCAGTGTCATGGTTGAGGAAGGGCACGAAGTGGTGGATGCTGTTCCACTTGGGTTGCTGGTCGCTGATGAAGCCGATGGTGTAGTTCTTGCCTTCTTTGCGGAGTTGCAGGATGCGGCGGAACGTCTCTTTCATTTCGATGTTCACCCCTCCGTATTGTCCGCGCAGGTCGATGAAGAGCTGGTTCATCACATGGTTGTAGATGTGATGGTAGATTTGCCCAGAGGTACCCCACGGTTGAAGTCTGTAGTTGATGGAAGCAATCCATTCCCAATTGCCGAAGTGGCTCAGATAAAAGAAGTGCAGGTGCTGTCCGGCCTCATGCCGCTTCTTGATTTCGTCCAGTCCGCTGAAGGTCATGCGGCGCATGGTCTCCTCTTTCGACATCGAGAGCATCTTGATGTCTTCCACAAAGTTGTCACAGAATTGGTGATAAAACTTTCGCTCTATCTGCTTTCGTTCCTTTTCCGACTTCTCGGGGAAAGCACTTCGCAAGTTCTCTCTCACCACTTTCTTGCGGTAGCACCTACTTACAAACACACAACAGAGGTCTGACAGCGCATACAATACAGGAAACGGCAACAGGCTCACCGTCCACAGTATGCCTTTAATCAACTTATATCTACACATTATATATTATTATAGGGTATCACAAAAGCATTTTCTCTGCTTTATTCACAATCGTTTCGGGTGCGATGTTCATACAGCGGATGTCGCCAAACAGACACGCCTTGTTGCCATAGACCGAACAGGGGCGGCATGGCAAGTCCACTTGCACCATGCTGTCTTCTTTCTGTCCATATCCCACAAAGCCAGCCTTGGGGTGGGTGGCTCCCCAGATGGACAACACGGGTACATCCAGCATGGAGGCGATGTGCATATTGGCAGAGTCCATTGAAATCATCAAGTCAAGTAGCGACATCAGCAGCATTTCGTTTTTCAGTCCTCCCAACTTTCCGCAGGTGCAGCACACCTCGCCTCGGGACTGCTTGCTGCTTCCCTCCGTCTTCCGATAAGTCTCCACCCACGACGAAAGCACCTTCGTCTCCATCTCTCCGGCACCGAAAAGGAACACCTTGTGCCCTTTGTCTGCCAGCAGATGCACCACTTGCTGCATCTTCTCCAATGGATAGACCTTTTGTATATGGGCAGCAAACGGTGCCACTCCCACCCACTTTTCGCCTTCTTGCTTCTCTCCGGCAAGGTGACGTACGGGGGCGAAACACTCGTTGCGCAGGTTGATGTTCATCTTTTTAGAGAGGTCAGCTCGCAACCCCAGGTTCCTGAACACATCGGCATAGCGTTCCGCCATCGGTTTCAGTTCCTCATGTGTCAGTGCATTGCCTATCAGTTCCTTTTTTCCCTCCCTGCCTTTGTCCACCGTAACGACGTGCGTTCCGTTCACCCGAAAGCAAATGCGCAGGTAGATGGTTCGCAGCACATCGTGCAAATCGACCACTGTGTCGAAGTGATGCTTTCTCAAATCGAGGTACAAGTTCGTCAGCCCCTTCAGCCCTTCATGCTGTTCCAAATCGACACCCATCACAGTCACGTTCGATGGCATCCACTCAAACAGGGGTGTCAGTCGAGTGCGTGTCATCATCGTGATGCGTAGTTCAGGATTTTGTGTCGCCACGGCATACACCACAGGCACTGTCATCGCCACATCGCCCATCGCGCTGAATCGCATGATGAGCATCCTTTTCACTGGGGTTGTCTGATGTCTTCCAAACATTATCTATTTAGAACTTAAAGTCGATGGCAAAGCGGATGCCGTTCTTCTTGAGCTTGTCCCCTCCTTGGATATCAGGCAGGTCGGTGTAGGTGAGGCGACGCACATACTGGATGGTGAGCACCTTGAAGATGTTGCTGATGCCGACCGACAATTCCATGTAGGGCTTGTCACCCATCACGAAAGAGGTGTATTGCCCGTCGCGTGTGGGGAAGCGCATGAGGTCGTTGTCCTCGGTGTGGATGAAGGGGTTGTTCCTGTCGGTTAGGTGTCCGTAGAGCATCTTGAAGCCGATGTATTCACGCAGTTTCAACTTTTTCAGCAAGGGAACGCGGTTGAGAATCTTTCCGTCGAAGTTCCAGTTGATAAGCAGAGAAACGTAGCGGTCGTTGAGGAACTCCATGTTGCGAAGCATATTGAACGACCAACTGTCAAACTGCACGAAGTAGGAAAGGTTCGAGTGTGGCGTGAAAAGCATGGGGAAAGGCACCTTGTTCCACTGCACGCCTCCCTTCAGATAAGCCTCAATGCTGCCGCACGCACCAGGCAACCAGAACTTCTTGAAGAGGGTTGCCTCGGTCATGTTGTAGTTGTATTGACCTCCCAGTGGCCCGTCCATGCCCAACGTGTGCTCCAGCGTGATGATGGGCGCATCATGGTTGATGCGTAGTCGTTGCTGCTTGCTGTTGATGAAAGTTTCGTGTGGTGCATAGCGGAACCCAAACTTCAAGTCGGTGGTCCTGATGTGTGGGAGAAGCGTCTGGTCAGCATTGCGCATATAGATGAGCTTCCCTGTCGGAGTCAACTTCGAGTTGTCAAGAGCCAGCGACCACGTCATGTAGTTGTTCGTCTCATACTGATACTTCAACTTGAAATCGTTCACGTACATCATCTGATCCACCTTGCTCGTCTTGAAAGAGCTATAGATGTTATCTTTCGTCGTGTTGGAGAACTTATCGACCGGTGACATATCATCGTACATATAGGAAGCAATGATGGAGCGTCTTGGGAACTCGTGTGCCATATACTTCTTCTTGTTGAAGGAGTATTCCACTTCAGCCTTGTACTTCATTTTTTTGTCCTTCGTTCCGTAGGCAGCATAGCCGCGCAGGAAGAGGTGGGGCGACAGGTTGCCAGTGGTTTGGAGGCTTGCCTGATAGCGCCAGCCATCCACATCGTTGTGGGAGACGATGGCGTTCAGGGGGAGGAAGTCTATTTTGTTAGGCTTCGGGGTCAACTCGACAGAATTCTCCACCACGGCAGTGAGGAGGAACTTCCAGAAGCCGCCCAAGTCGTGGTTGATGTCATCGACCGACTTGCCGAGGTTGCTTTCCGTGCTTGTCAATTGGATGGGGCGGATGGATGCCCAGTAGGCGGAATCTTTGAACTCAGCATCAGCCATCACGCGGTCAATCTGTGGCGACTTGAAGGCCTTCTTGTCGGTGATAGGGTCGAAATTGTAATTGCTGTAGGCGGTGTAGCGTTGACATTGCAGTTTCAAGGCACCATAGAAACCCTTCATCTCCGCTATCATGTCATCCACCTTGAGGACACGCTCTCCCGTGGGGAGGGTCATGAAGTCTTGAATAATTAGGAGGTTCTCTACGAAGTTCACACCAGAGTTGTTGGGGATGTTCAGCACGGCACGTTTCACCTGATTAAGGTTATCGTCAGTGATGAAGAGGTGACCCGAGAAACCGAAGTCCTGCGTGTTGTTAGGCAGGAAGACCACGTCGATGCACCGTTCGTCATCCACCATGATGGTGTCTTGTATGTAGTAGTGGTAGAAACCAATGGCCTCCGTAGTGGAGATGGGGCTGATGAAAGGGTGTTGGAGCAGGCGCACATTGTCCTTGTAGATGTCCACTTCGGTGAAGATGTCCTTCACGTAGGTGGTGAGCATATCGCCAGAAGAGAGCATCGACTGGAAACCGTCACTGCGTTTGGCATTGATGGTCGTCTTCACCGTCTTGGGGTTCTTGCGGTAATTCTCCTCCGACATGGTTTCATCCACCATGATGGGAAGAATCAACTTACCTGTCTCAGGACAGATTTCTGCCAAGATGGAGTCCTCCGATTTCTCCAGGTCGTTGCGCGAGAAAGTGCGCTTCTCATATTTGTCGAAGTGGTAGAAGTCCTTTTCCTTGATGTCGCTCAGTTTCTTGTTGGCGATGACCTTGCGCATCAGTTCGACAGCAGGGTTATTCTTTCGGGAGTAGTGAATCTTCGCCTTCTTCACGATGACTTCGCCCAACAATATGTCATCAGAATACATCTTGATGGTGGTGTGAATCTCCTTCTTGCCACGTTGCACGGTGACATTGACGGGCTTATAGCCGAGGAACGTGATTTCCAGTTTGTTGTAATTGTCGAGAATCGGCATCGTGAAGTTGCCGTCGATGTCGGTGGCACGTCCTTCTGATGTGCCCACATATTTCACGGCAGCAAAGGGGATGGGTTCGCCTGTGCTGGCATCAATCACTGTGCCATAAAACTGTGCCCTTGTGGTCAAGACACAAAGGAAAAAGAGAAGAAAATAGGAAAATCTGCGCATGTCAATCTTTTTGAAAATTGCGGTGAAGCGAGAACAAAAGAAAACTCGTTTTCATTTTGTCGAGCGTGAGCAATTTATGTAATTTTCATTTTCGACTGCAAAGGTACGATTAAGTGAGAGAAAAACCAAATTTATTTGAGTTTTTCCGAACGCAAAAGAAAATAAACAATGTCAAGTGCGCATGCACCTTCGACGGAGTCAACGGTACGATTAACTGAGAGAAAAACCAAATTTTGGAGCAGCGAATGCAGAGATAAAGTATACTTTAGTTCTGCTGAGTCGCAACAAAATAAGACCAGAGGTCAAATTTATTTAAGTTAACGAGAATTCGATGAATTTGGATACAAATAAAATTTATGAATAATTTATGGTAATTCGTGTTTTTTTAACATATAATTCCCATGACTTATCCATGAATCTTTAGCACGGCGAAGCCAATTATCCATAAATTATGATTGTATTCAAACACCATTTTCACCACTATATTCAATGTTCCCCGTCATTTAGAAATAAATTGGCTTGAATACACTTTTCAATTTAACTTGATTATAAAAAGTAATTTAGCTTGATTACAAATCGGTGTAATCAAGCTAAATTGAAAAGTGTATTCAAGTTAAATCATAATTTATAATCAAGCTAAATAGTATAAGGATATGAGGGATTGATGATGCCCGTGGTAGGTATGGAACGGAAGTGGCTATGGTGCATCGCTGACACAGCAACAAAAAGGGTCTCCATGTAGATGATGCATGGAGACCTTTGACATGACGATGATAGATGAAAAAAACTCATTTCATGGGCTCTGTGTACGATGCCCCTTTCCGTGATTATCTTTATAAGTAATGGGAATAGGCATAAAAATCATATATGAAATACTTTCTCATTGCGTGTCGTTTTAACTATTTCTGTGTCATGGAGCATCAAAATTTGTGATTTGTTTTTGTATAATTCAACGTTATATTAACTTCACCTCACCAGCACCTTCTTCCCGTCTTGTACAACAATGCCACGATGCGGCATAGCGTTAACAGGTTGCCCACTCAAGTTGAATGCCCCTTGGTTGGTTGAACTTAATGGCATTACGAAGGGAACGGATGCCGTAATCCTTGAAAGGGGATGTTTTCCTTCGCCATCCATCGCCGTGTAATGATAGTCTTTGTAGAAAGCGAGGAACCTCAAATCCACCCGATAGGCTCTCAAGTCAGAAGCGGCAGACCCTACAGACACCCGTTCAAATGTAATAGTGGAATTAATATTGAAATCATTATAGCAGTAAAGGTAGTGATGGGGGGCACTATCCAACCATATATGGCCAGAGATATGCAACGTGTCCGACCTGTTTCCCTCTTCGTCCTCATTTGCCAATAATTCATAGTGCAGACTGTCTATGCCCCACTTGTCTCCAAGCAGTTCGTCCGTCACGTCCTCATCCACCATAAGTTCACATCCTCTAATACCTTGGAAATCAAACGAAAACGAATAAAAGTCCGTGGCTGTATAAACGTATGGGGATAAATCCATGCCTCCACCCACCAAATTTGCATCAACAACATTATTCAGAGGGTCACCGTTCGGACAGCCAATCCCCTCTATCCATACATTTGTTGACACATCACTCCCATCTTCATCGTATTCGACTTCATACCCTACACCATCATCATCTTCTTCATATTCATCATATTGTTCTGACACCTTGGCCTTGAAGACAATCCTTTTCAACGAATGCCCACTGATGTTCAGCGTATCTGTTTTCGTCACGTTGCAAACGAAGTAATCCTCTTTCCCGTTGCCAGGGAGGTTGAACATATCGCCCTCCTGCAATGTGAAGTCGTAAAGCAGCCATTCTCGTCCGTCGCTTGTACTCCAACGAAACACCTTACCATCTTCTTCTCGCAGCATGGCGGCAACCGTCTGATTCTCACCATTGTCTTTGTATAGTTTCCAATACTCTTTCCCTGCCATCACAGTGTCGGCATTGACACTGTCATTTCCCTGTTCCATGTCATCGCCTCTTTCTTCACCCAAATACAAATCATATTCTTCGTAAGGTCCTTCATGATAAGTCTGTAGCCACAACTGGTTATGCGAATAGAACCGAACGTGCCATGTCTTACCAACTTCAATGAAAGGATTATTCTGACCCATAAGACTTGTACATAACACAGCCAGTAGAAGCACCATATATATTCTTTTCATATAAACTTCTTTAATTAATTGTTCCGTAATTCATTTCCAGTTCTGTGCCCAAAGGTACAGAAAAATCTTGATTCTCCAAGTATTTTATGGAACCATTGTTGATAATTTCAATGGAAGTGCCTGGGGTTCCCACATAATTGATAGATACATCTGTCAAACTCCCGCCATCAACAATCAGTTTACTTCCTGCCGCCAAGTTGAGAGTGACACCTCTGTAGAAATTGATGTCGTTGGTTATCCTCAAGGTTTTACCACTATATATACCACCTCTTCATTTTCGTTCAGAAGTGTAATGGTACAACCTATGCAGGAAGAATCGAAGGTTAGGGTGTAACCATCAATGTAAGCCTCGGGAATAGCGATAGGAGTTCTTGGTTTCTGCCCATGATTAGCTCCATTTCCTTGATTCGTTGGATTCAGAATCACTGGTTCTGGTTGTGCCTGCATCATTGACGTGCTTGCCACAAACAATGCAATAATAATAAACAATTTTTTCATAATCTTGTAGTATTTAAGTTTGTCCTTGCTCCATAATCATATAAGTCTAAGCCATACATCCTGTCCAGTTCCTTGCTGTTATACTTGTGGATTTGTACGTCTGTGCCTGTGGTTATGTCATTCAAAAGTCCACCGTAGGCGAAGTAGTTGTTGATTTGCTCGA